>CAILLA010000074.1 GCA_903834925.1 uncultured Schlesneria sp.
GAAATCAGCGACACAAAACCAATGGACGAGTTTTGGAGAAATCGATCTCAGACCCAGCCTGGGTACCGCACTTACGCAAAGCACGCTATTTAACACTCAGGATTCGCAATCAGTGTCGTTCACTCTCATAATTGGAATTACGTGCAATTACTTTGGAGTCTTCAGAGACGCAGTGTCTTCTCCTATTCCGAGAGCCCTTTTGTGACTGAAGACGGCACACAGCAGGGCCCCCCGCACAAACAGCCGACCGAAGACCAGGCCCCATCAACTTAATGCGGCCGGTGTTGCTAACCGGTCAATTCGATTTGGAAGCGAAATCCTCCATTGAAAACATACGCGACCAAACGACGTTTTCAGCAGTCATGGTTGGTATTCTCGGTTTAACATTTTGTTTAAAATCACTTGATGACTGAATCCCCCCCCGATCCACAGCCGCCGATTGACCCTAAAGAAAAGGTGAAAACGTTCCCTTCTTCGCCCGGCGTCTATCTGATGAAAGACGACAAAGGTCGAGTGATCTATATCGGCAAAGCGGTCAACTTGAGGAATCGAGCAGGAAGTTACTTCACGAAACAAGCCGCTGTCGACATTCGTACGGCGAATCTGGTCCCGGAGATCAAGGATCTCGATTACATCGTTACCGACAGCGAGGTCGACGCGTTGTTGCTTGAAGCGAGGCTCGTGAAAGATGTTCAGCCTCGTTTCAATCAAGAGTTGAAAGACGACAAGACGTTTCCCTATCTCGAAATCTTCATTCGTGAGGAATTTCCTCGCGTCGAATTCACGCGCAAACCACGTCCACGTGGGACAAAGCTTTACGGCCCCTTCACGAACGCCAAGCGGTTGCGAGGCGCGATCGCAGTCCTGCAGCAGATATTTCAGTTCCGCAACTGCACACTGGATATCAAAGAGGCGGACGACCGCTGGCGCTGGTTCCGTCCATGTCTGCTGGCAAGCATTAATCAATGTTCCGCTCCCTGTAATCAGCGGATCAGCCGAGAAGCTTACCGGCGGGATATCCGTCGACTCCGCTTATTTCTAGACGGAAAAAAGGAAAGTCTGTTCAAAGAACTTCGACGCGAGATGCAATTGGCATCCAAAGAACTGAAGTTTGAAAAAGCAGCACGACTTCGTGATCAGATTAAATCTCTCGAAAACCTCAATTTGTGTGGCGATCTGCGGGAACATGCTCAGCCCGAAGTCTTTCAGGTCGATCCCAAACGAGGTTTGCTCGGCCTGAAAAAGGTATTTGACCTTCCATCAGTACCCAGGCGCATTGAGGGGATGGATATCGCTCATCTTCAGGGAGGCGAAACCGTTGCCAGTTGCGTCCAGTTCATTGATGGTCTTCCCTTCAAACAAGGCTACAAGCGATTCAAAATTCGTACGGTAGACGGGGTCGACGACTTTGCTTCGATGCGAGAAGTGGTCAGCCGCCATTTCCGACGCTTACAACAAGAGAGTGAACCGTTTCCCGACTTGCTGCTGATCGACGGAGGCAAAGGCCAACTCGGCGCCGCGATGGCGGCTCTCGAAAGCATCGACGTCAAAGCTCCGTTCGTCTGTTCGCTGGCCAAGAAAGAAGAAGAGTTGTTTTTGCCAGGTCAGTCTGAACCGAAAGTCCTGAGCAAGCACTCGTTTGCACTCCGGCTGTTGCAATACGTCCGGGACGAATCGCATCGATTCGCTCAACAGTATCATCATCTGTTGAGAAAGAAATCGACGTTTGGCGACGATACGAAGTAACGATTATGGTTACAATATTCGTGCTTGCCCGCGCGTCACGTCGACCGGTAAAGTCAATGGTCACAATTTCCAGGGCCAAAGATGTCGCTTCGAATCGTTACCGACCAAACCTTGAACTGCCTCAGCGTCAATCGACGTGATTGGTTGAAGATTGGCACATTGGCGGGATTAGGTTTCGGAGCGAATTCCGCGATCTTTCCAGCATCGACATCAGCAAAAGAAAAGTCTTCTGATGTCGATACTCCCATCGGGTTTGGTCGCGCTAAATCGGTCATCGTGCTATTAGCCAGTGGCGGGCAAAGCCAACTGGAAACATGGGACCCGAAACCAAACGCACCAGACGGGATTCGAGGCGAATTTTCATCGATTGCCACTTCGGTTCCCGGAGTCAGATTTTGCCAACACATGCCTCGAATCGCGCGTGCCGCGAATTTGATGACGATCGTACGCAGTATGTCTCACGACGATCTGGACCATGGATCAGCCATCTACCTTTCGCTCACAGGACAGTTTCATCCACGGAAATCATCGAACTTTCCGCCCCGCCCCGAAGATGCTCCTGCTCTGGGGGCCATCCTGCAACGGGTCCGTCCGACCGGGCAGTTCCCTAATTCGGCCATTCATCTCAACGGCCCGGTTCTGATCCCCGATACCCCCTCGCCGGGGCAGTATGCTGGATTTCTGGGCCGAACTTATGATCCGCTCACAATCGGAGATGTCACTCAACCGTCAATTATTCTCGACGGACTTGAGCCACAGCCGGAATTACCGATCGTCCGTCAGTCGGCTCGAACATCGCTTTTGGAAGCATTCGATCGTGCTCGTAAACAGGCCGATTCCGATCGATCGATGCGTGCGATGAACGACCTTTATCGGCAGGCTCATTCCTTGCTCGAATCGCCACGATGCCGACAGGCGTTTGATCTTTCACAGGAGTCGAACAGCGTTCGTGATCGGTACGGCCGATTTCGTTCAGGGCAAGCATGTTTGTTGTCCCGACGGCTTGTCGAGGCGGGCGTTCCGCTGGTAACTGTGTTCCTTAACGAAAGTATTCGAGGGCAGGATACCGCATTCGGAACGACAGATGCCTACGGCTGGGATACTCACAACGACATTTTCGATTCGATGAAGAACCATTTGTTGCCCAGGTTCGACATCAGCGTTTCAGCGTTACTCGAAGATCTTCAGCAGCGAGGGTTACTCGATTCGACTCTGGTCGTTTGCATGGGCGAATTCGGCAGGGCACCACGTGTCGCCCCCGAACCGAATTTCGCAGGATTCTCACCCGGCCGTAAACATTGGGCTGCCGTCTATTCGATTGCTCTGGCGGGTGCCGGAGTCGCACGAGGACACGTAGTAGGATCATCAGACCGGATTGGTGGATACCCAGAGACAACACCATTCTCACCAGGTGACGTCGTCGCAACGATCTTTTCGTCGCTAGGGATCGACCCTTCCAAACATTTTGCGGATGCCACAGGTCGACCAGTCCCGATCGCCACCGGTAAGCCGATCAGCGAACTTTATGGCGCTACGTAGCGGCGGCTTCCAGCCGCCGAAAAAAGAGCGCAGCCGTTTTTCGCATGCCGTCAACCGCCTCGCGCTCTCAACCAACGCGCAAACGATCACCCTATTCTAAACCCGTCATGCGACGCGCATCAAAAGACTGTGCCGGTTATGCGAGGACTTCTTCCATCGGATGTCCGTGGTCGAGGACGGGCGAAGGACGGTTTTGCCTGTCGGGAACTCGCATTTCGGTTTCGATCCCCAGGCAGTGATACATCGTCGCGGCAATGTCGGCTGGACCATACGGTCGAGTGAGCGGATACGCGGCTTGCTTATCCGTGGTCCCGACGACTTGTCCCGCTCGAATCCCGGCACCAGCGAAGAACATCGATCCACAGGCACCCCAATGATCGCGGCCACCTAATGAATTGATCTTCGGAGTCCGACCGAATTCCGTCAGATAGACGACCAGTGTTGAATCGAGTAGCCCTCGTTGTTTCAAGTCCGCGATCAAGGCCGCAAACGCTTTGTCGATCCCGGCGACGCTGTAGCCTCGCTTGCACATCTCCGACACATGAGGGAACTTCTGTTCGGGAACATTGTGAATGTCCCATAAGTTGCCGTAATCGGGGTCATATCCATAATCGACCAGCACGAATCGAGCACCTGCTTCAACCAGTCGACGAGCCAGCAAGCAACGCCCACCGATCTTCGTACGACCGTATTCGTCACGGGTCGGATCGGATTCTTTGGTGATATCGAACGCGTCCCGAACTTGTGGTGAAGTTAAAAGGTTCAGTGCCCCATGGAAATGTCCTTCCATTGCAGGAAGAGCACCCGATCGTTCAATGCCATGTAACGATTCTTCCAGGCTTGAACGGAGATCACTACGGCGTTTCAAGCGGCCGATTGTCACTTCGTTGGGGAAGCGCAATTCAGGCGGGTTCAAATCTTCAAAAGCCAATGGCGAAGGAACCAATGCTTTCTCGCCCACGGTGAAGTCGGGCTGGTCAGGCTGCCCGCCGACACAAAACGGAGCGTACTGATTTCCCAGCCAGCCACCAACAAACAGATTATGTGGTGGAGGCCCCGGTCGAGTGATCCCCGGAACGGCGATGTACCCCGGCAATCCGTTGCGAGCTCCGAGCAGATATTGAACGATTGAGCCGATATTCGGTTCGGTAAAGAGTTGAGCCTGAGTCACCTTGCGACCGGAAAGGGTGTAGACCTGACTCAGTAAATGGTCGTCACTGTCGTGCGAGAACGACCGAACCGTACACAGATCATTCGCGATTCGAGCCAGGTTGGGGCAGACCTCGGAAAACTGAACGCCAGGAATGGCGGTCGGAATTGCTGATAAAGTCCCCCGAATCTGTTCGGGAGCCTGCGGCTTCGGATCGAGCGAATCGATGTGAGTGACGCCTCCGCCCATCCACAGAAAGATTACTGATTTGGCTTTCGCGTTAGGCGACGGAGCAAACGCGCCATTCGCGGTTCCTGTAAGCAGACCAGGCAACACAGAAGCGGACAACGCCAGAGGCCCGACCTTCAACAGATCTCGTCGGCAAACGAGTGACTGAAGGTTTTCTAACTGAGAATTACGGTGCAACGACATTCAGAGAAATCTCCGACCGGGTATTCAGGCAATTCCGTAAATCTTATCAATTTGAGGGCATCGATTGTTTGATGCTCATGCCAATTAAAGCATTATGCATCGACAGCCCGGACCGAGACAAGACATCAATCGAATTTGATGATTGAATCGAGTCGAACACTACGGAATTCGCTACGGGTGACCGAAGGGTTTGTCGTCACACGACGAAGCCTCCAATGCATTTTCGAAAAGGACGACATCGTCGGCTCGGTTTCCTTTTTTCCTCCTAATGGTCAGACTCATTGACGACTCAAACCCTTGATCGGGTCATCACTGTCTCCTCTTGAGTTAATCGCGTCGATACAGCGATTGCTTCAACTTTTCCCAAATTACCGCAGACCAATCTGACAGGAACAATCATGCATATACCGTTCTCGCGTCGTTTGTTGTTGAAGTCGATGGCTGCCGCTGCGGCTTCCACGACATTGCCAGGTTGGTTTGTTGAAGAGTCACTGGCCGCCGACCGTTCTGCTCCCTCAAACAAAGAGAAGCCTCGACTCGCTCTGATTGGTTGCGGTGGGATGGGAACAGGCGACGCGAATTCGGCCAGCCGGTTCGGTACGATCGTCGCCGTCTGTGACGTCGACGAACAACGAGTCGCAGCCACGCAAAAGAAATGGCCTGACGCCGCTCCGTTCAAAGACTTTCGAAAATTGCTCGAACGGAAAGATATCGACGTTGTCATCTGTGGAACCGTCGATCACTGGCACGCCCTGATCTCGATTGCATCCATGCGAGCCGGAAAAGATGTCTACTGTGAAAAGCCTTTGACACTGACGGTGGATGAGGGAAAACAGATCGTCAAGGTGGCCAAATCAACGGGCCGGATCCTGCAAACCGGTAGCCAGCAGCGAAGCAATGCCCAATTTCGTCTGGCTTGTGAACTAGTCCGGAATGGCAGAATCGGTACGTTGAAGCATGTCGATGTCTTTCTTCCTTCCGGCCAGCGTGGCGGTCCTTTCTCCAAAGCGCCCGTTCCAGCGTCACTGGACTGGGACATGTGGCAGGGGCAGACGCGGAGTGTCGACTACGTCCCGGAGAGAACTCACACGACATTTCGTTACTGGTGGGATTACTCTGGCGGGACAATGACAGACTGGGGTGCCCATCACAATGACATCGCGCTTTGGGGGATGGGACTGGAACGAAGTGGCCCGGTTTCAGTTTCAGGTAAACCGTCGGTTGAAATGATCCCAGATGGCTACACCGCCGCCAGCGAATATCAAGTCGAATACAAATACGCCAACGGTGTCACTCACAGTTGTCACAGCACGTCAGCCAACGCCTGGAACGGTGCAGTGACCGATCCCAAAGGTCAACAGCATGGGGTGAAATTCATCGGCACCGACGGCTGGATTTGGGTTTCACGCGGCGTGCTCGAAGCGAGCAATCCAGAACTGCTCGTCGCGCCACTCCCATCGACTGCCGAGCGGTTGTACGTCAGCGACGACCATATGGGCAATTTCTTCAGCTGCGTCCAATCGCGTAAGCCAGCGATCTGCGAACCCGAGATCGGTCACCGCTCAGCCTCAATCTGTCACTTGGGAACAATTGCCATTCGAACCGGCCGAGACCTGAAATGGGATCCCGTCAAAGAAGAGTTCATCGGCGACGCCGAGGCCAATTCATTCCTCTCACGAGAAATGCGCAAGCCATGGACGCTTGAGAGCGCTTAGAGTTGAATGGTATTTGAATCGATAAATGCCATCTGAATTGTGATCAATCCAAGCGGTTGACGACGTCCAGATTTGAAATCAAAAAGATTTTGAAAGGTGTCAACGTTTCTCTTGATATGCGAATCATGCAAAGACTCTTGAGCGTGTGCCCAGTCTTTACTCGGTTCGCATTAAACTGGAGAAAGCGTTATGCCCGACGATACGTTTATCAGCAACGGCATCAGCTACAAGTTGAGTGTGAATCCCGCACCATCGGATGGAAGCCGGTATCCCATTGTCATTCTGGTGCATGGTAATTTTGGTCTCGGGGCACCGTATGGAGACCAGATTCGCGGTTTCGCGAAGAATTTGGCAGGATTGGGGTATCTGACTGCCGTGCCGCAGTTTTATTCCGACGACAATCCACATGTAACGGATACGACTCCGTTTGTTCAGGCGCTACGCGATGCGGTCGCCGCTGTGGCGAGGCGTCCGGACGCTGATGCTGATCGTCTCGGCCTCATCGGTTTTTCTCTCGGTGCCACGACCGCAATGACTTACGTTGCATCGAGTGCTTTGGGGGCGGTTAAAGTACTTGCCGATTTTTTTGGATTTCTCACGTCGGACATCCGAACCGGCATTTCCAAATTCCCGCCGACGATCATTCTGCATAACAAGAACGATCATATTGTTGACGTTCAAAACTCTGTCGAGCTTGATCATCTTTTAACGCCAGCGATTAATCACGAATTTGTGACTCCTTACGACGAAAGCTGGCAAGAAGTGAATCATTCGTTCAAGCCCGGCGGAACAGCCGATATCGATTCGCGAACGAAATCGACGGCGTGGTTTGTCAAGAATATGCCTCCTGTTGGCAGATAGTCTTAAACGACATTGTGAAGCTCGATCATTCACATTGTGCCGATTGGTTTCAAGATCATTGGAATGCCGTCGTGAAGATTAGCGGCTGGGAACTCTTGAGGGTAAGCCTGTTTAACGATGTCGACAATCAATAAAACGAATGTTCCTGCAGCAAAATCTGTAGGAATTCACCAGCACAACCGAGATCTCGCGGTTGATCGTTTTCCACGAACAATTCTTGATGAGCTCGGTGTTCACGCGATTAACTCAGGCGAATCAATTGCGTTTACGTTTATTGAAGCAAATGAGAGTGTCTCATCATTGACATATGCGGCACTGGATCAGCGCGCGCGAACGATCGCAGCGGAAATGCTCCGTTTCGCTCAACCTGGCGACAGGGCATTAATGATGTACTCCCCAAGCCTGGCTTTCATTGAGGCGTTCATCGGGTGTTTATACGCCAGGATCATTGCCGTCCCGGCCTATCCCCCCAAAAAGAACCGGAGCGCGGAACGGATTCTAGCAATCGCACGCGATTGCCATCCAAAGCTGTTGCTCTGTAACGCTGAGACATATCCTCACGTGAGCGGTGAGTTTGCCACAGCGATCCCAATTGCCCGAGCGATCGCGACTGACGCCATTCAATTTCGTGGAGTTACCGATTTTCCTGAACTTGATTCCAATCAGGTGGCGTTTCTCCAATACACGTCTGGATCCACCGCAACCCCGAAAGGAGTCATTGTCACACATGCGAATATTGTTGCGAATGAACAATTAATCCAACAGCATTTTGAACACGACAAGACTTCGGTTGTAGTTTCGTGGATGCCAATGTTTCACGACATGGGATTGATCGGAGGGGTTCTTCAGCCGCTATTTGTTGGATTTCCATCGATACTGATGTCGCCAACAACGTTTCTCAGCGACCCCTCGACCTGGCTTCAAGCGATCACGACATATCGTGGGACATCATCAGGTGGCCCGAATTTTGCGTACGAACATTGTCTTCACAACGTCAGCGAATCGCAAAAGCGAACGCTTGATCTGAGCAGTTGGAAAATCGCTTACAACGGTTCAGAACCCGTGCGTGCATCAACGCTAGAGTGTTTCAGCACGGGGTTTCGCGACTGTGGATTTCGACGAAATGCCTTTTTTCCATGTTACGGGCTTGCTGAAGCAACGCTGTTTGTATCTGGCGGCCCACCTTTGCGCAATGCATGTGTCGCGAATCTGGATGCCATTAGCTTAGAGTCGCATCAGGTGCGAGACGTTGATCACGAGGACTCGTCCCGCGTCGTCGCGAATGTCAGTTGCGGAACCGTTGGGAATGATCTGGATGTTCGAGTTGTCAACCCAATAACGAAGCACGAATCCGCCGACACTATGATCGGCGAGCTTTGGATTCATGGTTCAAGTATTGCGGCCGGCTACTGGGGCAAAGACGAGGAGTCGCGTGAAGCATTTCATGCCCGTTTGGCAAATGACGACCGTGCCTGGTTTCGCTCTGGCGATTATGGATTTGCGAGAAACGGCGAGATTCATGTCACGGGACGCCTTAAAGATCTGATGATTATTCGCGGAAGGAATCTTTATCCGCAGGATATTGAACAACTTGTTGCAAGACACTTGAACTTTATTAATGCGAATACCTGTGCGGCATTCTCCCTACAGAAAGACGGTGATGAAAATGTCATCGTCGTCGCTGAAGGAACTCGGGAAATGGCACGGTGGAAAGGTGATCTTTCGGCGGAGGCCGCCTCAGCGCAAAATGAGCTTGAAAAGGCAGTGGAAAGACTCAGGTCAGATGTTGGCGATCAGTTTGATGTCATGCTAAACGAAATCGTTTTTGTTCGGCCGACAACATTTCCGCGAACTTCCAGCGGCAAGGTTCAGCGTCACGCATGTCGGACGGGTTACCAAAATGAAACTTTATCCGTCATTCGCGTTTATTCTTCGACGCGAATGACGGATAACACGCAACAAGTGGCGAAACGGAGCTTGCCAGCTTACGCTCATTCTGCCGGCGTCGAACCTTTGGTCGAGATTTTAAGGCGAATCCTCTCGAAGGAGCTCAACGTCCCTGTCGACCGGATTGATTCGAATCGGTCTTTCGCATCGCAAGGAATGGACTCGATTCGTATCGCAGCATTTGCGCTATCAATCCAGGAAGATTTTGATCGGCCCATGTCATTTGAACTGCTGCAACAATATCAAACTCTTGTCGATCTCGCCGACTTTCTTGCAGAAGGGCTCGAATCCAAACCATGATTCACCGACCCGATCCCCCGTCCAACAATATTCCACATCGTCCATTCACCCATGAAATCGATCACCCCAAATACCGCATTAAAAATGCAGTTATCATTAGAAGACAATTCATTCATGTTTTTCTTATGAACGTTATACCTGCAATTGCAACACTGATTGCTGTTGCGGTTGCAGTTCGCTATGGACTGTCTGGAATTGAATTGCCTATTTGTGCTGGAATGTGGTTTGTTTCTTTTGGAATCGGTGGAACAATTGGTTTACATCGTTATTTCACGCACCGTTCCTTTGAAACTGCACTTTAGGGGAACGCGCGACTCGGAAATGATGTTTTAGAAACCCTGGCTCTCTGCGATGTTGTGAGTGTGAACAAAACACGTCACCGAGGGAGCCAAGGATGGCGAAGCGTAAAGGGTCATCGAAACGACCGCA
>CAILLA010000075.1 GCA_903834925.1 uncultured Schlesneria sp.
CAACCCTTCAACTCTCTGCCGCTTCGGCCGGCCCTCCCAAAGACTCGGCGTGAACGAGTGAAGTTGGCCAAGTTCAAACATGCAAAACGCTATGAAACAGGGAAGTTGGCCAACTTTGCCAACTTTGTTTTTTAGGGAATGGTGGGGCTCGAAGACTCGACCGCACCCTACGAAGACAGAGGACGGCTCGGGTGGAGCCTTGCCTTCCCGAAGACGAGGCGTGAACTTGTGAAGTTGACTAAGTTCAAACGTGTCAAAACGCTATGAAACAGGGATGTTGACCAACTTTGCCAACTTTTTTTGGGGGGGAATGGTGGGGCTCGAAGACTCGACCGCACCCTACGAAAAGAGAAGACGGCTCGGGTGGAACCACGCCCTCTCGAAGACAAGGCGTGAACTTGTGAAGTTGGCCAACCTGAGGGACACAGCTTTTTCGAGGGTAGCGGAAGCATCGCAGACGAAGGTGTCCGCGTGGCTAAAGCAATGATCCATTCCAGACGAGTGCTGGCACATCGCATTTGGAAAAATGAAATTTCCGAGAATATTTTCGCAAAACGGGTGACACTTAGGCGGTTTTGTCTGTACTTTCGTGACTAATATCTAAGTTACCGATCCAGTGCGTTCCCATTTCAGCAATGCGGATAAGGCAAACATGAGAAATACGATTTATTCAGCCGTGATTGTGATCACAATCGGAGCGGCGGCGATCTTCGCACAATTTGGTCCTCCTCGTGGACCCGGTGGGCCAGGAGGTTTTGGTGGGCCTGGCGGCATGCCCACTTCGGAACTCATGCTTGTCATGACCCCTGAAGTTCAACAAGAGCTTTCACTGACTGATGCTCAAAAAAAACGAGCGAATGAATTACAAGAGGAAATGCGGGAAAAGATGCAGGCTCTTCAGGGCGGCGTCAATTTTCAAGATTTGTTTTCAATCGAAGAAGAGGAACGCAGAAAAAAGTTCGACGAAATGCGTTCGAAAACGGACGCTTTGACGAAGCAACTTGACGAAAAGTTGCGGCTTGACTTGAAGCCAGAACAGAAATCTCGTCTCAATCAATTGCTATTACAGCGAGATCCTTTGGCCGCGCTGAATCGTCCCGAAATTGCCGAGCAGCTGAAATTGAACGATGACCAGCGAGGAAAGTTGAAGGAGTTGTCCGGGGCCGGCGTCCCGCCATTTGCCCCTCCCGAACTGCGTCGACAGTCGCTGGAGGATGCTTTGGCTGTGTTGACTGATGCGCAAAAAACGAAATGGGCTGAACTCAAAGGAAAAGAATTTTCATTTCCTGAGCCACAGTTTGGTCCGCCCGGTGGATTCGGACCGGGTGGTCCTATGGGCGGCGACAGAAAAGTGGTTGCACAGTTTGACAAGGACAATGACGGACGATTGAACAAAGAAGAACGAGCGGCAGCACGTGAGTTTTTAAAGGCGAACCCCGGTCGTGGACCAGGTGGCCCTGGTGGGCCAGGCCCATTCGGTGGCGGCGGTCCCGGTGGTTTTCCGGGTGGTCCTCCTGGCGGCAGGCCGGGTGGTCCGCCAGGTGGCTTTCTGGGCGGTTTTCTGGGTGGGCCTCCGGGAGGCCCACCGGGGGGCGGCCCCGGCGGGCCTGGTGGGTTCGGTCGAGGTGGCGAACCGGGCAAACCCGGGCCAAAACTTTCACCGAGCGATGTGACGCCAATTGAAGGTCCATCCCTATACGATCCGACTGTTCTACGAACGATTTTTCTGGAGTTTGAAAATGCCGATTGGGAAGCCGAACTGGCTGACTTCAGCCGTACGGACGTAGAAGTTCCGGCCACGGTGACTGTTGATGGCAAAAAGTATCCAAATGTCGGGGTTCAGTTCCGTGGGATGTCATCGCTGATGGGAGTTCAAGCGGGATCAAAACGCTCGATGAATCTGTCATTCGACTTCGTCGACGCGAAACAACGGCTTTATGGGTATAAAACTCTGAATGTCTTGAACGCACATGAAGATCCGACGTTCTTACATACGGTGCTTTACTCGCATATCGCTCGAAAATACATCCCCGCTCCCAAGGCCAACTTAGTCAAGGTGGCGGTGAACGGCGAAAGCTGGGGTGTGTACGTCAACGCTCAGCAGTACAACAAAGATTTCCTGACCGAGAACTATCCCAGCGCAAAAGGTTCGAGATGGAAAGTTCAAGGAAGCCCGATGGGGCGAGGTGGTTTGGAATATCTCGGCGACAATGTCGAGAGCTACAAATCTCGTTATACGCTCAAAACAAATGAAAACGACAAAGCATGGAATGCCCTGATCAAGCTCTGTAAGACGCTCAATGAAACGCCACTGGATCAGTTGGAAGAGGCACTCGCACCGATGCTGAATATCGACGAGACTCTCTGGTTCCTGGCATTGGACAATGCCTTAATTAATGGCGACGGTTATTGGGTTCGCGCCAGTGATTATTCGATCTTTCTCGATGAGAAAGGTCTGTTTCACATGATCCCGCATGACATGAATGAAGCGTTTCAACCCCCGATGGGCCCTGGAATGGGTGGACCAGGAGGTCCCGGCGGACCGGGAGGCCCCGGTGGACCAGGTGGTCGCGGCGGAAGACCTGGTCGCCCTGGTGAAGGGCGTCCGGGAGACGGTCCACCACCAATAGGGGGCCAAGGACCAGGAGGTCCTGGTGGGCGAGGTCCGGGCGGTCCAGGTGGCGGATCGCGCGGGGGTAGTGGAGTTGACCTTGATCCACTTGTGGGACTGAATGATTCGAGCAAACCGCTTCGTAGCAAGTTGTTGGCGGTACCGAGCCTTAAACAAAAATATCTTGAACACGTTCGAACGATCGCGACGGAGTCACTCGATTGGAACACGCTTCAGCAAGTAGTAGCCCAGTATCATCAGTTGATCGCGCATGAAATTGAAATTGATACGCGAAAGCTTTCCTCGTTTGCAGAATTCGAGCAAACTGTATCGGGCGCTGCTCCTGCGCAAGGTTCGCGCCCCCAGATGGGTCTAAAACAATTTGCTGAACAACGCCGAGCATTCCTGTTGAAACACCCGGCGATCGAACAGTTGAAAAAAGCGGAAAGGGCTCAATAGTTCATGGAAGTCGAGTCATTGAGTCCATATCGTGAGAATCCACTCGAGGAATCAAACGATCCGGCGACCCCATTGAATGGCACCGCTGGACCGTGTTCCGGTTCATTTGCGTCAAATGATGCCGTGCGATCAGGTGACGAAGTCGCAGCAATGGATGCGACAAACTCGATCAATCAAGCGCCATCACCAAAGAAGAGCCGAGGAACATTTGAGTTGAAGTTTCTGGTTGACGACGATCAGGCGAAAGACATTATTGCCTGGGCTCGGCAACATCTTGATGCTGATCCACATTTCGATCCCGAGTTTGGTGACGGCTATCGGGTGAACAGTCTGTATCTCGACACGCCGCAGTTTGACGTTTTTCATCGGATGGACGGATTTCGGCAACAGAAGTATCGGCTCAGGCGTTATGGCCGCGAGTCGTTGATCTGGTTCGAACAAAAGCGGAAGCGAAAGGGACTGGTTCGTAAACGACGTGTTCCCGTTCAAGAATCGGATATTTCGTCGCGACTGATTCTCCCCGCCGAAATGGAATGGGACGGACACTGGTTTCGCCGAAAAGTCGATGAACAGACACTGCGACCGGTTTCTCAGATCATTTACCAGCGTTTTGCCCGGATCAAAACAACGGATGAGGGATTGATTCGCCTGACGATCGACGATGGGCTGACAGCACGTCTGGTAGATGACTGGGAGGTTCCGTCCGGTTCGCTGAATGGAGTTTCTCTGTTGGATGGGAAACGGATTCTCGAATTGAAATTCCGTGGAGCGATGCCAGGCTTGTTCAAACGCCTGATCGAACAACAGCAGCTTCAAGTCACTTCATTTTCAAAGTACCGTACCAGTGTTGAGCGATGTGTGCCGAAGGATCGACTAATGGGCTGTGAATCGAAGGAACAGGACAATGCCTGATTGGTTAAGTCAGGTTGTCGATACATCATCGTCAGTGACCTGGCAGACATTGGTGACTCGACTGGTCGTGGCGCTCGCGATGGGGTTGGTGATTACGGTCATCTATCACAAGACTCGTCACGACACAGGTTTTGCCGGGACGTTTCCGACCACTCTTGTTTTGCTGTGTGTCTTGATCGCGATGGTGACACAAGTCATCGGCGACAACGTCGCTCGCGCTTTTAGTTTAGTCGGTTCGCTGTCAATCGTTCGGTTCCGTACGGTCGTCAGGGACACGAAGGATACCGCATTCGTCATATTTGCCGTAGTCGTCGGCATGGCCGTTGGAGCTGGTCAGCCGGTTGTCGCGATCTGTGGCATGACGGTCGTCGGTTTCGCTGCATTTCTTTTACAAGATCGGCGCGGATTCCTATTAGAAATCGATCGCGAGACGGTCTTGGCCGTTCGCTTCAACTGGTCACAAACATTGGAAGCCACCGTGCTCGAATGCGTCAAGAAATATGCTTCCGAAATTGAACCAATGTCTGTCACCACCGTACGACACGGCGCAGCAATGGAACTCTCCTACCGAATTCGCTTACTGCCAGACTCGAAGCCAACAGAACTCGTTGCCGAATTGAATCGAATCGAAGGCATCCAATCGGTTGAACTGCACGCACAGCGGACCGGAACATGAATGTTGCTGGCTGGCTAAACTCATTCTGACAGATCAACAGAGAATCCTCACCCAGCCACGAAGAAACTCGTGTTGCCGCCATGAGAAGGCTGTGTTCCCTGTGGTCGGGTCCAGGGCAATTAGCGATTTCCTAAACTTGTAAGAATTTGTTTCTTCGCTTCAATCCTGGGGCTTATCCTGGCGCACTGGGTCCCGATCGATCTAGCTTCTACCGACTCTCTCATTTCTCCAAACGGTTGCCATTGCATTGGGGAACCCGAAGTAGGGCAGTGTCGCATTTTACTTGCATTTGGCGAATGAATTCCATACATTACGCTGTGTGAAATTTGGCCTTTACACTTAGTCAATTCGTTTTTTCTTAAGAAGCGGATTTTTACCGATGGGTGTTCTTCCTAGTAATTGATCGTCGCTAACACGGTGCCCAAAGATCTGAAATGAAAGTAATCATCTTTTCTGATCGAACTCCGGGTTGGGCACCGGTTTACTATATGGCACACCTGTTTGCAGAGCTAACGTGTACAATGCTGCAAACGGTCGGTGACAGGCCCTCGGTTCTAAACGCATTGGAATGCGCGATCGGGTCCCGATATCGAAACGCAAGTAAACCCGATTTGCTTATCATCTCCACCGATCCGCGGAGATTGCGACTCATCGCGACGAGAAAAGGGTGGCGACGAAACTACAATCGTTGTTTTGCGTGGATCACTGATTCGTTTTGGACCTCAAGAATTCCGATCTTGAATTTCACAGGCATATTCGACCATCTATTCGTCATGAGCGGAAATGACGTCGGTGAATACCAGGCTAGAACGGGCGTCAAAACATCCTTCCTTGGCTGGGGTACTGACGCGCTTCGTAATTGCGACATTCATGGCGATCGCAAAAATGATCTCATTCGAGTGGGGCGACAACATACCGAATGGGACGACGATGAGGATAATTTGAAATTCCTGAATGGTCACGGCATCACCTATCAGGGGCGACCTCCTGTTATCGCCGATCCCGTCGAAAATCACAAACAACTTTTGCGATACCTGCGGCAGTCGAAGTTTGCCTTAGCATTTAGCAACCTGGTATCGCCAGCGCCATACACCCATCCAGAAAAGGAATACGTCACCGCTCGTTGGACGTATGCGGTCGCAAGCGGTTGCATTGTTGCTGGAATTCCACCGAAGTCAGATTATTCTTTTAAAGCGTACTTTCCGAGTGACACCATTCTTGAGTTTCCTTCGATCACACGCCGCGACTCTATCGATATCCTGACGCAGGCGATAAGAGATTGGACACCTGACCGCGCAGCAAAGAACAGAGCCATTGCCCTGCGTAACTTGGACTGGCGATGGAGATTCAAAGAGGTCGCAAATATCGCAGGTGCCGAGTGGCCATTCTTGAACGCTGAAATCGCAGCACTTCAGCAAGAAATCAACAACGAGGACCGTGCCGTATGCTCGACGAAATAATGAACTCCATCGATCAGTCTTGGGACTTATGCATTCCGCAATATCACTAATTGTTCATCAAACTAATATCATTTTACCTGCCTACAGAAAATGAGCCGATTGTGAACGCCCCTGCCGTGAAATCTCTTTCCAACTCACACTGGGACACCGTCGCGTTTGTACTTGTGGCCCTTTTTGTCCTTGGCTGTCGTCTGCCCGGCTGTGGGGTCATGATCTGGCACGTTGACGAAGCGCCAAGCGCTGTCATCGCGAACGTGATTCTCGATGGAGGACTCCCCTATCGCGATTCCGTTGACCATCGAGGACCTGTCACCTGTTTGGTGTATGCGTTTATCTTTCACGTGGCGGGACGAAACAACATGTTCGCCCTGCATCTGGCATTGACCGGCTTGATGGTGGTTCTGGTGTGGTTGATGTGGCGTTTAGGTCGGCGCGCTCTTTCTCCTTTGGGCTCTGCATTCAGCCTGCTTTGTTTTGGGCTGAATTCGACATTCGGCTACCCAGCCCAGGATTTGATGGGGTTTAATACCGAGTGGATCGTGATCGCCTTCACCTCCGCAGGAACGTTACTTTTGTGGAAGGGATTGGATCAAAGAAGCCCACTGACGTTGGGATTCTTTTCCGGTGTTTGCTTCGCACTGGCATGCTTTACAAAGCAACCGGCTGGACTGAATGTCCTTGCCGCTTTGGCGTGGCTGACGTGTCTTGCCTGGGTCGGCCCCGGAACCGGGAATGGACATGGCATTCCCAGCCGACAGATCTGCCTGCTCGGAATCGGAGTCGGGATGGGCGGATTGGTCGTCGCGACCATCATTGCTGGGACATTTCTGGTGACGGGAGCTTGGGCTGATTTTTCGTTTTACGCATGGGAATACAATACGAAATACTATATGGCGTCTATGCCCGATCCTCAGAAGCAGAAAGCGATGTTCAATTTCCTGTTTTACAAGATCCTTCCAACGCTCGTCCCGCTGATCTTACTTTGGATTAAGCCTCGCAGAGAAAACCGCTGGAGCTGGGGTGAAGGAATCAAGGACTGGTATAAGCTTTATAATGTCGCCTGGTGGGTGACTTCCTGTGTCGCCGTAATGCTCGGTTGTCGCAATTATGGCCATTACTTTATCCTACTTCTTCCCGCTGGATGCCTGCTCGCAGGCTGGTGGTTTGAATCATTAATTCTCGTTCCTGCAGCAGAGTCTTCCGAAGAGCGCGGTGACGGAATGCGGCGGCTCCGGTTGCTTATCGGAGCGGTTTTGCTCGCGGGCATGTGTCTTCCGGCGGCAAATCGCTCATTAAGATATTTACGTCAACTGACCGCTGCTGAGTCACCAAAGACTCGAGCGATTGTGGATTTTGTTCGAGCCGAAACGCGAAAAAACGATCGCATCCTTGTATGGGGATTCTTCCCGGAACTCTACACTCGCACAGACCGAAAACCGTCAACCCGTTTTTCGTATACGAACTTCGTTGCGGGTGAAATCCCTTCAGTAAAAATGGATTTGACCGAAGCCGCGAAGTGGGTGGTTCCGGGCACTCAGGAAATCTTCGTCAACGAGATGCGAGTGAACCGGCCAGCACTGATTATCGATGCCTACCAGGAACGCTGGGGGCTTGAGCTCCCGATTATGGCTCTGCCGGCAGCGGCAGAGATTATCGCTGCAGAATACGAAGAAATATCCCTCGATACCCGATCACCGGATCAGTTTCCATTACCCTATCGAGTCTATCGTCGGCGGACAGGCGGCGAGAACTGAAATTCAAATCTACCTGCAAAGAGCCTTGATAATATGATTCAAGATCAGCCCCCCAGGATCGTCGGCAATTATCAAATTCGCCGGTCTCAATTGTCATCCCCTGCTACTGCGAATCAGAGGTGCTGCCGCAATTATTTCAGCGCGTGACCAATGCCGCCGAACTCTGGAATTTGTTTTCCTCGGCGGCGTTCAGTTAATCTGCCTCGGAATCCTGGGCGAATATATCGGAAGGATTTTCGAGAACGTCAAAGGCCGGCCGCAATCGGTTGTGCAAGAGTGGTTGAGTGATCCGAATTCTACTTCCAGGGTGACCCGTGAAAGCCGTTGTCATTGGTGCGGCCGCAAGCGGGCTCGCGATTGCGTATCTGCTGGCACGCGCCGGAGTTTGTGTGCACGTGATCGAAAAGAGCCCGTCTCCGGGAGGGCTTCGTGCGACCTTTTCTTTGGGTGACTGTGATCGCCTGGAGTATTTTTATCACCATTTCTTCACGCACGATGCGGAAATTAACTGGTTGCTAAGCGAACTCGGCTTGAGTCAGCGTGTAATCTTTCGAGAAACGTCAATGGGTGTCTTCCGTAACGGGAAGATACACTCCTTTAACGGGCCACGGGATCTGCTGAAGTTCAGTCCGATCAACATGATTTCCAGGCTTCGTTTCGGCATGAATGCGGCGATCTTGTCGAACTTCTCGGGCTTTGCCAACCGACATAATGAGAGTTGTCTGGATTGGTTGCGAGCCTGGGCGGGGAATCAGCCGACGGAAGCGATCTGGAAACCACTGCTCGACAGTAAATTCGGGACTGCGTCGAATCGAATCCCGCTGGCATGGATGGCGGGCCGATTGCGACAGCGAGCCAAATCCCGGAAATTCGGGAAAGAGAAACTCGGTTACCTGGAAGGAAGCCTTCAGGTACTGGTCGATACTTGGATTGGCGCACTCAAACAAATGGGCGTCGAGATCACGACAGGGACCGGAGTCGAATCGATTCTCATGAAGGACGAGACCGTCGCTGGCGTGATGGTCAATGGTTCGCGGATTGAGTCAGACCTTGTCGTATCAACCCTTCCCACGTCAATTCTCTCGGACCTGCTACACCCGATTAACGAGCCGTACGCAAACGACCTCGCATCGATTCCGTATCTTGGAGCAATCTGTACGATCCTGTCATTGAAACGACAATTGATGCCAGCGTATTGGACGAACGTAACGGACCCTGGATTCAGCTTTGGCGGAATTATCGAGCAGGCAAATTTTGTCTCACCCGCTCGTTACGGTGGAAACCATCTCGTGTATCTCTCACGTTATCTGGAAACAAGTCATCCCCTATGGGCGATGAGCGACGCCGAAATTCAAAATCTGCAGCTGAAAGAGCTAGAGCGGATTACCGGCTGTGATATCCTGCCTGATCTCAATCACTGCTGGGTTTTTCGAGCGAGATACGCAGCCACACTGAACGACATCGGATTCGCGGCAAAAATCCCCGCAGTGAAATCACCATTTTCCGGACTTTATCTGGCAAGCATGTGCCACATCTATCCCGACGAACGGAGTGTCAACAACAGCATCCGCGTGGCGGCCGAAACGGTCCGACTGTTGGGCTTTCCGAAAGTTGCGGACTCCGTTCCGACCGGACTCAGCTTATCTGGAAGTTTCGGGTTTAAAAATTGACTCCCATTCACACGTAGGAGCCTGATCGCTAAGGTCACACTAAATCTATTGGTCGCGATGGATAGGACCGGACAATTGGCCTGCAAGATATTCTTTTTTCACTTCCATTCGCCGGGGTTTACCACTGCTTGTTCGTGGTGTTGAGTTCGATTTCAGCAGGACTAAAGGAATCCAAACGATGTGGAAGGTCGCGACCATCTGGAGTTTCTTCTTTTTCGCCGGGGTAGTATCGGGAGCACCCATCGACACGTCGGAGTTTCGCGATTCCGCCAGCCACTGGCGCGGTATTCGAGACGATTCCCGGATCATCCAACCGGAGAAAAACCAGCCAGTCTATACTGCAGACCAAGTCGAAAAAATTGTGGCCAACATTCTGTTGTTCCAACGAACGAATGGCGGCTGGCCCAAAGATTACGACATGCTGGCGATCCTGACGGAGTCTCAAAAGCGCGCGATCGAAGCCACGCGAGATAATAACGATACGTCTTTCGACAATCACAACGTTCACTCCCAGATCGACTATCTGGCAAAAGCTTTCCTTCAGGTGAAAACCGACGCCTGTCGTGACGCATGCCTGCGCGGTTTCGATTTCATGCTGAACGCCCAATATCCGAACGGCGGGTTTCCTCAACGTTACCCTTCCCCAACCGGTTATGCGGCTCATATCACCTTCAATGACGGCGTCATGATTGGAATCCTGAACGTATTGAAAGATGCCGCAGACGGAATGCCGCACTGGAAGTGGCTCGACGACGAGCGACGTCAAAAAGCACGTCACGCGGTTGAACTGGGTGTTGACTGTCTTTTGAAATGCCAGATCCGCGTTCGCGGAGTCAGGACCGGCTGGTGTCAACAACACGACAGTCAAACGTTCGAAGCGGTTCCCGCACGGACGTTTGAGTTGGCCTCGATCTGTCCTCAGGATACGACGGAAATCGTTCGCTTTCTGATGCGGATCGACCGACCCGAAGCGGCTATCATTTCGGCCGTTCACGACGCTGTCGAATGGCTCAGGCAAGTCAAACTGATTGGACTTCGAGTCGATCGAGTCGCGGCCGAAGCGGTCGAGTTTCCGCGTCATCGAGCGGACTTCGACGTGGTGACGGTCGCCGACGAATTGGCCAAACCGATCTGGGCCAGACACTATGAAATCGAAACCAATCGTCCCGTTTTTGCGGGCCGCGACGCCATTAAGAAATATCGTCTGGCGGAAATCGAACGGGAACGACGAACGGGAACGGCCTGGTACGGCGCGTGGCCGACGAAGCTGATTGAAAAGGAGTACTCGAAATGGCGTGAACCGTTTATCGCCTTCCCAGGGGCCGAAGGTTTTGGACGTTTCGCTCGCGGCGGTCGTGGTGGCGACGTTTATCATGTGAAAAATCTTCAGGACGATGGACCAGGCTCATTGCGCGAAGGAATTCGTTCAGCGACGGGGCCACGGACGATCGTCTTTGACCTCTCGGGAACGATCGAGCTTAAGTCTCGACTGACGGTCGACAAGTCGTTCCTGACGATTGCCGGACAGTCGGCTCCGGGTGATGGAATCTGCTTGAAAGATCAGACATTTCTCATCAAGAAGTCATCGCACATCATTGTTCGCTACTTGCGAGTTCGCCTGGGCGACAAGAACAAGCCGCCCGACTCTGGTCCGGACGGGATGACGACGGACGATATTGATCATGTGATCTTCGATCATCTCTCGGTCTCATGGGGCATCGACGGAAATCATGATTTGCGACGCGGAGGCAATTTTACTCTTCAATGGTCGATCTATGCCGAGGCGCTCAACAATAGCCTGCACGAAAAGGGACCACACGCCATGCTTGCCTCGTTTCGTGATTTGACTGACGGAATCTCGATTCATCACAACCTGTTCGCCAGCAGTCGTGATCGCCACCCTACGATTGCCGGCAGCCCCAGAACCAGGCCAGACGCGATTGCCGATTTTCGGAACAATGTGATCTACAACTTGAGCGGCGCAACGAATCTGGGCAATTGCCGAATCAATGTCATCAACAATTACTATCGACCAGGCCCGAATACCCCCACTGACAACCACCCATTGGCCACAAAGACCGAGACGAAAGATGCGTTAAAGGTATTTCTCGGTGGAAACGAGTTTGAAGGCAACGCGGAATTCAATCACAACAACTGGGCCGCCGTGGATTTTCGTCGTTGGACATCCGGAAATTATCTGGGAACAACGTTGGAGCAGATTCGAGTCGATCAGGAATTTGATACAGGAAAAGCAAAACCGCAAACCGACTCTGCCATCGAAGCTTACGAGATAATCTTGAAAAAGGCCGGGGCATCCCGTCGACGCGATTCCGCCGACATTCGACTTGTCGATGGCGTGATCAGTCGAACCAATCGCCTGATCGATTCACAGGAGGAGGTCGGCGGATGGCCCATCCTCAAGAGCGAGAAACCTCTGCAAGACTCCGATCAAGACGGAATGCCCGATGAATGGGAGATTCGTTCTGGTCTGAACCCAAACAATCCAACGGATGGTAACAACGACCAAAACCATGACGGTTTTACGAATCTCGAAGAGTATCTGAATTCCTTGTGAGCAGGCGAGCTGACGCCGGGGACTCATTGGGTTTTTCTATGTGTTTTCAGTCGAACGTTCAATGGAGCGCAGGCGTACCCGCCTCGCGTTGACCGAATTCGGCCAGTTGAAATGATGGTGTTTGTTTTACTCATCTCATCGCAAAAGGGTAAAGGCAAAACGGCATCGGCATCCATTCCGACTAAAGTTGGACGCCGATCTGCCACAAATCCAAACTCTCGCAAAACCAGTCGTTGGGGAGTGCACTAACGCCCCTTGCAAACGAATACTTGGACTTATCCCGTTTTTTCGATCGGCAGTTGTGGGTTCAACAACTTTCTTCGGTTTTGTAACGCGGTTTGACGAACAACAGATACGCTGAAAACGTTGTCAATGGGATGACGACTACCCAGTAAGGCACAAGCGACAGTTTCGTGAGGGTACCGTCCGCTGACTCAGTATAAAACTCAATTTCATCGTTTGGAAACCGCGATATTCTTATGCTGCCTCGCGAGAACTCAACCGGCAGATCATCGGTAATTTGTAGTTTCGAGCTCGTTTGTCCATCTCTCACTTGTTCCTCACAAATGATGAGATAGGGACAGAACACGTTCGGTGCGGCGAGGATTTTCGGCTGTCGAAGAACTGTGTGCTAACCTGTTTTTAACGCGAAAGTTACGACGAAATTGCGACTGGAGCTTAGGGCGTTGCCTCAGCAATCGAAGCCAGCGGAATGACGAACGTGCGGTGTCCGCAAGCCTGTAAAACAGCACACCTTTTATTGTTCAGTCTTAGTGGCCTCAGCGACTAACTCAACATTCAGAATGCTGTCACAAGCCAATCCCATGTCTCGATCATGAGAGACTAGCGGAAGTGATTGAACGAATTCGACGACTGCGGATGGAACGAGATCATATTCGAGTCGAAAATGTCCGTGCTCTTCGTCATACGGATAGTCATTGACGATGGATTCGACCTCGGCCCACTCGACAACCGTAACTTCTCGCGGATCGTCGGCCGTTGGCGTGGTAGATAGTTCATCGCGGATAACGATCACAAGATCGGCCTTCGGCATGTAAATTGGGCAGGCGTCCGGCCAAACGATGGCGGTTCGCGCCATCGTTGCCCCTTTCATGAACATGAACCGTGGGACGAACAGGCTGTCGCCAACAATGTTCTGCATCGCCGCACGGTTAAAGTTCCAACGCCAGACGCGTTCAAGGTCGTCAGTGGGGTAAACGTGAATCTCGGAACGATCGTTTCGCGAAAGCATGGCTCGATAACCAAATCGATTTCCAGCATTCCATCCGCGAAGGAAGCCTTCAATCGAGAACGGACCATCACCCATACCGTCATATTGTGGATCATCTACCGAAAGATTGAAGCTCGAGATAAAAGCGGCAACTACTGGCGCGGCTTCGAGCCCAAAGAAATGAGGGCGAAAATAATTGAGGTTGAACGCGACGGAATCTTCTTCATCGCCAGATTCATAGTCGAAAGAGAAATAGACGCCGGTGTCTTTGTTTTCGTAAAAAGCTTGGCCGTTATTGACTGTGAAATGCGGACGTTCGCTGAAGTATGACTCAAACTGATCTTTGGAAAGTGGCGTGGCGCCTGGCTTGAGAAACAGATCATAGCTCATTTCTGTGAGTTCCTGCTATTGGCAAACGTTCAGGGGAACTTGCCCGCGTTGAACGACGGGAATCCAATCAACACAGCAAGACTTTGAACCACCGGCGACTACGAGTCAAGTTGGCAGTCTCGTTCGACATCGATTACACGATTGGAATTCAATTCCTCAGCCGGGGTTCTCTGTCAGAAATCACTCAATTTCACTCACTCCAGCGGGAGACAACTGCCATGAGGCGGCACCGATCAATTGGCTGAGTTGTCCTGGTTTTCTGGCTCCCACGATCGCAGCGGTGACGGATGGCAGCTGCAACGTCCAGGCAAAGGCCACTTCTCCCGGTGACTTGCCGTGCTTGCCGCCGATGCCGCCCAGCACTTCGACCAGGCGCAGGTTCCGCGAGAACAACGGTTCCTGAAATTGCTCGTTTTTTTTCTCGACGCCAATCGTTGGCGGGGAGCGCCTCGTGCCGCTCCTTCGTCCAGGCCCCGGTGAGCAGTCCCGACTGCATCGGCGAATAGACGATCACATCGATGTTGTTCTTCTGACAGTACGGCAATGTTTCGGCTTCGATCTCACTACGCAGCATCGAATAGGGGGGGGCAATGAAGTCATCGAATGGAATCGGCGTCGTCCTTCCGGCTCCATCCAAAGGCCCATCCTCCACCGCCAATCACCCACGCACCGAATCCGATGGGTGAAATCGCCAGGTCCGAGTTTCCGATGATTTTGATATGCATCCTCCGAAAAACCACATGCCACCGGCTTTGGAAACCATGTTAGAGCACCTTTCATCTGCCTTGCAATTGAGTCCGTTTTCAATCGGCTGATCTATCGAATTATCTTCCCGTCGCTGGGAGAAGCCGCGTGTCTGTCTCGATGCCTTCAGTCGGGCAGTTGCGAAAAATTATTTCATAAATGAAATTTAAAATATTTGCAGATTGTTTGTGATTTCCATCTTTACATGCGTCATGTTAATTTGTACGCTTTTGTCGTCGTGGTGTTTTGTGAGGTTGGGGCGAGCGGACCGAGACGGCAGAAAGTCGTTAAGAGAGATTAGTAAGTGAAAGGATCAGGACAACGAGTTCTGTTCGTTTTTGTTGGTTTTATTGACAAAGAATCCGGGGGTTTACACCGCTCGGCTCGCCTGGGAGCAAAACAGGGTTCATTTCCGGTTTTGTAATGTATTACAACGATTTTGATCTTTGAAAATTCGGAATGATTTTAATGCGGACGGGCCGAGGCAGCAGGGGGTCGTTTTGAGAAATTGGCGAGCCACCACAAGCGGTTCGCCAGGAGCTTCCGCTCGATGAGTCCGAGGAACATTGGCGACACTTCGAACGTCAAGTTCCTCCAGAGTGGGGGATTGAAGAGCCGATTTCCTTTCGTGCCCTTGGTCCGCTTTCCACTTGATGCAGATCAACTTTCTGCCGCTTCGGCCGACGGGTTGCGGCGGTTCGTCGCACGCTTTGTTGGTGTGGTTGAGTCTGAACGCGGTTACGAGACACTCGCACAACAGGTGAAATGCCGCTTGAGACCTTCGGTCGGTCGCTCGCTCGTGCGGGGTCGGGAGACCACTCTCACAACAAATTGCATTTTTTCGTGCTTTCATACTTTCGTGATCCTCCTGATGATTTCGCTTTCCGCGAATTCAAGGATGAAATCGAATCACGAAAACGCGAAAGTTCGAACACACGAAGTTCATCGAACCTGATCGAAGTCGGTCGAACTGCGTCGAACTGCGTCGAACCGCGTCGAACCGCGTCGAACCGCGTCGAACCGCGTCGAACTCGAATACCCCGAAAAATGGGAAATTGTTTGCGAAAAGCCTATGAATTATGAGGAATGATCGAAGTCGATCGAACTTGATCGAACTGTGACACCAAATTTGGCGAAGGCCGTATTGTGGCGTAACCGAAGAGAAGATTTTTGAACAGAAGTTAAGGAATTTAACGAAGGAGACAAAATGGGTATTTTAAACGGCTCGGTTGGAACAGTGCCCTGAC
>CAILLA010000076.1 GCA_903834925.1 uncultured Schlesneria sp.
GGGAAATGCTGCACGAAGAATTCCTCAAACCTCTGCCAGCAGACCCAGATCCAGTACAATTCTTCAGCAAATTGAAATCACTCTTCAACCTCTGCTTCTGAAATCCGATCCCCCAACCGAGGATCGCCTAAAGTGCAGTTTAAATCCAACCAGGTTTCCGGAGTCAAACCCGCACAGAACTCAAAAATCCCGTTCAAGCAACAGATTTTATCCTGCGCCTTCCAAGGTTCGGATTCAAAGATTGTTGTCGCCGAGCTTGTCGATTCCAAGCTAGAGATCTCTGCCATTGATCTCTTGGATGTTAAAAATCGCAGAGAACGGAATTTCGAAATCCTGAATAAACGCGAGCTAGCTTTGCCCATCGGGAAGAACGATCGGTCGAAACCGGACGTTCACATCGGACGTGGTGGTCGATTAATGAGCGTACGGTTTAAGGGAGCGAAAGCGGGCGAAGGAATCAATACGATCATTAACCTTGAGGAACGCCCCAAAGACTTTGTTGGCATTTGGCCACAGTCCTGGGAAGGAATTGGATTTACGAAATGGACCGTGTGTGAATCAAAACGGCTGATCGTGCGATCGAATGATACATTACCGCCCGAGAACACCACGCACTCGACGCCGGTCGACATCGAGATTTACGAACTCCGCTCTGACCGCAACGCTCCAGAGAAAGTGCATCAGATATCGCTTTTACGTTTGACATCAAAAAACGGACAAAAAATTCTCTCGTCGAGACCGATCTGTATTTCGGATGACGGATCGATGATTTTATTCCCAGATTGCATTCGGAATACCTCGGGCGGAGAAACAGTTTTAAAGGATATCGAGGCAGGGGTACCTTCCCGATTCAGTCCGTCCTGCAAGCGACTTGCGACGATTGTTGGGAATGAGAACGTGATCCTTGAATTGGATTTTCACTTACAAAAAATCGACAAAAAGCCGGTCCGCCTTCGCACAGAAATTTACCGCAAAGAAGATCAAGTTCATCTTTTTGCGTTCCTGCCCGATGGCTCGCGCGTGTTCACGGTCAGCGAGGATGGAACGATACGAATCTGGCAAGCCGACCGTGAGGCTAAACCAATTGTGCTGCGGGAAAATTTTTCAAACGCAAAGTCACTCGATGTCTCGCATGACGGTCGATTCTTAATTTGTGCGAACGATAAAGAGATCGCAATTTTCGACGCGGGTCAATCGTTCGTGTGCGAACCGGAACGAGAGTGATCTTTAACTCCCCAATGGTTGGTTACGCGGGCAAAACGAACAGTCATTTATCGTCAAGATTTTCGCTCAAACGGGCGAAGCGCGTCTCGGAAATCGGAGACAGACGGGAAGCGCTCCAATGGGTCGCGGGTCAGCGCCTTTTGTATCACCATCGACAACGCTTCGGGGATATCAGTTCGGCGAGACTGGATCGGTACGGCGTCATGCAACAGAATCTGATGCAACACTTGTTGTACGGGTTTTCCAAAGTCGTGTGTGAATTGTCTAGTCAGCAAAAAATAGAGGGTCGCGGCTGCGGAATATTGATCGGCAGTCGTCTTAACGCAACGAGAATCAAGTATCTGTTCCGGTGACATAAACTTAGGGGTGCCGCAAACCGCACCCGTGAGCGTAAGTCCGCTAAGTTTCGAGTCATGATACACCTTTGCAAGTCCAAAATCTGCCAATTTGACTCGCAATCGATTGCCCTCTCGAACAACCAGTAAATTGCTCGGCTTGACGTCGCGATGGATGACATAACGACTGTGAGCGTACGACAACGCTTCAAGCACCTTACACACCATTCCAACTGCGATAGGGATCGGTAAATTGCCCTCCACCCCTGCGAGCCATTTTGTGGCATCCTGTCCTGGAAAGTACTCCATGACGAGAAAGAGTAATTGCCCCGTTTCACCTGAGCCGTGGTACCCTACGATACCAGTGTGATCGAGTGATTCAAGTATGGAAACTTCACGCAGAAAACGCTCATAGTCCGTTCGACTGCCCACAATCGCAGGTTTGATAATTTTGATCGCGACCGTCAGTTGGTCATGGACTCGGATCGCCTTGTAAACAATCCCCATTCCTCCCCGACCGATTTCTTCGACGACTTCGTAACCATCAATTACAGGAAGTTCGAGTTCACTTTGACGGGTCGTTACTGGGATTGTTGCGCTGGATTTCGGACGCTTGTTATCACCGGATTCAATTGGTGTGATTGTCGGCGCGATTGTCGAAACCAACGACACGCTGATTGCTGTGTCTCCGCCTTCGATGATGTCCCCATCCTTGAGGTCAACGGTTTGCGCCTGTTCTCCATTAACCCAGGTGCCATTCGTACTTCCCAAATCCAGCAGTCGGCAGGCTGGCGGATTCACCTCGATCATGAAGTGTACGCGAGAGAAATAGGGGTCACCTTCCGGCAGGCAGAAATGCGCGAATTTTGCGCGACCCACGAAGAAATGCTCGTGCTGATCGAATGAAAACAACTTCCCTTGATGGGGACCTTTGATGACATTCAAGACAATTTGCATGCCAAATGTTCCCCCGTTGCATAGACGATTTCCAGCCCATGCCGTTCGCACGAAACCTTCCCATTGAGTTTAACCACGTTCGACGGGTGGATAAAGGCCGATCAACGAATGTACGTCACATTTTTCTCGCCTTTGGGTATTTTTGCTCCGCTTGACGAGCTGCATCGATTGCAACTGAATAGTTTTCCTGCATAATCTCATTTGAATAGTTGGGTCAGACAGAAATGAGTCCTTTGCATGAACTCATGTATTATCAATTTTCGATCCTCCGCATAGGCAGGCCGAAATTTCATTCCGACGCAGCCCTCAGGGCGACTTTTGATTAACTGTCCAGACGAACGCGAAGTATGGCACTCCAGTTGCGGCGAATGAATGCGGTTCAAGTGAACTGTGATTTTCCTTGCGACAGGTTGGGACAATTTTTGTTCATCAAACCCATTTACGAAAGCCGACCCTCATGTATCCGGCAAAAAGTTGGGCTCACTTCTCTTATTCGTTCGTAATCGGGGTATTGCTATTGACGGAGCCGTTGCAATCTGCGGACCCGCCCAAAGCACCTCCTGCGCCCAAGGCACCACCTGCGCCCAAGGCACCACCTACGCCCAAAGAGAAGCTTGCCCAGCACTTGTCCTCGGCATTTGAGGTTGGATTCAAGCGTGGGGTAAATGAAAATAAGTCACTGAAACAAGCGCTTGATGGGTCCCGTTCTGAATTCAGCCATGCACGCAAAATTGCGCCGAACGATCCACGTATCGACTACGCTGAGGCACTCGTGCTTCGTAAAAATGCTCAAAACCTGAAGGAAGTTCAGCTCAAATTGCTTAAGGCAACCCAACGAGAAAATGCCACCTACTGGCCAGCGTGGCGAGCGTTGATATGGACCAGCTTCGCCGAGCCCGACTACGGGAAAGGTTTCGATTACTTGGATCAGTATACGGACCGCCTGGTTGCTTCGACGCTCAATGAAGATACGCTACAGGCCGAGGTCGTGTGGATCGGGGAACTCATGGCCGGACTCAGTTTATTGAACCAAAGTAAACTCGTTGATCTGTGGAAGCGCGAAGACGCACGATTAAAGGAGCTCTTCACTTCGATGAATCAAATTGAGAACTATCAAATTGGACAAAAGAATATTGAAACGGAGCATCAGGATCGGTTTGACGAATTAGTAAGAATTCGAGAAGGCAAAATTAACACGCTTCGCCCGAAGGAGCAGACAGCTGTAAAGGCAAACGAGGCGGCGTTAAAAGAAGTGGATGGAAAAAAAGAAGAATTAAAGCAGGAATTGCAAGAATATCGTGCCGCATTTGACCGTGCTAAAGAAACCTATAAGAAGAACGCCCAGGACTTAATGAGCCAATATACTCCTTTAGAAGTGGCTTATGAAACTGAAGTGGTTGCCAGGCATGAAATCCATAAACAAATCGTGACTCTACAAACGCAATCGGCGCAAATTCAAAACCAGCCCCTTCCTCATGATCCTGCGCAGCGAAGTAACCAAATTGCAATTCGGCACGAAAGTATTCTCAAGCTTCAGCAACAGATACTTGCGTATCAAAAAGATTTGGTAGTGAGTGAAATCAAGTGTGACAAGTTACGGGTTGATGCCCTCAATTTGTTCAAGAGAGCAGAGATTGAGTACAAGAAGTACGCCGATGCTGAGGCGACTTTTTTGAAACAGGCCGGGGGGGTTTTGGAGGTCGACCAAATGGTCGAAAATCAAAGAAGGACATTTGCGAAACGTAACGCGGCAATCAAGAAGACTCCCGTCGATAAAAAGGTTACGAAAGAAGCAAAGAAGGTTTTTAGTGCTCAATCATCGTTCGGTACCTTTGTCGAATTTACCCCGGAAAAAGAATACAATAGTTTGCTCAAAGACTTTGGGACGACGATCCTTCCCGAGGTTGCCGTGGACGCGAAATCTGAAGCAAATGCGAAAATGAAGTGAGAATTGATGTCGAATTGTCTTCGACTGAAATGAAGACTCGTCAGTAAATTCATGCCTGAACCTGCTAAAAACTTGCACCGATTTACGTAGGCGATGATTTGATTCCGCTGATTTCAACTCCACGTGCAATGAAATTACAGTCGGGCGAATTTACGAAATCAAATAGGAGGCACCTCACCTGAACTGTTCGACGTTTCTGTCGTCTTGAGCCGTCGAAGGTGTCTGCTTTAATCGTTCGATGACTGCGCGGGAGGTCAGCTTTCGCAGGTTGATATCTCCTGGTTGTCGACTGCTGCACCATTGCAGATGTTCGGATGCCTCGGGAACTCGGTCGGCCGTCATCAAGTCCAGGCCGAGCATGTAATGAATCGAGTAATTATGTGGAAGTCGCTCGACAGCATAAGATAGCGTATTTATTGCGGCATCAATGTCGGCAATTTCGATGCAAACATTGCGGATCGCGATCAGCGTAGCCTCAAGTTCGTCATCCGATGTCAGCGACTTGGCGTGTCTTAAACCTTCTTTGATAAACAATCGTTGAGCCTTTTCAGCCTCTTCCGCGCGCTCGGCCTTTACGAATGCCTGGGCGATGGCCTCAAGTCCCTTCCAGTCGGGTTGGAATTCCGTTTCGAACTGCTCCAGCGACAATTGGTTTGCAAGAATTCCGGCAATGCGTTGTCGCATTCTCGGGCTTCGCTGGAACGCGGGACGCCAATACTTGAGTGCGTTCTCAAATTGGCCGTTCTGCAATTCCGAGCTGCCGATCAGATACAGCGTATCGGAATCGCTGGGACGCAATCGGAGTGATTGACCAAGACAGCGCTGAGAAAAATCGTCGCTATCCGGGCGATTGATAAAATTCAATTCGGACATTTGCACATATGCCTTGGAGCGCATCGGGCAATTTGCAAGAGACCGATTGATCGCCCGTTTGGCGAGTCGCAAAAGTTTCAGGTTGGCTCCAACCGCGTTTTCAAGCCATTCCGTCTTCGCTTTTGGTGACTTGAACTGAGTCTCTGATGCGCGTACCGCATCGCGCACCATCGCGAGCGACATTGAATTTTCGGCATGTTGCTGTCGAATGTCAAAAAGTTGAATGTAGGCGCTACAGGCTGATTCCTGCAACTTGGCGTCACGCGGATTGACTTTTGCAGCGAGTAGAGCTTCTTTCAGTCGTTGTTGGATTGCGGCTTCTTTTTCTTGGTCGGTGTAGTCGCTGACGTCGGAGCTGGCGATTCGCATTTCCTGCATTCGATGCACTTCCGCCAGTAACGCTGGATACTTGAGATCGAACATCCATACTGCAAGAGCGATGATTCCGCACATGGCGGTAGCTGTGACGAATCGGGGAATTCGGAACGAAAGCGGACTGCGACCTGCGGCTTGTTTCGTCAGGCGAAAAAGCCGAGCAGCACAGGCCAACTGCACCGCCAGAAGCAACATGCACGATGGCGTGTACCAGAAGAAATCTCCAATGGCGTGCAAAACATTTGCAATTAGGCTGGCGAGGATTACCGCTGCCGCCGAACTTGCTTTCGTATCCTCATTCCATAACGAAACAAGGCACCACCAGAAACTCGTTGCGATAAAGAGAACGGCCACGGTCAATCCGAACAGACCGGATTCTGACGCGACTTGCAGATAACCACATTCCGCATGCGTGTACTCAAGCCCGTCTTCGGTATTGGAATCGATATGCAATTGATAAGCGTCGCTATGCGTTCCAACACCCGTACCCAGAAATGGAAAATCCCTGGCAACTTGATAATTCGCCTGCCAGATCTCACTACGTCCGGAATCCTGTTTGAGTCGTCCGGCCAGAACTGATTCGTACTTACTCAAAGAGAACAATCCGCTCGTCGCCATCGCAACGAGCAGCAGACCAACACCGAATTTCACCGATGCCAAGCCGATTCGACACAACAGCCCGACTGCAATGCACGTGGTCAACGACACTGCCAATAAGCCGCCGCGAGACAGCGTCATCAAGACCGTTAGCGCAATTCCTGCCAGCGATGTCAGCAACAGGACGCAGCAAAGAGTATGCAGACCCGAGGGCATTCCACGTCGAGATGCCTTGTCCAGATGTTGCTGCTGAAGGCGGCGCAACAGCCACCAGAGCAACGGGGCCGTACCCAGGGCCATGAATTGGGCAAGGTGATTTCGATTCGTGAAACACCCCAAGGGATACGTATCCGTTGTCATAAACGGATGATCGTAATACCAAAAGAACTTCCCGTTGCCGGCGAGGAATTGCATTTGAGCAAACACCATCATGGCCACCGCCATTAGTGCGACACGGCACAAAGTCTGTTCGACATCTCGGATCGTCCGAATTCGCTGACAAGCGACGCCAAACAACAAGACATACGATGTGAATGTGGCCAGTCCCGATGTTGTTTCCCAGGGAGCAAGTGATAGCTGATGCCAGCCTGCCGGGAACAAACTTGCAGTTTCTTTATCGAACCAAAGAGGGAGAATCTCTTTGAGCTGCGGTGATATGGCCAGTAACAGATCCGTCGGAAGAATGATGATCTGGGATAATCCGACAAGAATCCCCGCAGCCCACACCCATTCGCTTCCTGTCCACGAGTACCTCGAGTCGGAAGTGACGAGCTGATACAACATCCAGCAAAATGCGGTAACGGATGCTCCGATGACGAGCGCAACCTGCCCGCTGGCCATTCGGCCGCCGAACCCAATCGCAACCGCGAACATCGTCGACCACAGGCAGACGTCAGTGGCGGTCACCAACAATGCTTGCGGAGACACCTGTGTACCGAACTCGGTAACCGGGCTCTTACGGTGTGAAGACTTCGTTCGTTTCGACCCATGCGACATGGTGATGGAAGCTCGACCTGGTGGCGAGAAACACGAAATTGCGATCCAGGCGCGTAGAATCGCAACATCTGGCGAGTCTGCAAAGACCAATATCGCGTTTCCCTCCTGGAGTGCCCCAGGTTAACCGAAGACGGAAAACCTGGGGCACTCCGCGAGGGAAACGAATTCCTTTGGCATGTTTTGCGGTACATCTGTCCTAGTCCCGGAATTCAGCAAGGTTAAACGATGAATCCGTCGCCATCGTTTAACCGCGCCTCGAAGAGAAGCGGGAGCGGAGCGGCGAAATTGCCGTCAGCCGAGGCGTCATTTCTCGTTGGGCCACTGCAAAAAGTCAGGTCTGGGGCAATGTCTGAAGAAATCGGCTGAACGCCGATTCGCCTGCGCCGCTGGCTACGGGTTAAACGATGAATGTGTCGACTTACTTGAGCCAAGGGCAACCAGCGATAGGAATTCAAACACAAGATTTGCCGCGAGAATCGCTGTGATATTTGCCGAGTCGAACGGGGGCGAAACTTCGACGATATCGAACCCGACCAGGTTCGACCCACGTAGTCCCCTCACAAGTTGCAAAATTTCGTAGCTTGTGAATCCGCCAACTTCCGGGGTTCCAGTTCCTGGTGCAAATGCAGGATCGACCGCGTCAATATCAAGAGTGACATAGGTCGGTTTGTTTCCAATGCATGACGTCAATTCGTTCAAAACCTGGCCAACCCCGACTCGGCGAAACTCGTCGAACGTGAACATTCGGGCACCAAGACTTTTGGCATCGAGATAATCCTCGGGTCCGTTCGTCGGGCCACGGATGCCAATCTGAAAGTAGGCGGATGTATCGATTAACGACTCTTCGATCGCTCGACGAAATGGCGTCCCGTGGCTGTATCGCTGACCGGGATATTCGGAATCCCAGGTATCGGGATGAGCATCGAAATGGACAACTGCGAGCGGTCCATACTTTTTGGCGTGGGCACGCAATAATGGAAGCGAGATGGAATGGTCGCCGCCCAGTGAGATCAGCTTTGATCCAGACGAAATCATTCGACTGGCTGCGCGTTCAATTTCGTGATGAGTGGCGACAATATCGGGCGGCACGACATCAATGTCACCCAGATCCGCGACCTTCAACGATTTGAACGGCGCGACCTGTTGAGCGTTATTGTATCCCCAAAGCAACAGCGACTGTTCTCGAATCGAGCGGGGGCCAAATCGAGTGCCGCTTCGGTAGGATACCGAGCCGTCATACGGCACACCGACGATCGAAACATCGTAACCTTGGGGGTCACTGACAAACGGGCATCGTCCAAAGGATGCGATGCCCGAATAAGGCTGAGCTGCAAACACCGGGGCGTTCATGAGACCTCCTGAATTTACGAGTTCAGCACGGCTTGAATGTTTTCTTTCGTGACCGGCCGGATCACACCCTTTTCCGTAATCAGGGCCGTGATATGTGTGGCGGGCGCCACGTCGAATGCCGGATTATAGGTATGACAACCGTCAGGTGCCGTTTGCCGACCGAAGGCGTGGGTGATCTCGGTAGAGACCCGTTCTTCGATCGGGATTTCCTTGCCACTCTCGATGGTCAAATCGAATGTGCTCGACGGAGCAGTCACATAGAAAGGAATGTTGTGGGCTTTGGCCAGAATGGAAAGTGAATAAGTTCCAATCTTGTTCGCCGAATCACCGTTTGCCGCGATTCGATCGGCACCAACAATCACGGCCTGGACACGACCTTCGTGCATGACCCAGCCCGCCATCGAATCGCAGATCAATGTGGCCGGAATGCCGCGCTGCATTAATTCCCAGGCGGTCAGTCTTGCCCCTTGCAATAAGGGGCGCGTTTCATCGGCGTAGACCTGTAGCGATGGGTTCTGCGCAGCCGCCGCGAAGATCACGGCGAGTGCCGTTCCGTCTCCTGCCGTGGCTAGTCCCCCGGTATTGCAGTGCGTCAACACGCCCTTACAACCGCTCAACAGTGGTAATCCGTGCCGTGCCATCGCCAGGCACATCTCTCGATCTTCGTGCTCAATGGCTTTCGCCTCGACCAACAGACGTTTGATCAATTCTGGCGACGTCAGGTCTGGAACCGAATTCGCAATTCGGTGCATCCGATCGAGTGCCCAGAAAAGATTGACGGCCGTCGGCCGGCTTCCAGCCAGGTACGTCACGACATGCTGCAACCGAGTGTTCAATTCGTCGCGTGTCGAACTGACGTTTGGCTGGCATCCGACGACGACACCGTAAGCCGCGGCAACGCCGATTGCCGGCGCACCTCGAACTCGAAGCAGCTTGATGGCGTCCCACACGACTTCAACAGTCTTGCAGGACAATTCACGATATTCGACCGGCAATAATGTCTGGTCGATCAACTGAAGATGCCCGGACTGGGCATCTCCAATCCAGGAAACAGCAGGGCGCGGATCAGGCATGATAAACTCTTAACTCGAATCTCACTTGAGCGGCGAGTAATCGGTTGGAACATAAAACTGTGATTCAGGACGAACGGCAAGGATCTTTCCATCTTTTTCGGACGCGTCGCGGGCGGCCTTCCATTCAGGGTCCTGGCCGAATGATTCAAACGAGGCTTTCGCCGCCGCCTGACTCTTATGAGCAAGCAAATAGACAAGCTTATTATCGACTGGTTTGCCTTCCGCATCGATCGGGGTGAGATAGACAACGTTCTTCATGCCATGCTTCTCGAATAACTTGACCGTATGGTCCCGGAAGCGAGCATTCAGCGCGGGCAATCGACCGGGTTCGGTCGTGTAAGTTCTCAGTTCATAAACGAAACTGGGCTTTTCTGGTTGAGCGAGAATTGGTTTGACCGACCAGCCAAGTCCCATTCCCAAGCCGACCAACGCTAACGATCCAAGAAGCAATTTGACAGAATTCATCGAAATCCTTTCACAACGTCAAACAGGAAAACGAACAAGTGGCTGGTATTTCGAACCGTCCGAAAACCGCCAGCGGAACACATCTCTACAGCACTTCGTTGACTTCCGCCAGCGAGTTACTGGATGAAATTCTTTTCCGCTGATCAGCCGTGCTGAAAATCCGTCAAATTTGCTTTGACCTGATTACTTTGGTTCGACTTCGGCATTCTTTAAGGTGTCCATTTCCTCGCTTAAGATTCGGACCTTTTCTTCGTCCAGATGTGCTTTGATCAGCGCGACGGCATCGTCACACATTCGGTTGATGCGTGCCTCGCCTGCTTTGTCTCGATTTGCCTTGGTGGCAGCGACCGCAGCAACTCGAACCGCAAGTAACCGATCGATCAGCGTACTCGAACTCTCCTGCTGTTTTAGTAGCTCCAGTTTCTGATTGACCGTGGGCCAATCTGCCTTTTTCGCCGCTGCTCGAATTGTAGAGATGGCGGTATTACGAAGAGCGACGGCATCAATCACTTCGCCCTGGAGCATCTGCAAATCGGCTTCTGCCGCAAGTCGTGTCGCATCGTCGGGCACTTCGAACCGAACCTCAGCCGCGGCACCGGGAACAAAAGGGACTCGCGCCAGCAAGTGCTGGCCGCTGTAGGCGAATAACCAGACGAGTGGATGATTTGGCTCAGCAAAGATTTTGGCGAGGCCACGTCGATCGGTCAGCTTTTCATCGATGAGTGTTGAAGACGGGTCGGCGTCAGGATGCTCTTCCGTCACCCGAGGAATAATCGCTGCCGTGCGCAATTCCAGTCGGTGGGCGACGAGCGGTAATTGCGGTTTTGACTGAGTAACCAGTTGAATTCTGGTTGATTCGAACTGTGGCCTGATTGCCACGACCAGAGTGTCGATTCGATTTCGTTTCTTGCCACCGAGTGCGAGTTTCAGTCCACTTTGCACAGTAGTAACGACTCGTGAACCATCCACTTCGTCGACTTTAAGGTAAGTCCATGGGATCGGCTGTAGTTTCTCGGTCGTGTGATCTTTGTTCCGATATGCGAGGATTGGAATCAAGACATCATTCGTTGAAAGTTGAGCAAAGGAAGGGTCAGGTGAGCTGAGCTCGCCCCCTCTCAGTTGAATCTGTACCGACCGGTCAGTGGCTTGAACGACGATTCCCATTGGTCGAAACAGATCGCGACAAAGCCGGATCAGGGCAATCGCCAGGTCTCGATCATCATGCACGTCCGTCGAAACGACCAATGATTCTGTTTGAACTTCGGGTTGCCAGGATCGAACACTGACTCGCTTACCGACCGGGCGGGTTTCCACGACTGCCGCAAACGAAACATCAGCCGGCTTAGCGTCGAGATGTTTTTCAAGGACCGAAAGACTAAGTCGTGCGAGTCCCTGTTCGTTGACGGGATCGAGCCAGGAAATCTCGGTCGTTTCAACCGACCAGAGATCGCCGACACATCGTTGGGTCGTCTGTTGAATGTCACGAAGATTTTTCTGCCGAGCAATCGAGTCAAACGAGGTCGAGTCGAAAGCGACAAGCAGTCGAACCTGGTACGGCCGACGCTCAGCGGGCACTTCCAATGATGCGACGGGCTCGTCTGCCGCAACTGAGCAAATCATGCATTCCGCAAAGCTTAGAAAAAACATCGCGAGACAAATTCGACGAGAGGTTAGCATCATGGATTCTCCTGCGGATACCACGACTGTAACGTCCAACGCTCAACGTCCTGAAAAGAATTCATCAGCCGAGTCGGCAGGCCGATCAGGTTTCTACGAGTAACGAAAAACTCGTCGACTTCCCAAAGCGGGATATATCGGGATTCAATCAATAGCTCGGATTCGACCCGATGAAGCAGTTTTGTTGCCGAGGTCCAGTCATTCGTCCGTTCCAGATCCAACAGTTGTCGGCGAACTCGGTCGGGAAGTGGTTTCAGGGTTTCCACCCGAGTGTCGGAATTCAGCGTCATTAATGGCCATAGTTCCGTGACCGGTTCAACAATTCGGGTCGTACGATAGGCCAAATCCCAGTTGCCATCCGATGTGTCACTGGCATCTTCAATGAGCTGCACAGAAATGCCTACACGCTTCCATTGTTCAATCATTGCAATCGCCGTTTTTTGGATTCCCGAATCCGGAGGACAGGCAAAACGAAGTACCGGCAAATTCCCTCCAAATTGCTTTTTGGCAGTCATGGCAAGTGTCGCTGAACGCTGGGCATCATATGGCGTTGGTTCAAGGATTCGATTATGTCCATAGCTCACCGTGGGGAACGGTGTGGCCGTAGGACGAACGAAACGACCAATAAAATCGGATGTCACCGATTTTTCGATCAGTTCGTTACGCGGCAATCCCAGAGTCAAAGCTCGTCGCAACTGACCGTCCCTTAGCGGTGCCGAATTTGGATTGAACACAATTAGATGTGACGTCGGCAGTGCATACGGCAAGACGAAAAAGCGAGGATCGTCCTGAAGACTTTTCAGGTCTTGAAAATCGACTTGAGGAATTCCGACAATTTCCCCTCGTAGAAGCCCTTGCAGCGCGCGATCCCACGAGTCATATCGAACTGTGACAACTTCATCGATATTGCGGGCCTTGGCCGTCGTCGGTTGAGATCGTACGCGACGGTAGACGACCTGTTTCTCGCTCCGTGCGTACTCATAGAACCGCTGTCGACCGGCGTTGGGAATGGCGCCCTCTGGAATGTCTGGATTGAGCATACGCCAGTCGACAAGCAAAACCGGGAACTGAAACAACGCTTCCAGTCGCAAGGGGAGTCGTCGAAAATGAATTGAAAATTGCGACGGGGATTGAACTTCGACATCTTCGATGATTCCTGACAAACGTTCGTCAGGCGAAGTAGAGTTCGGATCGATCTTCGCCGCAATTTCACCCAGGATATCCGCCGAGGTCATCAAGGTCCGAGATTCCCAGTCCTGGCGATTCAGTCGCAAGGTGAACTGGACCCGACGACCAAGGTCCATTGGTTCCCACGTTTCCAGAATTGTCGAACGGTATCGTACACCACGCTCATCGACACGAATCGGTTCAAACAACGGTTGAAGAGTCAGGTTCTTCGCGGCGGAGTCGGTTGTCGTTTCGAAAGGATATTTCGTTGCTTCACCCGGCAAACGAAGCACTCCCAGACGAACGCTTTGATGACGATCGTTTAATTCGCGGTGTGCATCCCTTAACCCGGGAGTATCGGGCCAGACTCGAGCAGCAATATCGATCAGACTTGCCGCATTCGCCGCGTCTCCCTGCGCCGATGCACTTCTTGCTTCGCTGATTAATGCGGCTGTCCGAGCAACGAGTTCAGATCGCCATTTCAATCCGATCGGGTGCTGGGAATCGCGAGTCGTTATTCGACCGAGAAAATAACGAGCCTGCCGAAAATCTGTCCGTTCCACCTGCGCAGTGATCAACTTGTCGATCACGTTGCCGAAGAATTCCGAAAGGGCTGGGTAAGTAGAATTCCGGTCCCACAAGTCCTCTAACAAACGAAGCGCCCCCTCGTAATCGCCACGAGCCGAACGCTGCCCTGCATCGGTGAACAGCAGCCTTTGATAGATTTCGTCGAACTTCGGCCAGAACTTGACAAGTTTCAGTGGCAAGGGATCAGAGACAACATATCGCGATTGTTCATCATCAGCCGTGGCGGCTGCGGCTTCCTCTCGACGTAGCAACTGATAGTTATCCGTTAAACGAACGTTGTTATCACGATTCCGACGATCGACGAACATCAGCAAATCGTAGGCAAGTGGAATCATTCCTTCGTCGACTAATAAGCTTGTTCGACGCAGAACAAGGTCTTCAAAATACTCGATTTTCAGAATCATCTTGGTTTCGACAAGATAGTCTGGGTCCTGGTCCTGCCCAGGATCGATCAGCGTGATCGGAAGTCGTTGAAACTGCTGGCGACGCTCTTTCAGTCGTTCGTCACCAGCGGGAAATCTTGCTTTACCCCTCAAAAGATAACGATCGAATTCGCTCGTCAATCTGGCGAGTGTATCGGGACGAGGCCCGACTGGTTCGACGACCAGAACTTCCTGGTTTTTGAGGACAACCCAATCAAAAGGCTTTGCTCGTATTAATTCTTCGGCAGAGGGCAATTCCATGTCTGCATATTTGGGTAAACCCGCGTCTTCGTCCTTTTCCGAGCTTTTGGCCTCTTTGTTTGGTCTGACGAGGCCCGATTTTTTCGGGTCATCCGCTGCATCTCCCCATTCCGACAGGCAGGAAATGAAGAATGCAAAATACAATACCAGTCGGACACAGACGTGGTCACGAAAGTGAATTCGATTTGCTATGTAATGGCGATTCAAGTCGCATTTACCGACCCGGATTAACGCGATGTCGGTGGTGTGCGTCGTTCGATCAAGGAATCCGCGCATGGAGTCTTTTCAAGAGCAGCGAAATACGGATGGAACAACAGATGGGCTGAATTTGCCACTTGGATTATATCGCCGACATGACCACCGTACCATGTGCGGCCTTGGTTTAGCCAAGTTTCGTCGAACAACAAAGCAGACGAACCACCAGTCCGAAGATGCTTGTCACTATTGTCGGATTTCAGGCTGGCTTGGTAGGCTGACCCTCACGGCGATATCCTTCAACTCAGCCAGGTTCGTGCCTCCAAGTATGGAGAACAGACGAGGGCGATTGTTGTAACTGTCAGTGGTATTTGGAAAGAGGTTGTTGATGAAGACCCCGTCTGTTCGCTACCTGACGATCCTCATCGCAGGATATGTTTGTCTTGGTGGGAGTTCGGTGTTCGTTTGGGCTGAGGCAGATCCCCGTAAACCTGCCGCGATTGAGACGCAAGAAGTCCCTCAGGTTCCACCCGAGCTGTTTGCCAAGCTGGCCCAGTATCAAAGCGTGCGAGGTGCTGCTTTCCGCGGATGGGCTCCCGACGGTAAGGGAATCCTGATTAACACACGGTTTGGCAATTCGTCGCAGTTGCACCGAGTCTATGAACCTGCCGGCCGACGTGAACAGATCACATTTTTCGACGAACCGGTCTCGGGAAGGTTTATGCCAAAGGGGACCGACGGATCAATCTTGTTGATGATGGATACCGGCGGAAACGAAAATGATCAGGTCCATTTGCTCGATCGACGCAATTTCAAAACAACATTGCTGACGGACGGAAAGTCTCGCAACAAGCTCGGAGCGATTCGATCGGATGGATCACAGGCGATCATTTCGAGCAACAAGCGAAATGGACGTGACTCCGATCTCTTTGTATTGGATCTCCATCGACCTGATTCCATGACATTATTGATGCAGGTCGAAAAGCAGACCTGGAACACACATGACTGGTCTCCCGATGGAAAGACGCTGTTGATTTCACGCTTCGTTTCGGCCAATGAATCGTATCCTGCGTTACTCGACGTGCAGACCGGCCAGCGAACCGATCTACCATTGCCATCTGGCGACTCAGTCGCGATTGGCTCAATGGCATTCGCTGCTGAAGGAAAATCGATTCTGATGGCAACCGATGCCGACAACGAGTTCCGATGCCTGGCTCGATTTGACCTGACAACGCAAAAATATTCGTGGTTGACTAACGATATTCCGTGGGATGTTACGGACATCGCCGTCGATCAAGAATCGGGATCGGTCGCGTTTACAGTAAATGAAGACGGTGCGTCCCGTTTGTTTCAGATCGGATTGAACAACGCTAGAAGCGAATTGAAAATACCATTGGGAATTGTCACTGGAATCGAATTCTCGCCGGATGGAACGCGACTTGGTTTTACTCTGTCAAGACCCGACGCCCCGCCCGATGCCTATTCGATTCTGCTGAAAACTGGCGAATTGACTCGGTGGACATTCAGCGAAGTGGGTGGGCTGAATCCAGATTCATTTGTCACTCCGACGCGAATTCGATTCAAGTCGTTCGATGGTCGAATCATCCCCGCCTATTATTTCAAGCCAAAAAATCCTGCTGACACCCAGGACAAATCAACAAGTCCAAGCCAGAACGCGAAGCCATTAAAGATTCCTGTCTACATCAGCATTCACGGGGGACCCGAATCACAGTATCAACCATCCTTCTCGCCCATCATTCAGTTCTATTTGAACGAATTGAAAATCGCTGTCGTTTGCCCGAACGTACGGGGTTCCAGCGGATATGGCAAAACCTATCTGAAACTCGATAACGCAGAAAAGCGTGAGGACAGCGTCAAAGATATTGGTGCGCTACTGGACTGGATCGGACAGCAACCAGAACTCGATTCGTCGCGGATTGCTGTCGCCGGGGGGTCTTATGGTGGCTACATGACTTTGGCGTCGCTCACACATTTTGGCGATCGAATTAAAGCGGGGATCGACGTTGTCGGGATCGCCAATTTCATCACCTTTCTGGAGAAAACCGCCGGATATCGAGTCGATCTGCGTCGAGCCGAATACGGCGACGAACGTGATCCCGACATGAAAGCAACCTTCGAAAAAATCAGCCCGCTCAATAATGCCGACAAAATCAAATCCGCTTTACTAGTCATTCACGGTCGTAACGATCCCCGAGTCCCTTTCTATGAGGCGGAACAAATCGCAGCCAAAGTGAGATCAAACGGGCGCAATGTCTGGACCGTTTTTGCGAACAACGAAGGCCATGGCTTCAGCAAAAAGGATAACAGTGATTATCAACGTGCTGTCGAAGTGCTTTTTTTACAGAAACATTTGCAGCCATGAGGTTTAGGTATTTTTGTTGGAGATTTATTGCCTGTGTTCGCGTTAAAAATGGGACAAATGCGACCTATGAGACGAATGGGGTAAATTTTTGGACCAGGGTGACTTTTCAAGGAAAAGCGAGCCAACAAATCAGCCTGCTTCGATGCGATGGTGTCGGTCGATAACAAACTGGTGTGTTCAAAGAATTGCTGTAGGACGCCGTTTCTGTCCGCGATCGTTTGACAACCAAAAAAACAGAGGCTTGACCGGCCTGAACCGGGTTTGTTAGTCTGTAACGCATCAGTGGCCACTGAAATATGAAAAGATCCTACCCCCGCACAGCAGGGTTGCTGGCTGCGCGGTTATCCCACCTTTGAAAAAGCGACACTGCGAAAGGAACGGCCTCAATGCTGACACTTTTCGGACAACCTGCCAAATATTGCGATGGAATCAGTCGTCGCGGTTTTCTGAAAATCGGTGGCTTTGCCTTCGGCTCAGCAGCATCGTTATCGCTGGCTGATGTTCTTCGAGCAGAACAGTCCACTGGATCACATTCGCCTCACAAAGCTGTTATCAATATTTTTCTGGGTGGTGGTCCACCACATCAGGACATGTGGGATATCAAGGTCGACGCGCCAAGAGAAATTCGCGGCGAGTTCGATCCGATTCGGACGAACGTCCCCGGAATCGAAATCGGCGAATGTTTTCCGCAGATCGCGTCCATGATGGACAAATTTGTCGCGATCCGATCGGTTGTCGGCAACGACGGTGCCCACGACGCGTTCCAGTGCTACACAGGATGGCCACGAAACAGTATCGCGTCGGTAGGCGGTCGCCCAAGTATCGGTGCTGTTGCTGGCAAGCTGTTCGGTCCTAAGGACCCCGGAGTTCCTTCTGCCGTTGCCCTGGCGGAAAAGACACAACATGCTCCATGGTCCGATCCTGGAACCGCTGGGTATCTCGGTGCCGCGTTCCAGGCATTCAAACCGCAAGGTGAAGGGACATCGGACATGCGATTGAATGGCATGTCGATGGATCGGCTGCAAGATCGTAAGTCACTACTGAAAGGTCTCGATCTCTTGAAACGAGAGGTCGATGGGTCGGGCATGCTTCGCGGAATGGATGCATTCTCAGAAGCAGCGTTTGGTGTCCTGACATCCAGCAAACTTGTTGATGCCCTGGATCTCAGTAAAGAAGATCCAAAGCTGCGAGCCCGTTACGGCGACGGCAAACCTTACAAGTATCAGTATGACGGTGCCCCAACCTGTAACGAACATTTGCTGATCGCCCGTCGTCTGGTTGAGGTCGGTGTTCGTTGCGTCACCTTGTCGTACGGTCGTTGGGACAGCCACGGAGCGAATTTTGACCTGGTCCGTGATCACGGCTCAAAACTGGATCAGTGTGTCAGTGCGTTGGTGCAAGACCTTGATGACCGTGGCATGCTGAATGACGTCACGGTTGCTGTTTGGGGTGAGTTCGGCCGTACGCCACGAATTAATCCTGGTGCGGGTCGCGATCACTGGCCTCAAGTCAGCTGTGCCTTGCTGGCTGGTGGTGGAATGCGAACTGGTCAGGTCATCGGTTCAACGAACCGACTTGGCGAATACGCCAAGGATCGCCCAGTCCACGTTCAAGAAGTCGTTGGGACGATCTACCGGAACTTGGGTATCGATCCAATGAATACGACTTTGAAAGATCCAACGGGACGACCACAATTCCTTGTTGACCATCGCGAACCGATCGCGGAACTGGTCTGAGTTCCCGTTGTTCCCGTTCGAAACATTTTTGAAATAGCCTGAACAGGGAGTTCCAACAAGTTGGAACTCCCTGTTTGTTTTGTTCATTCAACTTTCAGCACAACGAAAAATCGTCGACCATTCGCCGAGCGAACATTGAGTACCAGGCCGTCTCCGCCAGAAAATTCCGTTTTCGCCTTTTCAAAGTCTTCGACAGAATTCATGACCTGGCCACCCGCCTTCTCGATCATATCACCCGCTTTGATGCCGCCCTGCTCGGCGATACTGCCTTCCTGGACCCCTGTGACAACCAGACCTGTCGTTGCTTTCAGTCCAAATTGTTTTGCCAGGTCTTTGGTTAGAGCGCGCAGTTCCAACCCAAACTTGTCGAACTTCGAATCATGAGGTTCCTCACCGGATTCTCCAGTACTTGCAACGGTGAGGTCTTTCGGCAGCTGTTCAATCGTGACGGTCAGTTTTTGTCGTTTGCCATCGCGAACAATTTCCATCGGATAGCCTTTTCCAATCGTTAATTGCTCGACGACTCCCTGCAGGGCTGTTGGCGAGTCAATCTTCTGGGCATTCAGGTTCAGAATGACATCGCCCGGCTCAAGCCCGGCTTTTTCGGCGGGTGACCCCGGAAGGACCGAATGAACGATGGCACCTTCATGAATTTTGACGTTGAACTGTTTGGCCGTTTTCGCGTCGACAGCCTGAATCTGAGTTCCAATATATCCACGTCGAACTTCACCAGAATTCACCAATTGATCGCTGACCCAACCAGCAATGTGCGTCGGGATGGCAAATCCAATTCCGTCGTATCCGCCGCTTTCGGTTGCGATTGCCGTGTTGATCCCGATGACTTCCCCTCGCATACTGATCAGCGGGCCACCGCTGTTACCGGGGTTGATGGCCGCGTCGGTTTGTAAGAAATCTGCTCGCTCTGTAATTCGATTGCGGCCCTTGGCACTGATAATGCCTGCTGTGACGGACATATCCAACCCGAACGGGCTGCCGATCGCCAGAACCCAATCACCCACTTCCACGGCGCGGCTGTCTCCCAGTCGAATCGGTTTCAGGTCGGAAGCTTCGATTCGGACAATCGCAACGTCGGTTCTTGGGTCGGATTTGATTTCTTTGGCGATGAATTCTCGCCCATCATGCAGGCGGACTTTGACTTCATCCGCCCCTTTAACGACATGGCTGTTCGTCAGAATGACCCCTTTTGCATCGATGATAAATCCTGAACCCATCGATTGACGAGGCGGTACAGCCATCTGTCTCGGCATGCGATTTTTGAATAACTCTTCCAACTGAGGGTCATTCCGGAAAAACTGACGAAAGGGTGAGCCTTCATCGAATGGCGAGCCTTGAGGAATCGCTTGAACTCGTTTTCCTTTGGTCACACTTTCAATGGAAACAATACTTGGGATTGCGTCTGATGCGACTTGCCGAAACGCCGCAGACAAATCGTCCGCTTTAGGAAGCGGGGGTACGGCAACCGCAGCCGGCCGATGTGATAAGGCCATTCCCGATAAGACCAAAACACCACCAGTTAACATGAACAACACATTCTGGGGGATCTTCAAACCTGTCAGCATGGAAATTCTCCTTGCTCAAAACGAAGTCAACGCGGTAAAGGACCCGAGCACCAATCTCGTTATCACCGCAACGAACCCAATTTTATTACTTGTCTCGATTTTGCCAAATTTTCTTCATTAACAATCGACGAAGAACGGCATTTTTTCCCTACGATCGAGACGGGTTTGATGTTGGAAATTTCCCGGTTCAATGAGCTCATCGACCAGGTTACGAATATTGGAAATACGCTATTCGGATTGACATCTGTTCTTTTGCGGAATATAGAGGTTTCGTCAGCTTGAGATCAGCGGTATGAATCAGAAGAGATTCTGTTCCACCTCAGATCCCGCGCTGGAAGTTCGCGTCCCAGCCTGTGCGTCGGGGAAATCTATGTCCGCCGTTACCAATTTTTCTTCGCTGGAAGAAAATCTGTCGGCATGTGAAAAGTCACTCAATTATCAGTTTCACGATCGAGCATTGTTGCAGCGCTGTTTGACGCACTCGTCAATCGCACGCACACGGCTCGATTCGAACGAGCGACTTGAGTTCCTGGGCGATGCGATTCTGGGAACCGTCGTCTGCGAACTGCTGTTCCAGAGATTTCCCGAGAAGACGGAGGGGGAGCTGACTCGAATCAAATCGGTCGTTGTCAGCCGAACCACGTGTGCAAAACTGAGTGCAGACCTGCGACTTGGTGAATTCCTGCGCCTTGGTAAAGGCCTGTCTGAATTTGAAAAAATTCCGCCTTCGGTACAGGCTGCGGTCTTCGAATCGATCGTGGCGGGACTGTATCTGGATGGGGGTATGGAAGTTGTCAAACCGTTCCTGATTCGACTCATCGAACCTGAGATCGATCGAACCGTCGAGTCTTCACACGGACGGAATTACAAAAGCTTGCTTCAGCAACTCGTGCAGAAGAACCAACGTGGAACGCCGCTTTATCAGTTACTCGACGAATCCGGCCCCGATCATCTGAAGTGCTTCAAGATTGCGGCGGTTGTCGGAACGGATTCCTATCCGCCCGCCTGGGGTCCAAATAAGAAAGAAGCCGAGCAGCGTGCAGCAGAAAATGCCTGGTGCCTGCTTCAAGGTGAAGCCCCACCGTTCGTGGCTGACGATCGTCCCTGATCGGCCCGCTGACATCGACCGAAACGAACACATCAAATCCCGGCAGATCGTTTTCATGACTGAAATCGGCTATTCTGTCATCGAATCGTTTCAACCTCAGAATTGGTTTTCACTGGTACCTGTTCGGGAGATTTCGCGATGCGACTGTCTGGCCTTTTGATCGCTCTGTCTTCGCTTCCACTTTTCGTTTTTGCAGCAGCCGAAACTCCACCGCTCACCCCGGCGGAAGCGGCTAAACGAGTCAATGAAAAAGTGGTGATGCAGATGGAGGTCAAATCAACCGGAGGTGACAACAATCGGTATTTGAATTCCGAAGAAGACTTCAAAGACGCCAAGAACTTCACGATCTTTATCTCGAAGAACGACTTGGGAAAGTTCAAGAAGGCCGGAATTGAAAAGCCTGAAGTTCATTTCAAAGGAAAACTGATTGAAGTGACCGGAACGGTGCTTGTTCAAAAAGAAAAACCTCAGATCAAAGTCGAAGAGCCCGATCAAATCAAGATTGTTGCGAAAGAAAAGAATTGACGGATTACTTTTGTCGAACTTGTCCGCGAACGGGTCCACTCGCCGTTCGCAGGCGGGTTCAAGGTTGAGCCTCGTTCATGGATGCGTCCCGTAAACAGTCACGCGTTGACGCGATCGGAATGATGGCATGTCTCGTCATTGCGCTGGGACTGAGACTGGCAGTCATCGCAATCCGGCCCCATGAATTGGTTCTTGATCGAGACGCTTATCTTGGAATCGCGATCGGTGTCGCCGAAGGGCGGGGCTATAGTAGCCCAGGCAGCTTGGTCGCCACCGCGTTTCGCCCGCCACTGTATCCACTCTTTCTTGGCGCAGGGCTAGCGTGCTTCACCCCTTCTGTCGTCGTTGGCGGAATCAATATCATCGCCGGCCTGCTGACCGTCTGGCTCACTGCACGATTGGGAACATGTCTGAACTTCGGCCCTATGCGATTTCTCGCAGCATTGATCGTAGCGATCGATCCGTTGCTGGTCTGGTATTCGTGCCAGCCAATGACGGAATCGATTTGTGCCTTATTAGCGACATTCTGGCTCTGGACCGTAATGTCCCTCCCGCCTGGAAATCGTCACGAAGATTACACCAAACGGATTCTGAACGGCCTTTCTTTTGGATTGCTGGTCCTTTGCCGACCAACGTTCTGGCTGATTGCGGTTCTTTATCCCCTGTTTTGGTTCACCCCCCTGAAACGGCAGGATGTCGAGAAACCGCAATCCCGATCGATACCGTTTTTGCCCGGATGGGCTTGGACTCTGATTAGCACATTTTGCGTTGTTGGCCCCTGGTTGATACGGAACTGGATTGTGTTCGGAGTTCCGATTCTCACGACCACTCATGGGGGTTACACATTGCTTCTGGGTAATAATCCCGTCTTTTATCAAGAGGTTGTCGAACAACCATGGGGGACCGTCTGGCAGCATGACAGCCTGCTCAACTGGCAGATGGAACTTGAGTCGAAGATTCAAAACGACATTGGACTACAGGCATCAGAAGTGCAACGCGATCGGTGGTATTCAAATCAGGCGAAGCAATTCATCATTGCCACACCCCGGTTATTCGCAGCAGCCGTCCTCCACCGCGTTCGCAGCCTTTGGAACATCGTTCCTCAAGGCGAGGTGACGGCTCAAACAGGCGGATGGGCCATGACAGCCGTCGGCTGGTTTTATTCCTTGATACTGACTGCCGCTTGCGTTGGATTGGTCACCGTTGCATGTCGCTCGGACCGAAATCTGTGGCTTCCGTTTTTTGTCCTGATCGCGTCAGTCCAGTTGGCTCATCTTTTCTATTGGACAAATACCCGCATGAGGGCACCGTTGACGCCAGCGATTGCGCTTTTGGCCATCATGGCAATTCCACGGAAACTGTGATGACAGCACGTTTCCATGAAGTCTTCCTCAAAAGCCGACGGGCGGTCCATCCTGACCGGGAATCGCAGGTTTTAAAGGAGTTGGCACCACCGGCTGGGCCGGTGTTCCCCCTGACCCACCACCCTGATTCGTATCAAGACGTTCCCGACGCGTTGCATAACGGATTGGAAATGAAGGCCAGATCCCATTCGGATAGGGTTTGGCCGGATCGCCGACCTTTTCGTATTTGCCATCAAATGCATGGACCAGGACAATATCCTGGTTACCGAACTTGTCCTTGAAAATTGCTTTTGAAAGCGGCTTTTCGGAAACATACTGCGTGAATCCCAGCCACTGCCGGTCAGGAGCCATTTCAAAAAAGTTCTTTCGTTCGGGCTTGAACCCCAGAAACTCGCGCGGCAATGGAGCGGTATGTACGGCGGTCAGCAAGATTGCCATCGTCAAGTAGCCTGTCACGGCTCCAAATGCCCACCGACCGACTGTGTCCAGCATCGGGATGACTTGGATGTAGCTCGGTGAAAGCTGTTCGGTCCCCATTCGCAACGCAAAGCAGAACCCGGTAAACAGTCCTAACAACGCAACAATGTCAGCGTAATTGTCTCCAACCAGACCACGGATCGAATTGGCCAGCGGTTCAAAGAAGTTCATCGCCATCAGGCCGGCCAGTAACGTACACAGAAACGTCTGAGCCGCACCCCAGATCCCTTCGCTGGCGACTAACCACGTCACAACCGCTACGACGGCCAGACAAATGATATCAATCATGATGCTTCAAACTCGACGAAAAGGAGTGATCTATTTTTGCCGCTGGATCTCATTTGACGATTGATCAGGCTGTCATCGGTTGACTGACCTGTTCATTTCACAACTCGCAACAATTCATCAATCGATGTTGTCCCTTTAACGACTAATCGCAAGCCTTCTTCTTTCATGTACAACATCCCGTTCTTTCGGGCTTCGGCCTTAATCGCAGTCATGTTTGGCGTTTCGCGAATCAGATCGCGCAATCGATCATTGATGACCAGCAATTCAAACACGCCGATACGCCCCGTGTATCCCAGACCGTTGCACGAAGGACATGTCCCTTCTGGCTTTGTTGGCGGACGATAAAACTTGTCGACCTTGTCGGCTGGAAGGCCAATCTTCTGTAACAAGTCGGCTGACGGCTTATACGCTTCTTTGCAATCCGTACAAAGTTTGCGAACCAGTCGTTGCCCCAGGATTGCCGAGATAGAACTTGCCAGGAGGAACGGCTCAACTTCCAGATCAATCAAACGGAACAACGCCGCGATCGTGTCATTCGCATGGATGGTCGAGAATACCATATGCCCGGTATTCGCTGCCTGGCAGGAAATCTTCGCTGTTTCGCCATCGCGGATTTCGCCGATCATCACGACGTCGGGGTCTTGCCGCAAAATGCTTCTGAGTGCCGTCGCGAAAGTCTGTCCCGCCTTGGAATTGATTTCGATCTGAGTGACATTCGGCATCTTATATTCGACGGGATCTTCGACCGTGATGATGTTGTTTTCGTAGGCATTGATCTCCTGCAATGCCGCGTACAGTGTTGTCGATTTACCGGCACCCGTCGGACCACAGGTGAGAAACATACCGTGTGGTTGACTGACGATCGCCTGCATCTGTTCGACAAGTTGTTTTCGCATCCCGAGGTCGACAAGCGTTTTGGCGGTTGCCCCCTTGTCGAGAATACGAATTACCATCTTTTCGCCACCCTGAAGACCTTGGGTGGCAACGCGGAAGTCGATGGTTCGTCCTTCCATCTCGGCTCGGAAACTACCGTCTTGTGCTTTTCGCCGTTCCGTGATGTCCATTGCAGACAGAACTTTGAAAATATTGACGAGAGCATCACCCGTACTGCGATCAAACGCTTCGGCGGGATACATCACACCGTCGATACGCAGCCGAACTGACATCTCACCTTCTTTAGGTTCGAGGTGGATATCCGTCGTTCGGCGAAGAATTGCGTCATAGACCAGTTCTCGAGCCGCGATATAACCGGTCGAACTTTCGACCTGACGAGATCGGTCAACCTCACCAGCCCCCTTACCGGATTTCCCGATCAAGCGAATTGGTGGTCCCCCAGCGTGGCTTCGCTGTTCTTTGGTGCCAACGTTCATACCCATTCGGGACAGCAATCGCAAAGCGACCGACTTGAGGTGTCGGGGGGTCAGAACCTTACCCGATTCCGGCACACGCTTATTTCGTTCGGCGACGTAAATTCCCATGGGAACGGCGTAACCGGCGGTCATCGACAGAAAACTGAGAAACCATTGTGGCGCACAAAGCGATCCAACGAATCCCGCAACCCCGGTCAATAAAACGATCGAATTCCACAGCTGCGGTTTCACTTTCAGTTCGTTGGCATCAGTATCGATCCAGCTTGCCGTCCAGATCCAGACAACGAACAACCCGATGAGATAGATCAGCATGAACGAGTGAAAGTAGAAACCGACAAGATCGCGACGCGTCGGGTGGCTACCACGGTAGAACGGGACGGGAAGCGGAGGATAGCTATTACTGTCTCTGCCAATGGCACCGGAAGGTGCGGATGATGGTGCCACCGCAGTTGGCGCAGTCGTTGTCGAAGGTGGACCTTGTTGTGCCCAGACGACGTCGCTCAAACCGATTCCGGCCAGCAATATAACGAGCCACAAGCGGCGGAATACTGAAGGGGTATTCATCATAGATCGCTGCTCATACAGTTTTCAGTGAAAAGCGAAATTTCATCACAGCAAACGCCGACTGGCATTCCTCGAAGTCGTTGACCCCTGTCACCGCACGCCGAAGAGATGTGATCAAACACGTTTTGATATGAATCGAATACGGAACTTGCAGCAAATATGCAACCCGGTCGCGAAAAGTTCGAAGTTTTTCTGCGTGGGTCACTCTTCGTTCTGATGGAATTCGGCCCAGCGATCCCATGCATAAGACCACTCCATCCACATCCGCATTAGTGACCAAAGCAGTCTCATTTTAGCCAGATGGTCTGCGGGAATTCGCCCGTTGAGCTCGATCGCACTCTTCGCAGCATCCTTCAATCCCCAGCGCGCACCAAGCGTACGGCATAACCCGTCCGCCGAAAGGTCAGGCTCAGCGTCTTCATTGGTGTAACCGGCTCCGTTCGCCGTCACGAACAATTCAAACAATTCGCGACGCAGGGGGTCCAATTCCAAAGGCTTTGTTTCGCGTTCGGCGGTCAGGACCAGCTCTTCAACTCGATCAAGGATGCGCGTTGCCAAGGTGGATGTTTCATCGACAGAAGTTGACATAAATAAATCCTATTCGATGATGATGTCTTTGACCGTTTTTCCACCCGGAATCATCGGCAACACGTGTTCCTGGTACGGACAGATCACATCCAGCAGATACGGGCCATCGTATTCCAACATTGCCTTGAGCGCCGCAGGAAATTCTTTCTTGCTCCGGACCTGGGCCGATCCTAAACCAAAACCCTTGGCAATCTGCACGAAATTGGGATACGTCTCTTCGTAGTGTCCGCCTGCTCCGGCACCGACCGCTTCAGGATGATCAACCGGGCCAAGATACGTGTGAGCACGGCTTCCTTCGAGGAACCGATCCTCCCACTGCATCACCATCCCGAGATGCTGGTTATTCAGCAGCAGCGTCTTGACCGGCAGGTTTTCGCACTTCAGCGTGGCGAGTTCCTGCAGGTTCATCAGCATGCAGCCGTCACCGTCAATATCAACCACCAGCGATTCTGGATGAACGGCTTGAACCCCCATGGCGGCAGGCAGACCAAAGCCCATGGTTCCCAAGCCGGAACTGCTCAGCCATCGTCGCGGACGATCAAACTTGTAGAACTGAGCCGCCCACATCTGGTGCTGGCCGACGCCAACCGTGATGTAGGTGTCAAGTTTCTTGGTTTGACGCCACAATTCTTCGATCGCGTACTGTGGAATGATGAAATCGCCGCTGTCTTTAACTCGTAGCGGATACTGCTTCTTCCAGCCGTTGATCGTTTCCCACCAGGCGTCGATCTTCGGAACGTCTTCGTCCGCGATCATCGCGTTCAAACCTTGAAGCACTTCCTTGATGTTCGCGACGACGGGAATATCAGCAATCTTATTTTTGTGGAGTTCCGATGGATCGATATCCACATGCACAATCTTGCCGTGTTTCGCGAATTCGCTCAGTTTTCCTGTCACGCGATCGTCGAAACGAACTCCGAACGCTAACAGCAGGTCAGCTTCGTTGATTGCATAATTGGAATAGACGGTGCCATGCATCCCCAGCATGTGCAACGACTGTTCATCGTCGCCGGGAAAACAACCAATCCCCATCACGGTTGTTGCCACGGGGATGCCGGTCTTACGAGCGAACTTGGTGAACTCTTCACTGGCGTTGGCTTGAATAATCCCGCCACCGGCGTAGAAAATCGGCTTCTTCGATTCGCGGATCATCTTCAAGATCGCCCGAATCTGGTTCGGATGAACTCGGCGAACTTCCGGATGATAACCAGGCAGGTTCATCTCAGGGTCATAATCAACGTCCCAAGTCACCTGATTCAACTGGACATCCTTCGGAACATCGATCAACACTGGACCTGGTCGACCGGTCCGAGCAATGTGGAACGCTTCCTTGATGATCCGAGGAATGTCTTCGGTCTTGGTTACCAGATAGTGGTGCTTGGTGATGGCGCGACAGATTTCGACCATCGGGGTCTCTTGAAAGGCATCGCTGCCGATCAGAGTCGTTGGAACCTGAGCGGAAATCGCGATCATGGGGATGCTGTCCATCTTCGCATCGGCAATCGCCGTCACGAGATTCGTTGCACCAGGGCCGCTAGTTCCCATACAAACGCCAACGCGATCTGTCGTCCGGGAAACGCCTTGAGCCGCAAACGCACCACCCTGTTCGTGACGAGGAAGGATGGTCCGGATATCCGCACTTCGGTGCGTCAAAGATTGATGCAGCGGCATACTGCATCCACCTGGATATGCGAAAATGACGTCCGTTCCCTGTCGGATGAGGCATTCGACGAACACATCGGCCCCGGTCAGCGTTCGCGTTTCGGTGGACAATGGCTGGCTGGCGGAGATAGTCGACACGATCAGATTCCCTCAATCAAACAGTTGAGCCGTAAGGACTTCCTTTCGGCTACAGAGTTGGCGAGCGCGGTCGCCTTAAACGTACGCAATAGTCTATACACGCAATTGCCGAGATTCGAGTCTTCTTTCTCTTTTCGGCTCATTTTGCAAAGATCGATCTCCGGAATGTCATACCTGGCATGACTTTACCGAACGAACGCAATAACCCGACTTCAGGAAATTTCCGTTGCAACGGGTCTTGTTGTAAGTCACTTTGCAACAATCAACTGGCCGGTTACTTGAACAGAACGAGTTCGCCATCCGTCGAAACGACCCCCGCAACCCCAGTTCCGTTGCTCTTCGTTGTTCCAGGGACTCCCGATGGCCGACCACGTTCATCGTACAGTTGCCAGCCGAGCTGGTTCTCTTTCTTCCACGCAACCAGCGTGTGGCCGTCGGGTGTCGCAATCGGAACGATTCCCGATCGCATCCCGCTTGAACCCGGTGTCTTGACCTCTTTCGGCGATGTCGGCGAACCGTTTGCATCCAGTATTGCGAAATAAATCTCGCCCTTCGTTGGCCAGGCAGCAAGATAACCATTCCCACTGCGAACGACTGAATAGTAAGTCATTGGGCAGGTATCGATCTTCCACGGCGTTGTACTGACACGCGTCTTCGTCACATGGTTCAGTTTCTGCTCCCAGAGCGCCAAATACATGTCGCGATTGTTATCCGTTTCTTCTCGATAAAGAATTGCCAGCCGTCCGTCAGCCCCATACACGGAACTCGTCGTACAACAATTACAAGGATTTAATGCCGGATCGATCTCAACTGTCGAGGAAAATGTCGTTCCCCCGTCATGTGAAACGTTCGCGTAAAGCTTGTCCGCCATCCAAACGGCCGTGACAGTTCCCGTATCACTGACCGCCAGAGAAAACCCTTCACTCGGTTTGTGATTGATGTTTTTCAAAGGCGAAAATGATGTCTCGTCCGGCAATCGACGAGTATAAAAAAATCCCCATTCGTCCTTGGGAAGTTTTAATTTCCAGGCATTGTTCCCCAGAACGACATGAACCGCCCCTTCGGAAGTCACGGCCATATCCCAGATAATGAACTCAAGCCCTGGCTTACGCGACGCCTGATCCAGAAGCGGCATCGGCGCACTGAAAGTCTTGCCGTTATCCGCAGATTGAAAGTATTGAGGACCATCCGACGAGTCACACACCAGATGGATCACTCCCTTGGCGTCAATCTTTGCCGACATCGCATGACCACCCGATGGAACAGACAATGTCGTGACTTTGGTACCCGCGGCGCTAACGAACTGACTGCTGGTCGCCATCAAAACGAAGCCTACCCAAAACGTAAACAGCGTCACTTTTCCAATTTGTGGATTCATTGATCTAATCCGTAAGGGTCAACAAAGAATTGCTGCGATCTCGTCGCATGCTCGATTTTCAAGCCCGGTCGTTTTGACTGATCGATCAGACCAACTCCAATGGGGAACCGCAAGTCCGATCGACGCGGTCGCGAAACGACTTCAAATACATTCCCGAGTTCTCTCCACTTCGTTACCTTCGTGTCCTTCGTGTTCAAAAATCTTTTCCCGTGTTTTGCAGGGATCGAGTACCTTGTCTGGCCAGACAAAAAACCTCGGACTGCAATTGACCCCACAGATACCTCCACTTACGTTTGCGAGGTTCTTTTTTGCACAGGGCGGCATACGCGATACGGAAATGAGTGGGTTCTCGTGGATGACGTTTCCAATGTTCTGAACGCGATCGATCGGGGTGAACAGCAAGCCGCTGATCGGCTATCGCACTCGATCTTTCCGTCTATCAGGTGCGTCAGTCATGGAACCTCACCCGCGCCTGGTTGAAGACAACTCATTCGTAGCATGGGCTTCAGCCCGTGCAAGCTTTGGCTCGTAGTGCCGGGCACGCTTGCGAACGAAAAACCACCACAGAAAAATTCAAAAAAATTTCGAGAGCCTGGGGCGTCGTCTACGCACTATCGAGTAACGCAGCAAAGTTTCTTCCGCGATTTTATCCCATTGGGACAAAAAACAAATCGGCGTAACGCCGATCCAGATTCGAAAGTTCATTAAAACGCCGATCTATCGAACCCTCCCCTGCGAGAAACGCCACGCTTCAACTTCGTCAACTCATCTTTTCTGGCGCACCCTTCTCGACCACGATCGTATCTGCCACAAGATCGCCCAAGCGCTGTCGGTGATCGGTTAGTGCGATACTCAGTATGCCGGGGGTCCAGCAAATGAAATTGCCGCAATCGACGAAGAAGACGATTTCTCGGGCGAGACTTCTTGCGAATCCGCAGGGTCTCAGGCTGGTCCGTACTGTTCTCAATCGGCACAACCATTTACCGGGGGTGATTCCCCATTTTGCCTGAGTGACCATCAGCATCCCGATCATTGTTGCCAGGCAGAATGCCAAGGTTGAGACAATTCGAACGGCGGTTGTCAGAGTTGGGTGATCGACACCCAGATTCAATGCTTCGGCCAGTGACAGCCAATCAAAATCCCTTGTTAGAAAGGCACCGATACCGACGATCGAAACACCGATGATTGTCAGGTCGATGGTTCGAGCAATCGCTCGCCACCCGACGGAGGCCAGCTTGACGGTCTGGACTCCGAACTCGTAGTCAGGTTTCTGGCACCATCGCATGAGAATCCAAACGCTTGCACCGAGAATTGCACCCAGAACGGATGTCGCGGCCAAAACCATTGCGTAAAAGAACAGGCCGATTGACGCGGAGTTTTCCCAGCGGTCCAAGCCGATGATTTTCCGAAAGCCCGTGGCTTCTACGGCATAGAGGTGCATGGTTTGAGTGGTCGTTGTCGCGATGAGATACGATTTTTGACCATCCTGGCCGCTCAGTGTTCGAAACGAACTTGAACCGAACGGAAACGACAAAGTCGTCCATTCACTCCAAGCCTGACCGTCAAATCGATAGAAGCGGCCAATCGGATTGCCAGATAACGTCCCTTCAACAATCACAGCCGCAGGCATTCCATCAACGACGAGTCCGTGCGTGTATCGCATCACCCCGTTAAAGTCGTCAACAGGCTGATCGCAAACAAGTGACCAGCCTTTCCATTCGGGATTGTTAACGATATCGGCAAATTCCGTATCGGACGTATGCGTCATACTGACCGTCTTCACGGTCGTGTCATTGGTGGGATCACTTACAACAGTCGGGATCGAAATCGCTTTGTTATTCGGTTCGAATTCCAATCCCTTTCGATACAGAACGTATCCGTCATTGTGAAGAAAGAGATGAACATCGTCGCCGGTATTGAAAATTTGAACTGTTGCTTTGGCACCCGACATCAGTGCCAATCCAGGTTTGCCTGTGCTCGGACTCACAAGTCGATTTTGCGCAATCGTTGGCAATCGCAGGTTGCCAACGGCATTCCAGGCACCATTGCGGAAAGCCTTCACACAAAACCCCGTCTTTGTTTTTTCAAGATATGCCAGCACGGTCGTTTCATCCGTTTTGGACAACGAATTCAGATTCGGCAGTTCGTTTGGTCCTTGCTGGTCCGCTGGGATTTGATAGAAAAACCATTGGTTTTGACGCGTGTTCGGATAAGGAATAGGAACGGGGCGTTTCACTAATGCGGAATCGACAACCTCGTAAGTCTCACTTTTTCCGGTCAACCACAGGTGGTCACCGATGTGGATTGCCAGAAAGCGGTCTCCCTCGGGCAGTGGTAAATCCAGTTCTTTGGTCGCACCCGTTTCAGGATCTTTCATCGTGATCTGGCAACTCGATTTACCATTCTGATTCAAATTGAATTGAATTAATTGGTCTTTCCAGCACGAGACACTGTTGTACTGGTTGATCAAGAACCCATTGTTTCCAAAGCCCGGTAGCGTCGGCAATGGGTAACGGCCCTGCCAGTACCACAGACCACCGAGTCCACCACCAATGATGACCTGAGGAGCAGACAGCAAAACCGCCAAAAGTATCACGCCAATCACATAGCCCGGCTTCCGACGCGACATCACTGACTCCCTGTGAAATTTCACCAAGCGAATTTCCCTATTGCTTGTGCCATCTGGCGAATTTGAACCTCGCAAAAATAAGTCGTGATGTCTATTGGGTCAATTGCATTCCGGAATGCTACGTGACGAAGTCGGCGTTGCTCAACGGATTTGTCTTCGAATACGCAACCGGACATTCCCCATTCAGTTTCGCAACCGAATTGCGATCAGATATGGTTTAGAGCTGTTCGACTTTGATCGAATGAGTCCATTTTGAATAGCGTGATCAATCAAAACGAATTCGGGCACACCGGCATGATGCAACTTACGATGATTCGAGTGATGAGTGTCGGCCTTTTTGCGATGATGTTACCGTCGCTTGAAGCCGTGATTGCGGATCAAGGCCCCTATCAGGCGACCGGCCTAAAGATTGGCGAAGTCGATGAGTCTTCTGCAATTGTCTGGACAAGACTCACGCTGAGGTCGAATCGAAATCCTTCGAACGGGCCTGAAGTGCGAATCGAGTACGATCGAGAAAAGACCGAAGCGAAACCCCGCACTCTTCCGGTCAAAGGTGTTTATTTTCCTGAGGGATGTTCGGTAAGCTCGCTCAAAGAAGCTGTTCCGGGTGTGGATGGGGATGTGCGAGTACTTTATCGCTGCGATGGTGGCACCTGGCTTGAAACGCCCTGGCTGCGAGTCGATCCGCTTGCCGACTTTACCCGCCAATTCCGTCTCTCCAATTTAAGGCCCGCATCGAATTATCAGGTCCGCGTAGAAACTCGAACTGTGGAAGAAAAACCAGGAACGTCACTCGAAGGACGATTCAAAACCGCACCAGTTTCTCAGCTCCCGTCGCCGGTCTCGTTCGCTGTCGCGACCTGTTTCGGCAACGACGACCAGGATACTTCCGAGGGTTTTAAACTCTATGAAGCGATCTCACGATTAGATCCCGATTTTTTCGTGCACGCAGGCGACATTGTTTACTACGACCAACTTGCAAAAACGCTTGAACTCGCCCGATATCATTGGCAGCGGACCTATAGCTGGCCGACGAATGTGGTGTTTCATCGTTCGATCACCAGCTACTTCATCAAGGACGATCATGACACCTGGTTGAATGACTGCTGGCCAACAATGCAGACGCCCTTCATGGGTGATTTTACCTTTCGTCAGGGGCAGGCCGTGTTTCTTGAACAGGTTCCCATGGGCATGTCGACGTACCGATCGTTTCGATGGGGAAAGGATCTTCAGATCTGGCTGGTTGAAGGGCGAGATTTTCGCAGTCCGCTAACGATGCCCGATGGTCCAGCAAAAACCATCTGGGGGACCGAGCAGAAGAATTGGTTCAAAAAGACGGTGATGGCTTCCGATGCAACATTCCGCGTGTTGATAAGTCCCACGCCGATTGTTGGTCCAGATCGTCCAGCAAAGAAAGATAACCATGCTAATGCAGGTTATTCTCACGAAGGAAAAGAACTACGCGAATTTCTTGCCCAACAGAAGATGGTGGTCATCTGTGGTGACCGTCATTGGCAGTACCAGTCAGTCGATCCTTCGACCGGTGTTCGGGAGTATTCCGTCGGACCCGGAAGTGATTCTCACGCAGGCGGCTGGAAACAGGAGGATTATTTTCCTGACTATCATCGCTTTTTAAGGGTTTCTGGCGGATTTCTTACGGTGAACGTTAATCGAAAATCGGGTGTTCCTGAAATGATTCTTCGCTTCCGCAACACGGACGGAAACGTCAAGCACGAAGATCTTGTACTTCAATAATGGAGGTTTGCCTTGTCCTCGATATCGCTAATGAGATCCTGTTGCCTCATCCGGCATAAGCTGCCGTGACCGGCGAATTCGGACGCGTGCGGTTGTCGTCTGGACGGGTCAACGCGATCACGGCCTCGATCAGCATTGCCAGTGCCAGAAACAGCAGCAATGTCGAAATTCCTAGCAGAATATACGTGATCTGTTGTGGAGCTTTCGCGGCACCGAGCTGTTGAACGTAACCGTAGATCATCCGGCCTAAGGCCCAGGTACTCATTGTGTACATGAAGACGGTTGGTAGACCGACAACGTACAGGACCCACGTTTCGCGACGGGTCCGCCAGAGCCAGACTGTCACTCCCAGTAGCGTCAATGCGGCCAGCAATTGGTTGCTGGCACCGAAAAGTGCCCAGAAGATTCGCCACAGAGGTGCTGGGTTTCCATCCGCGTCATTGATTGTCTGCATGACGAAGAAGGCGGGAACCCCGGCGGTGAGTAGTGTTCCCAGCCAACGGCCTTTTGAATCGTGCCAGCCGGTCAATTCCTGGATGATATATCGACCCAAACGAGTGCAGACATCGAGTGTGTCGTAAACAAATGTTGTGAATGCCATCAGTGCGAACGAAACTGTCAATTGGCCGGAAAGATGAAATTCCTTCCAACCGCAGCTTCGAACAAATACCGAAAATTGTTCGAGCAACGTTCCGATTCCTTGGGCATATATCAGATTCGGCTGCGGCTTCTTCAGTAGTGAGGCATCCTTGGTGAGGATCATCACGCAACTGAGCGAAACGATGGCCACCATTGCTTCAAGAAGCATGGCACCGTAACCGATCAACTTGGCATCAGTCTCGTAACGCAACTGCTTGGACGTCGTTCCCGAAGCAATCAACGAATGAAATCCAGAACAGGCTCCGCAAGCAATCGTAATGAACAGAACCGGGAAAAGAGTCTCGCCTTTGGGTGTCGTCCAGCCATTGAACGCGGGATATTCGATGTTCGCTCCACCAAATAAAAGTCCGACCGCTCCTGCTGCCAAAGCAACGTACAGGAAATAACCGCCGAGATGGCCTCGCGGTTGTAGCAACAGCCACATCGGGACAACCGATGCGATGCAGCAATAGATCAGCAGAAGTACGTCCCACGTCTTATGAGCCAATTGGTCGTTGGCATTGGGGATGAACGTCTTCAAAATGGCGGTCATGTCGACGGGAAGGTACTGACCGGCCCAGATTGACACTCCGACGAGCGGCAGAAAGATCAGCGTGGCCCAACCGACGGAAAGCCTGGTGTATTTCAGCAGAACACCCATCACCAGCGGTAGTACCAGGTACATTAAAGACGATGAGGCGATACCCGCTCCGGTCACTTCTTCGCCATTCTCAAGCGTTTGTTTGCCGATGAACGACGCTGCAGTGATGTCGGTAAAGGCGACGATGATGTAAACGAGTGCCAGCCAGACGAAACTGAGGAACAGGACGAACGCTCGTCGACTCATGTGATCGCGGACGACTTCGGCGATTGATCTCGCCTTATGGCGAATTGATGCGACGAGTGACGTAAAATCATGGACCCCGCCAATCAGGATCGATCCGACCAGAATCCAGATCAGCGCGGGGAGCCAGCCGAACATGACTCCGGCCAGGATCGGCCCGACGATTGGTCCTGCGGCGGCGATCGCTGAGAAATGTTGGCTGAGCAATTCATTGGGAGCAAGCGGTGCATAGTCGAGATCATCCCGAAGTTCAAACGCGGGTGTCCTGGCGTTGGGGTCGAGTCGCAACAGTCGAACGAGGATCGGACCATACGTCCAATAGGCGATCGACAGGATTGCGGCAGACGCCAGGACGATCACGAGCATGCTCATGTAGTTTCTCCAATCAGTTATCAGTCACAACGATTTCGTTGGGACTTGAAATCAAAAGGTTGCGGAAACCCGCTAAATCTTAGGCGACATTCCCGGATTGATGCAGGGTTTCGATAAGGTTAGCAAGACTTTGGTCAAGTGACATCCACGATACGCGAGAGCAGGTTTTCCGTCCACACTTTCAAGGTCACCCGCATATGTTAGAGTGAATGTGTTGTCCTGAAGTATCTGGAGTGTCATCAATGAGGCTTGGGCTGATTGTCTGTTTTGCGTCGATGTTATTCGCATCGCCCGGCATCGTTGTTGCCGATGAAGCCGAACTTGATAAGGAATCCGTTGAATTTTTCGAGAAGAAGATTCGTCCGCTATTGGCCAGCCGTTGTTATGAATGCCATGCCGCCGACAACGCCGAGGAAAACGGGCACCTGGTATTGGATGGACGAGCGGGCCTGCTGACGGGTGGAACTCGTGGACCCATTCTGATCGCGGGGAAGCCGGACGAAAGTTTACTTATTAGTGCGATCCGCTTCGGTGATCCAAAGCTGCAGATGCCGCCTGAAGGAAAGCTTTCGAACGACGAGATCGAGCTTTTTGTTCGCTGGATTCAGCAAGGGGCAGTCGTTCCCGATTACGGAGGGGCTGTTGAGAAGAAATCGAAGACGATCGACTGGAACGAGGCTCGAAAATTCTGGTCGTTCCTGCCACTCTCTCAACGACAACCGCCCGTTGTGAATGCAGACTCGACAACGCTACAGCCGATCGATGCTTTCATCCAAACCGACTTGACACAACAAGGACTGACACCAAGTCCTGCCGCTGACAAAAGAACTCTTGCTCGTCGGCTGTGGTTCGACCTATTGGGGTTGCCTCCCAAACCCGACGACGTGATCGAATTCGTCGCTGATATCCGGCCTGATGCCTATGAAAGAACGGTTGATCGATTGCTGGCATCGCCGCATTTCGGCGAACGTTGGGCGAGATACTGGCTGGATCTGGCTCGCTACACCGATGTTACTCCGTCCTGGCTGAAGAACGCCGACCAGGCCTGGCTGTATCGAGACTGGGTTGTTCGAGCGATCAACGAAGATCTTCCTTATGACGATTTCTGTAAGAAGCAGCTTGCCGCTGATGTGATTGAGAATACTGCTCCCGAAGATTATGCCGCTTTGGGATTGATCGGACTCAGTCCGACCTATTGGAAAGAACCACGGCTTGCGCCAGCCGTCATCGAAGTGATCGTGGCTGATGAATGGGATGAACGAATCGACGCGGTCTCACGTACATTTCTGGGGCTGACGGTCGCCTGTGCTCGATGCCATGATCATAAGTTTGATCCGATTACAACACGCGACTACTACGCCCTGGCAGGGTTATTTGCCAGTACTCAAATGACCGACAGGCCACTCTTACCATCCCCCTTGGCCGAACAGATTGTCGAAGCGCGTCAGCGTGTCGACAAATTGGACGAGGCGTTAAAAGCGATCAAAGATAAGGAATCCGAAGAAGCAAAGAAGCTGATTGCCGAAATCGACGGCCTGCGCAAATCGACCCCTCAATTCGATGCACGCATGGCACATACTGTCGAAGAAGCGAGCTTATACGTGTTGCCGGACGGGCCCGAGATGACAAAACTTGATGTCCGGAAACGTCAACCGCGAGACCTGCCGATCTTTCGACGGGGAAACCCAGGCAACCCGGGCGAGATTGTCCCTCGACGGTTCATTGAGGTTCTGTCGCCTGGTACGCCTTCCCCGTTTACGTCCGGAAGCGGACGTCGTGAGTTTGCCGAATCGCTGTTTCAAGAAGCCAGGGGGCTGACAGCTCGGGTCCTCGTGAATCGCATCTGGTCGCACCATTTTGGTAAAGGTCTGGTCAGAACCCCCAGCGATTTTGGAGTTCAAGGGGACCGGCCATCTCACCCGGAATTACTGGAATGGCTCGCTGCCGAGACGGTTGGAAATACCGAACTTCAAAGCCCGCAGGACTGGACGTTGAAACGTCTCCACCGACTGCTCGTAACCTCGGCCACCTATCGGCAATCAAGCGAGACTCGACCAACCGCCTCAGGGCAGACCGCTGGTTCACGATCGGTTCAAGTTGATCCGGATAATCACTGGCTGGCTCGAATGAGTCGACGGCGACTGGATATCGAACCGTGGCGAGATGAAATGCTTTCCGTCGCGGATAATCTGGATGTGACAATGGGTGGCCCGGCAGCGGAGCTGGACTTGCCGACAAACACTCGCAGGACACTCTACGGAAAAGTCGGACGCGACGAACAAAACGACATGCTGCGTCTATTCGACTTTCCTCCGCCGACATCGCACAGTCCGGCCCGCGACGTGACGACAACGCCGCTTCAGCAATTGTTCCTGTTAAACAGTGAATTCGTCGAATCACAGTCGGTGAAACTCGCGGCCAAGCTGCATGCTGATCGACCCGATTCGACCACATCAGAAAAAATCGTGGCCTGTTATCAGTACCTGTATCAGCGAATTCCCAGCGAGGTTGAAATTCAACTTGGCGAACGGTTTCTTAAACCTCCAGCCTCAGATCCGACATCGGATAACAGTCGCTGGCCTCTTTATCTGCAGTCGCTTTTTGGGCTGAACGAATTGCTGTTTGTTGATTAATTCTAAATCGCCGACACCAGCCATTTCTTCAATTCGGATTCCAGTTCCACAAGACATTTCTGACCCAGCTTCTTTGCTTCGCTCAGTGGTAGTTCAGGTGAGACGTTTGCGAACAGGTAGAACTTGATCTTGGGTTCGGTTCCTGACGGCCGGCCTGCAAGAGTCACTCGACAAGGGCCGGAATGGCCTTCCAGGATCAGCAAATCTCCTGAGGGGTGTGGCAAGTCGACCTGAACGGTAATGGACGGAAGCAACGGAAGCGATTTCATCACGTGCCGCTGATAGTCCTTGACGGTTTCAAATGAAATCGTCCCTAACGAGGCTGGCGTTCGTTCTCTCAAGGCGTGCATCATCTGGGCGATCTGGCTGCTTCCTGAAGCTCCCGGACACGTCTGGACGAACTGGACCTCGTGGTAATAGCCGTGTTTAACACACAGTTCATCAAGCCGGTCGACTAACGTCTTTCCAGCAGACTGAAGTTCGCTGGCGAGTTCCAATGCGAAGATCGCTGCTACACAGGCGTCTTTGTCACGGCAGTACGAACCCGCCATATAGCCGACCGATTCTTCTGCCGCGAAGACGAACTGATCGGGCCCGTTCGCGTCGATCGCCCCGGCGATCCATTTGAAGCCCACTAGCAGATCACGAATGACGCGAACGCCGTAGGCATGACCAATTGGAACAAGCATCGGAGTGGTGACGAGCGTCTCCACGAGAAAATGATCGGGCGTCAACGTCTTGGCAGCGGCACGTTTGGAAAGAATGTAATCCGCCAGTAACGCTCCAAGTTGATTACCCGACAGGCAGGTGAATTCATCACCTTGAGTCCTGACCGCTACCGCAAGGCGGTCGGCATCGGGATCTGACGCCAGCACAAGAGCGTGTCCATTCGCCCTGGCGAAGTCGATCGCAGGACGAAGTGCCTGGGGACGTTCCGGGTTTGGCAGATGGTCAGGGACATTGGGAAATGAACCATCCTGCGAGCATTGAGGCTCATAAAGTTCAACGTCCCGATAGCCTGCTTGTAAAATCGAGCGATAAATCGATGAAGCGCCGACACCATGCATCGGAGAATAAAGAGCACGAATCGTTCGCGCGGAGGAAAGGCTTAATGCACAGACTTCGTCGATATAAGCCTGATCGACGTCGAGATCTTTTGACTCCGAAAGAATCACGATCTTGCCTTCTTGTACCGCAACGTCGAAATCGACGGTGGGAATTTCTTCGCTGGCATCAACGCAGGCGATAATCCCCTGATCGTGAGGGGGCAAGACTTGCCCACCGGTATTCCAGTAGGCTTTGAATCCATTGTCGCTTGGCGGATTGTGGGAAGCCGAAATCATGACGCCCGTATCACATTTCAGATACCGAACGGCAAACGAGAGTTCCGGTGTCGCGCGAGGTTCAGGAAAGAAAAAGACTTGAAATCCATGAGCTGCCAGGATTGATGCCGTTAAGCGAGCAAATTCCGTCGAACGGTGTCGCGTGTCACGAGCGATAACAGCTCGCAACCCCGTAGCATCGGCTTCAGCCCGTGCAAGCCGCTCGACATTCGCATCATGCAACGCACCAGGACTCGCCATTCGCTGAACGTAAACAGCAAGCCCATGGGCCGATTCCGCAATCGTGCGGGCATTGATCGTGGCCGAGCCGATTTCGCTCATCGGCCCCCTTCGACCACCGGTACCAAACGGAATTCGTTCCCAGAATAAACGATCCAATTCCGCGAAGTTGGCGTCGTCAACAAGTCGCAACAGTTGATCGCGGTATTCGCCATAATACGGCTCGGACAACCACCGGTTGACGTTCTGACCGGAAGCCGCTGTCAGCTGTCCTGAACGCACTGCCTGATCGACAGTATTTCGCGCCGCGTCAATTCTATGAACATTGTCATTTGACATCTGTTGCTTCCTGTATTCATGATGCCCGTAGAACGGCTGTAAATGATTGTTCGGTCAATCTTCTGGCTCGGTGTGCCACTGCTTGACCGTCTTCGATCAAGCAGTGCTCTTCGTCCTCCAAAATGGAGAAGAAACTGCTTCTTCGAAGACTCCGATGCGGTGGCATAGAATCCTGATTGAGAAGTTTGACAAAGCATTGTCGCGACTTCAATGACTTCGAGATGTGATTGCAAAAATAACCATTCAGACGGAAGAGGAATCATTCGGGTAGGAAACGATCCACATGTTGAATCCGAATCCGCTCGAATCACCGAGACCGGTGTGATCCACTGGCCCTTCTAGAGGACCTGGGGATCTCGACAAGATCGAATACTTTTAACGAAGGAAGCTTGAAATGTTACACGCGGTCATCATGGCGGGCGGATCAGGAACCAGATTCTGGCCACAAAGTCGTCGAGAACTCCCGAAACAATTCTTGCGAATGACAGGGAACGAAACCCTCATTCAACAATCGGCCAATCGATGTCAGCCAGCCATCTCGCCCGAACACATCTGGGTCGTGACGGGGGCAGCGCACGCCGTTGAAACGGCTCGACAACTGACTGATGTTCCAGGGAATCAGATTCTCGTGGAACCGTGTGGCCGGAATACGGCTCCTTGTATCGGTCTGGCGGCTATCGAATTACTGGCAACGGACCCTGATGCGATTATGCTTGTTACGCCGGCAGATCATGTCATCAGCCCAAACGCCAAATTTCAACAGGCGATCACACAAGCGGTCAGTCTCATCGAAGCGGAACCTTCGAGATTCGTGCTGTTTGGTGTCGAACCGACTTATCCTTCGACGGGTTTCGGTTATATCCAGCGTGGTGAGCGAATGGAGACGACATCGTGCCCAACCTATCGGGTGAAAAGTTTTCAAGAGAAGCCGAATCAACTGACTGCCGCCAGGTTCATGGCGACCAGCGAATATTATTGGAATTGCGGTATCTTCGTCTGGCGCGCTCAAACAATTCTCGATTCGTTGAAACAGCACTCCCCCGAAATCTTTGAACGGCTGGAAAAAATCCGTCCGGGGATCGCAACAGGTCACACACAAGAACTGTTGGAGCGAGAATTCCCGCTGATGCCGTCGATTTCAATTGACTATGCCGTGCTCGAAAAAGCGGCCAGTCAAGTCTGTGTGCTGGAAGCTCCTTTTGAATGGGACGATGTTGGCAGCTGGCAAGCACTTCCAAGACTCTTTCCGACCGATCGGGATGGAAATACCATCGACGGTCTCTGTTGCAGCGTCGACACGTCGGGATGCATTGTCCGATCCGATGCCGAACACTTGATCGCCACGATCGGCGTCAAAGATCTGATCATCGTTCATACGGCGACGGCAACTCTGGTTGCTGACAAGCGGGATGAAGGGGCGATCAAAAAGCTGATTACCGAACTCGAAAAGCGAGGATTGACCGCGTACCTTTGAGCAGGTCAGGATTGGCCCGCCGCATATTGTCGGACCAATTCCGCGAACTGCGCACCGCGATCCGCGAAGTTACGGAACCAGTCATAGCTGGCACAACCTGGTGACAGCAAGACGACGTCGCCAGGTGCCGAATGTTCCACGGCCCAGTCGAAAGCGGCGACAAAGGAAGTTTGTGGCAACGAAATGTCGCACGTATGTGACTCGTTGGAGTTAATCATTTCGCGTAACGAAACGGCGGTCTGACCCATCAGAGAAACCGCTTTGGCCTGACGTGCGATGGCGGCGGCCATGTGGCTGAGATCGACGTGTTTGTCGTAACCGCCCGCCAGAAGCACGATCGGGGCATCGAATGCCAACAATGCCACTTCGGCCGATTCTGGTGTCGTGGCTAACGAGTCATTGTAAAACCGACGTCCTGCCACTTCGGCGATGAATTGCAATCGATGAGGCAACGGTTGGTAGTTCTCGATCCCCTGTTTCACACTTTCGACATCGGCACCAACGGAAATCGATGCTGCTATTGCCGCCAGTGCATTCGCAATGTTGTGGCGACCAGGTAACTTCAGCCAATCCATCACCGGCCACCGCTCGTCGCAACCGTTGATTCGAACGACCGCCTGGCGATTCTCGAAGAAGACCCCTTGCCGACCCGAATGATCAAGACCGAATTCCAGTCGTCGACTATGCACCGGCCAGTTCGTGACATCGATGTCATCTGCATTCAGGATGGCCGTGTCTTGCGGTGTTTGCCAGCGGAGGATTGTCTGTTTCGCCCGTCGATAGTCATCCAGATCAACGTGCCAGTCGAGATGATTCGGCGCAAAATTGGTCACAACTGCGACATGTGGACTCAATTGTAATCGATTGAGATCGGCCAGTTGAAAGCTGCTTAATTCGAGTACCACAATGTCGTTTTGTTGAATTTGATCGACGACCGGCAACAGACTTGTTCCGATATTTCCGCCTAACCAGGCTCGACGGCCCGGTTGACGTTGCAGAAATTTCTCAATGATCGAATACGTCATCGCCGTCGTGGTCGATTTACCGTTGCTGCCGGTTACGGCAACGACCTTGGCCCGATTCCATTTCCAGAACAGATTCATTTCACTGGTGATGGGAACGCCGGCACTGATGGCTTCGTTGAGAAACGGGCAGTCTCGTTTCACCGCCGGGCTCACGACGATCAGATCCGCTGACCGGAAATCATTCTGATCGTGACCACCAAGGACGAGTCGGTCCGGCGGCGTCTCTTTCAATTCGGCCAGCGAATCGGTCAGTTTTTCGATCGGACGAAGATCCGTCACGGTGACTAAAGCACCTCTTGAGACGAGGAACTTCACCGCGCCAATTCCACCACCAAACGAACCAAGCCCCATCACCAGGACTCGTCGTTGTCGATAGTCATCAAAATCGTGATCGACGATCATTCGTCACCCGTTGCAAATTTGTCTAACAGTTTTTTAGCCTCGCGAAAATCTCGCAGGATGAAGTCGGCTTCACGTGCGTAACCTGGCATTTCACCCGGAGCAAACAAAACGCTGCGCATCCCGGCTCGCCGCCCCGCCTGAAGATCGAACAGATAGTCGCCGATCACGATGACCTGATGAACCGGCAGACCCCAACGCTCGGCAATCAATCGGTTTCCAGTCGGATCGGGTTTGGGTGGCGCATCTTCCCGCGTCACGATTTGCGAAAAAGTAAGCCCCCATCGTTTAAGTGTCCTTTCCGTCGTTTCTCGTGAATTTCGAGTCAACACCGCAGTCGAAATCCCCTTGTCATTGACATGGCTGAGAAATTCCAGCACCCCTTCAAACAGGACGGATTCATCGGCACCGCGTAATTCATGTCTCCGCAACACCTCCAGCATCCGATCCCGCTCCGGACCGTCAGGGATGCTCGCTAACCCCTCCAGGATTGGTATCCCGAAGGGCAATCCCATCTCATGACGCATCGCATCAAAATCAAGACGCGAATCGACGAGAGTTCCATCCATATCGAAGATGATTCCACGCACTTGAGCCATGCTGTCATTCTAGTGTGAGAAATCGAACATTGTCTTAAAGGAGCCGATCCGAACGGACTCACGACTGGCGAACGGCTCGCCAAACTTGCGACCGATCGACCAGCCCCAGTAACGGGCTCGATCACGGATATCGTCGAGAGGTGTCGGAAATTCCTGCTTGCGTCCGGTGATGAACTGACTTTCGTAGCAACGGACGGATGCGAGTTTTTCTTCAATCGAATCACTGATGTCGAAAACGAAAGCCGGCTGCGGATGGACTCGTAGATGAATGCTGAAATAATAAAAAATCTGTGGTGGGTGAAATGGTTCGCCCGGCATGTCGGTTCGAGACAACTTCGACCAGAAACGTGCCGCTTCAATCAGGCTTGTCGCCGCCACGTGGTCGGGATGACTGTCCTCCCAATAGGGTGCCAGCAAGATCCGGGGTCTGGTCAAGCGAAAGATCGTTGCCAATTGGCGTCGCGCGGCCAGTGTATGTTCCAGAGTCCGATTGGGGAGGCCAAGGTTGTGCCTCCAGTCCAGTTGCAGCGCGTCCGTTGCCGCCGCCGTTTCCTTCGCACGAATTTCTGGCGAGCCGTACGGGGTTGGTTCGCCATTCGTCAAATCCAGGACGCCAACGTGCAGTCCCTGACGATGGCATGCGACCAGAGTGCCACCGACGCTGATCTCGGCATCGTCGGGATGAGGCGCGACGGCCAGGATGTCCAGAGGGCGTTCCAACGACTGCATAAGAATTCATCTCGACACGAATAATGTTTTCTGGGATAAGCCGCACTGTCTATCTCCCAAAGCAATAAATTCACAATTTCTGCCGAGCTTACCTCCGCAACCGCGTGGAGCCTAGTCATGCTGCGCCGCCATAGTTTGATTCTGTTGTCGCTCGCTTTGATTAACGGCCTGTCCGTCGGCTGTTCAACGATGGGCATTAAAAACGGTGTCCCCTATTTTTCCAAGAAGGAACAATGGGAACCGGAGATTGAAGATGACAAGTGGGCCTCAGTCGGCCAGCAAGGGCGAGGCAATCGCGCTCTGGAGGACGAGAATGACCCCGTCAAGGGAATCATCATGTCCAGAAAAGCACAGGACATCGAACGCAATCTTGGGTATAAATAAACCGTAACATGGGCTTTAGCCCGTGCGCCGCGAAGCATTTTCGAAGAGGGCGTCGGGCGTCCAACTTTCAAAATTGGCCGGCGGAACGCCATCTTCAAATAGGGCAAAGGCCCGTTAACCACCCCTGTGGATGGGGTGGGATTGCGTTGGACCTTCGCTCGATTCATCGCTGGGAATCAGTTTTCGTAGAATTGGGGCCGTGGCAATTGTTGTTGCCAGCGCCATGATCACCATCATCGCGAACAGCTTCGGTGAAATCACGCCGAGCGACAGTCCGATGTTCAGCACGATCAACTCCATCAAGCCTCGGGTATTCATCAGAATTCCCAGTGCGGCCGACGTCTGCCAGTCAATTCCGTTGAGGCGCGAGGCGAGGATCGTTCCGCCAAACTTCCCGATGGTCGCGATCAGGATAATCACAGCACAGATCAGCCAACTGTCCAAACCGCTGATCAGACCAATTCGTGTATTCATCCCCGTCACGGCGAAAAACGCGGGTAGCAGCATGATTGTCACCACATCATGCAATTTTGAGGTTAATTCCTTGCTGACGCGGCTGTCGTGAGGAATCATCGCACCCAGCAGAAAGGCTCCGAAGACCGCATGTATACCAATCGCTTCCGTCGACAGAGCAGCACACAGCAAGGCGATCAATAACAGAGGTGTCGTCCGTTGATCTAACCCACGATCTTCTGACCAAGCGATCCACCTCAAGATCAGAGGTCGAACCACCACAAACATCAGGGCAATAAACGCAATCGTGGCGACCGCGACCATCACCGCATCGCCAATTTGAGCTTTCGCAACTCCCACCACAAACGCCAGTAAACACCATGCCGTGACATCGTCTGTCGCAGCACAACTGAGCGCGATGACCCCGAGATCCGTCTGGTCCAAACGATGATCCGTCAGGATCCGGGCGAGGATCGGAAATGCCGTAATGGACATTGCCACACCGAGAAACAAGGCGAAACTTGTAAACGGGACTTCGCTCGTTGATAGCATTGGATACAGCCACAGTGCTAATAACGCCCCCAGGACGAACGGAAAAACGATGCTGGCGTGTGAGATCGCAATTGCCGCCTTCGCCTGTCCCCCGACTTTTTGCAGATTGAGTTCCAACCCGACGATGAACATGTAGAGGACGACCCCCAATTGAGCGATCGTTTTGAGTGACGAGACAACCAGACCATGCGGATCAGTACTCGCATCAGGAATCAAGCAATGCATCGCGTCGGGAAAAAAGGTGCCGAGAATGGAGGGACCGAGCACGATCCCCGCAATGACCTCGCCAATCACAGCCGGTTGGTGAAACCGCTTCAGAATCCAGGCGAACAAGTTTCCCACTGCAATAACTGCGGCAAGCGTGGCCAGGACGTGGACAACAACATCAACACCAGCAGATTTCTTCACACCGGTTGTTGTTGCGGTTACCAACGCTGCCGGAGCTTTCAACTCTTGCCCAACACGTTGAATCCACCAAAACGAAACGATCCCTCCGGCAAGCAGCAGAAAATAAAAGACCAGCAATGTCCCCGATTCGTGTCGAGGCCGGGTGTTTGAGGAGGCCGTGCTCATCAGCAGAACGATTCAATAGATTCGATGCGTCTTCCAGGCTGTCACGGTGACAATTCCTACAATACGAAACAATCAATTATTGTCGTTTAAACAACAATCGTCAAGACAATTGTCATTGATTTGATTGAGATATAGGCATTTTCCTGTCCAGATCGGATTAAAGATTCGCCCGACGCGCAAGCTCGGGTCTTGCGCGGTTCTCCCCCGCTTGCGCATCGGTCTCATGTTATGTTTTTAGCAATTAATATTAATATTAACATTCAACCTGGTAATACTTTGCGTCACATTCAGGAGTATGAATGAAAGCCAAGTCACGACAAGAGCTCGTATGTTCACACGTCAGGCGAATCTCACACAAAAATAGGAAAACCCGAAAATTTTCCAATTTTTCGTGTCATGAATTCGGGTTCCCGGATAATTCATCATTAATTCACGTAAACAATCTCTGTTGCAACGGTTTTCCACAATCAATTCTTGCGTTTTGAGCCTGAATTTGAGAGCGGTGACTTTACGGATCGCGGTGCCTGGCTTTTTTCCAAGCTTCGAGTTTGTTTCATTTTGATCGGTGTTTTGCTTGGTGCCGAAATTCGGTTCCCCAAGTTTTTTGCGTCGTTTGCTTCAAGGAGTGTGTGTCATGGCTTTATCTTCATCTGGTTTTCCATCTCGTCGGCGGAAAGGCTTTACGCTCATCGAATTGCTGGTCGTGATTGCCATCATTGCCGTTCTGATTGCTCTGTTGCTGCCAGCCGTTCAACAGGCTCGCGAAGCCGCTCGACGAACTCAGTGCAAGAACAACCTGAAGCAACTAGGTTTGTCGTTGCACAACTACGAAAGCACATTCGGCCAATTTCCAATGCCAGCCATTTGGTCTGTCAATGTGACCAGTGGCTCACAGGGAGATCCTTCCTTTGCCATGTCATGGGGTATGTCGATTCTGCCGTACATGGATCAAGCACCGCTTTTCAACTCGTTCGATTTTACTCGTCCGATTTGGTCCGGTGCCAACAATCAAGCATTGATTGCGAAAACATTGACCGCCCATATCTGTCCTTCAACCCCATCAATTCCACAGGCTCCGACCACGTGGCTTGCCAGCCCACTCCGAGGCAATCCGAGTTCAGGCTTGGCACCATCGTCTGATATCGTGATTCCGGCTTGGGGTCGTTCGGATTACATCGTTCCCACCGACGTTCGTAGCCCGCTCTACTACAGCTTGACCAATGGAAGCACTGCGACCCGCCACGGATTTTTCTTCGCCGGTGACGCCTTTGGTAGCGCGGTTGTCTCAGATACGAATCCAGCCACGGTCGCCGCAGTCGCGGCGAAGGGATATCAAGACGGTTCACCGACGGTGGCCAAGGTATTGGACGGTCTTTCCAACACAATCATGATTGCGGAAAAAGCAGGTCGCAATCAGTTGTGGGAAAGGGGTCAACTCTTTACGGCCGCCAATCCTGATGCCGACTCGAGTGGAACCTCCGATTATCTCGCTTACCTTTCGAATCAGAATAACTACGCCGGCGGCGGTTGGGCAGATCCAAACAACGCCGAATGGCTGGATGGTTCTAACCGGAACGGTATGGTCGGAAGCTATAACAAAACTGCAAACGGTGATGGATCTCAGGTGAATTCCTGCCCGATCAACTGCAACAACCTGACTGCCCACTCGTGGTATTCCTGGCACATCGGCAGCATTCACGTCGCTATGGGTGACGGCAGCGTTCGGACGATTAACGAAAACGTCTCGGATAACGTCCTCGCCAACGCCATTACGCGAGCAGGTGGCGAAGTTCCTGCCGACTTCTAAGATAGAATTCGCGGCCCTCGGTTTATTTTGTCCGCCTGGTTTTCAGCTCACTGTGAACCAGGCGGATTTTGTCATGCTTTACGGAGTGGAATCGAGATGAAATCTCGGGCGTTGTTACTTTCATTGATTTGCTGCGGTCTGGCCTTCTCACAAATTTCCTGCTCTCGCCCCAAAGGGAAGGTCGTAAAAGATAAAGTTCCGTTGTCCCCGGTCACGGGAACAGTCATGATCGATTCGGAACCTGCGCAAAACGTGATCGTCGATTGCGTCCCTTTGACCGCCATCGCGGAAATTCGACCGCAGTTCGGGACATCATTCAGAGGAGTGACCGCTCACGATGGAACTTTTTCCATGAGCACCTATGCGCGAGGTGACGGAATTCCCTATGGTGAGTATGCCGTTTTGTTTCGAAGGCTTGAACAACGACCTTCCGGAGAAAAGGATTTGCTGGGTGGTCAGTACTCCGACGTCCAGAAACCGCTGATGAAGATTAAGGTCGTCGAAGGCGAGGATCTCGATCTTGGCGAGATCACGTTAAAACAACCTGCGAACGCAGGGAAATAACGCTGAAATGTGACAATAAAGGCATCTAAGTACCACTGTGGTGTCAACGACGATGGACGAGAAAACTCGCGAATTGACGCGGTTGTGGATGTCGGCTCAGCCGATCGTTGCTTCGTTTGTTTCGTCCATGGTTTCTGACTTCACCGCGCGCGATGACATCATGCAGGAAATCATCACGGCGGTGATCGAATCGTTTGATACCTATGACACGTCTCGTCCATTCATCGCCTGGTTACTGGGAATCGCCCGAAATCAAGTCGGTCTTTATCGACGTAAACTTTCTCGTGATCGAGGGCTTTTCGATGAGGCCACGGCCGACGTTCTGGCCGACGCCTTTTCTCGTGTTTCTATCTCCGAGGTCCGGCGATTAGAATTCCTGCAGGATTGCATTGAACGCCTAAGCGATCGTGACAGGAAATTGTGTGATCTGCGCTACGAGCAAGATTTAAAACCGTCGGGAATTGCCTCACGCCTGGGAATCACTGCGAACAACGTTTCCAAAGCCCTGCAACGGATTCGCGATCAACTTCGAAATTGCATCGAATTACAGGTCGCGAGAACGGAAAGGCCCTTATGAGCGTCGACAGTGAATGGCTGATCAACGGCCACCTGGACGGAAGTCTGACCGCCGACGAGCGACTTTCACTTGGCGAGTGGTTGAAAGCTTCATCCGACAACGCAGACCGATTTGCACAAGCGGTCATGCTGCACAACCGGATTCGCGTCCACTACGAATCATTGAGAGAAACCGAGAAAAAAGTCGACCGCATTCGTGTCGCCTCTGCCCCACGTTCGCCCTACTCGCGTCGATTCATCGCCGTTGCAAGCCTGGCGTGCGTACTCTCAGGTGCTTTTCTATATCTGTTGACCCTATCGGGCCCAAGTCCCCGAGTCGCCGCAATCGCGGAATTTCATCAACTGGTGATCCTGGGTCGACGTCCTGCCGATCGAACGTACCGGATCACATTCGTGAAAGACCCGTCTGATCGACCTGAGAATCCTGGAAAAAATCGAGAAAATCCAGAGAACTCAGCCCGTCCTGGCAATGAACCGATGCTGTATGTTCGCGACGGTCGTCAGTTCGTCTATTCCCGTAAGGCTCTTGACGGTCGTCAATTTATTATCGGCGGTAATGGTCATCAAAGCTGGGCGATTAAACCTGGCGAGCCCGCTGAAGTGAGCGGTCCGTTGCACTTTACCGAAGGCTTGCCAGCCGGATTGTATCTGGCACCGGTCCTCAGTTTTTTTGATGGTCAGGAAAAAATGCTGCTGAACGATTACAACCTTGAGCTTCGGAATCCGACGAAGTCCACGAAGGTATTCGTTGCCGTCAAGAAACCTGATACAAAACAGGGACCGCGTCGGATCGAAATCTCGTTCTCGGAAATCACTGGCCAGATCGCGGAAATGCGGATCTGGCCCGAAACGCCTGACCATCGGCGGACAAGTCACACATTGATCCAACTTGTCAGCGAACAAAAGCTCGCCGACAATTGGTTCACACATGAGTTTCATCATCCCGACAATCCACAAAAATCCAACACTTCCATTTGATCAGCGTTGATCGATATGATTGCCGATTTCATTTCGTGGTTTGGGAGGGATGCGAATAATGCCCTCAAGCATTTCTCGTGTTGCAGTTCGTACCCGGCGGCGATCAGTTTTTGTAGCCCGAAAACGGCGAGCGACAAGTCGTAACATTGGCTTTAGCCCGTGCAGCATTACATCGAGTCGACGCTCGATGTCTCCGCGGCAAGAACGGTCAACCTCTCGGCATGGAATGACACTGGTCGAATTAATCGTCGTCATTGCGATGATTGCCCTGTTAATCGGGCTGTTGTTACCCGCCGTGCAACAAGCTCGTGAAGCGGCTCGCCGGGCAAACTGCAAAAACAATCTGAAGCAGCTTGGCTTAGCGATGCACAACTACGAAAGTACTTACGGTCAATTTCCCATCGCGGCGATCTGGAATGTTGACGGGACTTCTTCGAAAGTCATTTCTGGAAAATCCTGGGGACAAGCGCTTTTGCCTTTTATCGATCAAGCGGCAATCGCGACCGGGTTTGACGAGTCGCAGCCGATCTGGTCAGGTGTAAAAAATCAAGCTCTGATCGCAACATCGCTACCGATTTTTGTCTGTCCTTCCGTCCCATTTATTCCCAAGCCAATGACCCGATGGAGTTCCGACACCGTGGCTAAAGGGGGAAGGCTGAATTGTGATATCGTCCCAATGCAGCCGATTGAAGCGACCTGGGGCAGAACCGACTTTATTGTCACGTGCGACATTCGTTCGCCCCTCAAATCGAACCTGGCCGCTGCAGGCGTTCCCTCGGCAGGGACTGTCGGGTTCTTTTATTGCGGGGAACAGAACGCACTTGCTGTGGTCAGTGGAAACGGAGTGACAGGTGCTTTCGATGCTTCGCCAAAAATCTCAAAAGTTTCAGACGGGTTGACGAATACGATCATGATTGCCGAGCTGGCCGCTCGGAACCAGTTATGGGAAAAGGGAAAAAACATCACCACGGCACCCTCAACCGATACGCCTGCCGCAGCAGAAAATTTCGTTCACCTGCTCAATCAACAGACCCACTTTGGCGGTGGAGGTTGGGCGGACCCGAACAACGATCAATGGGTCGATGGTGGTAATCGAGACGGAAACAATGACATCCGGGACGTCAACGGAGATAGAAACTCGTGCGTCATCAATTGCACCAACCTCCAAGCCCGGGCGTATTATTCATTTCACATCGGAATGGCCAATTTCACGATGGGTGACGGTTCTGTGAGAAGCATCAGCGAATACATCGACGATACGTTACTCGCCTTTCTGATCACACGTGCGGGTGGCGAAGTCGTTGGAGATTATTAGATGCGATTTCGAAATCTCTGGGTCGTCTGCTGTCTGTTCTGCCTCCTTTGTCAGACATCCTGTTCACGCTCGAAACGTCCTCCCATTACCGACAAGGTTCCGTTAACGCATGTCACAGGAATCGTTCTTGTCGATGGAGTTCCCACGTCGGGGGTTCACGTGCAATACGTTCCGCAGGGTGAAATCGCCGAACGACGAGAACGCTACCTGAATCGTTTCTTCCTGATGTCTGGAGACGGGGGAAAGTTCTCGCTCAGCACTTATGTGAACGGGGATGGCATTCCCTATGGGGAATATGTTCTCGAATTCAAATTACTGGAACAGCGTCTGTCAGGCGAAGTCGACAAATTCGGCGGCGAATACTCCAACGTCCGCTCCCCCTTCATGACAATCAAAGTCGAAAAAGACGCAGACCTGGACCTGGGCGAAATCGAATTGAAAACCCGCCCCGAAGCGAAGAAGTAAGCACCACGCGGGATTCTTATTCGTGTCATTCGTAAGATTCGTGGTCAAAACTCTTCTGATTTCCGGGAAGATTCGTCCATGAACTTCGGCAAGTTAGTGAGTCTGGTTTTAGCCGAGAGGACTAGGGCAAAGGCCCGTTAACCACCCCCGTGGAGGGGGTGGGGTTTCGTTTTGGATTTCGCGATTTTTCCCGACGAACAATCGTTTACGGCGTTTCCTGAATCAGAAAATTTAAATTTCAGAGTTCTTCGAGTAAGATTTCTATTTGGCCCGAGTTATTCATTTCAGAACGGTTTTGTTGATCCACATCGAACTTGAGCCGGAAACGCCAGGGTTGTCGTTTCGCCGCAATCAAAAAATCCTCTTTCCCAGAAGGTGACGATGTACGAGCAGCCGCGAACACGTCCGAGCCTGCTGGTCCGTCTGCAAGGGGCGCGTGATGAGCGGGCGTGGTCTGAGTTTTCGCTCATCTACGAGCCACTGGTCCTTCGGCTGATGCGACGACGTGGTTTACAGGAATGTGATGCTCGCGATGCGACACAACAGGTTCTGATCCGAATCAGTGGCGCAATTGAACGCTATCAAAATGACGGGGCCGACGCGTCGTTCCGGCGATGGCTGTTTCGAGTCGCTCGAAACGTCGTGGTGACTTTTTTGACTCGACAATCGGGACAGCCAAAGGTGATGGATCACGATCAGATTGCCAATGTGCTCGATTCCGTGTCAGCAGATTGTGCTGAGTCACAGTTGTTCGATGTCGAGTATCGGCAGCAGGTGCTTGCCTGGGCCATCGAACAGGTGCGTCGGGATTTTAAGGACTCGACATGGCAGGCGTTTGTCGAGTCGAGCATTCATGGCCGGCCGATCGCCGACGTGGCCAGCGAGCTGGGCCTGTCGGTCGGCAGTGTCTATGTCGCCCGCAGCCGGATTGTTGCACGGCTGCGAGCGAAAGTCGAAGAGCTGGAGACGGACCTATGAATCCTGGAGTCACCCATTACGATCGCGATTGCCTGCGACGGCTGCTGGACGAAACCCTACAGGAACCACTGGCCAGCGAAGTGGCCGAACATGTCGCTGACTGTGCCGACTGCCGTGCTGATCTGGAATTACTGGCCGGCCAGCCGCAGTGGTGGTCGCAAACTTGCAGTGACATCAAAGCGATCCTGGCCGATCCGCAGGCGTATTCGTCCAGCGGGGACGATCTTGCAGGGTTATCGTCCGCAGGCCGAAGAACGGGAAGCCGGTCTCATGACTTGAGTGATGAATCGTTTGCCTCGGATTTCGCGGTCGATTTTCTTGAACCCTCTGACAACCCCGCGACGCTGGGTCGATTGGGTGAGTACGAGATCGTCGAAGTCATCGGTCGCGGCGGAATGGGGATCGTGCTGAAGGGGTTTCAAAAGGAACTGAACCGGTACGTCGCCGTAAAGGTCCTGGCACCGCATCTGTCATTGAGTGCCGCCGCTCGCAGGCGATTCGCGAGAGAAGCTCAAGCTACAGCAGCGATTGTGAATCCGCATGTGATGGCCATTCATGCCGTCGCCGCGAACGCCAAATTACCCTATCTCGTGATGCCCTTCGTGGCGTGCGAGTCACTGCAACAGCGACTCGACCGACAGGGACCGCTGGATGTGAAAGATGTGCTGCGGATTGGGCTTCAAGCCGCCAGTGGACTGGCCGCAGCGCATGCTCAGGGGCTTGTCCATCGCGATGTGAAGCCCGCCAACATCCTGCTGGAGACCAGTGTGGAACGAGTCATGCTGACCGACTTCGGTCTCGCCCGGGCCGTCGACGACGCCACGTTGACTCGAACAGGAATTATCGCCGGGACGCCGCAATACATGTCGCCCGAGCAGGCCAACGGCGACGCGGTTGATCCCCGATCAGACCTGTTCAGCCTCGGTAGCGTGCTATATGCGATGTGTACTGCGCGTCCACCGTTTCGAGCGGATTCGACGTTCGGCGTCTTACGCCGTATCCGAGAAACGTCCCCTCGTCCGATCCGCGAGATCAATGCCGATATCCCGGAATGGCTGGAACGAATCGTGATGAAATTGCTGTCGAAGTCACCCGACGACCGCATCCCCTCGGCCACGCAGGTCGCGACGCTATTGGAGCAATGTCTGGCTCACGTTCAACAGCCAACAACCGTTCCGTTGCCGACTGGCGTTCCTCTGCAACAAGGGGTTCGATCGTCCGGTTCTCCGAATCGAACGCGGCGCCTGACGCAGATCACGGCTGTGGCGCTGTTGATTGCGGGGATCACGACTTGGGCCGTCTGGCCTCAATCGAAACCAGCGATTGATGAAAGCCAAGAGATCCTTGCTGATCAATCCACGGCTGACGACTCGCTGCTGGAATGGGACACGATGCAAATGAAACTCGACGCCACGGCAAACGATGTTGAAGATCTCAATGGCGAAGCCTGGCAGGAACTCGACGGACTGGATGCAACACCAACGAAACCCCACCCCCCCCACGGGGGTGGTTAACGGGCCTTTGCACCAGCACCAGCCATCAATACGAGATCATGTAAAATCAAGGCAGAACTCGGGGTGCCACGGTTTTGGAGTCTTCGACAAGGCCGTGTCTTCATGGTTCGGTAACATCGCTTAAGAGCACGGCCTTACCGAAGACGGTAAAA
>CAILLA010000077.1 GCA_903834925.1 uncultured Schlesneria sp.
CGTGCTTGCTGAACTGCTGGCAACAACAAGGCGATGAGCACAGCGATGATTGCGATAACCACCAAAAGCTCAATCAATGTAAACCCGCGCCATTTTTTTCTGACCGCAATTTGCTTCATACACCGCTCCTTAAATAAAACCTAAAAAACACAAAAATTCCGATCCGGAATGTGATCGGCGAAACTCTTTACTCAGATTAGAAAAATGCTGTGACCAGTCTCCCAAATGAGACGAGTCTGACCGGATGCTGGTGTAATCGATGAAAGTCAATTTGATTCAGAGATTCCGAGTATAGAAACTCGGTGGATTTAACGTATCGACATTTACTTGCGCAGTCAAGAAAACACTTTCTAAAAAATGATTCGGAATTCCCTTTGTATTCTTATTTTGTCGCGTCTGACGGGAAACGATTTGCCGGATCCAAAGCCGAGGCCGAATCTGGCTCGCGGATCGTCTCACGGTACTGTCGTTCAATCTCTCGACGAACGTTTTCATCCGTCTGTTTCAGGTTCATAGCCATTTCGAGAATGTGATTCGCTTGAGAAGGCTCGCCCGACTGCCGATGGACACCCGCAAGCGCAAGGTACGTCGACGCGACTTCGGGGGCGGCTTGGATTGCGCGTTGGTAATATTTCGCAGCCTGTTCAAGGTTCCCCTGCCGTTCTTCGAATAGTCCCAGCATAGAATTTGCTTCTGCCGCATCTGCCTTTCGTTCGATCGCCTGTTCTAGGCGCTTTTTGGCCTCCTGAAAACGGCCAATGCTGGCCAGCAATCGGCCCCACGCCAGATAGGCCGTGGGATCATCGGAAAAAAGTGTGGTCAATTGTTGAAACTCCCGTTGTGAATCGGGAATTCTCCCCAGTTGCCACAAAACAATCGCCAGATTCAGCCTGGCTCGGGCGAGTTCCGGGTGATCGCGCACGACTGTCTGAAGCATTTTTGCTGCGTCCGCGAGCTGTCCGGCAGCGAGAAGCTGATCGGCACGCTCAGAAGAATTCTGTCCAGCCAGTTCCAGATCCGTAACCTCTTTCAGCCACGGATCTTTCAGCGAAACCTCGGGGATCGTCGTCAAATCCGCCGAATTCTGGTAGCGGACGGCTTCGGTCCAGTTACTCTGTCGAGCCGCGAGGCGGGCGAGTTCCAGATAAATATTTCGGCAATACGGTGCCAATGTCGCGGCAAGCGTCAAATTCTGTTCTGCGGCGGACCAGTCGGATTTGGCAAGATCCAGTCGGGCCAGCGCTAGTCTGGGGGCGGGTTCTTGCGGTTTGAGCTCGGCGGCCGATTGAAATTCCGCTCGTGCCTCATCAAGCCGACCGAGCCTTGTCAGGACCTGACCGAGGCGATACCGGGCGACAGCCGACTGTTTATCGTGCTTCAGCGTTTCGCGATAACAGGATTCGCTCGCTTCCAGATCGGATTCCTCCAGCAAGATTCCCTGAAAATAACTCCACTTACCCTCCGCTTTGTCGAGCTTCAAAGCCTGCTGAAAGCAAGTCATCGCTTCATTCGCAAAATCATGAGCCATACAAAGTTTGCCGAAATGTCCCCAGGTGACGGGCGAATTTGGCTGAGAGATAACGGCATCCCTGGCTTCCGAAAACGCCTTCAGAATCGCGGCGGACAAATCAGTTGTGTTCGGCGACGGTACTGAAATCACAGGCTGGCAGCCGGGCAGATAAGCCCCGCAGAAAATACCGATGACAACCAATATCGGCATCAGAGTTTTTCGGTTGTTCATGATTTTAATCGATGCTTCTTGTTGTGGGCTCTGCCAACGTCGAGGAGGATTTTTTATTATGGTGCCAGCCTGACGTACCATTTCATAGGACTTTTTCGAGTTTGAAAATTGACCCATTGAGTCAAATTTCCGAATTTCTGCAAAAGTAGCCATCATCGCTCCGCGTGATGAGCCTGTGTCGGAAACGATTCAAGCGTTGCCGGCACGTCGTCACACAAACTTCGTTTAAACACTTCCTTATTTGAGAATATGTGAATTGAAATTTGAAAGGTTCTCGAACAATGCTCATCACGCGGAGAGGTTGTCAGTTTTTGTAGTGTGGGCTTTAGCCCGCACAAGATGTTGTGTAGCACGGGCTGAAGCCCATGCTACGGGTTGTGGCTCACCATTTTTGACTTACAAAAACTGACAACCTCGGAGCGATGATGGCGACTTTGGTTAGAGCCAATGCCTCTCTGGAGTCTTCTCCGCTGCAGGGTTTTTGCTTGGTAAACTTGTAATCGAAGAGCACTGCTTGACCGAGTACGGTCAAGCAGTGGCACAGGATCTTTCTACCGGCACCGGTGTTCTCAATGAAAATTCACTCATTCTTTTTTCGTTCCACGACGTAATACCATCGATTGATTCAGTTTCACATCAGTGAATTCTTCAACGATATCACCGCCACGTTCTGGCCAATGAACGGTCACTCGTTTGATCTCCGTCGCGGTGCCAAGGCCGAAATGAAGTCGCGGATCGTGATGGCTTAAATAGCCAGATGAAGGTTGTACGACCTGCGTCCACTTCTGGTCGCCGCACTCGACTGTCACTCGTGCTCCGTAAGCATCACGACGATGATTGGTATCGATCACACGAATGAGCAACCAGGCTCCTTGTCGAGGGGCGTCGTTTCGATAAAGTTGAGCAGACCCGTGCGCCGTTGTGACCAGCAAGTCCAAGTCTCCATCATTGTCAATATCACCACGAATTAAGCCTCGTGCAACCGAGTTGGTGCCGGTAAATGAACTTGCCAGTTCTAATTCGTTTTGGAAAATGCCTGGTCCCATCTGCAGATAAAATTGATTTGGCTGAGCATATTCACTCCAGAAATCGACAGCTGCCAACGAATTACGCAAGGGGCCACCGGGTCGCTTCACGTGGCCGTTGACAATCAGCAAATCAAGCCGACCATCAAGATCGAGATCGATCGAAGTCACTCCAAAACCGGTCATCGGAATGCTGGCAGGACCGAGTCCGGTTTGTGGAGTGATATCATGGTATAGCCCCCCCTGCTCGCCTTGCCACAACGTATTGCTTTCTCCTCGAAGGTGCGTGATCAAGACATCGAATCGGCCGTCTCCGTTCAAATCTTCGAAAACGACACCCATATTGGCTTCTGCCTGGCCATGTTGATTAATGGACAGGCCTCGAATGACTGCTTCATCGCGAAACGTAGCGTTTTCCTGCTGAATCCACAGACGGTTCGGTTCCATATCGTTTGCGACCAGGATATCAGGGCGTTCATCGTCATTGAAATCGGCGCACATCACGCCTAAGCCCTTTCCCACTGCATCGGCAAGCCCGCTGACGACAGTGATATCTTCAAATTGCGGCCCGCCAGCGTCCGCCGCGACCCCCCTATTTCGATACAGCCGGTCAGCGGTTCCCTTGAACGATTTCGGTCCGCAAAAATCTCGACGACCGCTGCGATCGTAACAAGGGCTGCCGGGGAAATAGTCGACGTAATTGACCACGACAAGGTCAAGCCATCCATCACGATCGAAATCGACAAAACTGCATGCAGTGGACCAGTTCGGGTCAGAAACACCCGCCACCGACGTGTGATCGATGAATACCCCGTTACCTTGATTGACGAAGAACCGGTCATCCCCCGCGTTCGACAGAAACACGTCCAAGTCGCCGTCGTTGTCAGCATCCCCGACTGCGATTCCCATTCCGTATCCGGTGTTCTTCAAACCAGACTCGTCGGTGACATCGACAAATTGTCCGTCCGCTTCCTGTCGAAACAGTCGGCTCGCAACCTGGGTGGTCGCCGATGATTGGGGATAATCACCCCCGCCAATGAGAAAGATATCGAGATCCCCGTCCCCATCGTAATCGAACATTCCCCCGCCCGATCCCATGATCTGCGGCATTTCAAATGTTTGAGTCGAACCACCATCACGTGAAAATGCCAGTCTGGACGGCTTGGTGATATCAGTCAGCCAACTCGGCGAAGACTGGGGCGCCGTCGCGACCGGTGTCGGAGTCGATGGTTTTCCGTAACATCCCATCGTTGTCATGAGCAGCAGGAGAAAGATCTGTCGGATGATTTTCTTGATGTTCGCTGGCATAAACAACGTTTCGTGATCCAGATTGATGCGGCTTTTCAGTGTTTGACGTTACGAGTGACGGTAGTATCCGGTCCAGCTAATGTGACATGGAAATTGGCCGCGAACCTTCGATCACGATCCAGCGCGAACGCGAAGGGAGGTCGGTAAAGACCTCGTGCCGTCCACCTGGCCAGACGATTTCCATCTGGTCGATTCGATCATGGTTTCCCAGTCCGAAGATCAGTTTTTGCTCGTTGGCACTGCAAAAACCGTCTCCTCCCGTCAAATCCAAGCGTTGTGTCCGGTCACCACATGTCACCAGGACTTTGGCACCTATCGCATTCCGATTTCCGATCGGCGACCTCAACTGAAGTTCGATAAAGTTGCCTGATTGAACGGTCTTATTACTCAGTAAGGCGACGGGACGATCTTGATGCACGATCACAACATCGGGCAATCCATCCCTGTTCCAATCGATTCGAGCGACTCCGCGACCGAGATATTCCCCCTGGAAATAATCACCTGCTTCGCGTGATCGATCCGCGTATTTTTGGGCTCCCCCAGACACGAATAATTGAGGTGGCATTTTCCAGGGGATTCCCAAAGCTCGCTGGTCATCGATATGGCCATTGGCCACAACCAGTTCCAGGTGTCCGTCGAGATCAAAGTCGATCGCTTGAGTGCCAAATCCCAGCATGTTCAGTGTTGGCTGGTAGAGTCCACTGGCTCGAGTCGCGTCACGAAAGACCCCTTCCCCCAGATTCAAATACAGTCCGTTCGCTTCGCGATAGAAGTAGGTGACATAAAGGTCGAGACGCAGATCGCCATTCAGATCGCCGCAAGCGATCCCCATTCCGGCTTGAGCAATTCCCGTGTCGCTCAGGGCCACAGTCGCCAATAACCCTTCTTCGACAAAGTTAAGCTGGCCGGCGGAACTTCGATTTCGATAAAAGAAATTCGGCGTCGTATCGTTTGCAACAAAGGCATCGACAAGGCCGTCGTCGTCCAGGTCCGCCAGCATGAGTCCAAGTCCCTTGCCTCCAGGTGACAGCCCGCTGGTGGATGACGCATCTTGAAATTGGCCATCTCCAAGATTCATAAACAGTCGGTCGTCGACCCCGACATGATTCGATGGACTGCATGTACTGATCTCACCTTTATCGTTGCGGCAGACTTTCAGGCTGTCGACGTAATTGACGATAAACAGATCAAGCAAACCGTCCTGATTGAAGTCGGCCCAACCGGCGCTGGTCGACATTTCCTGTCGATTCAGGCCCGCCAGTTTTGTGACATCACGGAAAGTTCCGTCTCCCTGGTTTTGCAGCATCGAGCAGCGTCCGAAGTTCGTCACCAGCAAATCGTCGAACCCATCGTTGTCAAAATCGCCAATCGCCACTCCCATTCCATAACCAGGGTCTCCGACGCCGACCTGGGACGGAACAGAGACAAATCCTGTCCCACCGAGGTTTCGAAACAGTTGATCATGCCAATTGCCGGGACTTTTCGACTCTTCTTTCAGCATGTCATTCCCCTGCGGAAAGAAAAGGTCGGGCCAGCCATCATGATCGAAGTCGATCACGCCAACTCCACCTCCCATCGATTCGATCAGGTACTGAAAACCGCTTTTTCCGTTGTGGTACGAAAAATTCAAGCCGGTCGCTTCATGGTCATCCTGAAACTGAATGACTGAACGATTTGTCGAGGGTGCCGTTTCCAGATCAGACGTCGCCAGTTTTTTCGTGACTTTCAATGAAACTGGCCCGCTTGAACGTGGGATTTTCGCCAGCAATTGAGTCACGGTATTCATTGGCGTACGCTGCAAGGCTTGAATTCCTGCCTCTGCTTCTGAAGCCTTAGGATCTAGCCTCAGGGCTTGCTCATACCAGACGCTGGCTCGATCAGGCTCTTCGAGTCCCGCGAGCTGATTCGCCAGTTCGATCAGCGACTTCGCCGTGATCTTATTCCGGGCCATCATGATCCCAAGCGTTTCGCAATGCTCGCGCAATCGGGCAATCAGTGCGGTTCGATGCAGGGCGATTTCCGCGAGGGTGGGGTTTCCGAGTCGTTGCAGCGCAAGTCCCAGGCGGCTGAAAGCACTGCGGTCGAGTGAATCTCGTGCGGCGACAACGCTGAAACATTGGGCAGCACGTTCCCATTCTTCACAGGCCAGGAAAAACGAACCACTGCTACGCCATAACTCAACAGGGTCGTTGTTTGTCAGTTCAATCTTATCGAGCAGTTTCGCGGCCCCTGCGAGATCCTGCTGTTCAACAAGAATCTCGGCCAGCAGAGCACGAGCGATCTTGTTATCGGGTTCACTGTTTACAAGATTCCGCAAGACGGCGATGGCCTCTCGCGGACGAACGGATTCATTATAGTATGATGCCAATGCCAGTTGACTTGCAGTGTCGTTCGGGTTTTTTGTGAGATAGAGTTCCAATTGCGAGACCCCATCTTTGGGATCGACCGTCCGTTCTGCCGCCGACAACTGGAGCGCAAGCTCGGTCAATCTGAGCGGGCGGATCTGAGAGATTGCGTCGATTTGGCGTAAAAGATCCTCTTTACGTCGTTGCAGAGCATAAAGCTGAATGAGGCGATCATGCGGCTGTAAATAAGCGGGATTGAGCTCTGCCGATCGGATCAGTTTTGTTTCGGCGGTACTCGCATCATGGATTGCCAGGGCAATGGACCCTTCCATAAACCGAGCCACGCTGGCGAATTTCTTGGCATCGTCTGGAACTTTTGCAAGATCCTTCAGTGCAAGCTCATCGTCACCCATGTCGCGAGCCAGTTGCGCTCGGAACAGTCTGGCTTCATAGTTTTGTGGATCGCGACTAAGAATCTGATCCAGAAGCCGCTGAGCGGTCGGGTGGTCTTTTCTCCGAATGGCCGATCGCGAATCTTCCATCTGTTCTTCGATGGAAATCTGGGGCGAGCAGCCGATCAGAAACAGCAATCCCCAAAACGCCACCAGCCGGCTCGGCGTAAGGTCGCCCCGGCTCGTGGGGCGATTTCGTAAAACACAACCGTGTGGTTTTGAGCGCCGCATGGGCATTTCAATTCGATACCAGGAGTTCGCAGATCAGTGGAGAATAAAGCACGATCGGGAACCTTACCGAAATTGATGTGCTTCATGAAGTGTCGGCAGTTTCTCGCCGCGTGAATATGAGGCTTTATTCGGCTATCCTCTCGCAGAGAGGCTGTCAGTTTTTGTAGTGTGGGCTTTAGCCCGCACAAGATGTTGTGTCGCACGGGCTGAAGCCCATGCTACGGGTTGTGGCTTACCAGTCTCAACTTACAAAAACTGACAGCCTCGAAGTGAGAGGGCTACTTTGGTCGGAGGCAAAATCCTGTCTGGAGTCGACGACCGAGACGAAATTTCGTCGTTGTTCGGACTCAAACACAAGAGCACTGCTTCACGGAAGACCGTGAAGCAGTGGCACCAATTTTTTTGCTTGGACGTAACAGCATTGGATTCAATCTTTGTCTCTCGATTTGCTCCTGGTCAAACGGATATCAACGCTTCAACGGAATTGATCGACTCGTTCTCGATACCGATCCGTCCGACACGACTGTCGTTCGTTCGTTGTTTTGCCGTGTTCTCGTTACAATCGCTCTGACTTTCGCAGGGAATGGTTGTTTCACAAGGGAGTGCCTGGCCCGTGAGTTTTGCCGATGATTTGACTCCGTCTCAACGCGCGGCTGTCGAGCACTTTGAAGGTCCATTGCTTGTCGTCGCCGGGCCAGGCTCGGGTAAAACTCGCGTGATCACGCGACGGATTGCCCGATTGATTTCACGGGGCGTTCACCCACGTGAAATTCTTGCGATCACATTTACGAATAAAGCCGCTCGTGTGATGAGCGAACGCGTTCAAGCCCTGTTGCCACGCTCGTTCGTCTGGGTCAGCACGTTCCACCGGTTCTGTGCCAAGTTGTTGCGAGAACATGCTGCCGTCGCGGGTTTGTCGTCAAATTACTCGATCTTTGATGTCAGCGATCAATTGACGGTGCTAAAAAGCGTCCTGCAAGATCTCGATTTCGATGCCACACACTTTCCCGCATCGAAACTCCTTGGCAGAATCAGTAAAGCGAAGAACGATCTGATTACGGCGGAACAGTATCAGGCTCGTCATTCCAAGTCGGTAGGAACGCATATCGACGCGGTTGTCGCTCGCGTTTATCCCGCTTACCAGAAGAGATTGCTCGAATCAAACGCGGTCGACTTTGATGATCTGTTGATGCATGTCGCCCGAATGCTCACAGAAAACGAGGAATTGCGGCTGTCGCTGGACGAACGCTTTCGGTTCATTCTGGTCGATGAATATCAGGATACGAACCGAGCCCAGTATCAGATCGTCGCGGCGTTGTCGCAACGAGAACCCAATCTCTGCGTCACGGGCGATCCGGATCAATCGGTCTACGGGTGGCGCGGGGCTCAGATCGAGAACATTCTGCGTTTCGAACGCGACTTCCCTCGCGTCGAGTTGATCCGACTGGAAGAGAATTTCCGCAGCACGCCGGAGATCCTGGCCGCTGCTGATGAACTGATCCGACATAACCTGAAACGTAAGCCAAAGCGATTGATCGCCACTCGCTCGAGCGGTAAACCGGTTGAATTACGGCTGTATCTCGATGGTCAGGACGAAGCGCTGTCGATTTCCTCCGAGATTCATTCACTAGTGAAATCGGGTCATCGCAACTGGTCCGACTTTGCAATTTTCTACCGAGTGAATTCCCTGTCTCGATCGATCGAGACGGCTCTTTCACGTTGGAAAATCCCGTATCAGGTGGCTGGGGGTCTCGCATTTTACGAGCGGGCCGAGATCAAGGATGTGCTGGGATACCTGCGTCTGATCGATAACCCGCGCGACCGAATCGCGTTTTTGCGAGTCGTCAACGCCCCCGCGCGAGGTGTCGGAAAGAGTTCGCTCGATCGATTCGTGAAATGGGCCGATGCGGCAGGAATTGAGCTTCTGGCTGCGGCAAGGAACTCTGAGCGAGTCCCCGGTCTTTCCAAGAAAGCGGCCGTAGGTCTTCGATCGTTTGCCTCGCTGATCGAAGAATTCACGGAACTCGCAGCAAACCCGTTTGGAGACGAAGCGGGTTCGACGGAATTTGAGTTTGGTGACGAACCGTCAGAACCGGACGACAAGCCATCATCGTTTGGGCCCGTGTCGACGCTGCTACGAGCCGTGCTGGAACGAACTGGCTACTATCGCCAATACGAAGGATCGCTGGAAGAAGACGAAATCCAGCGGAAGTCGAACGTCGACGAACTCGTTAGTTCCGCGATGCTGTACGACCGCCAACTTGCTGAAAAGGAAGAAGTTGCCACGCTGGGTGGGTTTCTCGAAACCGCCAGTCTGACTCAAGATGTCGATTCACTGGAGGAAGACATTGGTGCAGTGACATTAATGACCCTGCATGCTGCCAAGGGGTTGGAGTTTCCGAACGTGTATGTCGTGGGTGTCGAACAGAACCTCATCCCGCATGAACGATCGCTTCGTGAGAACGATCCTGCTCAACTGGAAGAAGAACGCCGACTCCTCTTTGTTGGGATTACCCGAGCGAAGGATCATCTGGTCCTGACGCACACCCAGCGGCGGGAAATCCACGGTCGAACATTGTCCACGATTCCCAGCGATTTTCTGTCAGAACTCATCGTCGAACGACGTGATCGTACGGCGGGCGATCATTACAGCGACGAGCCTTCAAGCGACTCGTTCGACAGTGATTTCGATTCAGATAATCTAGATGATTTTCTGGCGGATGAAGTCACAAGCAGTGGTCGAGGCTTAAAGCGTTCTGCCGGGCTTAAGCGAGGCAAATCGGGAAGTTCCGAAAAACGGAAAGCAAAAGGATTGCCGCATCTCACAACGGGTGCAGGGCTAGCGTCTGGTTCCCATCAGGGTGTCGCACTTCCCATCGGATTTGCGATCGGAATGCAGGTCCGGCACCCGAGATATGGCTTGGGGACGGTGGTTGACGTCAGTGGTTTTTCACAAAGGCGTACGGTGACGGTTGACTTCGCGACCGATAATCGTCGTGAAAGCTTTATTGCCGCGAAGTGTCCGCTTCAGCCGGTTGGGTTGAGCTAAAGGCTACGATTGGAAGACAGATGACCTCGGAATTGGCTCAGTTGGAACTTCTGGCACAGGTAGATGATCTTGTTGCTCGCCTCGGGGCATGGTCGGTTGAATCGTCGGCCTGGGAGCCGGTTCAACAAAGCCAATCGCTGATCAAACGACTTTTATCTCGACTTGAGCCATTGAGGGCACGTGTCGAAGCCCCATTAGTTGTGGCGACCTTTGGTGGGACGGGCGTCGGCAAAAGCTCGCTGGTGAACGGGCTGGTTGGAAAGGAAGTCACTTCAGCCGGACGTCAGCGGCCGACGACAACGCTGCCGATCGTGCTGGCGCATCCGCAGACCGATCTTGCCATCTATGACTTACCTGTGGACTCTGGTGATGGCGAAGTTCAAGTCGTTCGAGTGGACACTCCCCTGCTCCGCGACATCGTCATCATCGATTGTCCCGACCCCGATACATCCGAGTCCGAAACCGCGTCGAGTAACCTCGCGCGGCTGCATCGGCTGTTGCCCTATTGCGATGTCCTGCTGTATGTCGGGACCCAGCAGAAGTACCGGTCAGCCAAAGTCAGCGATGAACTTTTACAGGCAGCCAGTGGTTGTCGACTGGTCTTTATCCAGTCACACGCCGATCTTGATTCAGACATTCGGGACGATTGGCGAGCGCATCTCAGCCCTCAGTTTCAAATTGCCGAGATGTTCTTCGTCAACTCGAAGCAGGCGCTACAAGAACAGCAATCGGGAATCCGGCCGACGGGCGAATTCGGTCGTCTGTTAGACCTGTTAATGCAGGAACTTTCTGCGACACAGCGAGTCCGAATCCGTCGCAGTAACCTGATGGGTCTGGTTCATGAAGTACTTTCGCACGCTCGCGAGATCCTGACGAAGCACTCGCCGCTTGTTCAGCGATTGCAACAGGCTCTGGACGAACAGCGACACCGAGCGACCGAACGAATGGCCAGCCGATTACAAGACGAATTGCTGGTCAGTCGAGGACTCTGGGAGCGACGATTGCTCGGTCAAGTAACTCAGATGTGGGGATACAGTCCGTTCGCATCGGTGCTGAAGTTGTGGCACAGCCAGGCCAGTTTGCTCGCTTCGTTTTCGCTGATGAGATCACAGACGACGGCCCAGATGGCTTTGGTCGGACTGGTGCATGGCAGTCGCTGGTTGACGTCGCAGCATCAGGAGCACGACGCTGAGAAGCGACTTGAATCTCTCTCGTCGCTAGGTCTGACCGATTCCGAACTTCGCGAAGCTCAGATGGTGATTACAGGGCATGTGCATACAGCAAAGCTGGATCGAGCCGTTCAGGAAACAGGATCGTTCGATCATTTACGTCATTCCGCCGCCGATGTGCAGATGGAATTTCTCACGGACGCCGCGCGGCGCATTGATGATCTGATTCTGGATGCAGCCAAAAGAAGCTCGCACTGGTTTACTCGATTTTGTTATGAAGCGTTCTTCATGTTGCTGCCGGGATTCTTGTTGTACCGGGTCGGTCGCAACTTCTTTTATGACTCGTTCTGGCTCGAAAAACCACTGCTGGACACAAATTTCTATATTCCCGCAGCCCTGTTTCTCGCCTGCTGGGCTGGGGTGTTTGTAATGAGCTACACATGGCGATTGCGTCGCGGTCTGACACGCCGGATTGAAGCCATGGCTCGGGAGCTTGCTACCGCAAAAGCGGGAGCAGGCTTGTTCCCCGAACTTGAACAGCGCTGTGCGGAATTCGGTCGTCACCGCGATCGCCTCGACCAGTTCTCGGCAAATCTCGATTCAATCCGCCAAATCTATGCGGCAGGACAAGCGGACGACCGCTTGAGTCTCAAGCAGCAGGATTCATGATTCTGATTGGATATAGAATTTCCTGACTTTTACCCGTTATGATAACCACGTTGTCACGTATCGACTTTTTCAACGACTCACCTGATGTCTGCCGTTCCCAAGCCGAATTACACGGTTCAAGAATACTTGATCCGGGAAAGAGCCGCTGCCGGCAAAAGCGAATTCTATCGTGGGCAGATTTTCGCGATGGCGGGCGGCTCGCCGCGACACAACACGATTAGTGTCAATCTCGTTGCCAGCCTGCGCGGCCGACTTCGTGGCTCGCCGTGTCGTCCGTACAATAGCGATCAACGAATACGCATCCCCGCGAATTCACTTTCGACGTATCCCGATGTGTCGATCGTCTGCGGCGAGTTACAGATCGATGCCGATGATCACGACGCGATCGTTAATCCGTCCGTGATATTTCAAGTTCTTTCGAAATCGAGCGAAAGCTACGACCGAGGCAAAAAGTTCGACTTGTACCGGCAGTTGGAGTCCATTCGGGAATTCGTCCTCGTATCTCAGGACGAACCACAGGTTGAGCGTTTTGTACGTCAGGAGGACGGCTCTTGGGTGCTGACCGTGTTCAAAGAATTAGAAACGGAACTTCACACCCTGGAAAACGTACTGCCGCTTAAGGAAATCTACGAGGACGTGAAATTCGGCCCCGAGTAACGTCCCGTTGCGGAGGTCATCGTGATGTCGTCACGCCCAGGGTGAAAAGTTACCAACCAACCTCTACGCAAATCCCGATATTTTCTAAATCTGTCCGTCGACGACTGCTTGAGCCTGATGCAACACAATTATTTGCCGTAAGTGTTTGCGACGAAGCTTAAGCATTGATCAACGAAGTTCAATTGCAGATAGATCACGGAATGTCGCGACCGCTAAGTTCCGACAATCCCGGGAATTAAACACGTTGCAGCCAGAGACTACCGCCGATGTTTTTCATTGCCAATGGCATACTCTTTGTAAGTTTGTCGGCAAAAAATACTCCGAGAAACTGATTCCAAATTCGGATCTTGAATGCGGAGTTATACTGCAAAAAGGCCCGCAGTATGTAAGCCTCATTCCAAAACCATTCTCGCTTCAGGATCCAGTCATCAGGGTATTCGAATGGGTAATGGATATCGTGAAAGTGAACAAATACGCCCGGAGCAAGACGCGGCAATACTTCAAACAAAATGTGGTTAACGTCACTACCAACTTTGGAAATATGCGATGAATCAACGAAGAGAATATCGCCGGCAGCAAGTTCGTTGAACCGGGATAACTCAACATCTTGAACCCGCTTCGGGATCAGCTCAACAAACTTATGGTCGTTTTCCTTCAGCCGTGAACGAAACCGGTCCGGATAAGGTTCAATGAACGTCATTTGTATGGAATTATCAAAGAACTTCTCGTTGGTATCGAGCATCACGAAACTCGAAAAGCCAGATCCGACTTCGATGATCCGTTTCGGTTTTGCGTAGCGAATCATGCAGTATAAAAAGAGCGCATCGGAGTATGAAATGTAATTATTGCCGAAGTAAAATCGCATTCCTGCGACTGGGGCATCTTGAAATGGATGCTCTTTGTAGAAATGCGACAATTCTTCAAGCAACTGGAGTTGATCATCCAGTCTGAGGTCAATTCCACCAAGCTCACGCATCGAACGATCAAAGATCCGGCCATTATCAGTACGGACTTCGTTCATGGAAGGGATTGGTGAATAGAACGAGCCTTTGGGCCACCCGCCAAATCCGGCCGCTCGATCTACGAGTTTGCGCAAATGTTCGATGCCGTACAAAGTAGTCCCTTTTTCTGAGCTTGTTCAATGAGATTTCTAAAAAAGACTTTCGAGAATGGAAACGATACCGGAAAACACTTGTGTTTTGAAGTAAAGAAAAATGATACAAATGCTAGGCGAGCTGTGGTTTACGTAAAGTCGCGAGAATTCAGGGGCTTGCATGATGACGTGTTCAAAATCGAACCCATTAATGGCGTTCGGTTTTCGAACTGAAATGGCTCAATCGAATCGGGAGTCGCTTGTTTCAAAGAGTTGGCGTAGCTCTACCAGATTGTTCGCAATAATGTGTGGCGGCTTGATCGCCGTCTCGAAATCATGGCGTGAACTGACGCCAGTTAAGACGCCCGTCGTCGCCAGTCCCATCCCTAATGCGCCCGAGATGTCCGTGTCGTAGCGATCACCGACCATCATGGCTTCGTGCGGTTGAACCCCGATTCGTCGAATCGCCTGGTCGTACATTCCTCGGTTTGGTTTGCCAATCACGATCGGCTCGACGCCTGTGGCTGTATGCAGCAGCGCCAGGATGCTTCCGGCACCGGGTAACAGGCCACGTTCGCTCGGGTAACTGGGGTCGGAATTCGTACCAAGGAAGCGTGCGCCGTTCCGGATCGCCAGGGCGACACGTGCCAGTTCTTCGTAAGTCACTTCAAAATTGATCCCAGCGATGGCGTAAGTCGCTTCAGCCGAATCCGTGGTCAGTTCGAATCCATGTAGCTTGAGGGCGGCTTTCAAGCCGTCTTGACCGACAATTATGACCTTTCCGTGTGGCCAGCCGTGATCCTGAATTTGTTCCGCCAGCCAACCGGCCGTTGCCTCGGCACTTCCCAAAATCTGTTCGGGCCGGGCTCGAACGCCCATCCCGGTCAGTTTTTCCACAAACTGGGCGGGAGTCCTGCTCGCGTTATTGGTGACACATAACCATTTCCGACCGGTTTGTTCGAGGTAGTCGAACATCGCTTGCACACCAGGGAGCAACTGGGTGCCGACATAGATCACGCCGTCCATGTCAAACAGAACTCCTCGTACGCGTCGCAGATCAACCGATGGTGAAGTCGTCACACAAAAACCCTCAATGATGAAATTTTCCAACCCCCAATATCCCTGAAAAGGTAGCGAAGACGGTGAGGGATTGCACCTGAGAGTCAGGAGCACCGTGTCACATCAGCCCGACGCTCGAGCGAGGTTTCAACAAGACTTCGGACAAAATGTTAATCAATTTCCATGTGGAAAGACTGGTTGACGGGATCGATCGAATTGCGATTGCGTACTGAACGATGGCTGAAAAGAAATTTGAAACACAAAACGCAAAAATCCCAGCGCGGGCTTTGCCCGCAACCCAACCATAAGAAGAATTTGAACCACGTACGAAACTTGCATTCGCTACAATCCTCTGGCTTGTGCTGGCGCACTTGTCCCCGTGGTTAGATGTCCTCGTGGTCAAAAAGCGGTATCGCCGGGATAGGGGTGAACACCAACAATCGTTACTCAAGAAGACTCATTAACTCCTCAGCCGACAAAGTCGGTTCAAACGGCTTGTCGTGAAAGATCACGTTTCCACGAATTCCTTGGTCCATAACCCGTCGCTCGCCGATCGCGTGCCACAGGAAAGTATTTACCATTCCTTTTGATTCCTCCAGTGATAAATCCACAGTTGAAGGAACGATCATTTCTATAACTGAGCCTTCTCTCTCTGTCTGGAGGCGGTAACGCATTTGTAATGGGTCAAGTATGTATAGTCTGCGGATAATTGCAGCAACATCATACAAATTCTTTTTTGGTCTTCGCCCCAAAAATGTCCAAGCAGTCAAGCTAGGCGCAGCTCTCAAGAGTTCATCAATCGACAAAGCATCGTCAAACCGTCCTTCGGGAGAAAAAATGACTAAACACCCAGTCTCATTGGTTGTGATATCAAAACAAAAATCAAGGCTGTGGGAACGGAGCAAGCCGTCTATTGCATCGAAAGTCTTACGTTTGTTACCTGATTGCAACTCGTTCGCCAATGAAACGGCATACTTGATAAAATCGGCCCAAAACGCCACGTAGCTCATAGATTACTCCTCGCCGTCAATGGTCAATCAATGGGGACACAGCCAATACCGTTCGGCACAGTTTTTGCGCCATACCCTATTTATATAGGCCGAAATGCCGAATTGGCATTTCACAATTGTTAACTGTGGGGTGATGGTCGGGGAACGGCAAGGATGCCAAAAGAGAATCGTCGGAAGCAATCGTCTGAGAAGCGAAAACCCAAAGAGATTGACCCGAAGGATATCCAGGGGCTGAAGTATTTTAAGGTCTTGCGCCCGTTTCTCAAACGCCTTCGTGATGTCGGTACCGAGCGCGATCGCGCACAGAATCGTCAACTCCATATGGACGAGTAATGCGTTCTGGTTCTTCTGTGGCTGTATTCTCCGATTGTCGATTCATTACGCGGCCTGCAACAGGCTTCGCAACTCAAGAAAATTCAGAAGCGATTTCATCTTCTGCAATCATCATTAGGTTCGTTATCCGAATCGGTCAGGATCTTTGACCCGGAACCCCTCAAGCAAATCGCTGCTGAATTGGCTGAACAACTGCCAGAACCGGTGGTCCCCAAAAACCTCGAGGGAATTGAGAAGATGCTTGTGGCGGTTGATGGTTCTTTCGTTCCGATCTTAGCTCGAATTGCCAGACTGGCGTGGACGTGGAGAAAGAAAGATCAGCCGACTTGCGGCTATCGGCTGCATACTCATTTCGAGATTTTGCGAGGTCTTCCCAAACGGATTGAAACCACCCCGGCAAACCCCAAAGGTGCCGACGCCGAGCAAGCCGTGTTGGAGCGAAAGATCGAACCAGATCATTGTTATGTCGTTGATCGTGGCTATCAGAAATACGCCTTGTGGAACAAGATTCACGCGATCGGAAGTAACTATGTTTGCCGCATTCGCGATGGTGCGGCGTTTTCTGTGGTTGAACAGCGGGAACTCACTCCCGAGGCAACCGCTGCCAAGGTCATCAGCGATCAAGTCGTGAGTTTCTCAAGCAGTAGCGCGGCTGTCGATCATCCTGTTCGACTGGTGTGCGTTACTTGCTCCGCACACACGAGTCGAGGCCGAAGACGTGGTCGTAATTTCTCAAGCACCGGACCGAGTAGTGATGGCGTTCTCCGAATCGTAACCGACATGCTGGATCTGCCAGCAGAGATCATCGCAGAGCTCTACCGTTTGCGGTGGACAATCGAATTGTTTTTTAGAATGTTTAAACAACTCCTCGGTTGTCGTCACCTACTCAGCACGAAACAGAACGGTGTCGAGATTCAAGTCTATGCCGCTCTGATTGCGTGTATGTTGATGCTAATTTACACCGGTCGCGCACCGAATAAGCGGACATTCGAGATGCTCCGCTTTTATCTGGTCGGTATGGCGACGATCGACGAAATCGTTGGGTACATCGATAAACAAAAAAGCCGCTCGCCGTAGCTCTTTGCCTGGTTAATCATCGTTGTGAAATGTCTGCGCTCGCTGCTGCGCACTCTCTAAAACATCGCCCAAATTCGTAAACGAAATCAGTCATTCGTTACCAAGCAACAGCGATGAATCATCTCTGACAGACCGCCAGATAATTCTCAAGGGAACTCCGTGAAAATCAATCGCCTTGCAAACAAAAATCGTGCCGAACAAGATTGGGACACTGCTTGTTCATCGAAAAAATCGGTGTCACCTGGGTGAACGAAACAGATATCAACTGGTCTGCCGCGATCGCAATTCGAGGCGGAGTTGTGTGCATAAGCCTTTAAGTTGAGAAACGTCATAATTCGACAAATCTCCGCGAGAAGGCATTGTCAATTCGAGAAGCTCTTGAAGAATGACGATCTGGCCGATCAATTCGCCCTTCAACTCCCCTTCCCTGAGTGCTTCGGCACGTGTGCTTTCAATCCTCCAACCTTCATCCAGCTTGTATTTCAGTCGCGAAATGTAATCGCTCATTTGGTCGGGATTTTCTTTGATCATTTCCAAAACTCCTGCCGCTTCCACGAATTCCGGCTCGGGAAACAGTTCCCGGATCTCAGCCAGCGTCAGGTTTTCCGCGTTCAACAGAAAATACGCCCATCGTTCCGCAGGCAACGCCGCATTCAGATTCTCGCGTGTCACTGTCAGCTTCGTCAATTCCAATACATGAATCTGCAGGTCGTCGGTGAAAATTCGACCGAGTTCATCTCGAAGTCGAAAATCCGAATGCAGGTTATCGCAGTCTGTCAGCAATGGCTTGTCTAACACGCAGATCACGATCGCCGGCCGGAGTTCGTGATACTGATCTCCTTGACGCATCTGTTCAACATAAAGCCGGGCGTCATAAAACGCGAGTCGCTGACGCAATCCCGGGGGAATTGACGTCTGCATTTCGATGTTAAATTTCCGACCCCGTTCATCCGTGGCCAGGATGTCGAGAACGACCCACTTGTCGCCTTCAAAATTGGGGCCAACATACGGATTCTCAATTTCGATACTAACAATCTTTGCATTTTCGCCCAGAATCGAATTCAGGAAGTGGATTGTAACCCGCTCGTGCCCCAGACTGGCCAGCATGAGTTTGAACGCAAAATCGACGAGCGGATTAATTCCAATCGGCATGTTTTCAATTCCATTATGGCGGGATCGTTCCGATACCTTCCGTACTACGACAAGCTTTGAATGACAATACCGACTTCCGACTCCACGGGCTTCGGGGACACAGATTTTTTTCTCCGGAAAAGCGATTTCTCCGAGGTTATAAACGAAAAAAGCCGCTCAGTGAGAGCGGCTTCGCCCGATGTTTGCCTGACACAATGGAATCAGACAGCAGCACGACGGCGTCGGTAAGCATTAAGAGCCAAGCCGAGTCCACCAAGTCCCAACAGTGCGAATGAAGAGGGTTCGGGCACTGTTGGCGGTGGTGGTGTTGTTACCTCCGCAAAAGCCGCCTCGTTAAAACCGGTCGATACAGCACCAAAGTTGCTCGTGATCTCCAACCGAACGTAAGTTGCCGTTGTCGCCGTGAAATTGAAGACCTGAGCGTGGGTGTCGGTGTTTTTCACCGCCGTATAGGTTCCGAGCGTGGTCGCCCCGGTGAACGACGAATTGTCCGCTGCCAAGAGCGTAAAGTCCTTAAACGTGTATGTGGAATTATTCACGTTAACGGGCCAAAAAGCGAAGGCCGAAATGTCGTACGATCCGCCTAAGTTGAAATCGACGTTCCCCGTCTTAGTGTTTGTAGCGGAGACCCAAACATTCGAGCCGCCGCCTGTGGACGTAGTATTCGTTGTGAAAGTTGTGAAGTCGGTCACTCCACTGGTGTAGGACGAGCTGAGGCCCGACTGATTGATTGTATTATTGATTGCTCCAGTACCAGCACCCATGTTCGTCGTGACTCCCGTCGGATCGAGCATGACCAGACCGGCTTGGGCCGCCGACGTCAGGGACATCAGCGCCAAGGCCAAAACCAAATTTCCAAAGAAAAGAAAAGGTGTCAGGAACCGTTGTTGTGGCATTTGGGTCGGCTGCGCGGCCTGAGGCTCGTCTCTGTCGTCATTTGTCAGAAGTTTACCCATTTACGATCACGTCTTAAATAATAATGGTTCCTGACACCTTGTCTTCCTGACACCTTGTCTTCTCCCTGACATGAGACCGGGCGAGCGATACGAAATGCTTGCTCAGATCGACATCAAGGTTCGATCTGGCGGCGTTGCGACGACAGACGGACCTGCCGACTCGAGGGTCTTCACGCAATCCCCTCTTCACACGATCACTCGGCGCGACACGCTTCGAGCGAGTTCGCTGCTGCGCGCTCGGCTCAATTCAAACAACCGCATCAGAGCGTCGATGAATCAAAGCGTCGACGCCACACCCACAGAATTCGAACGAACAACCGGTTCGTGATCAGCGTCGCAGAAAAACCGGATCTCGCGCTTGCCCAAACACCAAATCGTCCTCCAAAATCGAGCCACCGGCCAAGGGGTGGACTAAACTTTTACTCCGTGGTCTCGTCTTTCGATTCGTGTGTGCAGGAGAAAATCGCTCGAAGTCCACTGACGAACTCCATTAAAGAGTGTCGCCATTTGGGCGATTCTCTTTTCTCAAAATACAGCTTGGGCCCGTGATTCCGGACCAAGCAGTAGTGAATGTCTACTAAGGAATCGCTCTTCTCTCCAAGCTCGCCAAATATGTGAAAGTCGATCCATATCTTTGATCTCGTCGGCGGATGTTCGAGATTCCAATGAACCACTTCATTTTCAATTACGAATATCTCGGCTGGATTGGAAAGCACCCATCCATCTGCTTCAAGTGCATCGAGCAAATCGTTCATTCGTCCTTTGGACATTTACAAACTCTCCCAGAATCCTTGAGGCGGCGTTACTCCACTTTTCTTTAGACCGTTGAGAATGTCGGCCTTTGTCATAGGAACGCAGCCGTGCTGCCATGTGTCAATCGAGAGTATTTTTCCGCTCTTGTCAACAATTGTCAGGCTGTACTGATCGTCCCCAGTTTTGCGAACCCAGTAATTCACATCCGGATACTTCCCTCCACCTTTCAGCATCTTGCCTTGAGAAACGTTGAGTTGCCCTTTCGCAAGGTAATCTGCTGGCGAGAGATCGGAATGTCGGCTCGCATGATCTTTGAGGCCAGTGTCGCCTTCTTGAAAACTTCGTCTGCTCTTCCAATCTGGACAATTGGTGTCTGGAGCAATTTCCCGCTGCAAAGGCAGGCCGTTGGTGGTTTTTGGACAGTTATCTGTAAACGTGTTATGCACCCAAATATCAAAGCTCCAAGCTGGCGAACCGACGTAATACGTGTGGAAGTCACTGACTTGGAAGTTGTAGACGGGTGCGACCGTTGCGAGTTTTTCAACTTCTTCGATTGTAACTATTGCTCCTTCGTGTGTCAGCAGCGCGTCGCCGGGCGCGAGTTGGTCGGCGTTGACCCAGCCCCGACCGGCAACGACAAATGGATGCTCGTCCGTTGTCGTCACATCTTTGCCGTTGACTCGAAGCCGAAGCAATCGAGCGGCTCGGTTGTAGACTTCTTGGACGTGTTTGAGCTCAAGCGGGCCGTTTGGATCGGTTTCACTCCGTGAAAGGACAAGGTCGCCGGCTCGAATCTCATCAATACGTTTGGACGTCGAGCCAGACGTCATGATCGGGGTCTCCCCTGTGAAACAGGCCCCGGTCGCACATTCGAGATTCTTTGCGAGCTTTTCTTCGGTTTCTTGAATGATGTTGTTGACGGCGGACTTTGCGTCGGCAACTTTTGAAGCCGTTTTTGCCGCGTCCGCCCCTTTGTTTCCGGCTTTGCTAGCGGTCGAAAGTGCGTCGATTGTTGTTGTAACGAGTCCTTTAACCCTTTTCATGACAGCACCAAACTTCACTGCTTTTGCTGCCGATGCGGCCGCGTTTAAGGCGAGGCCTTCTGCGACTTCGTAAAGAATCATCCCGACCGCCTGTCCCGCCAAAGACGCGATTTGCTTTTTAACGTTCACATCATTCAGATTGACGTTCGGGATGTTTTGGATCTGCTGGGCTATATCGTTAATGGGTTGTTTGGCAATCGGTATCACAAGTCGGGCAGCAGCAAGAATATTCGGGTCAATCTGCCCCTTGAGGGAGTCGAAGTCCTCATTTAGGAGAGCTTGCCACATTGCCGGTGTAAATAAATTCAACGCATTCGGGTCAAGTGCAATCCGCCTCGTCAACGCAGCTGTTTCGCCGACCGGGTTGACTACCCACAAGGCTACGGAGGGATTGCTCCAAAGGTATTGCCCCGTCTTGTAAATCATCGATCCGACAGATGTGATTGAGTTATAGGTGTCGATCACACTGTCTTTAAACCCCTTGGCAACGCCCCATGTGAACGCCTGTGATACGGGACCAAATGTCACATAATCCAAAAGAAGACTTTGTACAAATGAAATCGCGGGATTTGGCTGGGTTGGTGACAAGTCTTGTGTGGAATTCGCCGTACCGCCACCACTGCCGCTTGCAGACGGATTCGTGGCTGGGTTGAACACGCCATCAACAACACCACCATCGGAAATGTTCCCGTTGGTCGATGTCAGCGTGTCGTTTATTGATGCGCTAAAGAAAACAGATCTGCCGGTCGATCCGTCTGGGTTTATTGGCGTTAGTGTCTCGCCAATCCCAACACTGATAGCCACGGGGACACAGCACGTTCATCATAACGAGCGTTTTCGCTTGCAGAAGAATTGTACGCTATCTTGATTCTGCTGAGACGGTTACGACGGAAGTTTGCCTGAAGGGACCAAGTCGCCGCAGCAATCGAAGTCAGGGAAA
>CAILLA010000078.1 GCA_903834925.1 uncultured Schlesneria sp.
GCTTCAGCCCGTGCGACACAACATCTTGTGCGGGCTAAAGCCCACACTACAAAAACTGACAACCTCTCCGCGTGATGAGCATGTGTCGAAAACGATTCAAGCGTTGCCTTACCATTGAAGCAAAACCTTCATTTAAATCCCTTTTTTGAAAACAAGCGGCTTGGAATATGACGGGTTCTCGAACAAGGCTCATCACGCGGAGCGATGATGGCTACTTTGGGTGAAGAGCACTGCTTGACCGAAGACGGTCAAGCAGTGGCACATGAGTTCAAAAGACTAACAAAGCGCGTGACGAGTCTGAGAGGAAAACATGATTGAATCGTTGCAGGGAACTCGGCGAGATTTATTGCGTTTCGGTGCATGCGGGTTCGGTTCATTAGCGCTGGCTGGGTTGGCGTCGGGCCGCGAAGTGGCTTTGCATCACGCGCCGCGAGCGAAACGGGTGATCTTTCTCTTTATGCAGGGGGGTGTCAGTCAGGTCGACAGCTTCGATCCGAAGCCGCTACTGGACGAACGGGACGGAGAGATGTTGCCGTTCAATGATGCCCGAAGTTTTGCCAATACCGGCAAGCTGGGTGTACCTCAACGAGTGATGAAATCGCCGTGGAAATTCCAGCGATACGGTGAATGTGGCCGGGCCGTGTCGGAACTCTTCCCGCAGATTGCGGAGCACGTTGACGATCTTTGTTTTCTGCATTCGATGCATACCGAAGGGGTAGCCCACGGACCGGCGACGCTGTTTCTGCACTGCGGTGCGACGGCGTCGCTGCGTCCGTCGATGGGGGCATGGGTGCATTACGGCCTTGGTAGTGAAAACGAAAACTTGCCGGGGTTCGTGTCGATCGGTGCCAGCAGCGGTAACGGCGGACCAAGAAATTACGGACCGGCGTTCCTTCCATCGGTTCACCAGGGAACAATGCTTGGTCGTGCGGGGCAGCCTGCCAGTGACGCTCGGTTTCGCAATTTGTCGACTGATGCCAACACCGAAGAAAGCCGTCGTTCGGAACTGGATCTTGTTTCACGGTTGAATGCCCTGCAACAGCAGGGTCGGCCGCGCGACATGGAGTGGCAGGCGGTCGCCGAAAGTTACGATCTGGCCTGGCGGATCCAGTCATCCGCGCCGGATACGCTGGACCTCTCAAAGGAAACATCGGAAACGCAGGCACTTTACGGCATCGGTGAGAAACCAACGGACGACTTTGGCAAACAATGTTTGATGGCCAGGCGGCTAAGCGAGGCGGGAGTGCGCTACGTCCAGGTGACGTACGGCGATAATAGTGCCAACCCCGCCTGGGACCAGCATTCCAATCTTCCGAAACATGCGGATCACGCGCGTGCGACGGATCGACCGGTGGCCGGGTTGCTGGCGGACCTCAAACGTCGTGGACTGCTCGAAGATACGATCGTCTGGTGGGGTGGCGAGTTTGGTCGGACACCGTATTCCGAAAAGGCGGGGACCGGACGCGATCACAATCCGGGCGGGTTCACCGTCTGGTTGGCGGGTGGTGGAGTTCGACCAGGGTTTGCGTATGGTGAAACGGACGAATTCGGCAGCCAGGCGATTCACAATAAGGTCCACATGCATGACCTGCATGCGACGATCCTGCACCAGTTGGGACTCGATCACGAACGACTGACGTATCGGAACGCCGGACGGGATTACCGACTGACGGATATCGCCGGTCGTGTTGTCCATGAAATTATCGGATAGGTTTTTTCATTATGCAAAGTGACGAGAAACTCGCCGAATATCGTCGGATGACCCCTGCGGAACGATTGCGACTGACTTTCGATTCAATCGAAGAGGGTTGGCCATATCTGAATCTAAGAACGGAAGAGCAGGTTCGGCGCAAGCATCAACGAATTCGAGAAGAGAACGATTTGTTCAATCGCCGAGTGCTCGATTGTCTGGTTCGTACGAAGAATGACGTTGCTACCTGAAGCGAATCGGTGCCGATATCATCTCTTTTCTACCGAAATCATTTCGCCCTATTGAGCCAAGTTGACGTCGATGATTGCTCCTGACATCCAAATTCTGATTCCCTGTCACAGCCTGGAAGATTTTCCGACGGAACAAACCGATGATTTTGCGGCCAGTTTGTTGAATTCGTTTGCCGTTGCGTATCACCCCGCGCTTCTGGCGTGGTCGGTCGAACTTCCACGTTGGAGACGGGCGGATGATCCGCCGCTCCCTCGACGAGGTCAGCTGGTAATCATTCCGACGGTGTCAGACGGCTGGTTGCCGCATGCCTGGGCCGAGGATGCCAGGCGGGCTGGCGCGACAGTGGTTTCTGGTCTGTCTGATCGAACGGAAATGCTCGCTGCGGCACTGAAGGCGATTGATGTCTCGTTGGATGAGACGTCGACTGAGCACGATCGTCCGTCGGAATCGGTCGACTTTGGCGACGGAATGGGTGATCCAGTCAGTCATGCGGAATCGGTCGGCTCATCGGATGTTGCAGCGGAGAATCCAGAGGATATTGTCGACGAGGCTGAGGACGACTCGACGGCAGACCCGGATCTGGTCGCTGATTTTCTGGCGCTGGGGACTTGCTGGTTGTTGATTGAATTACTGACTCGCAAAATGCGTCAGTTCGGCAATATCGACGACACACGATTCTTTCAACGAGCACAGGCCGGAGCCAAAGCGACACTGGCCGATGATCGCGAAACGGCGGTCACTCATCTTGGTGCCTGTTTCGAGATGCTGCTTGAAGCACGCGAACGGTTTTACCCGGTCGATTGCTACTTGTTGGACCTTTGCCTGGCTGTTCCTGATGTCGGCCACGAGCATTTGCTGGCCGAATCAAAACAAAACGTTCCCTGGAGCCTGCTGGTTTCCACGGACGATTTGACGGCGATCTGCGAGAAGACTCCAGGGCTGGCCGCAGTACTGACCGAGGCTTGGCAGGCGGCCCGCATCAGCGTTGTTGGGGGTGAAGATCGAGAGAGTTCGATCCCGTTACTTCCGCTGGAAAGTGTGCTGTACCACTTTGACCGAGGTCGTGAGCAGTGGCAGCAACTGTTGGGAAAACCACCGATCGTCTGGGGTCGTCGCAAATTTGGTCTGACACCTCTTTTGCCACAGATTCTGGTGAAGTTTGGCTTCCTGGCGGCATTACATGTTGTCCTGGACGACGGGATCTATCCCGATGCAGAATACACAAAACTCAGGTGGCGCGGTGTTGATGGAACATTGATTGATGCGCTCAGTCGGATTCCGCTCGCAGCCGAAGGGGCGGCAAGTTATCTGCGTTTCCCGGCGCGAATGGCCGAATCGATGGATCATGATCAGGTGGCCGGATTGATTTTGGCTCGCTGGCCTGAGATCGAAGCCCCCTGGTTTGGTGATTTGCGTCGGTCTCAAAAGTACTCGCCTTGCCTGGGGCGGTTCGTCACGCTCGACCGCTTCTTCGAACAGACGGAACTACCCGGTCAGCTGAGTGTGTACAAACCGAATGAATACTTTTCGCCGTACTTGATCCAGCATGTTGCTCGCCGTGAAAAGCGGCCGATCGGTCGATACACCGATCATGCAAACCTGCGCCGTCGACTGGATGCAGCAAGCTGGTGCCATGCAACAGTCAATGCGCTCTATTCCAAACCGATTGATTTGACTGCGGGTCAAACGATCGAGACACAAGTGGAAGGGATTGCTCGCGACCAGGAAGCATTCCCGGCGGAATTGCTTACTTCATTGGAGGAATTCGAACGAAACGGAGCTCAGAAGCTTGCTCGAATCATTATGCATTCGGCAGGTAACGGTCGCGGGTTTCTGGTCTTGAATCCGTTGTCGTTTAATCGACGTGTGATCGTTTCGTTGCCTGGCCTGAAGTCACCCCCCGCTGTTGCTGGAGCGGTGAAAGCTGTCGACTTTGACCCGGCTCATCCTGATCGAACCGCGTGCATCGTCGATGTTCCCGGAGGCGGATTTGCCTGGATTCCAGCAAATGAAACCGGTGCGTTGCCTTTGGCACCAAAGCAACCGCTCGCCGAGAGTTGGCTGCTGCGAAACGATCATTTCGAAGTTGCGATCAACGAACGAACGGGAGGAATCGCTCACATTCGTTTTCATAACCAGCGGACAAAACGTTTGAGCCAACAGTTGTCGTTCCGCTTTCCTCGTGAACGAACGATTCCCGTCGGAGGCGAACCGGGCACGTCGATCAAATCGCAGTACGCTGAGATGCAATGTCGCGGTCATGAGGTCGTTCGAAGTGGCTCTGCTTGCGGAGAGATCGTCACCTTCGGCGACATCATTGACCAGGTCAATTCAGAGAAGATGGCCTCGTTTCGTCAGACCGTTCGTGTCTGGCGTGCCTGTTCGATCCTGGAAATTGAAATCGAATTGAGTGATGTCAAACAACTGGAGGGAGATCCCTGGAACAACTACTTCGCCTCGCGATTCGCCTGGAACGACAGCACGGCGGCCGTGACTCGCAGTATTTATCATTCCGCACAGAACTTCGGTGGTGAGCGATTCGAGACATCGGATTACATCGAGATTGCGTCCGAAGAAGAACGCCTGACGATTGTGCCGCACGGCTTGCCTTTCCATCGCAAGACGGGTGACCGGATGGTCGATTCGTTGTTAGTCGTGGCGGGTGAACCCGAGCGACGATTCCGATTCACGATTGCCGTCGATTCTCCCTATCCACTGGAAGCCGCCTGGAACGCAACGACACCAACGCCGGTGATCCCAACCGAACAAGGTCCACCCAAGGCGGGATTAACAGGCTGGTTCTTTCACGTCGATTCCCGGCAAGTCCAGATCACAAGAATCCTTGAGATTCGAAATACAAAAGCCATACCTTCACCTTTGGAGCAATCCGCACATTTCACAGTACCGCATGACCCAGGCTTTGCAGTCCGACTGATCGAAACGGAAGGTAGTGCAAAGCGAGTGAAATTGCGTTGTTTCCGCCAGCCGACGTTTGCCCGTAAACGAGATTTTCGCGGCGAAACGATTTCGGAACTTTTGATCGAAGGCGACGCCGTAGTCATCGACATGACCGCGTACGAAATCGTCGATGTCGAGCTGCGGTTTGGTGGGGAATAGGAATTACAAATCGGCCACTACTTGCGAGCACTGATCGTCCAGTGTCGGTCGCTGGTTGCTTTAACGGCAGCATCTGAAATTCCAAGTTCCCCAAGAATTTCACGAACTTCTGACACCGTCAGAGCCGCATGCAGCGATTCGCGGAACATTTTTTGTTGATGATCGTTCGCCTCACCCGCATAGGTCATGACAAGATGTTCAAGCGAATCGAGATTGTCCGGTCGCATCAGATCGCGAACGAAAAGAATGCCGCCTGGTTTCAGGACGCGCCAAAGTTCGCGAAGCACGATTCGCGGCTCGGGGATATGGTGTACGATGCTGTTTGACATCACGGCGTGATAGGTCGCATCCGGCTCGGGCAACTGTTTGCAGTCGCGTAGAACGAGTTCAATCGAATCGTGCAAACCTGCTGCTTCTACGTTCTGTCGTGCCACGACCAACATGGCCTGTGCAAGATCACTGGCGACCAACGTTCCGTCAATTCCTCGTTTCATCAGTTCGATGGGGATTTGAGCCGTCCCGGTCCCTGCGTCGAAGATGCAACATCGTTGATTGCCCAAACCTTCGGCACTCGTCAAAGCCAAAAGGAAATCATCAACGAAGAGACGATTGACGTGGCTGTGATCCATCCGGTCGTAGTCAACCGCCTCTTCGGCGGTATCCATGACTTCAGGCTCCAAAATTCGATTGAGCATCGTGATGCCGATCAGTGATAAATTTCGTGAGTCAAAGGGGTTGATTGTATCACCAAATGACGGTTTCGGTCACTCAGTGTCTTTCGGACGCAAGTTTATGGGTCGAAGAGACTGCGTCGGAGAAGACTTCAGAGAGGCATTGCATTATTCCAAGGTAGCCGTCTCTCTCCGCCGAGACGATAGCCGAATTGCAAAAGACTTCGACTGGCACTTGAAAGCCCCAATCGATCTCAAGGCAAATGGCAATTCGGCTTTCTTCTCGACGGAGCGAGAAGGCGACTTTTAATGAACCTTCGAGGTTCGGGTGTTGTCTTCAGTTTGACGTGGTAGAATGGGTCGTTGGGGCAGGTTTACGTTCCGGGATTCGAGCTGGCATTGACGTTTTTTGCCGATTCCCGCATAGTTCTGCCCTCCCTAGACCCCGCCGGTTCTCATTTTTTAGCTAGAAGTTTGCTCGATGTCCGAGACGCCTGATCGTTTGGAAGCCGTTCGACTGGAAAA
>CAILLA010000079.1 GCA_903834925.1 uncultured Schlesneria sp.
GAACTTCTGACATAAAAAAAGGTTGCTCGCTACGTTGTCGGCACCAGAATTGTTCACAGTCATGGAAACCGTCATGAACAATTTCAGAAGCCTATTCGCTTAAATTCAAAGGCGAATCAGGATTTTTCACAGAAGGAAACGAAGGTAAGAAAGGAATGCGGGCAAAAGACTAATTCGTAAAGTCACTATTAAACAAGTGCCAACGTGTCGGTTGTCTGAGGCATCCCGAAAATTCGGCTTCCCTTAGTTGTCTTCTGTAAAAAAACTTTTCTTAAGAAAAATATGAACAATAGGTAGCAGAACGCGGGGTTATTGGAAGACATACGTCTCAGTCTTGATTAGCACCGGGCAGGATCATTCTTTGAATCCCGTCGACGAGTTTCATTTCATGGAAATTCATCAGCAGTCCTACGGGTACATTGAGCAATTTCATGTAGCTCAACAATTGTGCCTTATGGACCGGAATTAATTCCTGGACCGCTTTAACTTCTACGAGAAGCACGCCGTCGACAAGCAGATCGAACTTCAATTCTTCCTTGAAACGGAGGCCTTTGTATTCGATCTGAACATGTTCCTGGGTAATAACCGAAATTCCACGTAATTCAAATTCTCTCGCGAGACATTTTTCGTAAATGCTTTCCAACAACCCCGACCCGAGAAACCGGTGAACTTCAATCGCAGCACCGATTGCAACCCGGCTCAGTTCATCAGCCCGCTCAAACTTCGGATGCATGTTCCGCTCCTTTGTCATGTGAAAAAAAGATTCAACGAAATTTCAGTTATTGCATAATAAAGAGAAGATTTTTAACAGAAGGAAACGAAGGCAAGAAAGGAATACGGGAAGAATACAAATTCAAGAACGTCGCGTTGCAGAATAACGAATTCGGTGCGCGTTGGAAATTTGCATAGTCTTCGAATTCCTCTCTTCCCTTGGTTTTCTTCGTTGCCTTCTGTAAAAAATTCTTCCTCTTATTGTTCTCGATTTTGTCGTATTTAAAGCCAAATAAATGACGACATTGTCGCGGATTACCCTGAACCCCGCAGTTATGGGTGGGAAAGCATGTATTCGTGGCTTGCGCGTAACAGTCGGTATAGTCGTTGGGTTGTTGGCTGCCGGACGCACGCATGAGGAAATTCTGAAAGCGTATCCATACCTTGAACCGGAAGACATCAATCAAGCTTTAGCCTATGCTGCTTGGCGGGTCGAAGAACATGAAGTACCACTGAGTATTGGATGACACTTCAAATCATCATTGATATGAATCTGTCTCCGGATTGGGTGCGCGTCGGATGATGGGATCAGAATAGGGTTGTCGTTTGCGCGTTGACCGATGCTAGCAGCATCGGCCACGTGTCCAAGAACTGCTTTCGTAGCTCATGCCACTGAGCTTGCCAGTCGCCCGAATGGCGGGGATACCGGAACGCGGCCAACAAAGTTGATTCTCAACGCCTGAAGGAAGATCGAATTTGAGCGCGATCACAATTTATCCCCACATTGTTGTCGATGATGCCGGAACCGCTCGAATCGGTCACTCACTGTATAAGGTCGAGCATCTTGCGGCCGAGCATTACCACTACGGCTGGACGGCAGAAGAATTGTTGCGGCAGCATCCCGATCTGCGCCCCGAAGAGGTCTATGCTGCACTCACGTATTTCTACGATCACCACGACGATCTTGTTGCGGCGATCAACGCTGCGTCTGATAAAGTTAATGTCGCTCGAAGTCAGCAGACGTTATCTCGCGACGAGCTTTTACGGCGCAAGTCAGGTTAACGACCGTGCCGATATTCTCTCGCATTAACGTTTTCAACTGTGGAAAACGACGCCGCACTCGCACGGGCGGTCAAAATCGTTGTTGGATGTAGACTTGAACCTGGCTTGGCAACAGTTCCGACGTGGCAGCGCCAGTGCGGGTGAAGAATTGTTCCGTGTTGCCGTCTTTGACGTACACGGCGACATTTGATTCTTTGCATCCGATGACGAGCACGCGTTTACCTTGAAATGATTCGAAGCGGGGTTCGATGTTGAGCATGTGCTGTGCACCCATCCGTTCCTTAATCAGATTGACCAAATGGAGGTTCATCTTGTCTTCGTTCGGAAAACCGTCTTTCTCGATGCCTAACGCTTCGCCGGAATCATTAACGCCGACGATCAGGTGGCCACCGTGTGTGTTCAGGAACGCTGCGATGGTTTTCAGGCAAGAATGTTCCATCTTCTTGTCGGGCTGACCGGTGTGCAGATTCACTCGCAATGTTGACTTGAACTCGATTCGAGTCGTTTCGCCTTTTTCGATCAATTGATCCACGGGAACGTCAGGTTGCCCGGCGACTGGTTCCGGTTCTCCGTGTGCGACGCGGGCGAAGCCTTCCTTGATGACTTTGGCGATCAGCTTGCGTCGCGCCTCTAAGAAATCTCGGTATTCCATTGTTTCCCAATTGACCGGCAACGCGTGCCAGTGGCACATTTGCGCGAGTTCCAACGCGGTGAACCGTTTGGAATAGGCGGGCCAATACTTATCGGGGGGACTATCGGATATTGCAATGTTGTCGTCCCATTCGACGAGCGCAAAGTTCGCAATCTGATTGGTATCCCGTACCGCGGTGATCCCCTTACTTTTGAGATACTTCTTCGCAAACAGGTGGTGACGTTCTGCAGCAGCCTTGTCCCCTTTTTGTGATGGGTCCAGCAGATCAACAACTTTCTTATGTGAGAAAAGCACCTTGGCGTGTAACAGATTGAGAGAAGCATTGTAGGCGTAAAGAATTGGGCTGGTGGCCGATGACGTTTCCAATCGGTTCGGAAGAGTGATTTTCCAGAAGTCGTCGGTGAACTCGCTTTCGATTGTCTTGTCCATCCAGTTCACAAGGTGTTCCCCGGTTGTGAACTCGCGAATGAACGCCAAGTCCTTTTCCATGGCCGTCTCGGGAGAACCACCGGTATATCGACCCGTCAGCGACGACATGAAAAACCAGCGGGCGATCAACGATGAAAGAGTAAACTTTTTGATTGCGAACGACTTGATCCCGATCAAGTAAAACACGTATGCGTAAATCAGCGTCGTGCTGGAACTAATCATGTGAGACCCACGATAGCCAGCCAGATACAGCGTTTGCAGGAACGCGAACCAGTTCTGGAGATTCAGAACGTCGGCTTGTGCGGTTTTCAGAATCTCGAATTGGGCGATGCGCCGTTCGTCGCTGAACTGATCCGTCTCCAGGTCCTTTCCCCGTAGCAATGAGTACCCGTACTTCAACCGTGCCCGTCGAAATCCCAAGCCAATTGACACGCGAAGTAAATTGTCCGGGTCGGGTTCGATGAAATGATTGAATGGACTCGGTTTGCCCTTGGATGGAATGCGGGATTCGCGGCAGAAGTCTTCAAGCTGACCGCGCCCCTCGTCCCAGAAGACGGACATCAGGGTGAGAATAAAATCCGACTGATTCAGGACTTTGCCCTGGCTGTTGATTCGAACGAAGACTTCGGCAACCTGCTCTTCGGTGAGATTGGCGCTCAATTCCAGCGCCGTAAACGGGTAGCTGAGCAGGCTGGAAACCCGCTGGATAGCAGTTTGCACCTTTTTAATCTCGTCTGTTGTGAGGGTCTTACCAGCGGCCTCGCGGTGACTCTTCAGATTGTCGACATAAGTGCCGACGATTTCGAAAAGGTTGGCATTCTTAGCCCAGAGGATTGAAAGGTTCGGGATAAATTCGGGGTCCTTGCGAATGGCGGCATCGGCGACATCAAATTTTTCGTCCGTGGGGCGAAACGCAATTTCGATCTGTTCTTTTTCGTAAGTTGCCCGGACAACCTGAATACCTTTGATGACCGCGTACAGCGATGTGAGCCGCTGCTGGCCATCCACGATTAATAAGTTCGGAACCTTTTGCTTATTATCCGTGCCAATTTGTTTTTGTCCGCTGTCGCAGGCGTTTTGCCAGAACAAGAAGTAACCTACCGGGTAGCCACGGTAAATCGAATCAAATAAATCGCGGACCTTGGCATTCTTCCAGACAAAGGGCCGCTGTATGTCGGGCAGCCCAATGCTGCCCATCTCAATATCGTCCATCAATTTCGAAAGGGAATAGTCGACTTTTTTGAACAGTGTCTCACTCATTTGGCCCGCCGTGAAATTAGTTTTTCCGTTTATCGTTGCGCAATAATCCGTCAATAAAATCGTATGGCGTCAACTTTCCTACGAAGCCATAAACATGGGTCGCTTCTAAATTTTATTAATCGAACCTGGGTGATCTTGGACTATAGATTTGATGGGGTCATTGCACTGGACTCAATTTGCATGCAATTATGCACGTGACGATCATTGGCGGTCATTTCTTGAGAAATGTGTGATCGTGAATCATTTGCACGGTATCAATTGCCGCATTCACTTCAGCGTTGACAAGGCCGGACGAGTTCGCGTGGCTCAACCTATTTAGCACTGTTGACCGCATGGTTTCAACCGCTACCTCCAACGACTTCGGAACAAAATCACTCACTTGGCTGCCGTGTGTTCTTTGGTTCTCGCGATCCCGTTGGCGCTTGATGATACCATCCCAAAGGACTCCCGCACCGATCTTGTCCGCATCCGGCTTGAATGGAATTTCGACGCCGAATTCCTTGCATACATGGCGAAGTCGCCATTCGTAGGCGGATCGCGCGTAGACAGCCGCAGCCTTGAGGTCACCATTTGCAAGGTGGCGCCTGGCTCGGTCGAGATCGGCCTCAGCGGATCGTAGTCTTGGGATCAATTTACCGGTACTTTCTTCTGCCAAAAGTTCCTTGTGCAGCCAGCAGTTGTTCTCTCGAAGATGGCCGCACGCGAGATCGAACCAAACACGGTCGTGGGTCAGCAGAAAGATCTGGTAGTTCTTGAATGTTTCGCTGGTCAAAATGCGCAGGATGGGCAGGCGATTTTCAAGGTCCAAACCGATTAATGCGTCGTCTAGGACGAGAAAACGAGGATAGTTTGGATTAACAAAATCATTGTCTGATAGGGCGACGCCCGCAAAGAAAAGGCAGTTTGCGATTGCTGAGAGACGCGCTTCGTTTAGGCATTGAGGGTGGTCGTTAACAACTTTTCCACGAAACGTAATCTCAGGTACAAGTTCGGCACCCTTCAATGTGAGCGTCGGCTTGTCCCATGTCAGTGACGTCGGACGAAACTTGACATTTAAGTGGTGGTGCTCGAACGCGTCCAAAAACTTTGCCAGTTTGGCTTCCAATTCGGGCAGCTTCGCATTAAAGGCTTGGTTGAACGTATTCGTGTAATGATTCGCCCACCGTAGATCCGTCTTGTAACGGTATGCCGGCCGATGTTCCCATACCTCCCTCATAAGTGTACCGATTGTTGTTTCAACCCCTCCCGCGATTGTCGTACGAACCCCAGCAAGAACGACCAAGGTAACAAGATCGAAAAGCTGGGCTTCAAGTCCTTTTCGTTCCATACCATAAATTGCATTATGGTTTTGCGGTCCCCAGTTCACACGGGGAAGAGGACTGGAAAGTAGGTGAGTTCGAAGCATCATCCGGTAATCGACGAACCCCGATCGACGAGATCCATCGACGAGTATCGAGCGTAGGTGCGCCGGGATTGGTGAATTGCTCTGGTCGTTCGGCACGGGCAACGGGTGGCCATCGGCGGCATCCCAATGTGACTCCAATTCTTGTTCAGTTCCTAACGGATCTTTTCCTTTGAAATGGAGGCGGACTTCGGGCGCCCTTGTAGCTGGGGCGAAGTGGTTTCGATGGTCGTCGATTTTATCGCCCCGTTCTTCAAAGAACCGCTTAATCGCTGTAAAGATCGAGGATTTACCGGAGCCGTTCTCGCCATGTAGCAATAGATTCTTTCCGCCATCAAGGTTGAGTTCAAACGGCTCATCGAAGGCACGGAAGTTTTGGAGACTGATCTTATTGATCTTCACGATTTGCCTTCGATGATGCGGACGGTGTCGAGAGTTTGGAGTTTATCGAGCGAGATGCGGATCGGGTGGTCACCGTCGTGAATGTCTTCGAAGAACTTGCGGCTGCGTGGGAGGCGCTCGGCTTTCGCGACGGCGACGAGGTCTGGGAGTTGGGCATTCGCGACAACGTCAAATAATCGCAGTCCCGACTCATGCACCTCTTCCGGGAAATACAATTCATAAACTAGGCCGTTTAAAACCCGCTCAAAATACGCCAACATCAATGGGTCGCGCACTGTTGGGGACGATCCGCACGCAGTTGCGGACTTAGTGAGATCGACCAGAACGCGAACTAAAATCTCAACGGTGGATTTTTGGTGGTCACTCGCACTCGGAATTGGAATCGGCTCTTGGTTTGCCAGCAGAGCTTGCAAATAGCCGTTTTGGAGATCCGTACAGGTTTGCGACAGAAACCACCAAGCACAAGTAGAGTTAAGCACACCAGCGAGGAATGGTTCGGCGCGTCCAATGAAAAACTGAGCGTCGTTGTGGAAATACCCATCTTCGTCGAAGGCATAAGTAGGCTTGTTCATGAATCTACCCAACACGACTTTGGAAGTGTTGAAATCATTGTTTATCTCGAACCGAGGCCGCGCATGTGCGTACCATTCATATTTGATTCCAGTTTCCTTTTTGTCTCGTTTCAAAAGCTGGTCCTTGAATCCTAACAAGTGTGCGTATACCGCCGGATAGCGACGGCGGAATTCACGCTCGGCCTCTTTTGAGGCGGTCGTGATTTTTGGATCGTTGTGCAGAGGAAAATGCCATGGTATGTAAATCAACCAAAGCCCCTCCGACTCGATCGCCCACCGCCTTAGATTTCGCCCTCGAAAGTACGGCTTCATTAACTCCTCCGATGCAGGGTCGGCGGCAATCAGTCGCTCCTTCGTTTCAATGTCTACGACGAAAGCTCCAGTAAGGCCGGACTTCACCCCGTTGTGGATTCGCCCTTGAGCAACAACTCCGAGCGGAGTTCCAATACTGCGAAGACGTTCCAGAAGAGCCTGGTTGCGGCTGCTGATTAGACGCCAGCCATCTGGCGCTAGCGACTTTTGCGGCAGGGTGAAGCTTTGCCTAGCGAAGACGTCGGCGAACGATTCGATCGGCGGCCCAAGCTCCCAATTCAACGCGCGGAAGTTACTGTCACCGCGAACCGCCGTTTCCGTGCGATGAAGTATGACGATGCATGGGTATGCGATGGCCGTAAAGACGGGTGCGTCACCAAAATCGATCAATTGAAGAACTCGCGTGTTTTTGTCGAGCCATTTGCGCAGCTTTTCTCCATAGCCCGCACGGAGCCACTTGTTAGACGTGATGAAACTGAAGGTACCGCCGGGGCGAAGCAGCTTGATCCCCGCTTCGTAAAAAAACACGTAAAGGTCGGCCGTGCCGGAAAAGCATTCGTAACGTTCTTTTAAGGCAAGCTTGTCGTGCCTGATCTGTTCCTGCCGCACGTATGGAGGATTGCCGATCACGACGTCGAAGCCACTTTCGACTTCGTAATTTTCCATGAGTTCCATCTGGCCTGGGAGTTGGTTCACGAAAGAAAAACGGCCACTTAATGTTGTAAATGCTTTAGATGGCGTTTTGCCGATGCGCACGCCGAACATCCATTCCGAGTCGAAGAATGGCGCGGAAGCGTTCTGATCATACGGGTCCCAAGATGCGAGTTTGCGGGCGGCGTCACGGGGGATGGCATGCTCCCCCTCGAGAAGGACACCGATCTCCTGTCGTTTACTAGCATCGGCGTCGCGCCATTTGCGTTTGACGGCGGGACTGCGGGCGTTGAAGTGTTCATGACGGATGGCGGCTAATTCGGCTCGGAGTTTATCGATCTCACCCGAGAAAAGGTCGCTTTGGGCCTTCTCGATCGGAATAAGCGTGTCGGCGGCGACGATACGAGTCTCAAGATTGGGCAGCGGCCGGACGCCAAAGTTGCTTGCTGTCGCGTCAACCTTCTGGTCCACAATTAGCGAAATAAAGAAACGAAGCTTGGCAATTTGGGTAGCGATTGGCTGGATATCCACGCCGTATATGCTGTTCTCGATGAGGTAGAGTTTTCGAGCGAAATCGAGGGCGTGGAAGTGGGTGTCGAAGGACCGTTCGATGTCGGCAATGCGGGCGTCGCAGTCGGCGACTTCACCTTCGCCTGCGCCGGAATCTTTAAGGAGTTGGCGATAGTGACGAGCCTCGCCGAGCCGGTCGCGTTTCCAGGATTCGTTATTGGGATCGAGTTTTTGAAGTAAGTCCACTAGACGATGCAACGCACCCATTGGAAAGGCGCCCGAGCCGCATGCCGGATCGAGGATTTTGACGTTGCCGATCGCTGCGATGAGCGCGTTGCGCGTGTCCGGCTTGATTTCTTTGAGCGTGGCCTTATTAGAGAAAAGGTCCTCGAGCGCGCCCTTACATCGAGGCACACGCGTTCCAAGGTACGACTTAAGAGCCTCGTCTACCATAAACGACACGATCTCTCGTGGCGTGTAAAAAGCGCCGAGCGCCTTACGGGCGGTCGTGTGTGTGTCTTCGTTAAATGACGCCAGTAGGTTCTCGAACACCTTGCCAAGTAATTCCGGGTCAAGCGCGATTTCTTCTTCAAGCGGTGTATTCTCCTCGATTGTGAATTTGTAACGCGAGAGGATCTCGATAAGGCCGCGCACCTTGGCCCGTTTTGACCGTGCGGTCTTTTTATCCTCTTCCCCGTAGTCGCGCGAGAGATCCTCAGTCCGTTCAACGCCGAAGAACAGGTCGTTTGGCAGGTGGCATGTGAGCTTCGGGTTGTCAGAAAATCCATCAATGATGAAATTGTCTGACTTCTTGCCAGTTTTGTCATCGAGACAGTCGAAAAGCCCCCCATTCAGGAATGGCACGCGTGCAGCAAGCGCGATCCATTCGGCGGAGTTTCGAAAATCCGATTCGTAACGCCATAGGTTAGTGATGCCGAAATTCTGATCGAACCGTTCGCCCTCCTTCTTCTTCTTACGGAATCCTCGTTGTTCGATCGGCATATTCAACGTACCGAAAAACAGATTTTGCAAGACGGCGTGATAGTAAGATGAGGACTCGGATGAGACATCCTTCAAAAGCTTCTTCAGCGGGTGGTCACGGAACAACTCGGCCGGCAACAGTCGCTTCTCGACCAAGAACCAGCAAAAAATAACGCGCGTAAGCAGCCGGATGAGAAACAGGGATTTTTCTTCCTCGGTGTCGCAATGTTGCGGCAAACGAATCTTGCCACCGTCGACCTGATGATGGGCGTCGAAATACCAGTCGACGATCTCTCGATAGAAATCGTTCGAAAGCGCGTACGAGCCAAGTCGCTTCTGCCAGGCGTTATGCAATGCGACAAAATTTGAAACCCCATAGGTGGTATCCAGATTTTCCAGGACAAAGTCGTTCAGAATTTCGAGATGGCCACGGATCGGGTCTGCATAGGCAATATCTTTGATGAGGGTGACTTTTTCGAGGACGTCGCGGCCCTGATCACGTTTATGCAACCGACGGTTGATGATTGAAAGGGTAAGGGCGTCACCGTAACGGAACAGAATCAGCGCCGGCATCGCAAAGAGCTTGTTCAGCTCGCGCGTGATCCCGGCGAGTGCCGTTCTTGTGTAGTGAGTCCCCTTGAGGTCGATCGCAAAAAACAAATAGCTCTCGATTACGGTCCCTTCGAACGAGCCCTTGCTGTCGAATAGGAGCTTCTGCGGACCCGCCGCGAGAATTTCGTCGTCGGTAAGCTGAAACAGGAAATCAATCGATTTCCATTCATCGGATAACGAGGATTTGTCGTTCAGGATTTTTCCCTGAGCAAATGTGCTTAGGAATTGCTCGCGCGAATTGGGTGAGAGCACGAGACGTTTCTCGCTGGTATACCCGAGCGACTCAAAAAGATCAGTGGCCGCTTGGGCAAGCGGTTTCTTGGAAAAGTCTTTGAGCGCGGATTCGATGGCCTGTTTGGTCTGAAGATTGTTCATGATTCTTTAATAACGAGCCACGTAACGAGTTCAAGGTCGGTCTTTTCACGAACCTGCTCGTTTTGATTGGGAAGCACGAAACCCCGTCCGGATTGAAGTCCGGCGGCGGCGCGTTTGCGAAACGTTGCCGTTACAGAGTCGACAGCTTTCTGGAGAAGTGCGTCGTATATCTGCATATCGCTGCCGTGATTCGTTTCCTGATCAAACAGATTGCATAGCTGGGTATATGGTTCGGACTTGCCCGAGCAAAGCGCCTGGTAAATGTCCAGAATTTGTTTGGGATGGGCAAATCCATAGCGGACGTTGCCGTCGAGCAGAACGTAAACGAGGAAATACGGCTGAAGCGGATTAATCGATTCCGATGAGTTGGTTTTGGATTCGGTGGTTCCGCTACGATCACGGTCATGTCGGAAACAAAAAATGACACCGGGTGTGATCACCTTATGTTCGGGGTGCGGCGGCACGCAGGTGTAAAGTCCGAACGGGGCCGCTTCGAGCGCCGCCTTGTTTGCCTCAATGTATTTCAAGAGTTCC
>CAILLA010000080.1 GCA_903834925.1 uncultured Schlesneria sp.
AGCCACTGGCGAGCGAAGACGCACGCCAGTGGCACACGATACCGTGCGTGGAACATGGCGTTGTTTTGGCCAATTCATTTCAGTATGTTCGAATCCATGAATCTGACAGCTTATCTCGAACGAATTGGTTACGCCGGTCCTTTGATGCCGACGATTGAAGTGCTGCGCGACATTGTCTTGGCGCACTCGTGTTCCATTCCCTTTGAAAACCTGGATGTTTTATTGGATCGAGGGATTTCGCTGGACGATGAAGCGGTAGAGAAAAAGCTTATCCACGATCGGCGTGGGGGATACTGTTTTGAGATGAATTCCCTGTTGATGCGGGCATTGATCGCGATTGGTTTTTCCGTCACTCCATTGTCAGCCCGAGTGCGACGTTTGTTGACTCGAGATGTGATACCTCCTCGGACACATTTGTTTCTTCGTGTTGAGATTGACGGGGTTCCCTGGTTAGCGGATGTCGGAGTCGGAAGTCTTTCGCCGACAGCTCCGTTTCGACTTGATCTGATGGATGTCGAACAACCGACGCCGCATGAACCGCGCCGCATCCTGGTTGAAGAATCGTTCCCGTCTGCCAGGTACTTTCATCAGGCCAAATTAGGTGATGACTGGGTTGATGTGCATGAATTTACCTTAGAGGAGATGCCAGTCATTGATCGCGAAGTTGGAAACTGCTGGACCAGTATGCATCCCCGATCCAAGTTTCGGCTGAACCTCATTATGAGTCTGGCTCATCGCGATGGAACGCGGACTTCGATTCAAAACCGTGAGTTTATTCATCGGAATGGGGCTGAAATTCTTGAGCGAATTGAAATCGCGACTCCTGAACAGCTTTTGGTCATTCTTGATGAACGATTTGGGTTACATTTCCCATCGGGGACGAAGTTCGGACCACCCGGTATGCCGTGGCCAACTTGAGGTCCGATGTCGCCTTCTTGATCGTTGAATTCTTAATATCCATCGTCGATGAAAGTCGGTACGACGATTGAAATCAGACGTTGCGTCTTTTACACTTGCAGTCGCATTTCTTTCCGTAACGTTAGCCCGACGCGCAAGCGAGGGAGAGCAAAAGCAAGACCTCGCTTGCGCGTCGGGCTAATGAATGATCCGGGTTAATCAATCCCGCTTGTATGACAGTCTTCTCGTCGTCTCGATCGCGTCAAATTTTACGAGTTGCTCTCCTTTTCCTTGAGTAGGCATCCCATGCGTAACGTTCGTCGAAAATTGTTGTTGGTGATGTTTTCTGTCTGCATGCTGCCGTTCGGATGCAGCGAACAAAAGAAGGTGCCGGCACCCGTCGCTCCTCCCGTTGTCGCCGCTCCAGCCCAACCTGCGGCATATGAGAAATCCGCAGAGCCTTCTGATGCGCAGCACTCCCCTGCCCTGACGGCGACCGGAACGCCGGTCAAGCCTGACCTCAGCGTTCCGGTCGCCGAGAAGAAGCCTGATCAAAAACCTGTTTTGACGACGGAAAAAGCAAAAGAAACGGCGAAACCCAATCAACCGGCGCAGCCATTTGCCGAAGCGGCTTATCTGCCTGACGGGGTCGTCGGGTTGTTCGTTGCTCATCCGAAGCAGTTTTCCGGTTCCCCAATCGGGAGATTAGTGAATGAGTTCATCGACAACGATGACGCCGATTCAATCTATCAACCGCTGAAAAGAACAGGTGTCAAACTGCAAGATATTGAACGGATGACAATGTTCGTCGATCAAACGCAGATTGAAATATTTGCTCGACAGTCCGGATTGCCTGTGGCGGGAGCAGCGGCCGCCGAAGGGCCGGCTGAGAAAATGCAGCTCATGAACAAGCTAAAGCAGATCGGTTTGGCGTTTCACAACTACGAAAGTACTTTTCGACGATTTCCGCGGGCTAATGGAGACGGTGCCGGGCAACAGACCGGACTAAGTTGGCGAGTTCAATTGCTGCCATATCTTGATCAGTCAGATCTCTACAATCAGTTTCATTTTGACGAGGCTTGGGATAGCGAGCACAACAAGACACTCATCGGACAAATGCCTGAAATCTTCAAATCACCAGGAGTGGACGACGCAGAAAAAACGTCGTTTCATGTTTTCATCGGAGAAAAAACGATGTTCCACGGTGAGGAAGGGCCTAAGATTCAGAGCATCACGGATGGAACCTCCAACACGATTATGGCTGTGCTGGCAGGTGCTGACACCGCAGAGATCTGGACCAAACCAGGTGGTTTGGAAGTCGACCTGGCTTCACCGAAGAAAGCCCTTGGTAATATCAAGGAAAATGAGCGAGTGCTCGTGTTGATAGCGGATGGTTCTGTTCGCGCAATCCCCTCCGAAATTGATGAAACACAACTTGCCTACCTGATTCAGCCTGCCGATGGAAACGTCATCGGCGATTTTGATCGACCAGTGCCGACCAATGAGCCGATGCCTGCGGCGATTTTCGCGTTCGGGCGCGATATCTCTCAAGCGGATCTCGTTAAGGGCGTGCTTGGGCAGGCGACTGAAGAAACGCACGAGGGGCAGACGTTCCACAAGAATCCCTTGACGGCCATTTGGCAACCCGATCCCCGAACCGTTGTCGCAGGGCCATTAGAAACCGTAAAGAAGATTATTTCGGCAAAACTGACGGGAAAGGCCGTTGCGTCACCGCTGGTCGAACAGCTTCAACTGAATGCGGATTTCACCTCAGCGATTGATATGGAATCCCAATCGCAATTGCTCGGCTTTTTTGCGCAAGTCAACCCAATGATGGGAATGATTACGAACATCAAAACTGTGGCAACTCAGGTCTCAGCGACGGCGAAAGAGGGGGATTCTCTGGTTGAAATCAACGTGACGGCACTTGACGCAGGATTGGCGGGTGGGTTATTCGCGGTGGCTTCGATGTTGGTGAATCAAGGGAAAATGGGCGTGAGTCAACTGCCACTGCCACCCGATGCCTCAGCCAGCGACAAGGAAATGCAAGCATTAATTAAGGATCTTGTTGCCTCAGTAACCGTCAAGCAAGACGGCGACAAAATACAGCTTCGGATTCCAACCCCAAAAGGTTTTGATCGTGTGCCCGATCTTTTGAAACCTGCCCTTGTTGCTGCAAAAGCGGCAGCAAAAGAAACAGAACAGCGAAATTATTTCAGGATGATTGGTTTGGCGTTTCATAATTTCCATGACGTGATGGGCAATTTACCTGGAGCGGGACGAAATCGGAAAGACGGCCCAATTGGGTTAAGTTGGCGAGTCTATCTGCTTCCATTTCTCAATGAGGCCCCTCTTTATGCTCAATTTAAACTCGACGAACCCTGGGACAGTGAGCACAACAAAGCGTTGATTGAAAAGATGCCAGCTGTTTTCAAGTCACCTGGCGTCGAAGCCGCTGGAAAGACCTCGATCCATGTGTTTACGGGACCTGGGGGACCGTTTGCTGACGATAAAACGCCTGGGTTTCGTGATTTCACCGACGGAACATCATCCGTAATTCTTGCGGTCCTGGCGGGGCCTGAAACTGCCGAAGTCTGGACCAAGCCTGGGGGACTCGATTTTGATCCTAAGGATCCAATCAAGTCTCTTGGAACGATTTCGCGCAAGACAATTGTCGCTCTCTTTGCAGATGGCGCAGTTCGGGAACTCGATAAAGAGATCGACGCAACGACGTTCCGGCGTTTGATTCAATTTGCCGACGGCGAGCCGGTCCAGTTCTGAGCTTTGCCTGAGAAAAGTTGTGCTTGATCAACGATGAAAAAATGCGTCTTTTCTCGTTCCCAAGCTCCCGCTTGGGAACGCACTCTTCGAAGCTCCGCTTCGCGGGACAAGAGAAGACCGCGATGTCAACATCCGACCAACGTAGCCATCATCGCTCCCGCGTGATGTGCCTCGTTCGAGGACGATTCAATCGTTGCCGAGGCCTCGAATCAAGGTGTGGGATCGTTTCCAAACCTCGATTGCGACGTTCAAACGATAAAATTCACGAGCGTTCAGCCACAGATTCACGCAGATGCACACAGATAAAGAGGTATAGATCCCTGGAAAAACAGTTGGAAAACGTGTTTGCCTATCTGTTCCTCTCTTGAATTTATCCGTGTGAATCAGTGTGCATCTGTGGCAAATTCTCTTTTGCGATGGGTACAAAGCCACCGGGTCGATCCTGTACCAGAGCAGTGACCAGCAGACCACTCAACAGAACGTCTTCTAGACGTTTACTTTCAACACGGGTGGGGTGTCCGTCACCTCCGGGAACAGCTACGTGCTTTTCCTGCAAGCCATATCCGGGTCGGGGGGCTTAGGGGGCATGGCGGGAATTACCCCCAGTGCTTACTCCGGAGGTGGCTTTGTTTTCCTAAATAATGGGACGAATTTTTCGGCAGTGACAACCTTCAATTGGAACGCTGGCTTATCGGGAGCCTACGACGCGTCGTTCACTTCCTCGTTCAGTAGCCCTCCCCCTCCTGCCGCTGTTCCCTAACCTGGAACCATCGTCCTTTTGGGCATGGGTATCCCATGCCTGGTATGCTATAACTGGCGGCGGCGAAAACTGGCCGCAGCGTAATCACGCCGGTTGCTCAAGCCACAGAAGCCACCCAGGAAGGGTGGCCTTTTTTCATGATCCGGCCAGGATCGTGCGAGGTTTAGGTCGCTTGCCGTTGCCGGTCCCATGGGCCAAGCCCAACGGAACCCAAAAACCATTCATGGGACTCAAATCAATGTGGGGACGGGGTGAACACCTTCCAAATGTTAAGAAAGTATCTCAGCTTTTTTATTGACTACTGATAAAACATCGTGTATTTTTATGTCGCGTATTTGATTGGTGAGAGTGAAGGTTCGGTTTTCGTTCATTGCTCAGATTCCTCGCTTCTCTTCGAGACGCGGCGAGCCGAAGCGGCTGGAAAGAGAACGACGAGTCCGAGAGCTTACGCTACCCGGCTCACCAGGATTGATGGGAGTTGAACTCGATCGAACTGCGTCGAACTTGATCGAACTTGATCGAACTCGAACACGCCAAAAAAGCGGAAAAACAATCGCGAAACCCCTATGAATTACGAGGAACGGTCGAACTCGATCGAACTCGATCGAACTTTGACGCCGAATTTCGCGGCGACATGATATCGGCTGAAAAGTCATCATCGCTCGTCGCTCAATTCAGGAGTACTGTGGAGAACGAAACACGGAGGGAAAAATATCACAGGAGACCTTTGGTCGGTTGCCAGCGCGGGGTCGCGAGACCGCTCGCACAACCGGCTGCATTTTTCGTGCTTTCATTCTTTCGTGTTTTCGTAATCCTGATCTTGAATTCGCTTTCTGCGAATTCAAGAGGAAAACCAATCACGAAAACACGAAAGTTCGAAAACACGAAAAAGAGAAAGGCAAGCTTGATCGAAGTCACGCGAAGTCGGGTGAACTCAGGTGAAGTCGCGCGAACTCGGGTGAACTTTTTAACGAAGGAAACACGGGGGACGGTCGCCAAAAGCCTATGGATTATGGGAAATGGTCGAAGTCGCGCGAACTCACGCGAACTTTGACACCAAATTTTGAGAAGGCCTGTTTTCAGCGGGATAAGAGAGTATTTTTGAACAGAAGGCCACGAACTTAACGTAGGGAAGAAAATCACTCACGACAGGTTGTCGCTTGAATTTCCGGATGATCTTGGCGCGTTTGCTCAATTTAATTGCGGAGTCCTGGCCATACGCGAAGTGGAGCTTCGAAGCGGGCGTTCCTACGAGGGAGCTTTGGGACGAAAATTGGCAAGGCCGAGAACGGGTAAAGTTGGTCAAGTTGGCCAACTTCAAACCTGCAAAAATGCCTGAAAAAATGGAACTTGGCCAACTTGGCCAACTTTTTTTCAACGTGTTGGTGGGCCTTGAAGGCTTGATGGCACGCTATGTTTGTTTTGAGAAATCGAAATGCGATGAAGACGACGCTAGCAGCGTCGCCCACGATGTCGACGCTAACGACTGCGAACAGGGATCGATTTGTAGAGTTGAACGAGGAAAAGCAGAACGACGAATCCGAGGCCGCTACCGGTCCCTAGCATCGCCACACTGATCCAGTCGCTGAAGGTCATTCGTGTCTGTTCCCAGAGGTGAGTCCAAGTGAACAGCACGATGGCTGCGGCAATGCTGAGCCATGGTCCGTAGGGAAGGTACGTTTTTCCGGAAACCGTTCGAATCAGGACTCCAACGATGATCCCCGTCAGAGGAGCTATTAAAAATACCAGGGTCACGGCCTGCCAGCCGACGTAGCTGCCAATCATCGCCATTAAGGTCACGTCGCCTGATCCCATTGCCTCCTGGCCGAGAACGCGCGAACTGATCTGGCGAGCCAGCCAGGTCAGGCCTGCGCCGGTCGTTAAGCCCGCGATACTCCAGGCGAGTCCGTGCAAGAATCGGTGATGGTCGTACCAACTGGGGATATAGGGGCCTCGCAGTTGTGGGATCGCGACAGTCCAGTCGACCCACAAGTGGCAGATTTGGGCTTCCCCGATCAAGGCGGCTCCAAAAACGCCAATAAGTGTTCCTGGCAAGGTGATTGAGTCGGGGATCATGTAGCAGTCGAAATCAATCGCCGTGGCGAGGATTAACAGGCCCAGAAGAGTGAGGTGATACGCCAGTCGCCAATATCGCCCGATTCCCGATGGTTGGACTTCGGCCGTTTCCAGGCATCCTTGTTCCAAGGACGCCCAGTGGAACAGTCCGAAGATCACCGCAGTCGCCAGAACAATTAGTGTGCCTCGAAGCCAGCGAGTCTTGGACGTCACCGATGGGATTTGAAACGATCTTCGCTCGTGATCGCTCAATCGCTCAAGGGAGATCGCCAACCCCGTGCCCAGAAAGAGAGCACAGAGGGTTGTAGTAACCGTATTCAAAAAGTGTTCCTGGGTCAGAATATCGTTGTTGAACGAGATGAAAATGACAAGTTAAACAGCAGTATTGTGATGAAATCAGGATTCTCTGCCAAGCATACTGCAGTCAATGCTGTGATTTATGGCACGCAACTTGCCTTTCATCACTTACGCTAAACCATTCATGTCCGATGGATCTAGCTTAATCCAGCCTGAATCTATGGTGGAATTCGTGGCGTGGAGCCGTTTTCAAGATTTTGCGTACAGGGAGAATTGTGTGAAGTCCAAATTCTGGGCCGCGCTCGCGGTATGTTTCTTTGTTTCTGCGACTGCAGGAAATGTCTTCGCAGAAGAAGCCGCTGTTGAGGCAACGGCAAGCCAACCTCCGGCGGTCAATCAATTCAACTCGGGTGACATCGCCTGGATGCTTACGTCTTCAGCACTTGTGCTTATGATGACGGCACCTGGGCTCGCGTTGTTTTACGGTGGTCTTGTTCGGAAGAAAAATATTCTGGGCGTGATGATGCAGTGCATCACGCTGATGGGTGTAATGTCGGTTGTCTGGGCGTTATACGGTTACAGTTTGTGCTTTGGCGATTCGGTTGGGGGAATGGGACTCATTGGCGACTTTAAGTACGCATTCTTGAATGGTGTTTCTCCGTACTGGGACGGGCAGCAAAGCATTCATCCGGCGTTGAACGCGTCGATTCCTCGTTCGGTTCACATGATTTTTCAGATGATGTTCTTCATTATCACCCCTGCCCTGATTTGCGGTGCTTTCGCAGAAAGAATGAAGTTCAGCTCGATGTTGCTGTTTTCCGTTTTGTGGGGAACGTTCGTTTATTGTCCAGTCGCTCACTGGGTCTGGTCCGATTTTGGCTGGTGCTCAGAGTTCAATCCGAAGGCTGCTTATAAGGCATACGATTTTGCGGGTGGGACCGTCGTTCACATTACTTCGGGAATTTCAGCACTGATTTGTGCTCTGTTGCTGGGAAAACGCCTGGGGTACGGGCAGGAACCAATGCCACCGCATAACCTGACATACACCTACATCGGTGCAACGATGCTGTGGTTTGGTTGGTTCGGATTTAATGGTGGTAGTGCCGGAGCGGCTGATCTTCGAGCCGCGAATGCGTTCGTAACAACGCATATGGCAGCTGCTGCGGGGACCGTAGCCTGGGCATTGCTGGAGTGGGTGCTTCGTGGAAAACCAAGCATTCTTGGAGCTTGTTCAGGTGCCGTGGCGGGGCTGGTTTGCGTCACGCCCGCCAGTGGATCAGCGACTCCAATGAGCGGCATCATTCTTGGTCTTTGTGCTGGTGCTGTTTGTTTCTATGCCTGTACGACAATCAAGAACAAGTTTGGGTACGACGATTCGCTGGACGCATTTGGTGTTCACGGAGTCGGTGGGACCTTGGGAGCATTGCTGACCGGGGTCTTTGCGACACGGGCGGTGATTCCCGGTGTTCCAGGCGTTGTGACAGAGCCGTGTGGTTTGCTTGAGGGGAACTCGAATCAAGTGGTTGCTCAGGCCGTGGGTGCCGGTGCCGCCATGTTGTTGGCGGTGGTGGGGACTGTGATCATCCTCAAGATCGTTGATGCGGTTCTTGGTTTGCGAGTCAATCAAGCTGGCGAAATGCAGGGTTTGGATATCAATCAACATGGAGAAGAAGGTTACATCTTCTATTGATCCGAGTTCCGCAAAGGGGGTATCAGTGCAGCTTTCAAAGGCGGCTGATACCTTCGTGCGGCGTGGCAGCGAAACTGCCGGAGATCGGATTTGGGGATGTGGTTCTAAACTGGCATGATAATTTCATAGGGAATTTCCATCTGATTCGTCTGAACTCAAAGTAAGGTAGTCCGTGAAAAAAATTGAGGCTGTAATTCGCCACTTCAAACTGGAGGAAGTGAAGGATGCCCTGACGGAGATCGGGATTCAGGGGATGACCGTGACCGAAGTTCGAGGCTTCGGTCGTCAAAAGGGTCATAAAGAGCAGTACCGAGGAGCAGAATACACAGTTGATTTTCTGCCCAAAGTGAAAATGGAGGTTGTTATCAGCGATGATCTGGCGAAAACCGTCATTGACACTCTGGTTCGGACGGCTCGAACTGGACAGATGGGTGACGGGAAGATTTTCGTCACGGATTTGGAAGAAATGATACGTATCCGGACCGGCGAAAGTGGATCGGAAGCTCTCTGAGCTGATCGCGATACAATGGCCGGTGAAAAGTAATCGAGCATGCTATCCGCGTCGAATTGTCGATTGACGCATCGAGACCGAGACTTCACAATCAGTGAAGAAGCGCTCGGCATATGAAGTTTTAGAATGGTCCGAGAGAATTAGCCAAGGAGCCGAACGTGAAGAAAGTTGAAGCGGTAATTCGCCACTACAAGTTGGAAGAA
>CAILLA010000081.1 GCA_903834925.1 uncultured Schlesneria sp.
CAAGCTCGTCTTCGAGCGCCGCCCCGGGTTTTGGTACAGAAAATTGAGAAATGCCCTGAAAGGCAACGCCGTGAAGGATTTTTCTTCGGGAAATGAGGGATTCGAACGAAATCTTGTGCCACTGAATGATCGTCTTCGATCACTCAGTGTCCTTCAATCGCCAGTTTGAAGTTCGAAGGACACTGCGTCGGAGAAGACTCCGATGCAGTGGCACGTCACATTAGTCTCATTCTGAAAAATCCTTCACGGCGTTGCCTGAAAGGGCAAGGGAACCCGATGAGGCGAGAAATCATATGGAAACGGGGCATTGGTCATCGCGTGCCACTGGCGTGCGTCTTCGGTTCACGGTATCGCCCTCAGAGAATGGATGGCCGGGCAATTCGGCGACGGAAGGAGTGGACCAAGAATTCGCCACCATGCCGTCGCAATTTCAAATTTCATTGCCTGTTCAAAATTGAACCTGTGCCGCCGTCGACGTATCCTGAACAGAACGAATGAACGCAATACTGATTCACTCGCCATAGCGTCCCAAAGCACCGTTCAGCTATATCGCTTGTGTTATCGCCGTTGATACTGCGTTTTACCGATCTCTTCGATTGACCGACCACACATATGATCTTCATCAGTTACCGCATCGCAGATTCGGACACGGCCACGACACTGCTGGAACGAGAACTGACTCGCGTGTTCGGGGACAAGGCCGTCTTTCGTGACAAATCGGGAATCGAAGGTGGTGACCCGTGGCGCGACGTAATCCTGGAAAAATTGACAGGCAGTTGCGCCGTGCTGGTCGTGATTGGAAAAGATTGGGAAAGCGCCAAATTCGAGAAGGGCAAACTCAAACACAGTCTTCGCCTTTCTGATCCAAAGGACTGGGTTCGGCTGGAGATCACAAACGCGTTGGCCAGCCACAAAACGCTGATTCCTGTTTTGTTGGACGGCGTGGAGCGGCCTGATCCGGAATGGCTCGCGAACTTCGAGTTACAGGAACTGAGCAATGCTCATTCGGTTGAATTACGGGTCAGCCGTTCTAAAGATTTTCAGTCCGACTTTGACGACCTCGTCGCACTGCTGCGAAAGAAATGTCCGACGCTGACGCAAGTCGATGTTTCTGCGGATAACGACCCGGCAACAACGCCGACCGAGATCCCCCCGACGTACATTCAATGGCTGACAAAACAATGTGGTGACATCACGCCGTTCGCGATGGAACTCAATCAGGGGCTTTCGGTTTCTCTGCAGGATGTTTACGTCCCGCTGCTGACCGGCCGGCGGTTCGACCGCATGCTGGACGAAATGTCGCCCGATTCAAAGATCGGAAAACGTGGGCAGCACACACCCAAGCAGGTCGTTGGCGAGACGGAATTGGAAGACGAGGCCAAGCCGCAATTGCTGCTCAATGTTCTGGGCGAAAATTCGTTGTATGTCTCGGGCGACCCTGGCACCGGGAAGACAACGTTCTGCCGTTGGGTCGGTCTGTTGGCCGCAACCGGCAAGATCCCGCTGTTCTGCGTTGATGATCCTGAGTATCTCGAAACCTTGCCGGATGCGCTGTGCAGCAGGCTACCGGTTCTCGTCCGATTACGGGAATTGAGTGATTACCTGATCGAAAAATCCGCCCCGTTAAAGCCTCGCACGCTGGACGCGGTCCTCAAAGATTGGGCGACCGCCACAAAGTTGGGGGGATTGAGTTGGGCCGATGTGAAATCGCATTTGCACCACGGTTCGCTACTGCTGATCCTGGATGGAGTTGACGAAATCCCGCTCAGCAGTGGCGATGCGGCCAGCGGGCCGTCACCGCGCGAATTGTTTCTGACCGCCTTCAGCAATGCCGCTCCCAAATGGATCAAGCTCGGCAATCGCATCCTGATCACCAGCCGCCCCTACGGACTGAAACCCGATCAGGTTCGTCAACTGGAACAAGCGGGCTTGCCCGAGGCCCGTCTGGAACCGCTCCCGGAAGCATTGCAGAACCTGCTGGCGACGCGCTGGTTCGTAGCACTGGAAAAGACATTGGATGAGGGTCGCGGTGTTGCCGATGCGATGTTGAAACAGGCGCGGGGTTTATCCGAAGACGTGGCCAGAATGACCGCCAGTCCGTTGCTGCTGACAGCCATCTGTGCCATCTACAGTTCTGGCAAAGAACTACCGAAGGACCGCCATCATTTATTTGACCGGATCGTGGATACGGCGCTTTACAGCCGATTTCGACGTGACAAAAACCTGATTGCCAAAGTTCGCGGCCGTCTGGCCGCTATCGCATTGGGGATGCACACAGGACAACCCATCGAACCGGGCCGCAAGTCACCCGCTCGCGAAGTCCACAATTCGGAACTCGATGCGATCCTGAGTGACTATATTCAAGCCAATCCCGAAACCGAGTCGGGCGGATTGGGAGTTGTGAAGGCCAGGGAAGAATTATTGGATCAATGTGGTTTGTTGTTATCCACCCGGCCTCAACACGCGGCCTTTTCGCATTGGTCGTTTCAGGAATTTCTGGCAGCTGAGCGGATGACAACGATCTGTCTTGCGAACGAGGATCGGATTTTTGAACGATATTGTGAATGGTCCAATCTGGCCGGTTGGCGACCGACACTGTCGTTCCTGTTCGACCGCCGAGTCGCCCAGCTTGGCTGGCAATCCGGAACACCGTTATTCCAAAGAATGGTCACTGAAATCGAACGACGATCACTCGCCAGTTCGCTCGGACTGGCAACGTGTGCCGCCGACGCATTGGGAATTGTGCTCGATCTCAAGTTGATGTTGAAAGAAGAATTGCTCGCACCATTTCGGACGGTTTGCCTGGCCGCAATCGATCAGGAGGTCGAATTAAAACCACGTATCGACCTTGCGAGGGCTCTGGGCCGCATCGGCGATCCCCGAGTTTCAAGCGACCTTCACGACGCGAACAACTGGGTGACAGTTGAGGCGGGACGATACATTTACGGCGAAGACAAACGTCCCATCCAGATCGACCAACCGTTCCGTTTGTCAAAATATCTAGTGACCAACGGCCAGTTCGCTCGCTTCAATGATGCGGGTGGATACTACGACCAATCGCTCTGGGGTAACGATGGATGGAGCTGGAGACAGAAAGGCAAGATTGATAAACCGCGTTTATGGCACGAGTCGAAATGGAACGGTTCGACACAACCGGTGGTGGGTGTTTCGTGGTATGAGGCCGAGGCCTTTTGTCGTTGGGCGGCCTGCCGATTGCCGACGGAGCAAGAATGGGAAGCGGCGGCACGCAGTCCAAAAGGAACAGAATATCCGTGGGGCAATGAATGGAAAAAGGAGATCTGTAATTCTGCGGAGGCGGATATTGGAGTGACAACACCCGTGGGAATTTTTTTGAGTTCCGTTGCCTCTTGCGGCGCTCACGATTTGGCGGGGAACGTGTGGGAATGGTGTGCAGATTGGTGGGACGAAAACAAGACAGTGTCTCGTGTGATCCGTGGGGGTTCCTGGGCAAGCATTTCGAGGGACGCGCGCTCTGCTGTCCGTGACAGGAACGCGCCAGTCAACCGTGGCATCAACCTCGGTTTTCGTGTGGTGTCGTTGCGTCAGGACTCTTAATTTCCCCTGATTAGCTTCTCTTCTTTACCCTTTTTCTTGCATTTTGATTTCTTATCGCCGCGAAGCGGCGCGCGAGTTTTTTCATTTGGAACTTGCCCGGAATTGTACAGCGGTTGGATGACACGCTTTCCACCATGGCTCGCCCAGGTGGAAGCACATTTGGAAACCAGAAAACATCCTCAACCCAGCGTCTCCATTCTTGCTTTCCACTATGGCTTGTCCAAGTGGAAGCGAATTTGGAGACCAGAAAACGACTTGATTCCAATGTACTCGGTTTTTCCTTCCACGTGGTCGGGGAAGAATTCGCGACTGATCAACGGGCTATGATGACACGTATTGCGCTTCAGAGCTTGTCTGATTGATCGCAACTTTTGGAATCAGCACCCCTCGAGCGATACCAAATTCGCTCCCACTTGGACAAGCCATAGTGGAAAGCAAGACAGGGTGTTGGGAAGCGCTGCTTCATCTGGTTTCCAAATTCGCTTCCACCTGGGCGAGCCAGTGTGGAAAGCAAGTATCACCCTCATTGCCCGCCTACACCTTGTGCGCCAGCCGGTCACCAACAGTGAACTTATGGCTGCGTGGAAACTTCGCCACGTGCTGGCATCCCCAGATCACAAGATCATACATTTTCGTAATCACTGCCAGTTCTGCCGTTGCCTTAGCCATTTTCTACCCCCCCCTCAAAAAAAAATCGCGCGCCGCTTCGCGGCGAAGAGAAATCAAAATGCAAGAAAAGGGGTAAAAAAGAAAAGCCAATCAGGGGAAATTAAGAGTCCTGACGCAACGACACCACCCGAAAACCAATATTGCTGCCACGGACGCCGGGCGTGCCCCTGCCGCGGACGGCAGAGCGCGCGACCCCCGAACCGTCGTCCCAGGAACCCCCGCGGACCACACGAGCATCTTTTTTCTTGGTGTCCCACCAATCCCCGCACCATTCCCATACGTTACCCACCATATCCTCCGCACCACAGGCAGCTTTCGACTCGGTGAAAATTCCGACAGGAGTCGTGACGCCGAGGCGCGCTTCACGCGAATTGCAGATTTCATCCCGCCAGTCATCGCCCCAAGGATAGTCCCAACCTTTGGGGCCGCGAGTTGCGGCTTCCCATTCCTGTTCGGTTGGCAATCGACAGTTTGCCCAGCGACAATACGCCATCGCTTCGAACCAGCTCACCCCAACCACCGGTTGTGTCTCGCAATTCCACTTGGAATCATTCCAATAGGCAGGCATTGTGATGTTCTTCGTCTGTCGCCATTTCCAACTAACGTCCCCGTCAGTCTCATCGATCCAGTACTTTTCGTGTGTGTAGCCACCATCGGCGACGAATGCGGCAAACTGCCGGTTCGTGACGGGAAACCGAGACATCTGGATCGCTTGCTCGAGTTGAAACTTTCCCGGCTTCAAAGCCGTTCCAGGGAAGTATTCCTTTGGAATTTTTGCATCGCCGACGCGGTAAGTGCCGGGTTTCACAGGGACCCATGTCGACGGTTCGGTCAGCCAGTTCTTGGGATCGCGAAGATCGGTCGCAACACGTGGATCACCCATCCGACCGAGGGCTAATGCCAATTCCATCCGATCCTTGACGCGGACTTCCGGTTTGATCGCAGCGAGGCAAAAATAGACGAATCGCTGTTGCGCTTCGGCATCCAGCCGAAGGTCGTGCCCATGCAGAATGCGCCAGCAGTCGCACAGAACAATACCAAGACGAATACGGCTGATCGACAGTTCTTCACTCAACTCCGTCAACAGCCGAACCGCCCGGTCCTTGATTGTGATATTGTTGAGGGTGGCGCCGTATAAAAATCCCAGCGATTTCCGCCATTCCGGGATATCCCCTCGTTCGAGGAAAACAGGTTTGAGATCCTCGAAATGTTGCTCATAAAGTCTTTCCGCTGCAAGAAAATCCTGGATCGTGAAATGGTAAAAGCTGGCACTCTTGTTACCTTGCGGCAATAGCAGCCCGGATTGACTGAGTAATTCTTCCCGCGTGTCATGCGCGGACAAGATCCGCCGATCGCCCCCCGGTCGATGATCCTGATAGTATTTCAGCATCCGTTCAATTTCGTCAAATGTGGCCTCCGCTTGTGGTTGCTGCCGAGCTTCGCCGAGCTCTTTCCCCGTGTGCATGCCATGAGCGATCACACAAAGGCTGCTTCGCGCGGCGGCAAATTGATGGGACTCTTCCTGATTTCGGTTTGACAACACCGTGTTCACGATCCGTTCATACAAATCGTATTCATGCTGAGGCAGGCGATGTTTTTCGCCATAAACGATACAGATGGCGGTCAACAGCAGCGGGTTTGAGGCCAGGCTTGCGATTTCCTGTCGATTGGCAATGTCACCCCACAATCGTCCGCACTCGGAATCGACCTCCTCATCGCTTTTCCTGAGAACATGGAACCAGCGCCGGACAAGTAACTCTTGCAGTTCCCGAGGCAATTCCGCTACGGGTTCGTGGTCCAGTCCGAGTCGGCGCGATTGCGCGTCGGTCAATCCGTACGGGCGACTGGTGACCAGAACACGATTTCCTTTCGACCGCCAGTGATCGATGGCATTCGAGAGTCCCGAAAGCAGCAAGGTCCGTGGCTCGGCCGCATGGTCAGGTTTGATTCGTTCCAGCGGGACTTCATCCACCCCGTCGAAAATCAAGAGTGTTAACCCGGCGTCAAGATGGTCTTGTACCGTGGACCATGCCAGTCCGCCGAACTTTTTCCCTTCGATCCAGTTTTTCATCGCCAACTCAAACTGCGCGTGCGTCAATTCCGCACCTCGTTCGAGATTCGGTAAGAATTGCCAGAAGTCTCGTAACTTGACCAGCAAGGGAAGCCGACCCCGCAGTGGTTCTGGAAATACTTCCAGAAAGCCGTCTGGCGGCGTGACGGGATGAGCCGTCAATTCCCCCTGACAGATCGCCAATGCCAGCCAGCGGCAAAACGTGGTTTTGCCGGAACCGGGAGCACCCGAAAGATAAATCGACTTTTCAGCGATGATCGATTGAAGCAGCCGGTATTGAGCTCGACGTTCTTCGGAACCAGGCTGTTGCCGTTCGAATCCGACTTCGTCTGGTTTCTTCGTTTGCGGTTCACGGTTCTGTGTAACGACCGGAACATAGACATTTCGCAAGGTGACCGAGTGACCAATCTTTGGGCGCAGTCCCAATAGTTCGATATCTTTGCTGCAATCTTTGATCAGCCAATCGATGTACGCGGGAGGAACCACCGGACGGTTCGGCGGGATTGTGATCGCCGGCGCTGACGACCGACCTTCGGCCAAAGTGTGAAGCAGATCCACCAGTGGCTGGCCGTAATCTTCGAATTCGATCACCTGGATGTTGAATTGGCTCCAGTGTCGTGATTTTTCGGCGTCGGATTCGCCTTTTTTCTTGAGCGCGAAATGCGGTTTGGTCGCTTCGCCAAACGTCTTATAAACGTCCACCACCATGTCCATCACGTATTCGTCTTCCAATCCAAAACCGATGAACAACAATGTCCAATTGGCGAGCAAAGCCTTCAATTGAACCTTGGCCGCTTGGTACTGTTTCCGGGACTCATCCGCATAAAACATGTCGTACTGCGACGGTGCGAGGATCAGGCTCTCGAGATCGGAGATATGCCCGTGAAGGTGCCAGACCAATGGTCTTTCTGCGGTGGCATCGTAGAGTCCTGCTAACTCAGGTTTCTGGCGGTTCAGCAGTTGTTTTGAATTCGGATTACACCACGTGAGCACGTTGTCGTAATTGGTAGTGATCACAATGCCCGGCTTCAATCCCCAGATCGCGTCGGGAAGTGACCAGTCCGCTTGAGCCGGTTTGGGGATATCGAATCGCTTGCGCATCACATCGTAAAAGCCATTTTTTCCCAGTTCTTCCCAAGCAACTTTGGCCGCGTCGAGCCATTTTTTCAATTTGCATTGAATCCTGACCAGGTCCGCGTGTTCTTCCTTCGGCATCCCTCTTAACGCCGCTTCCATATCCTTCAGTAGTTCGCCCCAGGTAGGGAACAACGTTCGATCAACCGCCAGGCTGACGCCGGAGCCAACAAACGGGACAACTCGTCCCTTGGCGAATTCGCTTTTCAGCTTTGCAGGAATCTGGGCGCTGGCACTGTTCTTGGAATCTGTCATGAGTCTGCCAAATACAAAATCATGCGGAAAATACGGAAAGGAATTCTGACCAATAATGTACACACCGATTCTGTTCGCCGGAACAGTATGCCGACCGGAATGGTCTTCAGGAAAATTGACGTTTTTTACAAATTAATCGCGTTTTTGTATTGCTGGTGATATTTATGTCGTTAAGATGTGTTGTGCGTGATGGGTTTGACTTGAATCAAGGCGACGAGGGTGTTGATTTGGGAAAGTCGTAGAACAATCAATGAATCGAACACGACGATGGTTACGGGGGTGTGCAGCGGTGATAAAGAGGTTGAACCCAAAAGGGTTTTCTGCGGGAAGAATAGGTCCTATGGGTCGTATAAGACCTATGGGACCTATCGGGCTTCTCGCCCCGAGACCCAATCGGAGTTTTTATTCTGTGGCGATTCGAATAATCCCGGAGTCGACATTGTTCCCGGGCATTGTCCGGGCCGATCGGTCGGCAGTTGGAACAAAGGCGATGTTGGCCAACTTGGCCAAGTTCGACCGTGTCAAAACACTATAAAAACAGGAACTTTGCCAACTTGGCCAACTTTCTTGCGAGACGATGGAATAATTAGGGGCCGCAGTTTCGGATGGAAGTTGACTCGCCGTTCGGGAAGCGGAGCTTCGAAGAGGGGCGTTCCCAAGCTGGAGCCTTTGAAGTTGCGCATTTTCGATATCTGAAGTGAAATCAAGAATTCAACGCAAAGTCGCCAAGGCGCAAGGACGCAAAGAATTCAAAAAGTCGGTAACGCCGTGGAAGAAATCCGGAAACTTGACTCAATGAGTCAAGTTTCAGATCAGAAGAAGTCTATTGAAGAAAAGAATCCGGGGACTGACGTCACCCGGCTCGCCTCGACTATTGTTTTTCGTGAATTGGGAACCTGGCCCTGACCGAAATGAAGACTTTGAGCGTAGGCCGAAGTGGTAGAAGGTGGTCATGAGAGAGTTGGATTTGCAAATTGTCGGGAATTGTACAGCGTTTGGATGACACGCTTTCCACTCTGGCTTGCCCACAGGTGGGAGCAAATTTCAGCCGTCAGCATTGAGTGAATGGCAGCCAGGTTTGGCCAGAGACGGCCATGTCGATAGTGAAACGGCATCCCCTCGAGTTTGTCTTGGTGGCAGCCATATTTCGCGGAATGACGCTTGAAAGTCGCGCGACCAAATTCGCTTCCACCTGGACAAGCCAAGGTGGAAAGCAAGAATAATTGCGTTGGGAAACGCCACGTCGTCTGGTTGCCAAATTTGCACCCACCTGGACAAGCCAGGGTGGAAAGCTTGTCAGCCAATCCCTACGCGAATCCCAACTTTTTCGAAATCCGCCCTCATGAGAGAGTCGTAAGTCGTTAAATACGAAGAATCCGGGGGTTTACACCGGCCGGCTCGCCTTGGTCAACGCGCGAATGATTGTCCTATTTTGATCCCATCATCCGACGCGCATGAACCGGCTGTGCCGGCCGGCTCGCCTGGAATTCTTGAATCGCTGATTGCAAAACCCGCGACAGGGGTTGTTCTGTCTGATAAACTGTTGCTGATGGTTGATGTTTCGTTTTTCCTCACGGAAACCTGATCAATGCGACTGCGAATTTTTCTATTCTGCCTGTTGTCTCTGGTGTTTGAAGCTGGTCCGCGACTGACGGTTGCCGCCGATGGTGGCCCGGTGGCCAGTGTGGATTTCAGCCGGGATATCAAACCGATCCTTTCCAATAACTGTTATCGGTGTCACGGTCCTGATGCCGCCGAACGTAAGGGTGGCAAAGATGGCGTGAGGTTCGATACCGCAGACGGATTGTTCGCGGATCTGGGTGGTCGAGTTGCTGTCGTACCCGGCAAGCCTGATGCGGGTGAATTGATCAAGCGCGTGACTTCGGCTGATCCTGATGAGATCATGCCTCCGAAGGGGCATGGAAAGCCGTTGACGCAGCGCGAAGTCGAATTGCTGAAGGCCTGGATTGGGCAGGGAGCGAAATTCTCGCAGCATTGGTCGTATACAGTTCCCGTCCGCTCTCCCCTGCCCGCTGTGAAGGATGCCGCCTGGCCCAGGAATGAGATTGATCGGTTTATCCTCGCTCGACTGGAACGGGAAGGACTGAAGCCAGCGGTTGAAGCGGACCGGTATGCTCTGATTCGACGAGTCTCCCTCGATTTGATCGGGTTGCCTCCGTCAATTCAAGAAGTGGATGCCTTTGTGAATGACACCGATCCGCAGGCGTATGAAAAACTGGTGGATCGTATTCTCGCCAAACCGGCGTTCGGTGAGCACTGGGGTTTGTTGTGGCTCGATCTGGCTCGGTATGCGGACTCGGCGGGCTACGCTGACGACCCGGCTCGACGGATCTGGTTGTTTCGGGATTATGTGGTGAAGTCGTTTAATGCCAATAAGCCGTTCGATCAATTCACGATCGAGCAGCTGGCGGGTGACCTGTTGCCGAACCCGACCGATGACCAGTTGATTGCGACCGCGTTTCATCGGAATACGATGACCAACAACGAAGGTGGTACGAACGACGAAGAATTCCGAAATGTCGCCGTTGTTGACCGAGTGAACACGACCGCAGCGGTCTGGATGGGGACGACGATGACGTGTGCCCAATGTCACAACCACAAGTACGATCCGATCACCCAGGAAGATTTTTTTCGTTTGTTCGCGATTCTCAATAATACGGAAGACGCGGATCGAGGTGACGAATCGCCGCTGCATTCGATCTACACCGAAGAACAACAAAAGCAACGAGCGGTCTGGCAGACCGAGATCGCGCAACTCGAACAAACCTTGAAGACTGAAACGCCCGAACTGAAAGCGGCACTGGCGAAATGGGACGCCGCCTTTCCTCGGACTTTGACCTGGTCACAGATCAAGCCCGCATCCGTGAAGTCACAAGTGGAAGCTGCGACGACGGTGGCTGAGGATGGTTCGGTCAAAGTTGCTGCCGGTGCCAAAAACGATTCGTATACCGTCAACTTTTCTGGTGCGATCGAATCGTTCCGAGGTCTTCGACTGGACGCATTGACGGACGATGCCTTGCCGGGCAAAGGTCCCGGTCATGCCGGTGGGAATTTTGTGATCTCGAAAATTTCGGCGATTGTTACGCCGCCTGAGGGAGCCTCCGCCGTCGGGCGATTTGTCCGCATCGAGTTGCCTGGCGACAAATATTTGTCGCTGGCCGAAGTGCAGGTCTTTAACGGGGCTGAGAATGTCGCACTCAAGGGTGAGGCCAAACAAATCAGCACTGACTTTGGTGGTGAAGCGAAACTGGCGATCGACGGAAATACGAACGGACTCTATTTCGAAGCGAAATCAACGACTCATACGGCCACCGGTCGAGATCCGTGGTGGGAAGTCGATCTGAAAGCGGACCAGAAAATCGACCGGATCGCCGTCTGGAACCGAACCGATGGTGGCGTGGGTGACCGGTTGGCCAATTTCAAGGTGATCATACTTAACGAAAAACGCGAACCGATCTGGCAACAGGACGTCGTGATGTCGCCGAATCCAAGCAGCGAATTCTCCGTGACCGGTCAGCGAACGATCGCGTTTGAAACGGCGGTCGCTGATTACACTCAACCCGGTTTCGATCCGGCCAATGTGCTGAAGAATAAAGATCCGAAAGCCAAGGGGTGGGCCGTCGGAGGAGGGATTGGTCAGCCTCATTCACTGACGTTGATTGCCAAGAATGGGATCGAAATTCCCGCCGGATCGACATTGACGGTGACGATCGATCAGGCGTCTGAGCATCCCAATCATACGCTTGGTCATTTTCGATTTTCGGTGACGAATGAAGCTCGAGTAGAAGAATGGGCTCGGACACCTGCTGCCGTCATCACGGCTTTGGCTACAACTGCAGCCGAACGGACGCCAGAACAGTCGGCGTTGATTACTCAGCACTTCTTGAGCATTGCGCCGGAGCTGGCGGCGTCACGACAACAGCTTGCGGGATTGCAGAAATCGCTCGGAGACCTGAAGCCTGAAACTGTACCGGTGATGCGAGAATTGAAGGCGAATCGCCGCATCACGAAGGTGCAGCATCGAGGCAACTTCGCGGATCTTGGCAAAGAAGTGACTGCGGGGATTCCTGCTGCAATTGCCTCTGGAGATGCGGGAGTTGCAACGGATCGGTTGGCTCTGGCAAAGTGGCTGGTCGATCCAAAAAATCCGCTGACGGCTCGCGTCATTGCCAATCGCTATTGGGAACAACTTTTCGGTATTGGGATTGTGGCGAGCAGTGAAGAATTCGGTTCGCAGGGTGATCTTCCCGTCCATCCGGAACTGCTCGATTGGCTCGCTTGTGAGATTCAAGGATTGCCGGCTGAACCCAGCCAGAGTACGTCCAAGCCGCAAAGCCCGTGGGATACGAAGGCGTTTCTCAAGAAGCTGGTGATGTCGGCCGCGTATCGGCAGTCATCAAAAGTCTCGGAGGAACTTCAGCAGCGTGATCCTGACAACCGGCTGCTGGCACGTGGCCCTCGGTTTCGCCTGTCGGCAGAAACACTGCGAGACCAGGCCCTGTTCGTCAGTGGGCTTATCAGTGCAAAGATGTATGGTCCACCAGTCAAACCCCCTCAACCGAATCTGGGTCTGAGTGCCGCGTTCGGAAGCAGTACCGACTGGCAGACGAGTGGTGGTGAAGACAAATACCGACGTGGGGTTTACACCACCTGGCGCAGGTCGAACCCGTATCCTTCGATGGCGACGTTCGATGCCCCCAATCGGGAAGTCTGTACGGTTCGCCGCGTTCGAACCAATACACCTTTGCAGGCCCTGGTGACTTTGAATGATCCCGTTAACGTGGAAGCGGCTCAGGCGCTGGCACGCCGCGTTGTCAAAGAGGGTGGTCAATCGGTCGCTGACAAAGTCCGTTACGGATTTCGATTGACGTTGTCACGTCCGCCTCATGAAGTTGAATTGGCTCGGCTGGTCAATTTGTATGATCGATCGTTGACTCGTTTCCAGCAAAATGCCGAAGATGCGGTTCGGATGGCGACCGACCCGTTAGGTGCCGCGCCGGCAGATGCGAATGTGGCGGAATTGGCGGCGTGGTCGGTTGTGGGAAATGTGATGCTGAATCTGGATGAAACTGTGATGAAGAGATAGAGACGAAGAATCCGGGGGCGGGCCGAAGCGGCAGAGAGTAGTGATGAGAAAGTAGTGAGTAGAAAAAACGCGAAGAATCCGGGGGTTAACACCCCCGGCTCGCCTGGGTTTTTGATAGTTGAAGGACTTATGACAATGAATCATCCGCAATTCGATCAGTTGCAGCATCAGACTCGTCGACAGTTTTTACGTGACGCTCAACTGGGTGTCGGTTCGTTGGCTTTGTCGTCGTTGATTGGTGGTGCATCGTCCGCCGCAACTTCGTCCGTGGTGAATCCGCTTGCTCCGAAGCTGCCCCCCTTTCCGGCGAAAGCCAAGCGAGTGATCTACCTGCATCTGACCGGTTCGCCGCCGCATCTTGACATGTACGACTACAAGCCCGAGTTGGTAAAGATGAGCGGGCAGGACGCGCCTGATTCGTTCATCAAGGGAAAGCGATTCGCTTTCACCTCGGGAACTCCCAAGTTGCTGGGGACGCCACGGACATTCAAGCAGTGTGGTCAGGGTGGTGTCTGGTTATCCGACGCCTTGCCAAACCTGCAGACCGTCGCCGATGAGATGTGCGTCATCAAGTCGATGTTTACCGAGCAGTTTAATCATGCTCCTGCCGAACTGCTGCTTTATACCGGTTCGGCCAGACCCGGTCGTCCTTCGATGGGAGCCTGGGCCACATACGGACTGGGGACCGAAAACGAAAACCTGCCTGGCTTCGTCGTGTTGATTTCGAGTGGTGTCCAGCCGAACGGCGGCAAGAATTCGTATGGAAGCGGTTTTCTGCCGTCGGTTTATCAAGGGGTGCAGTGCCGGTCCAAAGGTGATCCGGTTTTGTTTGCCTCCGATCCGGCAGGAATGTCGCGAAGTCTGCGACGCGAGACACTCGACGCACTGCACGATCTGAACGAGATGCAGGCGGCTGAGCTGGGACATCCTGAAACGCTGACCCGGATCGCTCAGTACGAACTGGCGTTCCGGATGCAGATGTCGGTCCCCGAGGTGATGGACATTACCAAAGAGACGAAAGAGACGCTCGAGTCCTACGGTGCTCAGCCAGGTGCCTCCAGTTTTGCGAACAACTGTTTGCTGGCTCGTCGACTTTGCGAGCAGGGAGTCCGTTACGTGCAGTTGTTCGACTGGGGCTGGGACTTCCACGGGACTGGTCCGGGTGAGGCTCTGACCGACGGTCTAACCAACAAATGCGCGACCATGGACAAGCCGGTCGCGGCCTTGATCAGGGACTTGAAACAGCGAGATATGCTGAAGGATACGCTGATCATTTGCGGCGGCGAATTCGGTCGGACTCCGTTCCGCGAAGGCCGGACAGCAGCCAGCGCGAATCTTGGCCGAGACCATTTTCCCGACTGCTATTCGATGTGGATGGCAGGGGGCGGCGTGAAGGGTGGTTACTCACACGGCGAATCGGACGAGCTTGGTTTTTCGATCGCGAAAGACAAAGTTCATATTCACGATTTGCAGGCAACGATTATGCATCTACTTGGGTTTGATCACACGCAGTTGACGTATCGTTTTCAGGGCCGGGATTATCGTTTGACGGATGTACATGGCGAGGTGGTGAAGCCAGTCTTGGCGTGATTGTCGGGATCGTACTCTTGCAAAGTAGCCATCATCGCTCCGCGTGATGAGCATTACACGGGAGACAAACAACTAAAGTGTGACATTGCTTAGGTCGAGGTGAATAGGAGGTTCATCAAAATGAAACGTCACCTCGGCAACGATCGGCTGGTTTTCGAGAGAGGCTCATCATGCGGAGCGATGATGGCTACTTTGGTCTCAGGCAATGCCTCGACCGTGACATTAAGAGAACCGCAATCCCAATTCACCGCCTGAAGCGAGCTTTATCATGGGCGAGTTTTTCCACGGATGGCGACGCAAGTTGGGGATGGTGACTTTGGTCCTGGCGCTCGCCTTCATGATGGCTTGGATCAGGAGTTTCAATGAGGTTGATCAGATTGAATATTTGAAAGACTCGCAGACGTTACATGTCGTGTATTCGTGTCCTGCAGGGATTGGTTGGACCCGGCTTCACGAAATCCGTAACGTGCCTAAGTACAAGGTCGGGATTGGCAAGTTTAACTGTCAAACATTTCATTCAAAAAACCGCAACGGAGCCTATCCCTTCAACTGGAACGACGAGCCTCGGGAAGCGAACTGGTTTGGATTTCGAAAATTGTCAGTGTACCTCGAAGGCGGATCATCGTTGGAAGCGTTGAAAATCTGGATTGTTGCTTACCCGACAATCGTGATTCCGTTGACGCTGCTTTCCGGGTTTCTGTTGTTTGGCAAGAGGCGGGGTCAATCGAAGAAAGTGACTTTGGGTATTGAGAAGCCTTCTGGCTTGGACGACTTGTTTTGTCGCACGGGCTGAAGCCCATGCTACGGTAACCACCGACTTAATCCTTGCGTCGGATCGAACGCATTTTGGCAGTGATGCGTGTCAGGACGGCGTTGGCTCGGGATTCGGCTTCGCGACCTGATTTGGAGATACTCGCTTGAGCGCCCGACAACACGTTTTGCATGGTTTTTCGATACGATTCGAATTCGTTGACCGATTGAGCCAGTCCAGAAAATGACACTTTGGGAACCACATATTTTCGATAGATCTCTTCAAACTTGTGGCGCTGACCTGCGCCACTGGTTATTCCGGTATCAATTTCCTTCACTGATCGAGAGAGAGACGAAATGGAGTCGCGCAGCCAGCGACGGGCATCGGTCCAGGCTTGAATGTCCTTGCTGTCGCACGTCCGTCGTTCGTCGGAGTTCAAGTCTCGGTTCAGCGAGTTCAACCGAGAGATATTGCCCCCCAGTTCTTTTCGAATGCTGGCGATGCGGACTTCCATTTGAAGAATGGCACCCCAGTGTGAATCGATGGCTTCGATCAACCGTGCGTCGGTGCCAGACGCACTTCCTCCAGAGGTGAATGCAGCTTGTCCATTGGCCGCATTCGGTGCGGCGGTCATCATCGGTGGAATGGCAAAGGAGTGGGTTGGTTCGATCCAGACGGAAATGTTGATGTTCGTGCCAGGAGGCGGAGATGGAATTATCTGATCAAGCATGGGAGATGTACCCCCTGCCGCATCGAAACTCAATCCATTTAATGACCAGAAGAGAATACGCTCTTCGTCAAGACCCGTTGCCAGGACTAATCGCCGCACCGATAATCCCGCGGCGACTTGAGGATCAGCGAACACGGTGGGAGGGACGACGAACATCAGCCCGTACGGAATAGCTGCGGGGCGAAACCAGACCCACGCGACAGATTGCCCCGAGGAGTCGAGTGGGAGTGGTTCCCAATTGAGGGAGGGATTTCTTTGCGCGAGCTGCATAATGGATTCTAGGAACGACGGTTTCGTTGTATCAATAGACGCAATCGTCTAAGTCAGACAATAAGATATCAACCCGATGCAAGAGTTTTAACACGAAACCCGCGAAAGAACAGACGATGACGATTCTCTATACCGATGATCGATTCCTGGATCATGAAACAGGGACTCATCGCGAGCGTCCCGAACGACTGGTAGCGATCCGGGAAGAACTGAAACGAACGGGCCTGGCGGCGAAGTGTCAGCTGGCCGAGACCCGGGTCGCGACGGTTGATGAACTTTCGAAGATCCACGGAGGGATGTATGTCGGCCGAGTCGCTCAGTATGCCAAAGAAGGTGGAGGCTGGATCGAAGGTGACACGTTCATGTCGCCGAAATCCTACGATGTCGCTTGTCGTGCTGCGGGGACGGCCATCGCAGCGGTTGATGCCGTGATGAAGGGGACTGACAAGAAGGCGCTTTGTCTGGTGAGGCCTCCCGGTCATCATGCTCTGGTCCATGAAGCGATGGGATTTTGCTTATTCAACAATATTGCCTTAGCGGCCGATCACGCGGTTAAACAACATCACCTTGAAAGGGTTCTTGTAGTTGACTGGGACGTCCATCATGGCAATGGGACGCAGGATATTTTCTACGAACGGGATGATGTCTGGTTTCTTTCGGCTCATCGATCACCGTTCTATCCGGGGACTGGGGCGAAGGACGAAACCGGTACAGGGAAAGGGCTTGGTAGCAAGTTCAATCTGCCGGTGGAATTCGGAACGTCACGCAAGGAGTATCTGACAAGATTTGAATCGTTGCTGAACGATGCAGCGAAAAAATGTCAGCCGCAGATGGTGCTGATCAGTGCGGGGTTCGACGCACATTCGCAAGACCCGATCGGGTCGCTCGGTTTGGAAACCGAAGACTTTGAAACGCTGACGCGGATGGTCATGCAGGTCGCTCAGGCCTACAGCCACGGTCGGATCGTGAGCTGCCTGGAGGGAGGCTACCACGTTCAAAGATTGGCGGAATCGGTCGCGTGTCATCTGACAACGCTATTGGCCGTTAAGGGTGGCTGACCTTTGTAGAATGAACCATTCGTTTTGTTTCGTGACGCGAAGGGTTTTCACGGGTGATCCCGTATTTTGCCCTGTTAAGGGCAAAGCAAATCAGCCCAGGCAAGCTCGTCTTCGAGCGCCGCGCTGGGGGGACTGTGTGAAGTGCCACTGCATCGGAGTCTTCTCCGACGCAGTGCTCTTCGCAATTTTCGTTGGCTTCAAAGAGCACTGAGTGACCGAAGACGGTCATTCAGTGGCACAAGATTTCGTTCGAACCATTGTTTTCTCGACGAAAAATCCTACACGGCGTTGCCTGTTAAGGGCAGCGCAATCTCTTTTAAAACCGTTTGTGTCGCCCTTATCAGGGCTGGAAATCGCAACGCATGCAGACCCAAGGCGACGCTCTGCGGCTGCTGCCGCTTCGCTCTGCCCTGGGCTGATTTGTGATGACCTTTCAGGCCGGAAGAAGAACGTTGTCGGGACGTTGAGACCCTGGTCAACGGAAATCTGAAACCCTAATACACTCAAGCGGTCGAAAGGATCTGTGCGGTCATCAGCCTGAAGTGGTCTGTACTTGTGGTGCCACGGTTTTGGAGTCCTTCAGATCCGAAACTTGACTCAATGAGTCAAGTTTTAGGATTTCCTCAAAAGTAGCCTTCTCGCTCCGCGAGAAGAAAGCCGAATTGCCGAAAACCTCGTGATTTTTCGGAGCTTTCAAGTGCCAGTCGAGGTCTGCTGCAATTCGGCTATCGTTTTACAGGAACGAGACGGCCACTTTGGTCTGAGGCAAAGCCTCATTGGAGTCTTCCGCAAGGCCGTGCCTTCAACGTTCAAAAGCGTTTCATAGGAGCACTGCCTTACCGAAGACGGTAAAACCGTGGCACCCATTTTCGAGGCTTTTGCGTCCTATCCGAGCTTTGTGATAACGGTTGTTACTCAGCGTTTTGCGCACGGACGGTCGCAATTTCCGCGCTATTGACGGAAAGCGTAGGTCCCTTTCGGGACGTGATCCGCTTCACCAATTGCGTCTTATTTGAGTTTGCTCGTTGGCTGAATTCGGGGTCCAGCGACGGGGCTGGGCCTCGATTCAATCGTTGCAAACGGGATGGTTTTAAGTCATGCCAAAAGCTGGCGCAGCCCAAGTTCGACATGATCGAACACACGAGGGCACACGTCAGGATCGTTCGAGACGAAATCATCGCCAGGAACCTCCAGCGGAAAAGGCCATCATGAATGTCGTATAGGGAGAGAACGGCAAGGTAGTGCAAACTCAATTTTCCGCCAAGACGAGTTTTGCGGTTTTCGAATGATTCGTCGATAACTGCCTATGTTGCCACCGAGAACCGGCGGTTATTGCGTGTTCTCAACGCCTTTTATCACAAATGGTTCGATTGATTCGACGAATTGACTTTGTCTGGTCGCCGTGCCGGAGCGCGAACGAGTCGTCTTCAACGCCCCCTTTTGAAAAGTCGCTTCAGATGAACTACGATAGAATTGTCCGTGAGAGGCCATTTCAGACTCCCGTGAATTGTCCGTGAATGGGAGCTGACAGTGAGAAACTTGAAAGAAAACAAAAGGTTACGCCCCTGCGGCTGAATCTAAGAGAGATGCTGATGTCGACTGCTATGACCGATCGTTCCTATCAATTACCCCCCTTGGGTCAGAACCCTTCGTCAACCGCTCAGGGGACGACGCCGGGCAGTTTCGCATTACGTCCGGCGATCAAGCCTGGTCGTGAGGGAGCGTTAACGTTCGCTTCCCCCGATACACCCGGGATGCCAGCTCCGTCAGATAAGACCGCATGGGATTTCATGCCGTCAGACTGGAAGCGTCTACCGGGGTATGGGACCGAACCAGGTCAGCAGTCACATGAACAAGCGGCTGCCTGGCAACCTCCGGCAGGATTTGAGCCGGTCACGCAGTTGGAATTTGCTCGCATGGGGATCGTGACTGCCGAGATGGCTCGTGTCTCGGAACGGGAACCACATCTCACGCCTGAGCAGGTGCGCGATGAAGTTGCTGCAGGGCGGATGGTGATCCCTGCCAACAAGGTTCACTTGAAACACAAGCTTGATCCGATGGCGATCGGACGTGCTTCCAAGACGAAGATTAACGCCAACATGGGGGCGTCACCGGTCTCATCCAGTACCGATGAAGAAGTCGAAAAGCTGAAATGGGCCGAGCGTTGGGGTGCCGACACGGTGATGGATCTCTCCACCGGTGGCGATCTGGATGCCTGCCGCGACGCCATTGTTCGTAACAGTACGGTTCCAATCGGCACGGTCCCGATCTATTCGATGATCATTGGCCGAAAGATCGAACAGCTTTCTCCCGAGATTATTCTCGAATCGCTGAAGCATCAGGCTGCACAAGGGGTTGATTACTTCACGATTCACGCAGGGGTCCAGCGCGAACATCTTCCATTCATCAATAAGCGATTGATTGGCATCGTCAGTCGTGGCGGTTCATTGCTCGCCAAATGGATGCTCGTGCATGGCAAGCAGAATCCGATGTATGACCATTGGGAAGCGATCTGCGACATCATGCGGGAATACGATGTTACGTTCTCAATTGGTGACGGCCTTCGTCCCGGTGGTCTGGCGGATGCCACGGATCAGGCTCAGCTTGCGGAACTGGTGACGTTGGGAGAACTGACCGAACGAGCCTGGCGGAAGGGGGTTCAGGTCATGGTCGAAGGGCCGGGGCACGTCCCCTTCGATCAGATCGAATTCAATATGAAGTTGCAACGGCGGCTATGTCACGGCGCGCCGTTTTATGTGCTTGGTCCACTCGTGACGGATATCTTTCCTGGGTATGACCATATCACGAGTTGTATCGGAGCGACCGCAGCCGGGTATCACGGTGCCGCGATGCTTTGCTATGTGACACCCAAGGAACATCTTGGTCTTCCAAAGAAAGACGACGTCAAGCAAGGGTGTATTGCTTACAAGATCGCCGCCCACGCGGCGGATGTTGCGCTTGGTATTCCCGGTTCGCGAGATCGTGATGACGAACTGACCAAGGCCCGAGCTGCCCTCAATTGGCAGAAGCATTTTGATTTGAGCTTTGATCCGGATACGGCTCGAGCCTATCACGATGAAGATCTCGACGTTGATACCGACTTCTGTGCAATGTGCGGCCACGACTGGTGCAGCGTTCGAATCAGTAAAGAGATCGTCGAATTCACGTCAGGTAAGGATGAGCACTACAAATGGGACAAGGCCAAAGTCACCGCAGCTTTGACGCCCGAGCAGCAGGAAATCCTCGCCAAACGTGGGGTACTGAGTCCTGAAGAAATTCATCGTCTGGCAGCCAAGACGAAGAAAGTGATGACAGAAGAAGCGGCGGATAAGGCTTCGTGCCACAGTGACTACGTCGATGCCGAAGTCGCTCGCAAGCTACAGGAAAAGCAAGGCGATCTGGTCGAATTGATCGTCCCGTGAAGAGGCCAACCTTGATCCAAAGCGTCAACGACGATGTGAGACATAGGCAATTTTGTTTTCCAATGGGGTCTTTATATGTCTAAGTTCGTTCGGCTGTTTCTTTTTCTTGGCGTCGTGTTTGGTGTTCATCAGTTGTCGGCTGCCGACTTTCCTGATTTCGCATCACTTCCAGCCCGGCCTGAATTGCCCGATCCGTTGGTGATGCTGGATGGGATGAAGATTACCTCGGCAGCGGATTGGACGGCGAAACGGAGACCGGAACTGAAGGCTCTGTTTCAGCATTACATGTACGGTTACTTGCCGTCCAAACCGCTGCGGTGGTCCGTCGAGGAAGTCCTGTTCAAAGACCCGGAATTCCTGAACGGGAAAGCAACGATCAGCGAGAGTCGTCTGGCGTTTTTTGGACCCGATCTGAAGCATCGACTGCATGTGTTGCTAGTCGTTCCCAATGGCCGTTCCGGTGTACCGGTTTTCGTGGGGATGAACTTCTGTGGTAATCACGCATTAACGAATCATCCAAAGGTCCATGTCCCTGAAGGCTGGGTCTACAAATCGTGTGTAGGTTCCGAGAATGAGCGAGCTACTGAAAAGGGGCGAGCGGGTCAGATCGATGCCTGGAATCTTGATCTGATCATAGATCGAGGCTACGGCCTGGCCTGTTTCTATAGTGGGGATATTGATCCCGATACGGCCGATTTTTCAGATGGAATTGAACCATCGTTCTATGCGCCGGGCCAGACAACACCGAAGCCTAACGATGCCGGAGCGATTTCCGCCTGGGCATGGGGTTATCACCGCGTTGTCGATTTCCTGTTGGAAAAGCATTCGGGAGCGATCGACCCCAAGCGGATTGCGGCTGTCGGACATTCCAGAAATGGAAAGACAACCTTGCTGGCTGCGGCGATGGATGAACGAATCGCCTTGGCCATTCCCCATCAGGCAGGTTGCGGAGGGACGGCTCCCAGTCGAGTCGATATCGATCGCAAGGATGTTGAAACGATTCGCCGAATTAATACCGCATTTCCTCATTGGTTCTGCGACAATTTCCCCTTGTTTAACGAACAGCCTGACAAGCTTCCGTTCGACCAGCATTGCCTCGTCGCCCTGTGTGCCCCTCGTCCTGTTTTGTATACGAACGCGATCGAAGATCAGTGGGCCAATCCGGATGGTCAGTTTGAGATGCTGAAAGCGGCTGATCCGGTTTATCGATTATTGGGTGCTGGTGGTCTTGATGCCAAGGAACGGCCCGAGTTGCGAAAGCTGGTTGATAGCAAACTCGGTTACTACATCCGTCCTGGAAAGCATTCAATGGACCGCGAGGATTGGGGCGTGTTTCTCGACTTCGCAGATAAGCAGTTTAGAAAATAGTCGGCGACGTTGCGATCGATTCATTCGGATGATGCCGTTATTACTGGTACTTAAAAATGCCGAATTAGAATCCTGTGCCACTGCTTCGGAGTCTTCGCAGGAGCAGTGTCTTCTTGTTCTGCCGGTGAAAGAGCACTGCATGACCGAAGACGCTCATACAGTGGCACCCTAGTCCAGAAGTTCGACAAAGTACTAGATACGTGACAACGGAAAAGGACGCCCGATGGCGGCGAAGATTGGTGATCGCGGTCGAGCGGCCTGCCCACTGTATCCCAGCGGTCGCGTCTTGATTGACCGGGCACCGATGGCCGCACGAGCGGAAACGGGTCCGATCGAGGAAGGAACCGAGATCGTGGTGGTTGGCGGAGACCGCTTCAGTCTGGTCGTACGCGCATTCGGCCCATCAGATTCGGCGACATCACTGCCAAATTTTGGTGAGCCGATTCTGACTGCTAAGGAAGAAGCCGCGTTTCAGGCCGAGATCACTGAAGAAACCCGGCGGCAACAAGACGAAGACCATCGCCGCATGTTTCACAAATTGTTGAAGTTCGGGGCCGTGGCCGGAGTGATGATTGGGGTGGGATTGGTGGTCATCCAAACGTATCGCCGGGGCTACACGGACGATCTTGTTTGGATTCCGTTACTCTCTTCAGCCTGTTGGTTTTGTATTGTGTTTCTCGCCTTTTTTCTCGGTGCAGCGACGGAAAATATTCTGATGTTTATTTCGATTCCGTGTGCGCTGGCCGGTCTGGTTCTGGGGATGCTCTGCTGGGGACCGTTCACGGCCATTGCTTTGTGTTTCATGATCGGGATTACGGTGACGACGCTCTCTCTCTTGATCGAGGCGATGCGACATCCGATTACGTGAAAAGTCGTCTGACCAGGTTGGCTCGGTTTTTGTTAGCGTTATAAAGGATCGCACCTATGGCGGCTCGGGTTGCCAAAATCACGATCTTTCCGATGAAATCATGCGACGGACTGGCATTAGAAACCGCGTCGGTCATGCCGAGTGGAGCACTGAGCCATGACCGGCAATTCGCGCTTGTGGATTCCGACGGACGATTCATCAATGCCAAAAGGACGCCACTGATTCATCAAGTTCGAATGCAGATCGACCCGTCTTCGCGTACGTACGAAGTCGGTCGGCGTGGTGAAGAAGTGGCGCTTCGCGGTCGATTTGATGCCGACAGCAAGCAGTTGTCAGACTGGTTAAGCGATTTCTTCTCGCTGGAAGTCTCGATCGTTGAGAATGACGAGACTGGCTTCCCAGATGATTTGGGTGCTGTTGGGCCAACGATTATCAGTACATCCACGCTTGAAACGGTTGCCGATTGGTTTAATGGACTGACGGTCGATGAGGTTCGCCAGCGCTTTCGGGTCAACATCGAGGTTGATGGCGTTGAACCATTCTGGGAGGACTGGCTCTTCCGAAGCGATCGCCAACCACAGCCCTTTCGCGTGGGCGATGTCCAGTTTGGCGGCACCAACCCCTGCCAGCGGTGTGTGGTCCCGACCCGACATTCACAGACGGGTGAAGTGACACCGGCTGGATTCTCACTGCAGTTTTCCAGTCGGCGGGAAGCCACGCTTCCAGCGTGGGCACCACGTGAGCATTTCAATCACTTCTACCGGCTCTCAACCAACACCCGACTTCTAAATCGGGGGAACGGCATCATCCGTGTTGGAGACCCTGTTGAGCTGGATGTTATTTAACGATTGACGTTGCCCACACCGCGAGTTTCTCACGGAAAATCTTTGAGTTATGACGGATATCCACGGGGAAGCTGGGATGAAACAGAAATGTTTGAATCGAACGAGTCAGTTCGAAACGGCTACCCAGTTCCCTCAATTCCGCGATGATTTGTTTCTGATCTTGCCGTCGATCTTTTACGCCAGATGCAATCCAGGGCTCGCGTTCCACACATAAAACCGGCTCGGTTTTACCTGCTCGAACGACTCCCACAAGGGCCGTCCGAAAGACCGCAGGATGAGCATTGAAGATGCCTTCGACAGGTTCTGTAAAATACGTCCGATCGTTGGTCACGACACGGTGTGATTTACGCCCGCAAAACCAGAGGCGTCCCTGGTCATCGAAATAGCCGACGTCACCCATACGATGACGCATTCGACCGGTGACCGGATCTCGAATCTTGGCAATCGCCGTAAGATCGGGGCGCTTGTAATACTGTTGAGTCACCATCGGTCCATGCACGACGATTTCGCCAATCTGACCTTGCGGTAGACAGAGTTGATCGGTCCATTCAGCAATCGGATCGTCGGTGATGCCAATAATGCGGACTTCAATGCTTTCGACTGGATGGCCGACGCACGTTCCGGAACCCTGCGCCGTGAGGTGCCGGGTTTCACGCAGGATTTCATGACTGCCAATAACGGCGACCGGCAAGGATTCGGTGGCACCGTAGGGTGTATAGATCTGTGAATCCACCGAAAGGAACTTTGAGAACCGCTCAAGGATCGCGGGCGAAACGGGTGCTCCAGCGGAAAGGACTCGACGTAAAGATGGCCAAGTTTGCGATACGGCCGCTGAAGACTGCAACGGTGGCTCGGCCGTTTTTGTTTCGGGCTTCCAGTCCCGACCAACTCGGTTAAGCAGCGCCGGGGAGCCAAACAAGTTGTTGATCCCGAATCGAGCGATCGGTTCAGCAATCTCGCGAGGATCGACGGTCGCGGGCTTCGTGAAGTCCATTCGAGGAATGACCGCCGTCATCCCAAGTGCCGGGGCAAATAGAGCAAACAGTGGGAACGTACACAGGTCAACCTCACCTGGTTCAATTCCAAAGGCCTGCTTCAATGCCGAGACTTGAGCGGCAAAGTTGCCATGCGAATAGACCGCCCCCTTGGGGATGCCGGTACTTCCACTGGTAAAAAGGATTGCGGCAGTCTCGTCGCTTTCTGTTTGTGCAGCCTGCCAATGATTGTTGGGGGACATTGAGTTTGACTGACGGTTGCGTCCAGTCTCGGTCACTTGAGCCAGGTTGTACCCGCCCCAACCCAAACGACTTCCCACGGTGACCAACTGTTTCAGCGACTTCTTCGCCCAGCAAAATAGCAGGCGGGCAACGTGGGCCTTGGTAATACCGATGAATGCTTCCGGCTCTGCTTCCGCCAGACATTTACCCAGATTCTTGATGCCGATACCGGGGTCGACCAGAACCGGGACGGCTCCGACTTTGAACAACGCAAACGTCAGTGAGAAGAACTCAAGTGACGGGGGAACCATGAGCACCGTCTTGACCCCGCGGCCGATCCCGACTTCATCAAGTCCCGCTGCCAGGAAATCACTTTCTTCATCGAGCTTCTTGTACGTGAAGCTCGAGTAGACTGTTCGACCTGTTCCATCACGAGAAGCAGGGAACAGCACCGCCTGTTGGTCCGGGTGGTGCTGAGCCATCCCCTTCAGGTGTGAGGCGATATTCACGGTTGGCATCTGATTGATTCCCGATGCCAATCAAGCGTTCTAAAAAAACAGGTTCGAGAACGCGACACGATAAAAATTCTCGAAAGGACTTTTTCGTTTAGTTCGACGGAGTCTCAGGTGGAACTTCTGGCGGTGTTGGTGGAGTCGGTGAATCGGCAACTGGCATTGGGGAGACGGCAGCAGCTGCTGCAACGTTCAGATCGGCAGGGATCCGAGCCATGCTGACGAGCTTGTCGTTCTCTTCGAGACGAATGACCCGCACGCCCTGGGTATTGCGGCCAATTTCATTGATGTCACCGGCACGAATCCGTTGAATCTTTCCAGTTGCTGTGACCATCAGAACTTCGTCCTGATCCATCACTGCAAGAATCTTCACGGCATTTCCGTTGCGTTTGGTGACCTTAATGTCTTTGACACCCTTCCCGCCTCGCTTCTGGCGACGGTATTGGTTGGAGGAGCCGACCACTTCGTCATCACCTTCGGCTTCTTCCGTTTCCAATTCCGGTTCGTCTGCGGTCACTTCGTCTTCCGCTGAATCATCCTCGGGTAGAGCGGCCTCTTCGTCCACGGTCTCGTCTGAGACGATCGGCTCTTCGGTTGTCCCCTCGGCAGCGGCACCACCGTTACCGATTGCTGTTCGTTTGCCGTATCCGTTTTCGCAAACGGTCAGCAGGCTCATCGCAGGGTCGGCGAGGATCATGCCGATGACGAGATCGTCCTTCTTCAAGCGGACACCCCGCACACCACTCGTGTTTCGACCCATACTGCGAGCGTCCGATTGAGCGAACCGGATGGCCATTCCCCCTTTGGTTGCGAGCAGAACATCGTCTTTCGGAGAAACGATCATTGCCTCGATCAAGGCATCGTTGTCTCGCAAATTGATGGCGATAATTCCACCTTTGAGCGGACGCTTATAGGCTGAAAGTGGTGTCTTTTTCACGACGCCATTTTTCGTGGCCATAATCAGGAAGCGTTCTTCATCGAATTCACGAACGGCGACGCAACTACTGATGCGATCACCTTCGGGGAGCGCCAAAAGGTTGACCAGTGCCCGGCCTTTACTCGTTCGGTTCTGAAGTGGCAGGTTGTAAACCTTCTCCCACAGCACCTTGCCTTTGTCCGTGAAAAACAACAGCCAGGCATGAGTGCTCGCGACGAAGAGATGTTCGATCGCGTCTTCGTCGTCCGCCTTGGCGCCGATAATTCCCTTGCCGCCACGGTTCTGAGCCTGATACGTATTAAGCGGCATGCGCTTGATATAGCCGCGCTGCGACAGCGTGACAACCATTGGTTCTTCGGCGATCAGATCTTCCTGATTGATCCCACTCAGTTCCAGATCGTTGATTTCGGTGCGGCGTTTGGTCGCATATTTCGCTTTGATTGCCAGCGTGTCTTCGCGAACGACAGCACGGATATTCGCTTCGTCCGACAACAAGAACAGATGTCCGCCGATATCCGTGAGCAGCTTGGCATGTTCCTCGTGAAGCTTTTCCCGTTCGAGATTCGCCAGCGAACCAAGCTGCATCGAGACGATCGCTTCAGCCTGGTTGGCCGACAGCGAATAATTCTCTTTTTCGCCCACTTCGCTCTGATACATCGCGAAGCCCGCGTCACCCAACGCTCGTTTGACCAGCGGCGCAGGGACCTGGATCAGTTGCAACCGCTCCTTGGCTTCGGATCGGCTGGCCGAACTGCGGATCGTGGCAATCACTTCGTCGAGATTGATCTGAGCGATCAACATCCCTTCGACGGTGTGTTTTCGCTTACGCGCTTCACCCAGCAGGAACTCGGTCCGGCGGCGAAGAACCGTCACCCGGTGGCGGATAAACTCAGCCAGCATTTCCTTCAGCGAAAGCAATCGCGGACGATTACCGACCAGGGCCAACAAAATGATACTGACGGTGGATTGCAGCGATGAGAACTGGAATAGCTGGTTGAGGACGACCTCTTTGTCTTCACCTCGCTTGACCGCAATATGCAGACAGGTCTGCCATGAAGGGAGCGTGCGGTCGGTCAGGTCGGTGACGCGAGCAATCCCCTTGATCCGCTCGTCCTTAATCAGTTGCTCGATCTTTTCACGGATTCGATCGCGAGTTTCGAGATACGGAATCTCAGTCACTTCGATGATGTCGGTGTTTTTCTCGGTGATAAACCGTGTTCGTGCCCGAAGAATGATCGTCGAACGTCCCGTGAGGTACGCCTGCCGAATACCGAGCCGACCACAAATCACCCCGCCTGTCGGGAAGTCTGGCCCCGGCATACACTCAATTAAGTCGTCGAGCGTACTCTCAGGGTCATCGATCAGACGCACGATCGCGTCGCTGACTTCGCCCAGATTGTGAGGAGGAATACTCGTCGCCATCCCGACGGCGATACCGTTCGATCCGTTGACGATCAGATTGGGAAACCGCGACGGCAGAACGACCGGTTCGCGATTTCGCTGGTCGTATGTCAGCACGTAATCGACGGTGTCTCGCTTCAAATCGTCGAGCATTTCTGCGGCGACGGCGGAAAGGCGGGCTTCGGTGTATCGCATGGCTGCGGGAGGCATCCCCGCCAGCGAACCGAAGTTCCCTTGCTTATCGATCAGAACTTCGCGGACGTTCCAGTTCTGTGCCATGCGGACGAGCGTCGGGTAGATCGACCCGTCACCGTGGGGATGGTAGTTACCGCTCGTGTCACCGCAGATCTTGGCGCATTTGACTCGGCCCGAGCTGGGTCCGAGGTTCAGATCGTTCATCGCGACCAGGATTCGTCGCTGAGACGGCTTCAGGCCGTCACGTACGTCTGGAAGTGCCCGGCTGATGATAACGGACATCGCATACGTGACGTAGCTTGTCCGCATCTCGTCCTGGATCGCGATATCCTGCACGCGATCGTTGGGAGCACCCTCAGGAGGGTTATTGGGCAGTTTGGGGTCTTCAGGAGTTCCGTCGCCAGTAGCCAATCGTCGATTCCTTGAAGGGAACGCAGGTAGTCAGCGGTTTACTCGATGCGATCGAGCAATTCACCACGAACAGAACGTCCCGTAGGGGGTTGGGGGACCGCCATTCCGCGATCTCAGCATTGGTTTTTCTTGAACCAACAATGATACCTGAAAAAACGTCAAATCTCAACAGTCATCACCAGTTGAGAACGCTGTTTTAGTCGACAAAAACAGATGTTTTCCCGTTTTTTTGTTTCGCTATGGATGTTTACCATCCATTACGGGTTCCCCAGACCCGGGGAGTGATCAATTCGACCGAATTCTCACTAGGATCTCGGAAGTAAATCGAATGCCCGCCCCTGGGCCATACGCCAAAACAAAAAAAACGACGCGGAAGAACATCTGTTAAAACGTCCTCCCGCGTCGGTGATCTCCGAGTGTGGGCAACCCCTGCCAATTGAGTTGCCCACGGTTTACTATTCAGTCGCTTTCAAAACCAGAAACCTCGAGTTCTGTCCGTCCGAGACGAGCAGCAACAGCGTCTTGCCGTCCTTATTCTGTTGAACGGCGTCGTTGAATTCGTCAGCCGAAGCGACCTTTCTCCGATTTACCGATTGAACGAGCATCCCAGGTTCAAGTCCCGCTGCACTCGCAGGTGAGTTTGGCGCGACTTCCGTAATCACGACTCCGGCATTTTCACTGTAGCCGAATTTCTTTGCCAGCTCGGATGTTAAAGGTTGAACCGAGAAGCCCCATGGGCTTGACGATTTCTGGCTTTCCCTGGTCGACGCTACCGATCCGTTTTCGGGAAGTTTGTCGAGCGTGGCAGAGACAGGAATCCGCTGGCCATCGCGAACGACGGTCAGGTTGACCTTCGATCCAGGAGCTTTCATCGCAATCGCATTTCGGAATGCAGCCGCTTCATCGATCGCCTTACCATCCAGTTCGACGATCACGTCTGCCTGTTTCAGTCCTGCTTTTTCACCAGGAGCACCCTTCTGAACGTCGCCCACAAGCACGCCATGTGAATCCTTCAATCCAAACTGCTCCGCAAGATCCTGGTTCAATCCCTGGATTCTGACACCAAGGTAGCCTCGCACAACCGTTCCATGATCAACAATCTGTTCGTAAACCTGTTTCGCCATTTCAATCGGGATCGCGAATCCCAGACCAACCGATCCCCCGGTCTTACTAAAGATCGCGGTGTTGATACCGATCGCTTCGCCTCGCAAATTGACCAGTGGTCCACCGGAATTACCTGGGTTGATCGCTGCATCCGTCTGGATGAAGTTTTCATAGTTGTTGATCCCAACACTGTTTCGGCCAACCGCACTGACGATCCCCGCCGTTAAAGTTTGAGTCAGGCCGAACGGAGCACCCGAGGCCAGCACCCATTCTCCCACTTCCGTTGTTGTCGAGTCCCCAAGAGGCAGGATGGTCAGGTTCTTCGCATCAACCTTGATCACGGCGACGTCGCTTTGGGAGTCGCTGCCAACAACCTTTGCCAGCATCTCTTGTCCGTCGTGAAATCGGACGGTCACTTTGCTCGAATCACCCACAACGTGATGGTTCGTCAAAATATACCCGTCTGAACTGACCACAAATCCCGACCCCTGTCCCACGACAGCGTGCTTCTGGCTGGGCTGCTGTCGTTGCCGAAGTCCCTCGGGAATCCGATCACCGAAAAATCGTTTCAACATTTCGTCGTTCAGCGGATTCGGCGCGTCGTCCGACGGGCCATTTCCAAACGCTACGTCACTTCCAACTTTCTTTTCGACTTTGAGAGACACGACCGCCGGAGAAATTCGCTTTGCGATCGAAGCGAATGCCCGACCAGATTGTTCTAACCCCTGAATTGCCGCCTGGTCGACATTCGTCGACGTCGATGCCGGTGGCGTCGCAAACGCCATATAACCGACACCTCCGAGCAACATCATTGAAGCAAGGGTCAGGCGACCTGCTTTTTTCACTGTTGAACTGACTGAGTCTTGATGGTTCATCACCTGGTCTCCTGTTGTTGATTGTTGAGAAACTTCCCAACCGTTCGTGCTGTTCCACGAACTTGATGGCAAGGAGGTCAATCGCAACTGTGATGCCAACAATTTCAAATTGAGATCGCAATTCAGTCATCACCCGAGAATCAGATCAATGTGTGAGAAAACAGGCATTCGAGACCTGTCAGAAGAATTCCGCAGAGGAAATTGGAGAGGGGAATCGGCTCTTACCAAGATGAATCCACGGGGCAATCTGCCCCACCGGGGAAATGTGCCCCAAAAAAGCCGGTAGCATGGGCTTTAGCCCGTGCGAAAAATCAATGCGTGCAGGCTGGAAGCCTACGCCACATGATCGGCTTTTTCTCGGTGCATGAGCCATCGCTCCACAAAACCACGTTAAGCAAATTCCTAGGGCAAAGGCCCGTTAACCACCCCCGCAGGGGAGGTGGGGTTGCATTTTCGTTCGGTTAATAACTTCACCCCTCACCGCCCTGGAGGCGAAACCAATTCACGAACCCGAATCATCACTGGTCACTTCTCCCATTTGTTTCAACTTGCGATACAGCGTTTTTCGATCGAATCCCAGGATCTGAGCCGTCAGCGTCCGGTTTCCATGTGTCACCTTCAGCACATGCTGAATGTACCGTCGCTCGACCTCTTCCATCTTAAGCAGTTCCGAAGGATTGTCCCCACCCAGCTCCAATTGAGTCCCTCGATAGTTCCGGATCTTGTCCGGCAGATCGTCCACCGCAATCCGATCAAACCGAGCCAGCGCCACGGCTCGTTCAATCGCGTTCCTTAATTCGCGAACATTCCCTGGCCATTCATAATCCAGCAGCTTCTGAGCGGTCGCATCCGACAAACCAACAACCTTCTTACCATTTCGAGTCGCAAAATCTTCGAGATAATGCTGAGCCAGCAGCAAGACATCCGTCCCACGAGATCGAAGTGGTGGTAATTTGATCTGGATCACGTTAACTCGAAAATACAGATCCTCACGGAACCGCTTTTCTTCGACTGCAGTTTCGAGGTCTCGATTCGTGGCCGCGATCAGTCGAACATCAAAGGGGATTTCCTTGTCGCTGCCGACCGGTCGGACCATTCGTTCTTCCAGGGCACGCAATAGCTTTGGTTGCAGGGCGAGCGGGAATTCGCCGAGCTCATCAAGGAAGAGAGTGCCACCGTCCGCTTGCAGGAATAGCCCTCGCTGGTCCGAAACCGCGTCCGTAAAAGACCCACGCTTATGCCCAAACAATTCGCTTTCCAATAACGATTCCGGAAGAGCTGCACAGTTGATCGCGACAAACGGCTTGGTTCGGCGCCGACTTTGTTCGTGTAGAGCCCTGGCCACAAGTTCCTTACCCGTACCGCTCTCGCCGGTAATCAGGACTGACGTGTCCGTTTCCGCAATTCGGCGAAGATCATCAAACAAGCGTTTCATCGCGGGACTCTCGCCCAGCAGCTTTGAAAATCGATTCGCCTGCTGCACACGATCGCTCAGCATCCGAACTTGCTCCGAGAGCGATCGATGCTGAATCGCTCGTTCGAGTCGAATGGCTAAGAGATCCAGCTCGACAGGTTTGCTGACAAAGTCGTAGGCACCAGCACGCATCGCCGCGACAGCGGCTTCCAAACTCCCGAAAGCCGTCATGACGACGACGGGGATGTCCGGCCGATTCGCGACAATCCGTTCACATAAGGCCAGCCCGTTCAGTCCCGGCATCTGCAGGTCGGTCAGAATCACGTCGAAGTGTCCGTCCTGAATGATAAGCAGTGCTTCTGCTGCCGACGTCCGCCACTCCGATTGAATATTACGACTCGCGAGATCCGCTTCGATCAGTTCGCACATGCTTTGATCGTCGTCAACAATCAGGACGCGTCCTGGCATGGTTGATTCCCCTCTGGAAGGTAAACCCGAAAATGGCTTCCTTGACCGAGCTTCGTTTTGACGTCGATCCAACCGCCATGTTCCTGAACAATACCATACGCGATCGAGAGACCAAGCCCCGTCCCCTGCCCCACATCTTTTGTGGTGACAAACGGCTCAAACAACCGGTTGAGAATCTCATCCGGGATTCCATGACCCGTATCTTCGACCGATAAACAATAATAGTCTTTTGCGATCGCGTCGTTGGAAGGGGGTTGGACGTGTTCGCGTGAGACTCCCATCGTCACTCGACCACCCGCAGGTGTGGCCTGAATCGCATTCATCACAAGATTGGTCAGGACCTGCTGAATCTGTCCCGGATCGACACAAGCCGACATCGGTTCTGAAGCTTCATTGATGATCAAATCAACCCCATGTTTGCGACTCAGTGGATTCAGGATCCTCGACGTTTCGCGAACGATCATCTGTAAGTCGACCGGGACACGACGCGACTTTGCACTGCGAGAAAAATCCAATAACTGACGAATAATGTCTGCCATACGTTCGGCTTGAGACTTGATGATCTGGGCACTCTCGACAATCGCTTCGGGAGCTAATCGCCCTGACGAGATCAGCGATGCCCGACCGGTCACAACGTTCAGTGGCGTCCCCAACTCATGAGCAACTCCTGAGGCGAGTTGTCCGACCGTTCGCAGTCGATCCGAATGCCTGAGTTGTTCGATGGTCGCGATTCTTGCATCTGCTTCGTGACGAATTTTCTGTTCAGACTCCGACAGACTTTGACACATCAGGTTCAGCGTGTCTGCCAGTTCCGAAAGTTCGTCGCGACTCCGCAATTCGATCGGTCCCGAAAGATCACCGGTTCCGACGCGACGAGCTTTCTCGATCAGTCTCTTCAAAGGCCATCCCACCAGCCAGATACCCAGCAAAAGTGTTGCTCCAATTGCACTGAGGACGACAATCGCCGTAAGCGCGATTTTTCGAATGATCGACGTCCAGACAAAGTCATCTGTGACGCTGAGCGGTTCAGTCAACTCGAGCGCTCCAGGTCGTTGCCCGACGTTGACACCGACGTACGTCACCAGAAATTGTCTTCCATCTCGCGTACGGTATTGGAGTGTGACTGGCTCACCAAGCGTCGTTTGTCCAAGCTGATCTGTGGGTGCATGGGGACGGAATGTTTCATTGCCGAATTCGTCTAACCAGACCCAGCGAATCATCAGTAGACGTTCACGCTCGTTGGCAGCCTGAATCAGCGCTAGCGCGACATCAGGTCCTTGGCGTCGCCATGCATCGGCGACAAGTTCTTTCATGGCACTACCGATGCGATAGGCCTTTCGCTGCAACTCATCTCGCAGGAAAGCAGACTCACGGCGCACGGAAAGGTAAGCGTCCACGACCAGAATCAGGACGATCAAAGCGATCAGAGCAAACACAAGTTTGAACGTCAGCTTCATGAAAGTTCCAAAAGTCGTAGCATGGGCTTTAGCCCGTGCAAGGTGTAACGCCACACGGGAGAAAGCCTTGTCTTACGCACGTTTCCCCTTCATCGAAAAGTACATTTCATGATCCTCAAATTCGAAGAAAGAGCGAAGAGTTTTTGCCATCGATGAACACAGAATCACACGGAGAAATGCAAAACAGGATAATTGACGCAACGATCACTTTTAAAAGTACCACATGGCATTTGCCCTTCTTCATCTGTGTGGTTCTGTGTGCATAGTTGGCTAAACCCCTTTTGAATTTCATTTATATAAGATAATTCAGAGCATGACCGCATTCGGCCATGCTCTGAATCGGCAAAAAAAATCCCCGCACGGAACGAATTCCGGCGGGGCAATTTATCAGATAAAACCAACCATTTCGCAGTGAATCCACCACGAAACAAAGTGATTATCGTTTCGAGAACTGTGGCGAACGACGGGCTTTCTTGAAGCCGTACTTCTTACGTTCAACCATTCGGCTGTCTCGGGTGAGGAAGCCGTTTTCACTGAGTAGAGCGTGGAAGCTTGGGTTCAATGCTTCGAGAGCACGAGCGATACCCATCACGATGGCTCCGGTCTGACCCGTGGTTCCACCGCCATTAACGCGAACCCACAAATCGACTTGACCCAGTTTTTCGGTGGCTCGCAAAGGAGCTTCGATCATCTGCAGGTCGCGAATATTATTAAAATATTCTTCCAGCCGACGACCGTTGATCGACGTCGCACCGTTACCAGCTTTCAATCGGACGCGAGCGACCGAAGTCTTACGGCGGCCAGTACCGATCGCAACTCCGTTACGATCCAGTTTGCCGTGAATCTTTACGACTCGCGGTTCAGGCGCAACAACCACCGGTTCGGCAGCTGTCGAAAAATTGAGTTCTGTGGCAGTAGTGACAGGAGTCGTCGTGTCGTCCATCGGATCCATGCTCAACGGAAATGTTTCAGAAAAAAGTTACTTGTCGTGTGCTTCAGGCCAACGTGTCAGGCCAGAATGAGCCGATTATTTCGGCAGCAAATAAGCGGGCAGCGGTTCTGGCTGTTGGGCCTGATGAGTATGTTCCGGGCCAACAAACAGTTTGAGTTTCGCGAGCATGTGAGTCGCGAGGGCATTCTTGGGCAGCATTCGCTTCACAGCCAACCGCAACAGTTCCGTCGGGTTCTTTTCCCACAGATTAATGGCGGGGATGTTCCGTTGACCGCTGGGCCAGCCAGTAAACCATTGATAGCTCTTCTTGGCCATCTTGGTCGTGTAGTGTGGATAGGTCGGATGAACCATCTGACCACCCGTGAATCTCACTTTGTCAGCATTGACGACAATGACATAGTCACCCGTATCAACGTGTGGCGTATAGTCTGGTCGGTGTTTGCCCATGAGTATCGTGGCCAATCGAGTCGCCAGGCGACCGACTGTCATTCCTTCGGCATCTACAACAAACCACTTTGCCTGGTGGTTTCCAGTAGGCCCACGATCAGAGGCTTTCAAAAACGTCGTGCGGGGAGCAATCACAACTTCAACCTTCACCGAAATTTCGCAAATACAAAAAGACACCCACCCAAAAATTTGGGGAACGAAGAATTTAGCGACTTACGCCGCTTCGATCAACCGACTTGCCGAAGATTTGACCCTATTAAACCATTTTCGCTTACAATTTTTGTCGTATCTCGTTCCCAAACTCCAGTTTGGGAACGCCTCTCTTCGAAGCTCCGCTTCGCGCACGGCAATTGCGAAAACAGCAAAAGTCATGATTCAGTGGTGGTTTATGGCGATTTGATAGTCTCCTCCTACGATTCGCGAGTGAATCAATTCAATAAGACGACAACCACGAATCTCACAAATTTTCACGAATTGAAGACAACAGACGCAATAGAACGAGCTGAGCTTTTCATTAACAGCCAGGATTTTCTCCCGAAATACGACCGAAGATGATTTCATTCATATTTCTCCCGGTCTCTTATTCGATTGATTCGTCAGATTCGTGGTTAAAACTCTTCAGCATTCTCTTGTTCCTCGAAGCAGAGCTTCGAAGAAGGGCGTTCCCAAGCTGGAGCTTGGGAACGAGGGAAACTAGGGGAAATACCGCCTTCAGTCTGGCGATCGGCAACTGACCATGCGAGAATCAGAATCGAGAAATCCAGAATGGAGAGGACTCGGATGCTGCGAATCCTGGGAAGTCGGAAACGCCTTTGCAACGGAATCACGCGACGTGATTTGCTTCACGTTGGCGGAATCGGTGCGTTGGGACTCGGGCTCAACTCTGCAGCGCAGACTTCGTTAATGGCATCTGGCTTGGGCTATGAAAAACCACGAGCCAAATCGTGCATTTTCGTCTTTCTGTTCGGTTCGCCCCCTCAGCACGAAACGTTCGATCCCAAGCCGCTGGCACCTGCTCAAATCCAGGGTGAGATGAAAGCCATCGAAACCGTGGTGCCGGGCCTGCAAATTGGCGAAGGGTTGCCAAAAATCGCGCAGATTACCGATCGACTGACTGTTGTCCGTTCGATGACGCACGAGTACCCCATTCACTGTTGTGCTTACGTCATGACGGGAATGCCGACATACAACATTCCGCTGGAAACAAATCCGCGAGCACCTGAACATTGGCCGTATCTCGGCTCGGTCGTCGATTACCTTGATGGACGTCGGTCCGGCCAGCGGTCCCCTTCCCTTCCCCGAAACATCGGCCTCCCCTGGCGATTCTGTTCGAAAGGGAGTTCCTCCGATCAAGCGGGCCCGTACGCAGCGTTTCTTGGCAATGGTTACGACCCGTTCTGGACCGATTTCACCGGTCAAGGAACCGTCGTCGTTCCGAAGCTGGCCGATGGTCAGATGGAACAGGTGCGTGATCCGCACGGCGGAATCGAATCCGCCGCCCGGTTTCAACTGTCACAAGGCTGTCAGCTTCCTGACGACTTGTCGTCGCGGCGGTTTGATGCCAGGGTGCATCTGCTTCAGCAATTCGATTCCTCAAGAACCATGCTGGATCGTTCGGCAGAATTCGGCAATTACGACGCTCATCAGCAACGAGCGATGTCGTTAATCGGTTCGAACCGAATCCGTGAGGCGATCGACGTCGGTCGCGAATCACCCGCCATGCGCGAGCGATACGGCATGAACCTGTTTGGCCAATCCTGTCTCGCCGCACGACGCCTGGTCGAAGCGGGGGCACGCTTCGTCTCCGTCTTCTGGGACCCCTTCGGCCCACACGGAGCCTCCGTCTGGGACACTCATTCGAACCATTTTCCAAGGCTGAAGAATTATCTGCTGCCGGTCTTTGATCAAAGCTATTCCGCTCTGATCCGGGACCTGGAGGATCACGGCCTGCTCGACGAAACTCTGGTTCTCTGCACGAGCGAACATGGCCGAACCCCTCAAATCGACTCGGGTCCGGTCGGAGGAGCCCGTCATCACTGGTCACGAGCCTACTCATCGGTCTTTGCCGGCGGCGGGATGTCACGCGGAAAAATCGTCGGCCAGACCGACGCCATCGCAGGGGATGTGGTCGATACACCGATCTCTCCGAAAGACATGCAGGCGACCGCGTATCACCTGCTCGGTTACGATGAATCGACCACCATCCCCGACCAGCAAGGCCGACCACACCCCATCGCAGGCGATGGTCGAGTCAGACCAGAATTACTCGGCTGAACGTTTCGGGCGAAGGTTTTCAGCCGTATTTCGCACTCCTCCCCGAATTCAAATTCACTTCGGAAACTTCAGGTTATCCTCTTGCGGTTGATCGGATTCATTTTCTTTAATTTCTGTCTCTTCGAGAGCCGGCGCTTTGGAAATGGGAATATCCTCGTTCGGAGCTCGATTTCGCGAAGAAGGGACCGCGATGCCCATGATATCCATATTAATCGCGATCGTTAGCGCACCGAAAAATGTCATGATCAGGATCACGACCCACGACAGGATTGCGGCTAAGAAAGCGTACCATAGTGGAGCCGGGCGATTTGGAGGTGTTGAGAGTATTGCAAACGGCTTTCTGAACGGAGCGTACTGCCAGCGAAACAACGAGCGCGCAAGCAAATATGCAAGCAATGCCGGACCCCAAAACCTCACTAATCCTGCAGATGGGTCCGCTTTTGCCTTCAGTGTTTGAAAAAAGGAGGGCAACGTGACACCGGCAATTGGAATAAGCACCATGGCTGCCAGAACTCGTTGACCCATCAAGTACAGGTTGATTGCAATCAATGAGCCGCCCCCGAGAAAGCCTGTAAAGATTGAGATAATAGCAATCTGCCAACAGGCAAAGACTTGATGCCTTAATAATTGCGGCTGCGACTGGTTAATTTCCCCCCCCGTTGAATGCGGTTCCGATCCGATGTCTTTGCATTGCTCAAATTTATCAGGCAGATTTGTCATCGGTGGCTTTCGTGCAATTGCATGGCGTAAATTTCAATCAAAAAGGCTACTCTTCACGAAACTTCAAAACCAGCGATAAAGGAATTCTGATGACGAGACAATATTCAAAAAGTTCGATCCGTATTCTGTTTTGTACCTTGGTTGGCATCTGGACCACATCGCCGGTCGCCGCCGAGGAACCAGTCAAGAAATTGATCCTTCCCGGCGAATCGTTTCTCGTCGAAGGTCGCCCGGCGTTCATCCTCACCCCCAAAGGAGATTCTTCCGTCAAAGCACTACGGCCCTGGGTCATGTATGCACCGACCTTAGCCGGGTACCCTGACGAGCACGAGAAGTGGATGCACTCACAGTTCCTCGATGCGGGAATCGCCGTCGCGGGGATCGATGTGGGCGAAGGATACGGCAGTCCCAAAGCACGACAGCTGTTCACCGCGTTTTACAACGAGATGACCAAAAATCGGGGTTTCGCGGCAAAACCCTGCCTGTTAGGCCGCAGTCGTGGGGGCTTATGGGTCACCAGTTGGGCCTGTGAAAATCCCGACAAGGTTGCAGGGATCGCCGGGATTTATCCCGTCTTCGATTTTCGCACCTACCCGGGCCTGGCGAACGCCGCCCCCGCCTACGAACTGACGACCGAACAACTGACCGAACGCCAAGCGGAGTTCAATCCGATCGAGCGGGTCTCGAAGCTAGCCAAATCAAAAATCCCCGCGTTAATGATCCACGGCGACGAAGATACGGTCGTCCCTCTGAAAGAAAACTCCGCCGAATTCGTCGCCCGTTACAAACAAGAAAACGCCGAAAGCGCGGTCACGTTGATCGTCGCCAAAGGCCAGGGTCACAACTACTGGGAAGGCTTCTTCCGCTGCCAGGAATTGGTCGACTTCACCATCGCCCGAGCCAAAGCCGGAGCGAATCCGTAACGTGCCGGGATACACAGACCCCTCTTTCTTCACGTGGTATTCGCCGTTTCATTGATTGGCGTCGAATCATTTCGCGTCGTATGATCGTGAAACTTGTTTCTAATCCTCCTCTCATAACTAAGCGAAGGTACACCTTCATCCATGGCACTCGCGCTCAACAAACCTAAACTGGACAATCTTGCCGGTGACATCTGGAAATCTGCCGAGCGGCTACGTGGGAAGTTCAAGGCCTATGAATATCAGAGTGTCATTCTACCGATCATCGTTATTCGTCGGCTGGAATGTGTTTTGTTGGCCTAGCGCGAGGCAAAACGGGCTGAGGTATTGGCCAAGCGTCCGTCAATGGGGGAAAGAGAGCTCGAAAAGTTGGTGAAAGAGCTGGAGCTGAATCCGAAGCAGTCCCCTTTCTCAAATAAAACAGACTGGACGCTTCGGACCGTTTACGAAGAAGACCCAGCGTTGCTGGAGGCAAACTTCCGGGCGTACATCAATGGTTTTTCGAAGAACGTTGAAGACATCATCGAGCATTTCAATTATCGCGCGACGATCGCCACGATGGTCAAGAACAATCGACTTGCGCCAATCCTGAACCAGTACAAGGAACTGGATCTTGGCCCCGACCAGCTTTCGGGGCTGGAAATGGGATATATCTATGAAGAGTTGTTAAGGCGTTTTTCAGAACAGAGCGGTGAAGAGGCCGGGGAACATTTCACGCCGCGCGAAGTGATTCGGTTGATGGTGGAACTGCTTGAAATTTCGATCCCCGACCGGCACCTTTCGATCTACGATCCCGCCAGTGGTACCGGTGGGATGCTCTCGGTGGCCAAAGAACATTTGCTCGATAAAGCCGAAACGAAAGAGGAAAAGGATCGGGTTGAGAAGTATGTGACGGTGCATGGACAGGAACTTTCACCCACCAACTACGCTGTCTGTCAGGCCGACTTGTTGATCAAGAATGACAAGCAGGCAACGGTTTATCTTGGCAATTCCCTGATTCCCAATGACCCACAAAGCAAAGAGCCGGGCGACCAGTGGCCGGAAACAAAGTGGCGATTCAATCGGATGTTGAGTAACCCGCCATTTGGTGTCACGTGGGGTGGTAAAGATGGCTACGAGGATGATGCCCGCAAGCTGGCGAAGACTCGGTATTGTGCCGGGATGCCTCGTTCGAATGACGGCGCGCTGCTGTTTCTGCAGACGATGCTGGCGAAGATGGCGCCTGTTGAAGAAGGGGGAAGTCGAATCGCGATCATCTTCAATGGTTCACCTCTTTCGAATGGCGATTGCGGTTCCGGCGAAAGCGAGATCCGGCGCTGGATTCTGGAAAATGACTGGCTCGATGCGATCGTCATGTTGCCTGACCAACTGTTTTATAACACGGGCATCTTCACCTACGTCTGGCTGCTTCGAAACGACAAGCCTGCGAACCACCGGGGACGGGTGATGCTGATCGATGCTCGTCAGCAGTTCGAGAAAGAATTGAAATCTTTCGGCAACAAACGGAACCGGATCACGGATACCCATCGTGCCTGGATTGAAAAACATTACCGGCATGGCTGGGGAAAGAATCAATCCGATGACCACGTGAAGATCTTCGATACCCAAGATTTCGCCTATCACAAAGTCAGTGTCGTCTTCTGGCAGACCGATGAGCACGATCAACCCGCCACAATTACCGAACCCTACGAAAAGGCATTTACGGCTGCGAATTTAAAAAAGGAACAGGAGTTTCATGAGAGCGACCTGAATTTCCGCGTGCAGGCGAAGGCCAAAGGGAGGGCCCGGCAGGTCGAATTCAGTTTGAAGCCGAAGGACAATCCCACGAAGATATTTAAAGAAGCAATGTCAGCGGTCGACGAAGTTGTGTCGGTGGAATGGACACATCGGCATTACCTCCAGGACGACGAATACATCCCGCACGGGGAAGCTATTGTGGTATTCCTGAACCGCGAGATCGCCAAGCCGATGATTCGCTGGTCCGACAGCAAACAGCTTGGTTACGAAATCTTGCCGAACAAGTATTTTTATCGATATCAACCGCCCACACCGGCAAAAGAATTACTCGCCGAATTCTGGAAGCTGGAAAAAGAGGCTGAGAAACTGTTAGAGGGCCTGGCGAGTCAATGATCTTGTGAAGGAGAAATTGCATGTCTCAATCGTTGGCAAAAGTTCTGGTGCATATCGTCTACAGCACAAAGGGGCGTCACCCGTAGTTGAAGGACCCCGAACTTCGAAAAGATTTATATGCCGTCCAAGCGAAGGTTTTTCGCGATGACGCCGATTCACCCGCGTTAATCATCAACGGAGTCGAAGACCATATCCACGCCCTTTGTTTGTTGACACGAAATCTTGCGATCAAAGATGTGATGCAGGTGGCCAAAACGGAAACAAGCAAGTGGGTCAAGAAACAAGGCGCACAGTACGCCAATTTTCATTGGCAAGGAGGGTACGGCATTTTTTCGGTGAGTGAATCCAATTCGGCACAGGTCAAGAAGTACATCGCCAATCAGGAAGAACATCACAAAAAGAAAACGTTTCAGGACGAGTTCCGCGAATTGTGCAAACTTCACGAAATCGAAATCGACGAACGATATGTGTGGGATTGAATGATGCAGCAGCAACCGTCGACATGTGACAAACACGAACGAACGCGAACGATCGCGTCGAACGAACGTCGACACGCGAAAAACACGAACGACCCAAGGAAATTCCGAAACCCCGAATGGGGTGGCCCGATGTCAGCCCAGGCCATCGGCCTGGGTCCGCGACCCCACCCCACAAAACGTAACCCCAACGGGGTGGCCCGAAATTCGCGACCAACGGGCAATCCAATCACCGCCAATGAACGATGTCCGAACGATACGATGAATCAAACAACATGAACCCAACCGTCGAAACTATCGCACATCGCCATCGAATCGGGCCACCCCGTTGGGGTTTTGGGTCATTTCGGGGGCCATTACCCAGGCCGATGGCCTGGGCTGACATCGGGCTGTCGCGTTGCGACGTCGGAGCGCCGGTGAACGACACGCGTGCGGGTTTTGGTTCGGGAACGCATTTTCACCCGATCGTCGGCGGGGGCGGACGTTCCCGAACAACGGCATCACGCAAAACATGCCACCATGCACACACCGTCGACCCACGACAAACACGAACGGACCCCGACAATTCCGAAACCCCGAATGGGGTGGCTCGATGTCAGCCCAGGCCATCGGCCTGGGTTCGCGACCCCACCCCACAAGACGTAACCCCAACGGGGTGGCCCGAAATTCGCGACCGACAACAAAAACCAATCACCACGAATGATCGACGCCCGAACGACACGATGAATCCAACAACATGACCCCAACCGCCGAATCCAACGTACATCGCCGTCGAATCGGGCCACCCCGTTGGGGTTTTGGTTCATTTGGGGGGCCGGTACCCAGGCCGATGGCCTGGGCTGACATCGGGTTGTCGCGTTGCGACGTCGGAGCGCCGATGAACGACCCCCGCCCGGGTGTTGATTCAAGGACCGTCGGCGTTTTTTATTCAATCGACGTAAAGAAACACCACACACCACAATGAAAACCACCCAAGAGAACCAGATTGCGGGCTTTGAATGGCTGAATGGAATGCCAACCGGTTGGCATTTTGCCGCGTTGAAACGACTCTTATCTGAGCCGTTAAAATACGGCGCTACGGAATCAGGGGATTGTAACGATCAATCATTACCGCGTTATCTTCGGATTACAGATTTCGACAACGACGGGAAGTTACGCACGGATACCTACGCATCGCTCCCCGAAGAAATTGCCCGCAATTTTGCATTGAAGGAAGACGATGTGTTGTTTGCACGAAGCGGTGCCACGGTCGGAAAAACATTCTTTTTCCGAAATTACCAAGGGCAAGCATGTTTCGCGGGCTACCTAATCAAAGCGTCGACGATGCGTCACCGCCTCGCACCGGAGTTTCTTTACTTCTTCACGAAATCAAATGCATACGAGGCGTGGAAGGACTTCATCTTCACTCAAGCAACGATCCAAAACATCGGGGCAGACAAGTATTCGTATTTACCAATCCCGCTTCCACCCCTTCCCGAACAACACCGAATCGCAACCTATCTGGATGCTAGTTGTGCCGCGATTGACGCGGCGATCGTTGCTAAACGCCGACAGATTGAAACTCTGGGTGCGCTTCGAAAGTCAATGATTTTATCCGCAGTAACAAAGGGGATTAAACACGCGGTATCGTCGAAACTTTCAGGCGTGGAATGGTTCGGCGATATCCCGAACCACTGGTATTGCCAGCATCTTAAACGCGTCACGGTACGAATACAGGCTGGTGTCACGCCCCCAACTGACACGCCGGAGTATTATGAAGAAGGCACAATTCCGTGGTTTGCACCAGGAAGTTTTGAGGGCGGTCTTGAGCTTCGAGAGCCGCGAAAACTTGTAAACACGCTCGCATTGACGAACGGTGTTCTTCGAATGTATCCGACGCAAACCGTGTTTCTGATTGGGATCGGTGCCACTATTGGAAAGATTGGAATCATTACGGAGCCAGCTTCGTGCAACCAGCAAATCATTGGGATCGTCAGCGGCCACAGTCTTTTCGGACGATTTCTCGCTTACCAAATGAAGATCTATGAAGATGTGATCCCAAATATCGCAGTCGCAACGACACTCCCGATATTTGACCAAGTTAAAACTGGCTATTTACCCATTCTTATTCCGCCGCTTTGCGAACAAGAGGAAATCTGTGATTTTCTTGATAAGAAACTCGCTGAGTTGAATGCAATTGTCGTTACGATTAATGAACAAATTCAAACCCTCACCAATTACCGAAAATCCCTGATCCACGAATGCGTCACAGGTCAACGACGAATCACCGAGGCGGACCTCAACCGGGTGAAAGCGCATGGCTAAAAAACCAAAACCCCCGGAACTGTTATTCCAGCAGCATCTGCGCGATTACTTCGTCAAGAAGCAGAAGTATGGTGTGCTCGAACAATCGGACATCACCGACACCGAGCATTTCATTGCCGAAGATCTGCTCTGGGCCTTTCTGAAAGCGACTCAGGCGGAAACGCTGAAGAAACTGACCGATGACTACGGGACGGATGCTCGGGATGAGGTTTTTAAAGCATTACGAAAAGAGCTGATCAGCACGCCGCTCTGGATGCTGATGCGGCAGGGATTGAAAGTACGAGGGCTGGAGTTCCGGTTGTATTATCCCAAGCCTCGTTCCGTTGAGAGTGCTGCAACTGCGAAATATGCCGAGAACCGCGTCACGTTTCGGCCTCATTTCTATTTCGGCGAAACGAACAAGGAAATCGATTTTGTTTTCTTCCTGAATGGTCTCCCCATCGTCTTGCTGGAACTGAAACACGAAGCGAATCAGACTGTGCATCACGCTGTGGCCCAGTTCAACAAACGGGATCACTCCTGCAAGATCTTCCAGCATCCCTTTCTGTATCTGGCGGCGGATACGTCGGACGTGATGGCGGCGACCGATCCGAGCCGGGAACGGAATTTCCGCTGGCATAACATGGGTCTGTCGAACAGCCCGCAAAATCCCGACGAATACCCCGTCGAGTTTCTGTATCGCGATGTGTTGTCGCGGGAAGAACTGATAGAAGCGCTGTCATTCTTTCTGGTGCGGGTGCCGCATCGGGACGCCGAGGATGATAAACCCGAACGGCCCGCGTTCACGATGTTTCCGCGTTACCATCAAGCTCGACTGGTCCGCAAAGTGTCGGAGGATATTTCGGCTCATTTTGCAGCCACCGGAACGATTGGCCGAAAATATCTGGCGGCTCATTCACCGGGGAGCGGCAAAACGCTGTCGATCTGCTGGCTGGCGGACCGGTTACATAGCCTGTTCAAACCGGGGACGAGCGAAAAGCTGGTCGACATCACGTTTATCCTCACCGATCGTAAATCGCTCGACACGAATATCCGTGAAGACATCACGAATTTTACTCATCTGAAAGAGAACATCGGACTGGCTCGACGGTCCGACGATCTGCCGAAATTTCTGAAGGATCGACGTTCGATCATCGTGACGACCCAGCAAAAATTCGCGTGGGTGCTGGACGAACTGAAAACCAATCCCGCGTTGAAAAACTTGCGGGTCGCCTTCCTGATTGATGAAGCACATCGATCACAGGAAGGTCGGATGGGGGCCGCAATACGGTTGCCGTTCCGCAAAGTCGATGAGCCGGACGCGGAAACACCGGAAGCCGACCCTGAAGAACAGTTGGCTCAGATCATTCGCGAGCACGACACGAACCAGATGTTTGTTGCGTTCACGGCGACTCCCGCCCCCGCGACGCTCGATCTTTTCGGAGCGGTCTTTGACAGTTACACCGAAGAGGAAGCGATTCAGGAAGGCTACATCGTTGATGTGGCTGCCAGCATTATTTCTTACAAGACGCTCTACAACCTGCACTGCCATTTTGTTCCTGCGCCGGATGAAGAACAAAAAGTCTATTCCAAAGGGGTTGTTTCCAAAGCACTGATGAACGTCGCGTTTCAGGATGACGGCCTGATTCAGTACAAGGCCGAAGTGATGCTGCGGATTTTCGAAGAGTCTGTGATGCCGCTTGTCGGTGGTCGAGCCAAGGCGATGATCGTCACCAGTTCCCGCGTAGCCGGACTGAGGTATTTTGAAATTATCCGGGAAAAACTGAAGGAACGCGCGGCCAAGTACAAGGTTCTGTATGCCTTTTCGGATTTCACTCATCCGGAAACCAATGCTGAAATTCACGAGCATGCCGTGAACGAATTGAAAGATTCGGAATTGATTGAGGAACGGTTTGAAGGTGACGATTACCGCCTGATCGTCGTGGCGAACAAATTCCAGACCGGTTTCGACCAGACACTGTTGGCGGGAATGTTTCTCGACAAGCCCGTCGTCGACCGGAACGCCGTTCAGACCGTGTCTCGACTGAACCGTTGCCACGAGGGGAAGAGAGACGTTGTGGTCGTCGATTTCACCAACAACGCCGTCGCCATCCTGAAAGCGTTCCAGAAATACCGCAAAGGGACACCGTTTGCGCCTCATGAACCGGATCAAAAGCTTTGTCTGACGTTGTATCGCGAGATTCTGGAACACGGGATCTTCACGCAGAAGGACGCGGTCGATTTTCTGAAACTCGTCGCCAATGGGACCGATGCACAGGCTCAGTTTGTCGTGAACGCTCTGCGAGCACGGTTCACTTCTTTAATCGTTAATGCCGAAGAACGAAAAACGTTCGTTTATCAATTAGGACACTTCGTCAAGACGTTTCATTTCCTGACCTGCTTCTTTACTTATGCAACGGAAGTGAAAGAGTTCGCTGCGTTTGCTGAAGCAATCGGCCCGCAACTGATCAAGGAAGGGAGTGTTTCCGACCTGATGAAACAGATTCGGCAAACCGAGGTGATCAAGGCTGCGGTCGTTTATCAGGGGGTCACCACCAGCGGTGGACCTGTCAAATTGAGGTCCGGGAAAGGGGGCGGCGGACCGGGAGTGCCTCCGAGGAAAGTGACCGTACAGGACATGATTACCGAGATTCGCAATAAGTACACGATCAGTGACGAAGAGGCGCTCTATATCAAGCAGGTGACAGAAGAGAAATCGGCCGATCCGGTGATTCGTGGAACCGTGACGGCCCATCGAGACGATCACGTCTACCTGGACGGGCCGTTTCGAGGACAGGTGAACGGCGAAATCCAGAACGCGTATGATTCGCACGGCCGTTATGAAGAACTGGGTGATCCCAAATACACCGGTACCGGCGGGATTTTCGATATTATGGCGGTGACCGTCATTCAGCATCATTTGTCGATCGCGGTGTGAAACGATGAATAAAACGATCGACCAGATTCCCGAAGACGACCGCCCGCGAGAAAAGCTATTGCGTAAAGGGGCTCGTGCGCTAAGTGATCAGGAATTGCTCGCCATTCTGCTCGGGATGGGCACACCTGGGATGGACGTAATGACCTTGGCGCGGAAGCTGGCACATTTGATTGATGAAAAGGGATTGGAGGTCAAAGCCGAGGATTTGAAGCAGTTTGCCGGCGTCGGGGATGCCAAAGCGACTTTAATTCTGGCCGCAATCGAATTTGCCCGACGTCGCATCAAACCCGAAGGGGCCAGGATCGAAACCCCGGCCGACCTGTTGCCACACGTTTGTCATTTTGCAGACCGTAAACAAGAACATTTTCTGTGCGCGACAATCAACGGTGCGAATGAGATCCTTAACATTCGCGTCGTCTCGATCGGGTTGGTCGACAGAACTCCAGTCCATCCGCGAGAGGTTTACGCAGACGCTGTTTCAGACCGCGCTTCTGCCGTAATTGTCGCCCATAACCACCCCAGCGGCGGACTCGAACCATCGCAGAGCGACATTGCCATCACGGCGCAATTGAAATCCGCCGGGGACATTCTCGGGATTGATCTTCTGGATCACATCATCTTCAACCGAACCGGTTACTTCAGCTTTTTGGAAGAAGGCAAGCTGTAAGTTGTGAGTTGGGGAGTGAAGATCAGTAGCGGCAGTTATCCAGAATTTCTGAATAACTGAAACGATACCTACTTCTTCCCGATTCGATACAGGTGCGTCTGACTTCTCAGTAAGAGAGACTCGTCCAGTACGACGGGTGAAGCCATTAACTGGCCTTCGAGTTGGTTGACTGCGACCTCTTCATATTCTCGGCCTGGTTTCAAGACGGTTGTCTTTCCTTCCTGGCTTAGGAAATACAATTTTCCGTCTGCGTAGATTGGTGATGATGAATAGTTGCCGGAGATCCGTTTTGTCCAGATCTGATCGCCGGTCAGTGCATTCACGCACGTGGCGACTCCTTGATCCGAAACATAGTAAAGCTGGTCGTTGACAAGTACCGGCGATGGCATTGCGGGAATCTGTTTTGTGACTTTGAATTTGACGTGAGTTTTCGAAACGTCGCCTTGACCATCCAGGCCAATTGCCCAAAGTTGTGGTGCCATGAACCCGGTGCAGATATAGGCCATTCCGTGTCCGACTACGGGACGGGGCACATTCGAAAAACCGTCGCCGTATCGAACTTTCCAGATCTCGTACCCGTCGCGTGGGTCATAGGCGACGACCCATTGCGCACCGGGAATGATCACTTGATCGCGTCCATTAACGGTCACTTGCAGCGGCGTGCTAAAGGATTTGTGCATTTCGCCCAGGTCACCCGACATGGATGGACGGTTTGTTTTCCAGGCTTGCTCGCCGGTCAGTTTGTTCAAGGCAATCACGTACTGTTGCTCGGTTCCATCACAGGGAACGATGAAAAGATCACCGGAGATAATCGGCGAGCTGCCCGGGCCGACTGAGTGTTTTGACGGAAGCTGTTTTTTCCAGACGATCGTGTTTGAAACAGTATCAACGCAGGCCGTGCCCAATTCCCCGAAATGACAGTACAGCAGATTCCCGTCCAGGACGGGCGTTGGTGAAGCAAAGCTGTTGAGCGAATGAATGGGATCGAGTTCCGTCAGCTTAAAGAGTTCGATGTTGTGCTTGATCTGGCCCGTGGCGGCATCAAAACCGATTGCGCGCAGTTCGACGGAGGATAAGAGACTCATCTCTTTTGCCAGAGGATTCTTCGCCAGTTTTGTCTCCCGAGCTTCGGCTAACTCCTTTTCGCTTAGCGGAAATTCGACGGCGGTCGTCAGCCAGATGGTCGGTCCTGCGAAGACGGGAGACGACCAGCCTCGACCAGGGATTTTTGTTTTCCAGAGGATGTTCTCGGATTCGCTCCAAGTGGAAGGAAGGTTTTTCGCTTCAATCTGTCCTTGGCCGCTCGGGCCGCGAAACTGACGCCATTCGTTCGCTGGAATCGCAGCGGCAAGGGACAAGAATGCTGCTGCGATCAACGTCACTCGGAAATTCATTGGAAACCCTTACGAATCGGGGTGGATTCTGTTTTGCAAAAAGATCTTCAAGACATATTTCAGAAATCAGGCGTTATCGCAACAGCATACGATAGGTGAGGAAGCAAAAAAAGAAAGACGATGGAACTTATTGCCAAGTGCATTGTCAAGATTCAACGTTCGGGTTGTGTGCCACTGCATCGGAGTCTTCTCCGACGCAGTGTCTTCCCGATTTTCGAGGCAAACGAAGAGCACTGGGTGACCGAAGACGGTCATCCAGTGGCACCCGAATCTTTAGCTTTGACGACGCACTTGTTCGACTTCGTTTACCCCGACAGCAATTTCTTCCGTTTTTGACATCGAACCAGTTGCGTGAACATCGTGTCAGTGGTTTGATATGAGGCGAAAAATCCCCTCTTGAGTGTTTAGTCTTTTAATCACCTGGGAAGCCTGACTTCCTCGTTGTGTCGCTTAATCCTTCTGAATTTCAATTTGTGATGTATCCAGAGATGGACGTGTCGATGCGATGATACGTCAGGTTGTCTGACCCTTACCAGTTGAGAAACTTGCTGTATGATCCTCGAAGAAGAACACGCGTTGCCGGTGATACATCTGTATGACAAAGGATTGTATCTTCAGGCTCTGAATGCCGGACTTCCCTTTGGTCAGTTAAAAGACTGGGGCGGTCCGCGCGGGCGGATGATCGCGGCCCGGTTGGCCGGGAATTTGGGTGCCCCCCGGTTATCGCGTCTTCACCGACTGCGGGCGTGGCGCGAAACGCCCGATGATCCTGAAGTTCTTTATTATCGTGCTTTCACGCGACTCGAAACGCATGGTCCGTATGTTGCCTGGAAATTTCTAAATGAGCATCCCTTTCCGACCGATGCCAGTCCCGACCTTCGATCCTCGTGGTTAACTCTCTATGGTCAGACATTAACACTGCTGCACGATTTTTCTGCCGCCGAAGAATGGATGAAACAGGCTGAGGACGTTGCCCCCGACAACCCGTGGGTTCATGTCGGCTGGTCCACGTTATATGAAGACCAGGATCGTTACGAAGACGCTCTGGCTGCCGTCGACCGGTCATTGTCGCTACGAAGCTGGTATCGACCCGGAGTTCAGGCGAAAGGTCACCTCCTACCGTTAGTCGGTCGGGACGACGAGGCAGAAGCGTTCTTGAAGGAAGCGAGTTCTCGGCTTGAGTCTTCTGCCGTTTATCTTTCATGGGCCGGGATTCTGTTGGAACGAGAATCCTACGACGAACTTGGGATCGTGCTGCAAAAGGTAGATGAACTATCGCCGCTGATGGAAACCCAGTTCGCCAAAGGGATGGCCGGACTCCGGTCTCTGATCGCCTATCGAATGGGTGATATCGATGGAGCGATCCGATATGCGAAACAAAGCGGTGACAAGTTTGAATTGAAGATGGCCGATCGATTGGAAGACCCAGCCCGTCGTCAGCGCCGGCGCGTGAAGTTGCCTGTGGGATTTGTGAGGCAACACGAAAAAACGTGTGTTCCGGCGACGCTGTCGGCAATCAGTCAATATTTGTCAATGCCTGCCGAACATCTTCAGATTGCAGAATCGATCTGTTACGACGGCACTTCGTCCTATAACGAACGGAATTGGGCTAATACCAATGGTTGGTACACGCGTGAATTTACGGTTTCCGAAGAGAGTACAGAACTTCTGATCGATGCGGGGATCCCCTTTACGTTGACCACGACCGCACCGGGTGGCGGACATCTGCAGGCAGTGATCGGATATGACGGATTGCGGGGGACGTTGATCGTTCGTGATCCCTATATGCGTAACTGGAGCGAAGGGTTTGCAGATGGAATTATTGAACACTATCAGGCATTCGGTCCGCGCGGAATGGCCATGGTTCCTGTCGCAGAACGGGGACGATTAGAGACACTGGACCTTCCTGACGCAGCCTTGTGGGATCAGCTTCATTTGTTGGACGGAGCGCTCGAAACACATCGTCGCAGTGATGCCGAGGCGGTTTTTTCGAAGCTACAAGAGGACGCGCCGCAGCATCGGATCACGTTCGAGGCGGAGCGACGCCTGATGCTGTACGATGCCAATCCAACGGGAATGCTGGAAGCGATTGATAAATTGCTGGGACTTTATCCCAAGGACCCGTTGTTGCAACTCTCTCGACTGTCCCGATTACGCGATCTGGCGAAACGGGACGAGCGTGTTGAGACCTTGCAGCGTTTATGCGATGAGAAGGATACTCATCCGATGTTCCTCAGCCAATTGGCTCAGGAGCTATCCGCAGATGCGCGGGAACATGAACGAGCAATCGATCTGCTGAATCGCGCCATGCGGCGAAATCCACTGGATGCAGGCAATTTCTACATCCTGGCCGGGATTCGTTCCGATCAACGGATTTTTGACGAGGCTCTCGATCTTTATCGATTTTCAGCTTGCCTGGATGATAAGAACGAAGCGGCAGCAGAAGCTTATTTCCGCATGGCTCAATTTCGCCAACAGACGGATGTTGCACTCGACTGGATCCGTCGTCGTGTTGATCGGTTCGGAAAGATTTCCAGCCAGCCGGTCAGAACATATGAATTGGCATTGCGCCGACTCAGCCGTGATGAAGAAGGTGTTGCGGCTCTCGAAACGGCGATTGAACGACGACCCGACGATGGGGATCTGTTGCTTTACGCCGCCGACATTGAAGCGTATGCCACGTTTCGACATATCGATCGAGCCAGGGAACTTTATCGCCGCGCAGAAGGACGAGTTTCACGAACCGAATGGCTGCGTGTTGGTGCGCGACTCGCTTCTTACGAAAGCAATTACGTCGAAGCCCTGCGGATCTGGCGAGAGATTGTGGAACTGCAGCCGATGGCGGTGGATGCTCATCGAGCGATCGCCAGTCTGCTTTCCGAACTGGAAGGGCAAGCGGCAGCGATCAATCACGTGAAATCGGTCGCCGAACGATTTCCGCACCACCAGCCGTTGCTCGTACTTTCAATTGAATATCTTCGTGAGGAACCTGCCGAAGTCATGGAAGCGGCAATTCGCAGGTTGATTGAACTCAACCCGGCGGATGCGTGGGCACATCGTGAACTCGGCTTTCTGATGACGAAGTTGCGCCGGTTCGACGAAGCTGCGGAATGTGCCGAGGCCGCAGGACGACTCGATCCCACGCATACGGCATGGTTCCATTTGCGGGGCGAAATTGCTGCCAGTCAGAGTCGATTTGCGGATGCGAGAAACGAATATCGTCAGGCGCTGCGGCTTTCGATCGACAATGATTTTGCCATGGATCAGTTGTTGACCTGTTGCGAAACGACGGACGAGCGAATCAAGGAACTCTCATTTCTGCTGGACGAATTGACCAGGCAGGTCATCTACGGTGACGGGCTGTTGAACTACCGAGGCTGCGCGTCACAGTTGATCGATCCCGAAGAATTGTTGAAGCAGCTTCGAGAAGCTTTAAAGGCCAGGCCCGACTTGTGGCACGCCTGGTCGGCCTGCGTTCGTCAGTTGACAGATATGGACCGGTTGGACGAAGCGTTAGAGCTATCGAACCAGACGACGGAACGATTTCCGCTCCTCCCGAGGATCTGGTTGGATCGTGCTCACGTCTGTCAGGTTCAGCTCGATGTCGACGGTGAACTGGCCGCGTTGGAAAAATGTCACGAGATCAGCCCGACATGGACTGAGGCGACTCGACAATTATCGGATGTTTATCTTCGTAAAGGGGATTTTGAGAAGTCGATCGAATTACTTCAGCGTGCCATTGCGCTCAGCCCTCAGGAAGGCTTGAATATTGGCTGGCTGGCAGATGTCGAATGGCGACAAGGGAAACATGACGAAGCGTTGAGTCATATCGAAAAAGCGGTTCAGTTGTCGCCGGGCTATTCCTGGGCCTGGGATTGCTTGAGGTACTGGTCGAATGAACTTGATGATTCAGATCGCCCGATTCGCGTTGCGCAGGAATTGACCGAGCGGCGACCAGGTGAAGCGAGGTCATGGTTAATTCTGGCGAGAATGCTGGCAGGAAAAGAGGATTGCCTTGAGGAACGGCTGACGACACTCAAGAAGGCGATAGAATTGCAGCCACGCTGTGTTGCCGCTTTCGAACAGATGGCGCGCGGACTCCAATTGGCGGGGCGAACCGATGAGGCATTGGAGGCGTGTTCACCGCCAGTCTTTGGCGAACACCGACCTGTCGACCTTGTCGCCTGTGCCGCTTGGATTCAATGGGAACGCGGCAATCGCGAGCAGGCGATCAAGGAAATGCGTGCGGCTGTCGAGCGAGATCCCAGCTATTATGCCGGATGGTCTCAATTGTCGGATTGGCTGGAAGCTCAAAAGGACTATCCGGGCTGCCTGGAAGCCAGCAAGATGATGGTTCGGCTGAATCCGCATGTCGAATCGTCATTGGGACATCTGGCTCTGGCATATTTGAATAACGACGATCGCAAAGGGGCGAAGGAAGCCTTTCGGCGCGCGTTCGAGATGTTTCCTGGATATCAATTTGCCGGGCTATGGCTGTTTGATCTGGAAGAACAGGACAATCAGCTTGAAGAAGCGGCCAAAGTGCTTGCCGTCCTTGATGCCCATACAGACGGTCCGTTCGTCACGTCCAAACGAGCTATTCTGGCGACGCGTACGAAAGATCGCGAACTGGCGTCATCGTCGTTCCGAGAATTGTGTCTCGATACGGACAACAATTCCTGGCCGTTAAGTTCCGCGTACGACGCCATGAAAAAAGCCAAATGGCTCGAAGACGTACGCCGTGTCGCTAGCGAAGCGTTTGAGGAAGAAAAAGTTCACTCGGAAGTCGGAAAGAAATGGATTCAGGCCCATGTTGACGACCGACGATGGGATCTGAAGGGACGGCTGAAATTCCTGGTCGAAAGACACCCGCGCGCCGGTGGTTTTGCCGTCTACGAATGGGTCGAAGCACTGCTCAACGCAGGACGTAAATCGCAGTTTCATAAGTTTGCCAGAGTCGAAGATTCCTGGCTGCGAACGAATTCATTTGCATGGGGTTCGGTTGGCTGGGGAATGACGCGGATCAAGGATTACAAGTCGGCGTATCAATGGCTGAAGGATTGGCGAGAACAAAAGGCTGCGGAACCTTGGATGCTGGTGAATGCCGTTGAAGCGTTTCGTGATCGAGGAAAAAATGTAGAAGCCAGCGAAATCAGCCGCCACGCGCTAACTCTATCACCTGATGGCGGAGTGCCGTTACATCAGTTGTGGCTGGCCGCAGATGAAGTTGTCGCGGGAGACTTTGCTGCCGCGCGTGAACGAGTGACACAGGTTGATCGAACCACTCTTGACGCAGACTACACGTTTCTGATGATCATTATTGAAGTGATTGTCGAAATGATGGAGACCCCTGCTGATCAGCGTCGAGCAACGTTCACTTCTGTCCGCAAACGCGTCAATCTTGCCTTATACAATTACACCTATCAGAGCCTCTCAGCAGAACGATCACGAAGACTGTTCTACCGGTACGGAGTCAAGCAGATTGCAAAAGCAGTAGGAGGCTGGAGGGCGACACTTTGGATGTGGTATCGCGTTGCGTTTTCGTATTGATACAAAATGACACGCCGCTTTTTGTCCTCGTGCGTTGTCAAAGCTAATGATTCGGGTGCCACTGGATGACCGTCTCCGGTCACCCAGTGCTCTTCGACTTCCTTGAAAAAAAGTCAAGACATTGCCCTCCGAAGACTCCGATGCAGTGGCACACAACCCAAACTTTGAGTTTTGACGACGTACTTGGTGAAGGTACAACGATTCACAACAAAACAGATTAACGGATCAAATGCGGGATAAAACGACTGAGGTTGTGAGTGATCGGGTTTTCGTCTTCGCGAATCCCCAGGCCGCAGGCAGTGTCGCCGACGATCCAGCTGCCGAGTACCGCGAAGCTTTTGCCTGACTGCATCAGCGGATGGAATTTTTGGTAGACCGCAGGCTGGTTTGAATAGGGGCCATCGGTTTCCAGTACTGTCCGGCCGTGTTGAACCACCTGGATGTTACTCCCTTCCCGTGCCAGAATCGGTTTGCGGACGTAATCGCCCGTCAGCGGTTCCCACGCGGCTGGCAGCAGATAATCGCTTTCAGGAAACATTTCCCATAACACGACCAACAACGCCTTGTTGGAAAGCAACATTTTCCAGGGAGGTTCGATCCAGCGAGTGGGAGCCGTCAGCAGTTGTGGCGCGAAAGGCTCGTTCAACATCCATTCCCATGGGTACAGTTTAAACAGGCAATTAATCGGGATGTCATGCTCGTTGACAAACAGATTGCGGCGCGAGTCATATCCGATCGCAGACATCGGCAAGTATTCGGTAGTCAGTCCGGCTTGTGCTGCCGTGTCCCTTAAGTACGTAACATTCCCAAAATCCTCTTCATGGTCATCAGTGGTTGCAAAACTGATGCGTCCCTGATCCTGCCAGTCTGCCCACCTGGCGATTAATTGCTCGTGAAGACTGTTGAACTGATCGCAACGGGGATGAACTGCTTCCAGCCATTTCCATTGAACAACGGACGCTTCGAATAATCCCGTCGGCGTATCCGCGTTGTATTCCAGCATTTTTGGCGCAGAACGACCGTCCCAGGCGAGATCAAACCGACCGTAAAGAGTCGGTTCGTCCCCATTCCAACTCTGCCGAATCCAATTGTGAAAGGCGGCCGGAATTTGGAACTCATCAAAACGGTCTTCGTCCATGACGGCTTGGACTGCCTTCAAGCACATGTCATGCAGGCAATTTGTCGCGAGCTCCAGTTCTTCGATTTCGTTCTTGGAAAACTCGTACCACCCTGCCTCATCCCAATACGGTTCGTTATCGATGGTGTGGTAGGTGAATCCCAATTCTTCGACATCGCGACGCCAGTTCGGTCGAGGTTCAGCAGTGATCCGGCGCATCAGCTTCCTCCCGACAAATGAGACCCCGTTCCGCCGAAACCGCCGCGAGTAATGCCGGTGCCGGTCGAATGAGGCGCTGAAATACCGTTATTAACCGGCCCGGCGACGGAACGCCCCGGTGGTGCAGATGGCGAATTCTGGTAACGATTCGAGGAACCGCCAAACACATTCGGGAAGTACGTCGATCGGTGATGATAATGTTGGCCGGTGGAACTCGATGTTGGGTTCAGATTGGAACTTTGTGGATTCTGTTTTTCGGAATCGTCCTCATTCTGTGAAACGACGAATTCTTCGTCTTCCTTTCCATTGTGAGCGGCAGGATTCACCTTACGTGGGGCAGCGATACTGGTCGGAGTTGGCTTCGGAGGTTCCGTTTGAGAACAACCGAAAGCAGCCATTGAAGGGACCAGCAGCGTTAACGCGACTTTCGAACTTCGTTTCATGTTACAGACTTCTCTCACGTAGTGGAGGATTGCAACCTCCACGCAACATTTTCCATCAGCAGTTGGAAGCCGCCGCGACTGTTCTGGTGTCGGGCGTTAAAATTTCAAAAATGGCCGCCACGGTCAAACTCATCAAGCCAATCGCTTCATTGGCCAAATTTGAAAATGGAAACCCCGACCCCCTCTTCGAAACCTGTCCTATTGAGTTCGACACGACCGTTAGTGCATCGAGTTGACGACAATCAGGCTGAGGCCAAGCAGCATCGCAGCGACAACAATTCCGACTGCCATGTTTCGATCTTCCAACTGTTTTTCGATATCCAGCCGTCTGGTGATGATTTCAAATGCCTTGAATCCGACCAGCATCAAAGCCAGGCCGAGTAACCCGAATGAAGCGGTTCCGATCAGCGCCGACCAAAGTCCTGACGAATCCGAAGGAATGGACGCGAATAGATTTTGATTGGCAAAAACAGCATTTAACATCGGTTGAGTCTTTCAACGGATTTAAGAACTGGAAATTGATTTCCTGGAGAATAACGTCGCCGGACGCGTTTCGGATCATTCGAATGGAAGAATGCCGTCAGTTTTCATGCAAAATATCGTGAATTGTAACTACGAAAAAATCAGTCGAGTTGAGCCGGGTAGCGGAAGCCGTCGGAATCTGGGGTCGGGCATTCAAATTTTAAAAATCGCCGATAAGATCAAAGGTTTTTACTTGGTGGGCCCATTTTGAAATTTGAAATCCCGACCCCTCTACTTTTTTCAGATTTGGGTCGCACCCCGTTTCTCAGAGCGAAAGATCATTCGCGATGTCCACATTGAAAGTTCTTCGTTTTCGCGGAACAGGTCAACACAAACTGAACGATTTATCAATGATGAACTCGTTCATACGTTACGGCTACGTGCTGATCAGTATCTTCACGGCGGGAACTGATTTTAGTTGGGCCCAACTGGATGCAGATCCCATCACGACAAAGTCCGGGCAGGACACCGCCGAATCAGGCTTAAAGTCGGTTGCAACCGATTCACTGGGAGATCCGTTACCCAAAGGAGCAATTCGGCGCTTTGGCACATTGCGGATGAAACACAACCCAGGTATCACGATCGAACTGGCGCTGTCACCGGATGAAAAATCGATCGTCTCCATGAACTCGGACGTCGTGGTCTGGGATTCGATGACAGGAAAAGAAAAATGGAGATCGAATGCGGATATAAAGAGAACTGGCTCCTGCTACGGAAATCGACTGTTGGCATTTTCTTCCGACAGTTCGCGGTTTTTCACTCCGGCGACAGGACGCTCGTTTGAGGTCTGGAACACCGAAACCGGAACGAGTGAAATGATTGCTGTTCAAGGTTCGCAACTTCCGACTCGAAACGCGGGCAACGCGATATCGATCGACGTGAGCAGGGATGGAACAAGGATTGCCCTCGGCAATGGTGATGGCCTGAGTCTCTTTGACCAGGAGGGAAACGTGATCTTTGAAGTTGCAAACGAATCGCTGAATGGACCCGATACCAACAAGGACCGTTTGGCGTTTGGCGGCAGTTACTGTTACGGACGATTTTCTCCTGATGGTAAAACGCTGGCGGTGGCTGCGGATGATCACGTTGACGAGGTTCGTCTGTTTCGTGTCGAAGATGGCAAACTTCTGACATCCGTTGCCGTCAAAGAACGCATCGTGAGAATGGAGTTTTCTCCCAACGGTCGGCAATTGGCCGCAACGGAACGTGACAACGCCGTTCGCCTTTATGATGTCGAAAGCGGTAAACCAATCTGGTCCCGCGTGATTGAACTTTCGAATATCTACGAAACTTATACGTCAGCGATCGCCTTCAGCCCTGACGGAAAGACAATCGCAGCCGGTGCAACCGACCATTTGATTTATTTACTTAACGCCGAATCCGGCGAAGTCAGTGGACGGCTGACGGGAACCAGCTGGTATCCGTGGGCGCTCGCCTTCACTGCGGATAGCAAGCGACTTTACTCGTCCGGCTGGGACAGCAATATCCGGAGCTGGGACGTTGAACAACAAAGACAACTTCCCCTACCGAGCGGCATCCGCGCATCTTCCGTGGTAACGATCTCGCCTGACGGAAAGTTGATTGCCTACGTTGATGACAACAGCAATGTGCATCTCGTTGACGCAAGAACGGGTGATCAACGGCAGGTCATGAGCGTCGACAAAATGGAGTTATCGGTTCTGCGTTTTTCGGCGAACAGTTCGATTCTTGCCTGTGGTGGAAGTTTGGGTGATCAAGTTCAAGTCGTCGTTTGGAATGTCGCCGATGGAAAGCAGCAGCAACTCTTCCATTGGGACAAGGGCCGCGATCCACATTCCCAGGTCGAAGCTCTGGCATTTACTCCGAACGGAACTCACCTGGTTGTGGCGGTGTTTCGCCAGGATTCCATTTCGGCTTGGGATCTTTCGAATGGGCAACGCGTTGCTGAACTCAAACACGAACGCGTTTACGGAATGGCCTTTAGTCCCGACGGAAAAATGTTGGCAAGTGCCGGTTGGGATAAGGCGATTCGCTTCTGGGAAACGAGTGAATGGAAAGCTCATCATTCGCACCAATTGTCCGACGATGACGGACAGAAAGGTGACGCACGAATGTATTCAGTCTGCTATGCCTCCGATGGTTCACTCGCAACGGCCCATTTGGACGGTGTCGTCAGGATCTGGGATTCCGCCGAAATGCAGCTTCGTTCGCAGTTCGCGGTGGAAGGTCGTTTCACGTTTGGCGCGATGAATTATTCCCCCGACGGTCTCTGGCTTGTGACGGGGAATAACGTTGGCGACGTCGACATATGGGATTCCTGGACAGGCAAGAAAGTGAAAACGGTCGGTTCGCATGCCAGCACGATCTACACCGTCAGCTTCGGTCGTGTTTCGGGGACGCTGGTCAGCGGCGGAAGTGACGATATTTGCTATCAATGGGACCTGCGATCGCCCGGAATAAATGTCGCTGCCTTGGACATGAACCAGTTATGGAAGGATCTCGCCGGAGCAAACCCGACAGTGGCTTACCATGCCATGCTGGCGTTAGCGTCGGTTCCTGACCGGACGGTCGAGTTACTGTCCGATAAACTTCGATCCGTCCAATCAGTCATCGACCCGGAACGGGAGGGACGGCACCCATCAGCAGAAGAAAGCGAGCGTCGCACGCGAATGATGCAGGCAATGACCGAGCGAAGTCCAAAAGTGAAATCCATCAACACGATTCGCCGAGCGATCGCGCTATTGATCAACGTGGGAACTCCAGCAGCCAGGCAAGTGCTGGAAGACCTCGCATCCCGAGACCCAAACGGAGAGTTGGGAAAACTGGCAAATTCCGCATTAAAGTGTGGTTGGGATCAGCAATGACGCGAAACGAGTGAAAATCTCGTTGCAGGAAGTTGTGCCAACCGTTTGCGTGGATGACTGGCACCATACCTAACTGTTTCGACAGGAGTTCTCATCATGACCATGATTGGAATCAGCCCAACGGTCGATTTTGCATTCAAGTTAATGTTGGGAAGCCCCGAACATGTTCGGGTGACAATCCACTTCCTGAACGCAATTCTGGGATGCCAGACTCGAATTACTTCGGTCGAATTTCTAAATCCAAATTTGGGTAAAGAAAGGAACGAAGACAAATTAGCCGTTCTGGACATTCTGGCCACGGACAATCACGGCCGACAGATGAATATCGAGGTTCAGACGACGCTCCCGATGGGGATTCTTCAACGTCTGGCATACTATGATGCCCGACTGTTCGTCGATCAGCTCAAGGAAGGAGAAAAGTATCACCAATTGCGTCCGGCAATTGTCATCTGCGTTCTGACAAAGCCGTTATTTCCTCAACGGCCGGAGTTGCATTCGGACTTTCGTATGCGGGACGCGACGGGAAACCTTTTCAGCGACGACTTGCAGATTCACACATTGGAATTGACGAAGCTGAATGTAAAACGTGAGAATCTAGCGAGTGCGACACCAGTAGAGCGTTGGGCCTATTTTTTGTCGAACGCCGAGACGATGACCGACGCAGAAATCCGCGAACTTTTCGTCGAACCTGAATTTGTAGAAGCGGCAGGAGTGCTGGAAATGATTAACCAAACCCCCGAACAACTTTTAGAGTATCGAGCAAGGAAGAAATTCCAGATGGACGAAATCGCGCGCCTGGATTATGCCCGCGAAGAAGGTCTTGAAGAAGGACTTGAAAAGGGACTTGAAAAAGGGGAGTTCATCGGACAGATCGGAATTTTGCAGTCGATTCTCGGAATTTCTGAACCAACGCGCGAGTCACTCTTGAGCTACGATCTACCTCAACTCTCGGAACTGTCGAAGCAACTTCAGCAACAGTTGAGTAGTCGCGGTCGTTGATTCTCGCCCTCACAACGGCGTTGGTCTAATACGGCGATTAGATTAGCGACACGCACTTTGGTCACGACGCATCGAGTTTACGCCGGGTATTGTCGATTGTCAGCAATGACTTATTGATGCATTAAGGTGAATGCCAATCGAGTCGACGCTGGCCCGCCTTTGTCTTTCGAACGCCCGGATCGTAAGAAAGTGAAGTGTCCCCCCCACGGCTTGAACTTTAACTCCGTCGCTTTCGCCATTTTTCGAATGACCGGGCGGTATGCAGAGTTCCGAGAAAGAACACTGATGTCTCAGTGACGGAAAAAAGAACGATATACGGGAATCGTTTTACCTGTTGGTAACGAAGCCCATTGAAAGTCAGGGCGAAGCTGTCCGGATCAGAGATTATTGATTCCGTTGCTTGCAACACGTTCGCTGCGAACGCATCACCCAAACCGGCTGAGCGACTGTCGTACCAGTTTGCCGCTTAAATGACATCGTTCTCAAACTCAGGGTGATACCGTATGGTTCTAGCCATCACGGGACCCGATTTTTTCCCAGACAGATTGATGTTCCCGACCGATTTCGGGATTTAATGTCATTTGACTTAAACGCCGCAGTCCCTCTTTCTCAACCCAATCCGGGAGTGGGATTTCTGACGAAGATTCGCCCAACTGATCCCAAAGCATCTCGATAATCCGGAGTTTCTCGGACGCGGGCAGGTCAAGAAGTTCGGAATTGCTGATGGACATGGGTGGCTCCAGAGTGGCAACTGTCGACGGGTTACTCTACTTCACGCGTTGGGAAGACGCGAGCAAGATCTTCTCATGGAAGGCAGCAAGGATATTTTACTGCGGAGGCGATTTGCACGCCAGAACAATGCATCCTCTGCATGGCTGACGACGGCGGCACGACACTCGCCGTTTTGGCCTTGTCCGTCAGGCCGTCCAACCAGACCAAATTTGCACTCACTTGGGCGAGCCAAAGCGGAAAGCAAGAATTGTTGGAAAGAAAGAAAGCCGCCCGGTGTCGAGCGGCTTTCTTGTGTTGGCAGGCTTCAATGGCTTGAAGAATGTCAAGATTGGGGACACTGCACTTCAGTCGAGACGCATCGAGTCTACGTCGGGTATTGTCGATCGTCAGCAATGTCGTATTGATGCGTTAAGGCGAATGTCAATCGAGTCGACGCTTGCCTGCCGTTGTCATTCAAGCGCCCTGATCGTGAGAAAGTGCGGTGTCCCCGTGCCCGAATTGCGTCGTGCAGCTATTGACCTAATGGGACATTTGCGAGACGACAAACAGTTGGTGGTGTTACTGGACGGTTTGAATGCGAACACACCTCGCTAAATGTATTTCCAACCACGAAAAAGGTGTGTTCCCATTGACCGCCATTCGATTCCTCTCATTGACGCTTTACTTCGTCGAGTCGACGAGGAATCTTCAGCAGCTTGAATTTCTGAGATTCCGACTGGATCAAAACGTGAAGATCGTCGAGAACTTTTGTTCCAAGATAGGACGTACTTCCCACATTGGAGTCTACGCTGAGATCGCGCAGGACGGTTTCATTGACGCGATCATAGACAAACCGCTGTCCAATTAACCATCCTTTCCCATCCGGAAACCACTGTAGCGGTTCGGGGCCAACGACAAAAACCAGACCCAGGTTTCCGTCCGCATAGGCAATCTTGTTGATCGGATGTGCGGAAATTAATTGCCCCGACTTTGTACTCCAGACAAAGATAAACTGTCCGCTACTTGCATCTGCTCGCACACCAATCGCCTGTGCCGCAAATTCCTTGCCGTCTAACGAAAACGAGATGGCGGAAACGCGGGCGCTGGCAAACCGTTCGAGAATTCCGGCATCAATCATCCCGACTTTGTCTCCTGACTCCAAATCGTAAAATGTAATGATTCCTGCCGACGGTCGATCGATATAGGCCAGATAACGTCCTCCAGGACTACAGACGAGCCGCCCATAACTACAGTCAATTTCAGGATCGGCGATCACTTTTCGTTCGACAGTCCCTTTGGGAAGTGAAATCACATCAAACGGCTTGCCTTCGCCGTAATCCAGGGCGAGCAATCGCGTCGGATTGGCGAATAAAATTCCGGCGCCGAGATCTTCATGCGGTATTTTCACGACGAGTTTCTTTTTGACGACGTCGCCGACCAGAATCGCTTTTTTTGTGAAATCGACGACCGCCAGATACTTTCCATCTTGGGAAATCGTTGGTCCCCTCAACATCGTCGCGTCGGGCAATTCATTCACGGCTCCCGCCATACCAGACTCGCGACCCGTCTGCAGATTGTAGATGTAATAATTCGTATCGACGCTCAACTTTTGACTCGCCGCAGCGGCTGCAAACGTGGCCGCACCACGCGCGTAAATCATGCGGGTTCCGTCGAACGACTGGCCGGGAACTCGAATTTCAAAATCCAGAACCTGCGGCGGATTTTTCTCTGAAGGTCCAGGATCGATATCCATGGTCCAGCCACGAACCCGATTTTCCGGATGTTCCGCTACGGTCGATTCCGTGGTTGGAACGGCTTGATTAACGGCTTCACCGGTTAACAATTGATTCTGGGGTGCAGTTGGCGGCTTGGAAGCAGTTTCATTAGCGGCGGTCATCACGGCCGATGACAACCCCGCCATTTCAGTCTTTAATCGATCAATCGATTTCGTGAGATCGTTCAGTTCATTTTGTAATTCCCGGTATTCAAAAGATGACTTATTGGCACGAGGATCATTTGCGAGTTCCTGCATTCGTGGCAGCATTTTTGTCTCGAGGGCGAAACGCAATTCGGCGTACTGTCTGACGGCATCGCGGACTTCCGGGGATTTGGGTAGCTTTAATCTGGTATCCGCAAAATCATTCCGTTCCTGTCGCAATTGTTCGGCCGCACTCTTCTGCTTCGCGTCGTCCATTCTGGCGGCCGCTTGAATGAGAGCCCTTTCTAATGCATCAATCGGCGACTTCAACACCGCGTGCCGCTTAGCGACAATGTCGGTCACACTGCGGCTCCATTCGGTATGTCGCTTAAATGCTTCGAGTTCTTCGGCGTCACGCTTGGCGGTTCTTTCCTGATGTTCCCGAGCCTCTTTGAACATCTTTTCGAAATCGGCATTCATCGAATCGTTCGAGGAAGGGGGCGACGGACTGACATTCGCCGTCGACTGCGTTACCGCTGCAAGCTGTCGAGGATCGTTTCCCGTCAGGTCCGTGCTGGGTGTTCGCGGCAGCAATGTGCAGACAGCAAAAATCGCGATCGCAAGAACACTCACTGTCGCGACAATTTTGTAGACGGGCTGAGTGTCGCCTCGTCTAGCAGTCGATCGGCCAGTCACACGAAATCGGGTTCCGCAGTTCGAGCATTTGATCGAACCACTATCCGAGTCGGAACCAGGCTGAGTCCGGAGATTGCATTCGGGACAACGTACTTGTTGCGACATTTCCTACGGTCCTGACTCGCAGAATCACAATACGACTAACATTCTAAAGAAATCCAGACCACTGCGGCAACCATCCTATACAACTCTTTAACTAAGTGACTGTGTCAGTTCATACTCGCTTGGGGGTCACGACCGCTTCGACTTCTGGGCATTGTTCGCCAACACAATCCTGAGACCTACTGAAATGCGATGTCCCCAAGTCGCAGGCTTAACGCCCCCATGCCTTTACTTGGGCGAACATTCAAAGCAACTTGCTGCGCGCTCAACCACCGGCTTCCAAGCAACACTTCAATACTTTGAACCAACGGCGACTTCGGGTTAAGTTGACCGCTTCGTTCGGCCGTGGCCTATATTAACTGACGGCGGACTGGTCGTTCGTGTTGAACACGTGCCTTCATTCCTCGGCCGTCGCTTCGAATAGAGCGATGACATTGCTTTTTGAAAGAACGATCAGACTCCAGATGCCGACGGGTGCCCCAAGAATACAACAACACGTTCCGACGTTCAAAATCGACATGATCGAGGCGATGATGGCAAGAATCCGGGTTTGAATCCTGATCATTTGAATGGCACCAAACATGATGACGAGGTTCACGATGGTAAACACTGATTGGATCACGATCGCGACTGGTCCCACCTGCCCTTGCTGGAATCCCTGCATGAATTCCGTTGCATTCGGGTCAACAACGGGAGGCGGGGAAACCACCGCAATCATGATATTCACAATCGAAGCCAGAAGTCCGATTGATCCGACAACCAGCAGGCAAATCGCTGGCACACGAACTTTTCCTATCACCATTTTTTTCGCCAAACTTGGGCCGAGTCCCCTCACATCCCATTCGCTCGATTCCGGTGGCTCATACGGATTGACATCTTCGTCGAACTCACGTGCCATGACTCGGTGCTCCAGTTTTGGGGCGACACTGCCCGTTACTTTATTCGAAATTGATCTTCAAACCCATTTTTTCTTTCATGGCGAGCAATGCTTCTGCGTTCCCGCGTGCGTCATCGACCGGATGATGTGTGTGTTTCGTTTTTCGGAGGTGCTTGAAATTCACGAATGTGTCTTTGACGAGTCCCTTGTATAGCGATCCCAGGTTCGTGGAACTGAAGCCAAACGGGTTGTTGCCAAGGAAGTGATGAAAGTACCAATTCACGAATTGCCAATCAAAGCCGTTGTTATCCGAAACGAACAACGCCCGAACCTTGCATTCCACTTTAATCCAATCCCTGAAGGATTCCATGACGGACTTGGGGTCATCAAAGGCTTCTGTTTCTTGACGGCTGAAGCCACTCACTGCCAACGCATTGGGGATGAATTTGTCTGAGATCGGCTTCAGCCGCCCGTAAAACGTCCGATTCAATTCCGGCTCGACAATGATTGCACCAAAACAGATCATCGAATAGTCGCCGGGAATCGGACCATCGGCTTCAATATCGACCATCATGTACGGCATCTGCTTCCTTTGGTTGTCGCTGAGCGGTGAAAGTCTGTCGGTACCCCGGTTCGGCTGTAATGAATGTTTCGGCATCCGGTGAATTATAGTAAACGAACGGTATAAGAATGACAGGTTCAATTATGGATGCAATTGAAAACTCGTAACCCATGGGTTCTCCATCACCAAGGAGTCACTGTGAATTCACCACCCTGATTTGCGGGGTGGACGATGCTGAATGTCGTTGCGTCAGTTGAGATTCCGATCACTGAAGCGTTCAGAATATTATTGCCGCAGACTTCGTTGCTTCTGAGTGCTGCGATCACGTCATGGACCTCAAAGGACGGATCGTCACACGCCAGATAGATAATCATGACATCGTCATCAATGAAGTCGTAGCCGTCATCGCGAACACGGTCACCTGTCGCCTTTGCAACAAGCATCGGTATCTCATAACGAACGTCAACGTCCGGGAGTGAAAGGTTGCTTGGAAGTAAACGAATTGCGATATGACCCATCGACAACATCCTTTTTTTATTCCGAACAGTCAAGGTAACTTGGCCACAATGAACGACGGGCACCCATTCAACACGCCAATACTCTTAATCCCCAGCGAGTGCGCGTCAAGTTATGCAACATCAATCGGTTCATGGAAGTAATAGCACAGCGCATCAGGAGCAACGACAAAAAAGACCTGGAGTTTTTGGCCATTTCGTTCATCCACTCGCCAGTTGCCGATCTTCACTCCTTTGGCTTCAAATTCCTCTTTGAGTTCCTGGATGCCCGATACGAGCACCGCCGCACCATCCTGAGACGCGTCGCCACCATTGACTGCAAAGCCAATGCGTGTGCCGTCTCGTTCAAGGATGATTGTCGGTACAGGCAGAGCGTGCCGTTGAACTTCAACCATACCGAAGTGCTTGGAGTACCAGGCCAAAGTCGTGTCGAGATTCGTCACTGGAAGGGCTAAGACATCCTTCTGGTAAGGGAACGCGGCTTTAAATGCGGGAGTGTTTTGCATAGAGGACTTCCTGTTATCTGCGCGGTTCCTGGGGAAATTGCCCCTTGATCACTTCCTCGTAAGAATACGCAGCATGATTCGGGAAGCGAAGTTCCGCGTCGGCGAAAACAGACGCAGGATGTCGAAGGGCTTCTCACCGTAAAATGTCGTTGAGGCCAGCACATATTCTGTGAGTCGCGCTCTTCTTTGTGACCAATTCGCAGTCAACGCAATGCGGTCGATCACGAACGGAAAAGCCGATGACATAGGTAAGTTCTCAATCGGCTAACGTTCAAGGTAACTTGCCCCCGATGAACGGCGGGGCATCTAATCAACATGCCAACACTCTGAAGAACCAGCGCCGGACGGTCAAGTATCGTCGTGAATTTGATCGTCAGCCGCTGGTGTTTCATAGTAATGGTCCGCCAGTTTGGAAGCGTTTCGCTGCTGGCAAGATGCCAGGATGTTTCGGCGTGTCAGCCAACTGGGTTGGTGTGAAAGTGATGGATACTTCCCGATGCGAGAATGGTTGAATTGTAGCAATCATCAAATTGCGCTGTTGGTGTGGTCCAGTGGGCTTTACGTACTCTACTGGTGTCTGACCGGTCCACATCGGTTTCAAGGACTTTCGCAATCGACATAAGGGTGGCTTCTCCTTGTCGTTCTTGATCCCAGGAGCACGATTTCTTGTGCCGACAGGGTATGACGAAACACGAAAGGATCACGTAACAAATTTTTATTACGGCACACATGAAGACTGCGATCAGAACCGCGTCGAAATCCTGCAAATGGAAGAGGACAGATTCTTGATTCGCATGGAGGGTCAAATTGCCGACGTGAACTGGGGCAATTCAAAGCCGCCGACACGCGTTAGCGTACAGGCATGGTTCGTCGAGGGATCTTGAGTTCGTGGTGACTCTCTGCCAATCGCTACTGCTGAATCACCGTTGTCACCAGGCGGTCGCCAAAAGGCTCTGATTTAAAAACCGAAGTAATTGGCCTCGCCGATTCACGGCATGGATAGGCGTCGTGATTGCTGGTCGCCATAAGTCAGTTGCCATCACTGACGCCCCAAGTATACCCGATCCCTTCAATGCGCGCTAGCAAGTCACTCGTGTTCATATTGACATCCGTCGGCAAGATCTCTGCAAACGTTTTTACGCTTTGGGCGTATCCACGGCTATCTCCGCCCGTGTGAAAGATAAGTACGTCAATGTCGGAACAGCATGCGGCAATCATTTGAAGCAGCGGCATCAACTCGCGATTGCCGCCATACGCACCGCAACCCCAATATCCAGTGTGAATGGCTGTCTGCACCTGTTGCGACACGTTGCGACGTGATTCGTAAACGGCGGCTCGGAAGCCGGTGAACGTGGTGGACAGTACGTACTCGATTTGTTCTCGCGTGTATCGTCCGTTACCACATGCGGGAGCTTCCATTGCGATAATGTTGCTGGTCGTTGGTGGATTAAGAATCCGTGTCGCCTGGCGAATGGCTTGTTCACTCGCTCGAGAGAAGTGATTTCCGTAGAGACCGTATGGTCGTCCCTCGTCGCGATTGATATCTGTCGCGACAACGCAGCGTCGCTCTACTCCCATGATAAGGATTGGCGTCGCAACTCCGTTCTCAACAGTAAGTGGATCATCTCCAGAATCAAGTAGGGCATGTCGCAGCGATCCTAAAGCGGGGTGTTCCGTAACCTGCATTTCATCCTGCGCAAACAGCGGTCCACCGTATGCACAGAACAGATCGTAATGCGCGAAATTCAGATACCAATCACATCGCTCATGTGTGTTTGAATCGTATGTGAAATAGTCTTCACGCAACTCAAACTTTGGACACGTCGTGTTTCGGGAAAACGCATCAGGTAATGGCATTTGCCTCCATCGAGCAACGGATATCTTGCCGGAATGATTCGCTCCACGTGGCGACGACATTTCAAAGACGACTTGTTTGTTATGGTTGTTCAACCGTGGAGGGTAAGCAGCCATGAGTTTGTGCGCGTCGAATTCTCGTCGGTATATGGGATCATTCATGGCAACGATGCTCTTGACCAGTTTCTGCGATGGTGTGTTCGGATGCCGAACACCAGCGTTAACCTGCGGCGTACTCGCCGTCGATATTGAATGCTTGGTTCGCCATTCCATAAAATACGATACAAATTGATTCAGCCAACGAAAAGAGCGGCCGTGAAATGTGTTAATGAGTCCTGACATATTTGGATTATTCCACCACGAAGGGCCCAGCGCGGGCATGGCCCGCAACCCACTGGGGAGGGGGAGGCGGGCGTGATGAAACGGACAAATTTGCGTACTTTGGGTCAATTCGGTTTCGTTTAATGTCATGAGCAAATTGACGAGTCCATTCACCGTATTTGTGTTCGTAAGAAAAGATATTTCACACGAAGGCGCGAAGTCACGAAGAAGATAAACAATCAAATTCTTCCCTTCGTGCCTTCGCGCCTTCGTGTGAGAACACATTTATCTTCGTTTCATCAGGCCAGGCC
>CAILLA010000082.1 GCA_903834925.1 uncultured Schlesneria sp.
AATGAGAATGACTGATGTTTTCTGGTCGTTAAACCTGAAGCCGGTGGTGCAGGCGGGATTGGCCTTTAGTCGATCACTTCGAACGTCGCTGGGCTTAGTGCCTGATCGCAGGCCAACTGCGGGAAAGGTCAAACGCAATGGTCAAACGAACAAAGACACCTCGGTTTTATCAGTGACGCCGGTTGACTCGCTTCTCTTCGAGGCGCGGGGCGCCGAAGCGGCGAGAAAGTAGTTAAGCGTAAGTAGAGAGTAGAAAGGTCGGGATGAATACGCGGGGTTTACATCGTCCGACTCGCCTGGGAGACAAAATGGGAACTGAACTCAGTCGAACTGCGTCGAACTCGAACACCCCACAAAACGGGGAAACAATTGCTAAAAGCCAATGAATTATGGGGAATGGTCGAAGTCGGTCGAACTTGATCGAACTTTTACACCAAATCTTGCGGCGGCATGACGGCACCAGAAGAGAGGAGAAGATTTTGAACAAAAGGCAACGAAGGTAACGAAGTGAAGAAGTACGTGTTTCACAGGGTGACGTCTGTGCTGTCCGGGGATCTGGCCGTGCGGACTGCATTCTGTATCCCTTCGTTTCCTTCGTTGACTACTGTTCAAATGTTTTTGTGTTTCCCATTTTTCGTGTTGGATTTCGTGGGTCTTGAAGACTCGACCGCACCGTACGAGCCAGCCAGTTTGAACTTTGTCAACTTTGTCAACTTTGTCAAATTCAAAACCTTCACAAAACCCTATAAAAAAGGAACTTGGTCAACTTCACCAACTTTACCACCGTTTTTTTCAGCGACGGTGAGACGCCAGCTTTCAGAGAGCGAAGAGATTGGGGAATCGATTGCGTTTCTTGAACGGATCTAGTTCCAACTTACTTCGAATCAATTTTCTTGCGGCTTTGGCTTGCTCTTCCGGCAGACGAAAGTGTTCAACGCTCGCGAAGGTGTTCAAGCCTGACGTTCTTCGTTCTTGGTTCTTGGTTCTTGGTTCTTCGTTCTTCGTTCTTCGTTTGAAAGGCGTGCTCACACCTGACGAAGGTGCTCAACGGTCGGCGGAAAGAATCCGTGGACTTACGTCGCACGGCTCGCCTCGGATTGCTGAAGAAACTCGACCTTGATCGAACTTTGACACGAAATTTTGTTTGCATGAATCCAGCAGGACGGAAGAATCTGAGGATTGACATCCTCGGCTCGCCTGGGAGAAATGATGGGAGTCGAAGTTGATCCAATGAATGAACTTGAAGTGAAACAAGATCGGTGCCTCATGTCCGAATTCCTGCGATTGTGTCTCGCACTTTTACTGTTGAACATGGTGTTGAATGCGCACCAGGTCGCACGTGCAGTTGAGTCCTCGATCACAAAACCGAATGTGATTGTCATCCTGACAGACGATCAGGGGACGATTGATGCGGGCTGCTATGGGGCGAAGGACCTGGAAACGCTGCACATCGACGCTTTGGCCGCTCGTGGAATTCAATTCACGCAATTTTACGCAGCCGCCCCGGTTTGTTCGCCGTCACGAGCGGGCCTAATGACGGGCCGCTATCCCATCCGCGCGGGAGTACCCGGTAACGTCAGTTCGACTGCTGGTATCGCTGGAATGCCTGCTCGTGAAGTGACGATGGCAGAAACGTTCAAGAGAGCCGGTTATGCGACGGCTCACATTGGAAAATGGCATCTCGGATACTCTACGGAAACAATGCCGGTTGCTCAGGGTTTTGAGCTTTCGTTCGGGCATATGGGAGGTTGCATCGATAATTTTTCGCACTTTTTCTATTGGGACGGGCCGAACCGGCACGACCTGCACAGGAACGGGCAAGAGATTCACCGACCGGGCCGCTACTTTCCGGATCTCATGGTGGAAGAAGCGTCGCAATTCATGGAAACCCACCGCGACCGACCGTTCTTCGTTAAATGTTTCTTGTCAATCTTTCGGAAGACCAGACGGAGCGAGTGAATTTGGCAAATCGGAATCCAGAGATCGTTTTGAAACTGCTGAAAGCACATGAAGACTGGTTTGTTTCGGTAACGACTCCAACAGGCAAGTAATGTCGCGGTCATCGCCTTGGTATTCGAACCGAGATGCAAGTCATCGTTCACAGTGATTGCGACCGGTGATCCATGTTTTCGGAGACCAACTGCACCCGCAACTGCCAAATGATCGTTTTCAACAATCCCTGCGACGATGCCGGGGACCTGATATTTCTGACGAATTGGTTCAAGCAATAATTCAATATCCGGATTTGATTTGACCAGCTTTTTGTGGGCAGGTGGTTGAAGATCAGGATCAGCGGCGACAGATATTGAGGTTGCCTGGAAATCATAAGAGATCGCGAAAACGAACAGAAGTACTGAGATGTACTTGCACATGATGATGAGCTTCTGGAAAGAACCGAAACATATTCGTGGGGGAGATGCGATCGTTCAGACTTATTTTGATTGAATCCTTGAGAAATTATCATGACGAAATTTGAATATCAACGAAAGGAGGCTGGACTTATCCAGCCTCCTTCATCAACAAGAAATTCCATAATTTGAAACAGCGATTACAGGTCCCGTGGTTGTGGTTCAGTTCGATTGAGTCGTTGATGGCTGACCTTCGACAGAGGGTCGGGCTTCGTAAATTCGGACTTCCGGGCCGTCTTTGCCCTCTTGTTTAGGCACACCGAGGTACAACGTTCCCTTCGACCAGACGCAGGTCCGTGAGTCTTTTGGAGTTTCCAGTTTGGCGACG
>CAILLA010000083.1 GCA_903834925.1 uncultured Schlesneria sp.
CGCTGACCGGCCGACTCTGCCGGTCAGCGTCGACTCGCGTGATGGGATTTCTGACAAATTCTAACCGGTTTCGAGGTGAGATCGTACCAACCACGAGGTTTTCAACGTTTGCGAAAGATAGGTTAATTGGCGCGTTTTACGTGATTACACCAAAAGTGCATGACTTAACGGTTTTTCCCTCAACCGATCACCACGACTTTTCCGAAAACTAGAGATAACCGCTAGAGGCGGAATAGCCGTCAGAGTCTGACATGCGCCGGGCTCGTCGGAAGAAGCGGTCAAATAGGGCAGGTTTTCGCAGCAGGACGCTGGAGCAACCGATGAATCTTTCAGTCAAACGGTGTCTATTGGGCTTGGTTGCCTGGGCAACCATGTTCGGAATCGCACGGGCTCAATTCAATGAGCCAGCCGGCACTGTGCAAATCGGCCAGCCCGCCATAAATGGTGGGACGGTCATTCCGCAAGGGCCGTCGTCGATTTCCGACTACGGTGCACAACCGCTTCCGAGCGGAGCCGGATCACTTTACGGCCTGTCCAGCGTGGACCGCTTGTTCGCACCCCGGGTCAATATTGATTCGCGTGGTGGTGGACTTTACGGATACCAGGCGGGCTATTCGAACATCGGTATCTTCGCGCCGTACAAGCTCGAAGAAAACGCCATCGTGTTCGTCCACGGGATGGGACTGATCACTTACGATGGTCGCGGTGGTGCCACGGTGGGAACCGGTTGGCGTTACTGGATGGAAGGACTCGATCGAATCGTCGGGCTTTCCGCCTGGTTCGATTTTGACAACGGCCATGCACAGCCTTATCAGCAGGTTGGCCTGAGTTTTGAATCGCTTGGTCGTTACGTCGACTATCGCGTTAACGGTTATATTCCCGTCGGAAATGCCGACCATGTGCTCTCGACCCAATTAACGCAGACGTCGTACCTCTTCGGGAGCGGAATTGGCCTGCTTCGCAACAACACTGTTGAGCAGTCCTACACAGGATTTGACGCCGAAACCGGTGGACCTGTTCCGCTTCTGGGTCGGTATGGTTTGAATGCTTATATCGGTGGATACTACTTCACGGGCAATGGCCAGAAGGGTGGCGACTTTACCGGTGTGAGCGGACGATTGCTGTCCCAGATCAACGAAGATGTTTCGTTCGGCGTTCAAGTCACCGACGATCACGTGTTTGGCCTGAATACACAATTCCAGGTGTTTGTGAATCTGCCAAACGGCAAGCCTGGCCGTTGGTTCCGCAACCCACGCGTTCATGACCGGCTGGTTCAGAACGTCTTCCGTCAGAATCGCGTGATCGCGAAAACCAGCAGTTACACGACAACCGATATTGCCATCGATCCGAACACGCACCGACCCTATTTCGTGGCGAACATCAACCCGAATCTTGGGACCGGCGGCAACGGAATGGCGAACAGTCCATTCAACAGTATCGCTCAGTATGAAGCGATCCCGCTTGCCCAACGTCAACAATACGACGTGATTCTAGTCACACCACGTACGGATGCGTCGAACACCAATCTTGATACATCAAAGACACTCGAATTGTTCAGCGGCCAGCGATTGTTGAGCACATCAATCGAACACAACTTTACGACAGCCAATCTCGCTGGCGTCACGTTGCAGATGCCAGGATTTACCGGTGGTTCGGCACCGATGCTGTATAACAGCTCGGGAGGCGATGTCATCACTTTGGCTGGCGGAAACACGCTTGGGATGGAAGTCTCAGGATTCCAGATTACAGGAAGTGCAACCGGAAACGGCATCCGAGGCAACAATAACTTTGCGGTCAACATCAACAACAACGAAATCCTGAAAGGATTGAATGGTGTTTACCTGACAAACCTTTCGGGAACGTTTACCCCTGCGGGTACCTATCCGACTGCAAAGATACCAGTTGGAACGGAAGCAATGTTCCTCAGCAACAACATCCACGACAACGTCAGCGATGGTATCAACGTCACCAATCACGGTTCACCACCGTTTGTCACTCCGCTTGACGTCCTCGTCCAGGGGAACACGTTCAACAAGAACGGTAATAATGGCTTGAAGTTGAATGCCGAAGCAGGTGCTTCAATCGGAGGCCTGATCGGCGTGGCTGCCACTTCGTCAACGACACCTGTTGACCCCACCAAAGCCAACACCTTCAGCAACAATGCTGCCAACGGCCTGGAATTAGACGCCAACGGTGGAACACTCAACTTCCAAACAGCGGCCTTTACGCCGCCTTCGACCGCAACACCGGCAGGAATGACGTTGGTTTATCCACAGACATTCGGAATTCTCAACAACGTCTTCACCGCGAATACGTTTGATGGTTTGCACATCTACACGACCAACAATTCGATCAGCACGTTCAACGTGGCGAATAACAATTTCGGACTGGCCTCGACGACGGTCAACAATTCTGCGACCGGAAATAAGCAATACGGTCTTGGCCTGATTTCCGACAGTGGAACAACGGCGATCACAATCGGTGGCACACTGATTAAGAATGCTGACGGTACCATCACGAACCCAGGTAACAACTTCAATTTCAATGCAGTGTCAGCAATCAACCTGAACGTTTCGGGAACGGCTGCACTGAGCTACGACATCAGTAACAACACGGTCTCAAATTCGGCTTCCGTCTCGATCCCCGCTCCGCACGATGCGTTTACGTTCTCCTTTAATGGGGTCAGCGGAACGGCTCCGTTCTCGATCACGAATGCTTCTGATCCCGGTGTGAATATTACCAGCGTGCTCTGGAATCTTGCTGGAACACCAGCAACGATTGCGGCGACGAATCAGGGCCTTCTGGGGACGGTCAACCCTGTCGTGCTTCAGCCGATCAATGATACGCTGTTAACTTCGCTTAACGGAAATAATGTCATCGCCGGTTCATCACCGCTGATCATGTCGCTGCTCAATAAGCCTGCCACGAATGCCAACTCGGGATTGGCCGCGAACACACAACGGTTGCCAATGGGCTTCACTGGATTTGCACCAACAGATGTCTTTAACGCGACCGCCCGTTTCGAACAAAATGGTGGCAGTACGCCACTCACTTCGGCGGCAACGAACAGCTCGGTCCTGACCGTCACGTTCAGCAATGGATTGACGGCAACCGGGAAGGTTAACCAGCCTTCTGCTACGAGTGAGGCTGTTGTAGCGTCAGGGAGCGTCTTCGGTTCATCGACACCTGGTACTGGAAACGGCGTCGATGGGATTCACGTTATCGCTTCCGGAAACGCAACGGTTGGTACTTCAACCGGTAGTTCGGCAGCTCGGTCGTCGATCATCGACAGTAATACGGTCACAGGTTATGGCGGGTTCGGCATTCATGTCGAAACGGCAGGAAAAGCAACCGCTTCTAACATCATCATCGAGAACAACAAAGTCTCCTCGAACGGAAGCGGCGTTGTTGATGGTGTGGCAACATTCACAGGGGGCGGTATTGAGATCGCACGAAGCGATAGTTCAAGTTTGAACGCGATTCTCGCCAGCAATACTGTGACGTCGAACTTCAACTACGGTGTTGTGTTGGCAGCGGCTGGAGATGCGACTGGCGGACTGACTGTCTATAGCCACGACAATACGATCACGAACAATGCCAATAACGGATTGGAATTGTCGACCTCAGGTAACGCAATTCTTACCTACACAAGCAGCCATGACAGCTTCAGTGGGAACGGATCGGCGTCAGGGGAAAACTCTTCAACAACCGGGGGTGACAACATCTCGATCATCACCGGTGGAACATCCGTTAACAACATTACTTTGAACAATATCATCTCCGATGGTACGTCCGGGAATGGAGTCAACTCCAACGGGATTGCAACGGGTAGCGGCCTGTCGGCAACGACCAATGATTCCAGCACGTTAAACCTTCTGATCCAAACCCTGCCGGACGCGAACTTCACTGGAATGAGTTCGTTCGCGAACAACAAAGTGAACGGTATCGTGTTGAACAGCAACGGCACCTCGTACTTGCATGCGAGTATCTACGACACCGCAATGACCGGCAACGGCGTCAATGGTATTCAGTTCAACCGGACGTCAGCATCGCTGGTGCGTGCGAATATCGTGGATAGCTTAATGCAGGGCAATTCAGTGAACGGCCTGAACTTCCACGGTCTTGGCAGTGATCCGCAAGACCCGACGCAGCAATTCACGGGAACTCCGAACATCATCAACCTGGTTGGTGACTCGCTGAACAACAACGGATTAAACGGGGTCGGCCAGGGTGCCCGACTTGACCTGCTCGGCGATTCGTTGTTGGTTCTCAATGCGAATAACACAACATTTGACGCGAACGCCCAGAACGGCCTTCGAATCAGTCTCAGTCCTGGTGCCTCGTTCGGTTACGAACTTGGAAACCAGCGATCGGTTCTGGATAACGTCCAGATCAATAACAACGGATCGAATGGTATCTTCTTGACCAGTACGATCACGCCAACAGACCCAACGACGAACAATCCTGTTCTCCCGTTTGATGCACCTTCGATTACCTACATGCAGGTCAGTGCCAATACGGGAAACACAGAGATCAATAACAACGGTTTTGGTATCAACCCCACTGGCCTAAGTGGCATCCTGCTTCAATATCTCGGGGGTAATCATGACGTCCTGATCGAAGGCGACCTGGCTCATGCGACACCGATTTATGGGACTGTGATTCAGGGTAATAAAGGGGACGGTATCCTGATGCAGTCAGGAATCGAAGCTGTTGCGACAATGACCGTGGATCAAGTCCTGATCGGTGGACCTTTACCGACCGAATCCAACGGTGGCAACGGGATCAATTTCCAGACATTGTCTCGTCTGATCATCGTCGACGGTGCCACGAGCACTCCTTGGCTGTTCAACGGAGCCGGGACGGCAACTTTGAATGTGGTCGATTCGACGATTCAAGGAAATACACTGAACGGTATCAACCTGTTCGGAAACGATTTCTCGAACGTGACGGCATTGTATGATGGCTCAGGAAATGGGACCGGTGACCCGTATGGCCTGTTGAACGCCAATATCACCCATTCGAATATCATCAACAACGGTCAATCAGGGATCAATATTCTGCTGCAAGGAAACTTTGGTTACTGGCGTCAACCTGGCTTCTTCCCAGTGACGGACGGCCCCAACAGCACGTTTAACATCTCCAACAACGTGATCAGTAACAACGGTGCCTTCGGTGTCAAAATGGAACTGAATGCGGGATTTGCCCAAACGAACTGGGCCTCCCTATTCTTGGATAGCAACGCCGCGGTCCCTGGCCCGATTCCGTTTAATCCAGACGACGTTCAACCCGTCCCTGGCACGAATGAGGGATATGCAGCTCCGATTCGAGATGCGACCGGATTTAACGACTTGTTGAGTAACTACCTGTGGCTGTCGACTCAAGACAATGCAGCACTGAACCTGTCCAACAACTTTATCCAATACAACGGAACCGCAGGTAACTTGAGAGCGGCTGACGGAGTCTACATTCGAGTCAGCACGGAATCGTACCTGGCCGCAGACATCCAGGGAAATACGGTCTCGGGTAACGTCGCCAATGACCTTCATATCGAATCGTTTGTGCAATACGATCCGCATACCGGCAGAACCTGGGCACCGCAACCGAGTATTCGGCAGACGCCTCCAGCTTTTAGCACCGTCTTCTGGGACTACACCGCACAAATGGATCTGCGTCTGATTGGCAACAAGGGTAACACGGTCAACATTCAGGACCCAACTGTCAATTTTGCAGGTCAGTTCCAAGGAAACTCGACGCCAAACGGAGCGATGCTGCCAGCGGAATCACTCAAGGATAACTTCAGTTACGCTAACCCGACCGCTCGTCTGGTTCAGTTGTTCCAGGTTGATAACGGAGCTGGACTCGATACTTCCAACAATTTCCAACAGAACGGGACAACACAGAATCTGTTCAACGCCTTCTACAATGCGGACTTCAACTTGCGGACGGCCACCGACCCGCTCTTCCCGAACCCGCTGTTCCCACAAGACTACCTCCAAAACCCTGGCAATCCATTCCTGCCATGATCGGATGATGTGGGCCTGATTCCTTCCGCAAGAGCCGTCCTCAGTTTGGGGACGGCTCTTTACTTCATTCCACTCAAATCTGCGATGTATCATGGATTCGTAACCGAACGATATGGTATTCCTAATCTCCAAAGAGGAACTTCATGTCATCGGGCGATCAACCACAACCAGACGGCCGTAAGCCGGAATCGACGGGAACCAGGCCTGTTTCCAAGGGGCGATCGAGGAAAACACGTACGTTTGTTTCCGTCGACATTGGTACGGCTGAAAATCGAATACCGAACCGAACATGGTTCGAAAAGGTCCGACAGTGGGCGAAAACGGGTGGAAAAGGGCTGGCCGTCAGCCTGTTGGTCCATGCCATCGCCTTGTTGATTCTCGGCCTGTTTGTCCTTCAGGCCCGACAGCGAAATGATGTCGACACACTCATTCTCACCTGGTCTGAACCAGGGGTATTGGTCCAGCCAGCGACATCAAAATCGCGACGAACTGTCTCGACACCGGTTGATGTCGCATCAATCGCAGGTAGCATCCCTGCAGAAGAAAACTCTTCACCCAACCCAGGCACCGACGTGACACCTGGGCCGTTGGGTGTTGTTCCCGTCGGCGTTGGCGGAGCCTTGGCCGGGCGAAACCAACGGATGCGCAGCGCCAGTCTCGAGCAACTCGGGGGATCATCAGACTCTGAACGAGCAATCAAGGCAGGACTCGGCTGGCTCGCACGACACCAGACGAGTGACGGGCATTGGGAATTGCATCAGGGATACCCGGACGCGGGACGGTCTTATGTCAAAACCGATACCGGAGCGACCGCACTGGCCCTGCTGGCGTTTCTAGGGCATGGCGACACTCACATAGCGGGCGAGCACCAGCAGGTAGTAGAAAAGGGGCTGAAATGGCTGCGGACAATCCAGGATCCTGTGACAGGTGATTTGCATGATCAACGCCAGGAACAAGGCCGTAATGCCGCTTTTTATGCTCATTCCATGGCAACGATAGTACTCTGTGAAGCATTGGCCATGACGCATGACGACCAGCTGCGACCAACGGCCGAGATGGCCGTGAAGTACCTGATCGACTCACAACATCCTGACATGGGTGGCTGGAAGTACCGGCCATTAACTCAACGAGTCATGTCTGGCGATATCTCGGTTACAGCGTGGGCTTTGATGGCACTCCATTCTGCTCGAATCGCAGAGATTTCGGTTCCGCCCGAAGAGTTTCAGAGGTGTTCCGGTTTTCTCGATCGCGTCCAGGAACAGGGTGGTGCCCGTTACAAGTACGAGCCCAACGAGCCCGAGTCTCGCGTGACGGCGGCAAGGACCGCGATCGGATTGCTTTGTCGTCAATGGCTCGGCTGGCCCAAGACTCATCCACCGCTGGTTGATGGAGTCCGTTTCCTGATGGAAGACCACAATCGCCCACAGTGGTCTGCCGGAAGACGCAACGTGGTTGAGTGGTACTACGTCAGTCAAGTCGTCCACAACATGGGTGGTGACGACTGGAAGCTTTGGAGTACCGCGATCTTGGATGCCGTGGTGAGAAACCAAGTCTCAGCGGGGAGTTCCAAACCAGGCCAGGATGTCCGTGGTTCATGGAGTCCCCGGCCTGAGGGCGAAGGGGAAGAATACGCAGATAAGGCAGGTCGGTTGTATCTCACTGCAATGTGCGTCTTGATTCTCGAAACGCCCTATCGGCATCGTCCGATCTACGAAGAATGACAGCATTTGTCATACTGCAGCCACGAGGCTCTCGACTGTTTCGTTGGCAAAGCTCAATACAGTTGAGGGATCAATCGGCTTCACAAAAATCCGTGAAACTCCATGTCGAAAGACCAGCGAGTCGGCGTTCGTTTTCGAATTTGGGGTACAACAGATGGCGATTGGTGTTTCGGTCAGGCGAAGGTCCTCGCGGACATGTCGACAAAACTCCGCTCCGCTCATCACCGGCAGTTCGAGACTCGCAATAATCAAATCGAATCGTTGTCTTGCGGCCAATATCGCCGCTTGATCGCCATCGTGAGCCACATATACCGAATACCCGGCTCGTTCCATGTGAAGTCGCAACGCCTGCGCAATCGCTCGATTGTTTTCGGCAATCAGTATCGAACGGGGTCTCTTTTGCATGAATGACTTTCCGTATCAGCAGGTGCTCGGAATCTTAATCTCGACCAAATTCTGTTTGATGGTCGTTCGAATCCGACTTCGTTTCCCAAACTCAGATTAACAGCGAATCGCACCTGATTCTTTCGTCAATTTGGCAACCGACGTTGAGTCGAAGTTCCGTTCTTTACGTTTTCTTTATGCGGAACGGCAAACTTCTTACCCCCATTTTATATCACTCGGGATACCATCTCTTCGTTGCAAGTTTTGGAACGAGTCTGAATGACGAGGTGCGGCAATGGATCTTGTGTTTTTGGCGACGGTTGTCGGCTTTTTTCTCATCAGTGGTCTGCTCGTGATGGGATGTCGCCACCTTTAAAGGAAGAAATGATGGACGTAATGCAGTTGTTAGCGGCGGTTCTCGCAGGTGGACTTTTTGTCTATCTGCTCTTTGCCATGCTTTGTCCGGAAAGGTTCTCATGAATACGTCTGCGTGGATGGAAATCGGATTGTTTTTTGTCATTTTGATCGGACTGGTCAAGCCGTTGGGCTGGTACATGGCTCGTGTTTATGCCGGTCAGCCATGCGGATTGGATCGTGCCATTGGTCCCGTCGAGCGATTGCTCTATCGAGTATCAGGCGTCAGGTCGGACGAGGAAATGACCTGGACGACTTATGCGGTTGCGACACTAGTCTTCAATGGTTTGGGAGTTGTCGTTGTCTATTTGCTGCAACGAGGCCAACAGTGGTTGCCGATGAACCCTCAACAACTCGGGGCCGTGGCTCCGGATCTCGCTTTCAATACGGCCGTAAGTTTTGCCTCGAACACGAACTGGCAAGCCTATAGCGGCGAAAGCACGTTGAGTTACTTTACACAAATGCTCGGATTGACCGTCCAAAACTTTGTTTCCGCTGCGACGGGGATGGCGGTCTTGATTGCGCTGATTCGTGGTTTGACGCGACGATCGACCGGAACAATCGGAAACTTCTGGGTCGATCTGACAAGAAGTACGCTCTACATCTTGTTGCCGTTATCGTTCGTCTTCGCAGTCGTTCTGGTTTCACAAGGTGTTGTTCAGACTTTTTCACCCTCAGCAGAAGTCGCCTTGCTGGAATCGACAACCGATGCCGAAGGGAAGAGTGTCACCACTCAAACCATTCCATTGGGACCTGCGGCATCGCAAATTGCGATCAAACAATTGGGGACCAATGGTGGAGGGTTTTTCGGTGTCAACTCGGCACACCCGCTTGAGAACTCGACTCCTCTCAGCAACTTCCTGCAAGCCTTGGCAATTTTGTTGATTGCAGCGGCGTTGTGTTACACGTTTGGTGATCTTGTCGGTGACGTTCGACAGGGCTGGGCTCTCTTGGCCGCGATGCTGGTCATTTTCGTACCGATGCTGGTCGTTTGCGTCTGGGCCGAACAGGTTGGTAATCCCCGGTTGACCGAGATTGATGTCGACCAGACATCCAATCCGTTTCAGAGCGGCGGCAACATGGAGGGTAAGGAAGTTCGGTTTGGTGCGGCGGCATCCGCGCTGTGGGCAACCGCCACTACGGCGGCTTCCAACGGTAGTGTGAATTCCATGCATGACTCGTTCACTCCACTTGGTGGTCTCATTCCCATGTGGATGATGCAATTGGGCGAAGTGATCTTCGGCGGTGTGGGGAGCGGGTTATATGGCCTCGTGATTTTTGCAATCCTTGCGGTCTTTATCGCCGGGCTGATGGTTGGGCGAACTCCCGAGTACCTGGGCAAGAAGATTGAATCCTACGAAATGAAGATGGCGTCGCTCGTCATCCTGATTCCACCGATGGTCGTGCTTGGAGGGACTGCAATCGCGGTCTCGCTGGATGTTGGTCGGGCAAGCGTGACGAATCCCGGCCCGCACGGGTTCAGTCAGATTTTGTATGCCTTGTCTTCCGCAGGAAATAACAACGGTAGTGCGTTTGGCGGATTTGGAGCGAACACCCCGTTTTACAATTGCTTGCTCGGGGCCGCGATGCTGATTTCGCGATATTGGTTGATCGTTCCCGTGCTGGCGATTGCAGGTTCGCTCGCGAAGAAAAAGTACACCCCTCCTTCCGCAGGGACACTGCCAACACATACGCCCTTGTTCATCGTCCTCGTCGCAGGAATGGTCTTGCTCGTCGGAGCATTAACCTTTGTCCCGGCGCTCGCACTTGGACCGGTGATTGAACATTTACAACTCACGGCGACTCGCTAAGGGTCAGAAGGAATACGATGATGTCTACAAGAACTGTTCGACCTCTTTTTGATTGGCCGATCGTCAAGCAGGCGATTTGGGGAGCGTTTGGAAAACTCGATCCCCGACATCAGCTTCGCAACCCTGTGATGTTCACAGTGCTGATCGGCAGCATCTTTACCACGTTGCTTGCCATTCGTGCGGTGACAAACCCGGGCGAAGAATCCGCCGCTTTTATTGGGGGAATTGCCGCCTGGCTCTGGTTTACACTCCTTTTCGCAAATTTCGCTGAAGCGATGGCCGAAGGACGCGGTAAGGCTCAGGCCGACGCGTTACGCAAGTCACGGCAGGAAGTCATGGCCTGCCGTCTGACCAGCAATAACGTTCGCGAATTAGTTCCTTCGTCCCAATTGAAGAAGGGCGATGTCGTCATCGTCAAAGCGGGGGACCTGGTCCCGATTGACGGTGAAGTCATTGACGGAGTTGCGTCCGTCGACGAAAGCGCCATCACGGGTGAGAGCGCTCCAGTCATTCGCGAAAGTGGTGGTGACCGGAGTGCCGTCACTGGAGGAACAAAAGTGATCTCAGATTCGCTCACGATCCGGGCGACATCCAGCCCCGGCGACAGCTTTCTGGACCGGATGATCAGTATGGTCGAAGGGGCCAAGCGTCAAAAGACTCCTAACGAAATCGCTCTTGATATTCTGCTGGCAGCGATGACGATCGTATTTCTGCTCGCTTGTGCCACGCTGGTCCCCATTTCAGAATACAGCGTTGTGCTGGCGGGAAAGGGATCTCCGATCACACTCGCCGTTGTTGTGGCATTGCTCGTCTGTCTGATCCCGACAACAATTGGCGGGTTACTATCAGCGATCGGAATCGCCGGCATGGACCGAATGATCCAGGCAAACGTGATCGCCACCTCGGGGCGCGCTGTGGAAGCGGCCGGGGATATCGACGTATTGTTGCTCGATAAGACAGGCACGATCACGCTGGGAAATCGTCAGGCGGTCGAATTCATCCCGGCCGATGGGGTGACGGCGGAACAACTGGCCGATGCCGCCCAACTTTCATCCCTCTCTGATGAGACTCCAGAAGGTCGCAGCATCGTGATTCTTGCGAAGACGAAGTACGGACTGCGGGGACGCAATGTCGAAGAGCTTCGGGCAAAGTTCATTGAGTTTTCGGCGAGGACCCGAATGAGCGGCGTGGATCTGGATGGCCGAGAGATCCGCAAGGGTGCGGTCGATGCCATGGAGAACTACGTTCGTGAACAGAACGGCGATTTCCCTCGTTCGTTGAAAGATCAGGTCAGTCGGATTGCGAATCTCGGCGGAACTCCTCTGGTTGTCGCGGAAGGAAAACGAGCCCTGGGGGTGATCTACCTCAAAGACATCGTCAAGGGGGGAATCCGCGAACGATTTGCCCAGTTACGGCAGATGGGGATCAAGACCGTCATGATCACCGGAGATAATCCCCTGACTGCTGCAGCCATTGCGGCCGAAGCGGGTGTCGACGATTTCCTCGCCGAAGCGACACCCGAAGCGAAACTTGCACTGATTCGGGAATACCAGGCTGGAGGTCGTCTGGTCGCCATGACTGGTGATGGAACCAATGATTCGCCGGCGCTTGCTCAGGCCGACGTTGCGGTCGCAATGAACTCGGGAACACAAGCGGCCAAAGAGGCGGGAAACATGGTCGATCTCGACTCGAACCCAACCAAGCTGATTGAAATCGTCGAAATCGGTAAGCAGTTGTTAATGACGCGAGGTTCGCTGACAACGTTCAGCATTGCGAACGATGTGTCGAAATACTTCGCGATTATCCCGGCGGCCTTCGTGGGAACCTACCCGGAACTCAATCGCCTGAATGTCATGGCTTTAGCGACACCTTCGAGTGCGATCTTGTCCGCAGTGATCTTCAATGCCCTTGTGATCGTGTTCCTGATCCCCTTGGCGTTACGCGGCGTCCGATACCAATCAGTCGGAGCGGCGACGCTTTTGCGAAACAATCTGGTGGTGTATGGCCTGGGTGGCTTTGTTGTTCCCTTCGTTGGGATCAAAGTCATTGATCTGATACTCGTGGCCCTGCACCTGGCTTAAAGGAAATTTCAAATGCTTCAAATATTACGTACATCAACAATCATGCTGGCTCTGTTCACAGTTATAACTGGCGTGGCTTATCCATTCGCAGTCACAGCCGTCGCACAAATTGGATTTCCGAAGGGGGCCAATGGAAGCCTGTTTGAAAAACCACGTGGGGCCGCCAGCTCGCCCGCACATACGAACGCGCGAGATTGGCGATCTGCGTCCAATCAGCCGCCACAATGGGCCGGTTCAGAATTCATCGGCCAGCCATTCAGCGACCCGGCATACTTCTGGGGAAGGCCTTCTGCCACGGCACCGGTCGCCTACAACGGAATGGGGGGAAGTGGCTCAAATCAGGCACCAACCAATCCGGCTCTCGTCGATGCCGTGCGAGATCGGGTTGCGAAGTTACGACAGGAAGATCCCGAAAATCTCGCAAAAGTTCCCGTCGATCTTGTCACAGCCTCGGCCAGCGGGCTCGATCCGCATATCTCGGAAGCGGCAGCGCTGTATCAAGTCGGGCGGGTCGCTCGACTGCGAAAGATCGAACCCTACACATTAAACAAGCTTGTCCTCAGCCATTTAGAACGACCTACGATCGGAATTTTTGGCCAGACGCGAGTGAATGTGCTGAAATTGAATCTGGCGTTGGATGCAAAAACCGAGGAAGTATCAAAGCTTGTCATTCCGGCGCCCCAATGAACGACCTTGGATTTTGATCAAGCGCTGGGCTTCTTGACTGAAAGAATGGGACGTATGCGACCGATGGGACTTGTTGTTTTTATGATGTCCCATACGTCACATAAGTCCTATCAGTCCCATTCTTGTTTTTTCTAAACCGACTTCGGGCTATTCCCATGACAAACGACCGTCCGAATCCCGACGAACTACTCGCGCGAGTTCAGGCTGAAGAAGTCAAACAAAAGCGGGGCAAACTGAAGATCTTCTTTGGTATGGCCCCCGGTGTCGGCAAGACTTATGCCATGTTGCAGGCAGCCCGTAAGGCGGCCACAGAAAGAATTGACATCGTTGTCGGATATGTCGAACCACACGCTCGCCCCGAAACGCATGCACTTGTTCTCGGCCTCGATTTGATGCCACGAAGGATTGTCACGCAACGGGGTAAGACGACGGAAGAATTCGATCTCGAAGGGGCATTGGAACGCAAACCACAACTGATCCTGATCGATGAACTTGCCCATTCCAATGCCGAAGGATCAACACATCCCAAGCGATGGCAGGACGTCGAAGATCTGCTCGCGGCCGGAATTGATGTCTATACAACACTCAACGTTCAGCATCTCGAAAGCCTGAACGATGTCGTCGCACAGGTCACTTCCATACCGGTGCGTGAAACGGTGCCCGATCATGTCTTCGAGAAAGCTGACGAAATCGAACTGGTTGACCTTGCTCCGGATGATCTGATCGAGCGATTGCGGGAAGGGAAGGTTTACGTCTCAGCCCAGGCCTCGCGTGCACTCGAGAATTTCTTTCGAAAAGGGAACTTGTTTGCCTTACGCGAACTTGCTCTTCGGAAAACAGCCGAACGTGTCAACGAACAGGCAATCGACTACCGCCAGCAACACGATGTCTCCAGGATCTGGGCAACGTCCGAGCGACTGCTGGTCTGCGTCGGCCCCAGCCCGATGTCGGCGAGACTCGTTCGAGCAACTCGACGTATGGCAGCCAGTCTCCGCGCGCCGTGGGTCGCATTGCATGTCGAACTGGAACGGGGAAAGCCTCTTTCGCCAGCCGATCAGCTGCGTCTGGAGAACAACCTTCGACTGGCACAAGAATTGGGTGCCACCGTCGAAACCACCTACGGAACCGAATTCGCCGAAACGATTGTCACGTATTCGAAACATCACAATATTACCAAGATTGTGGTGGGCAAATCCCGCATGTCAAAGTGGCGCGAGTTACTACGCGGTGCTTTTGTTGACGATCTGATTCGGCAATCGGGCGACATTGATATCTATGTCATCAGCGGCGACGCAGATCATCCCGTCGAAAATAAGCCCGTCGTAGAAAAGAAACCGATCCATTGGTTCCCGTATCTCGCCGCAGGTTTGTCCGTCGCGGGATGTACGTTGATCAGCTTTGGACTTTTTCAACTGTTCGCGGCAACAAACCTCGCAATGGTCTACCTGGCATGTATTGTTGCCGTATCGCTTCTTTGGGGACGAGGTCCATCGGTTCTGGCAACCATGCTCGGGGTTGCGGCATTTGACTTCTTTTTTATTCCGCCGTACGGAACATTCGCCGTCGCCGACACCCAATACTTATTTACGTTTGCGGTAATGCTCGTCACCGGGTTAGTGATCAGCGCTTTGGCTTCGCGAGTCCATTCGCAGAAAGAAGCGATTCGCCGTCGTGAAATTCGGACGGCAGCGTTGTTCGCGCTCAGTAAAGAACTGGCTCGCCTGCCGACGCAAGGGACTGTTGCGGTCGCAACACGCCGAATCATCGGAGACGCCCTGGACGCCCATGTCTGGATGATCGTACCTCAACATGACGGCACTTTTGCGCCTGCTGATTCTGCGGTTGACGGGATTCCGCCGCAAAAACACCAGGGAGTCATTCGCTGGGTCTTCGACCACCGTCGTCCTGCTGGCTTCGGAACCGATACGCTTCCTGGCACCGAAGGAACCTATTTGCCACTGCTTGGCGCTGACAATCTTGTCGGTGTGCTTGGCGTTCAGCCAAGACAACCCGATTCCAAGTTATCGAACTCCCAAATGAAGTTACTGGAGACGTTCGCGGGACAAGTCGCAATGGCGATCGAGCGATGTAATCTTGCCGTTCAGGCTGAACACGTTCGACTTCAAATGGAAACGGAGCGAATGCGAAACACACTGTTGAGTGCCGTTTCGCACGACTTAAGAACGCCGTTAACAGGTATCACCGGTGCAGCCAGTCTGTTGATCGACGGAAATGACCAACTCGGGTCCGCCGCGCGACAAGATCTGGCAGAATCGATTCTGGACGAATCTGACCGCCTGAACCGGCTGGTTGGAAACTTGCTGGATATGACACGCCTGGAGGCGGGTGCGATCTCACTTCAACGGGATTTACAGCCGATCGACGAGGTTGTCGGCGTAGTACTGAATCGCATGGAAAGAGAGCTTCGAGATCATCGGATCGAGACTCACCTGCCTCCCGACCTTCCCCCCGTCATGATTGATAGCTTGCTGATCCAACAAGTGCTGACGAATCTTGTCGACAACGCTGTCAAATTCTCGGGGCCTTTAACGCCGATCATGTTAAGTGCCTACCAAAAAGAGAATGACCTGATTCTGGAAGTGGCGGACCGGGGACCTGGTTTTCCCCCCGGCGAAGAAAAGCGAATCTTCGAAAAGTTCTATCGGGTGGAAGGTCAGTCACGAATCGGTACAGGTATTGGTCTGGCAATCTGTCGAGGGATCGTCGAGCTTCATCATGGTACAATCACTGCCGAGAACCGATCCGGCGGCGGTGCTCTGTTTCGGTTCTCGTTACCGCTCACTTCGGAAAGTTCAATGGAGTCAGGAACCCAGTAACAATTCTCGTTCCCACGCTCCCGCTTGGGAACGCCCCTCTTCGAAACTCCGCTTCGCGAATCGGCAGTGATCCCGAAATAAAGAGGAGTACAGGCCCGAGATCTCCATGCAATTCCGGCGGCATCCTGTCGCACAGGAGCTGCATCGAGAAATAAAAACCTGACCCGCGAGCTTGCAGACGGACGACAATTCGGTTGTATTGTTCGCCTCACCACTCATTGAACAAGCCCTCCGCGAACAAGGTTTTATGCCATGCACGGATTTGAGACTGCGGCACCCGCTGATGATTCCTCAAACGCCACAGGACCCTGGTGGAAAGAACTGAATCGATATCACTGGTTCGTGCTAGTCGTTGCCGCCTTAGGGTGGCTGTTCGACACCATGGATCAGCAGTTATTCAACCTGGCACGAGTACCCGCTATGCGAGAATTGCTTGCACCCGCACCGGGTGTCTCGCCGGCCCAAGCCGATGTTGATTTCTATGGCGGGATTTCGACTTCGATTTTCCTGCTTGGCTGGGCAACTGGTGGTCTCGGATTCGGAATCATGGGTGACCGAATTGGTCGCGCGAAGACCATGCTGCTGACCATTCTTCTCTATTCGTTATTCACGGGCCTTAGTGCGTTGTCGTGGGACCCGTGGAGTTTTGCAGGGTTTCGATTCCTGACAGGACTGGGTGTCGGAGGCGAGTTCGCGGTCGGTGTCGCTCTGGTTGCAGAAGTCATGCCTGTTCGTGCTCGACCTTTTGCGTTGGGACTACTTCAAGCCTTATCCGCCGTCGGCAATATCTCGGCAGCAATCATCAGCCTGGTGCTGGTCGATCTTGAAGAACGTGGTGCCGTAGGAAGTGCCTGGCGAATCATGTTCGTGATCGGAGCGGTTCCGGCGTTACTGGCAATTTTGATCCGCCGCCGGCTGAAAGAACCCGAACAATGGCAAGCAGTCTCGGGGGAACAGCTGAAGAAACAGCTTGGCTCGTACGGTGAATTGTTTGCCAATCCCCGATGGAGAAAAAACGCTCTCGTCGGTCTGGTCATGGCTGCATCAGGAGTGATCGGACTGTGGGGGATTGGCTTCTTCAGTATTGACCTCAATAGATCCGTCTTCCGTAAGACATTCGAATCAGAACTTCGAAAAGCGGGCGAAGCCGAAAAAGACCGTGACTACTTGCGGTTGATCGTCAGCAATCCTCAAGGCTTTAAAGACGCCAAATCAACCCCTCAGCCGAACCAGTTACTGGCCCTCGTACCGGGAAATAAGGATGCCGAAGCCATTTACTCGGCGTTGATCAAACGCAGTAAAGCGGACGAAGATCTGTCTGCCACCGAAACGATTGCCTCAATTTCACAATCGGATGACGAACAAACTCGAAGGCTTGAATATCTTGCCGGGACCGAAACCGGTGCTGCTGCCAGCACGTTCGACGACCACGCCAATCGGATAAAAGCGCGAGCGAAAAAACTGAACTATAGACTGGGCTTCTGGGCCGCGATTACTTCGGTCATGTTGAATATCGGTGCCTTTTTCGGCATCTACGCCTTCACCTATGTGACGCATTATACCGGACGTCGTCCGGCGTTCGCAGTCGCATTTATCCTGGCTTTGTTGAGTACAGTCATGGTGTTCGGATATCTGACTGAATTCAGTCAGATCTTCTGGATGATCCCCATCATGGGCTTCTGTCAGCTGGCTCTGTTTGGTGGCTATGCCATCTATTTTCCCGAGCTTTTTCCAACGCACTTGAGAAGCACCGGAACATCCTTCTGCTACAACGTCGGCCGATTCGTCGCCGCGTTGGGTCCACTAGCGCTGGGGGCACTCAGCAAGTACATCTTCTCTGGCTATACAGAACCAATGCGCCCCGCAGGCGTCATGATGAGTTCAATCTTCCTGCTGGGGCTTTTCATACTGCCATTGGCACCGGAAACGAAGGGGAAGCCGCTTCCCGAATGATTGGAAATAACGTGCTTTCGGAATCGTGTTAGTGAGGATGTGCAATTGGGCCTTCGGGACCATGAACCGCATTGGACCACATCAGTTGAATCGGCGTCGTACCTGAGCCATCTGCTAAGGAGACTTCGACCATCACCTTCGATAAATCGTTTCCAGCTAGTGACATTGGAATATCACCGATTTCTTCACCGCGTGAATTGACCCAAGCAACTTTATTTTCCTCAACATCAGCGTCAGTCCGTGCTTCGTTCAGTTCGTGATAGAATGTTGCGACGACGTTCTTCCAGGGGACGCCGAAGGCATCGATCCCGTTGCTGCCCTGTGAGTAGACGCCAACTGCATAATAGATACGCTGGTTGCCGAATTTCACGGAACCGTGAAAGCCTCCCAACCCCTCAAGCGAACTTGACTTTTCATCGGGGTCATGAGGAGGGGTTTGTGATTCGTTGGGCGCTTCTGCGTCGCTACTTCCATCATCGATTGTCAGCACGACACCGGATGGTAGCATGAAGTTAAACAGCGTCGACGAAACAGCCGTACAAGGACCGTTAGTGCTCATCCGCAAGCACACGTTATATTGCTCGACATCGAGTTCAAACACTTCTGTCAACGAGGGCCCGTTGCATCCACCGTAGTTTTCAAACAACGGAAGACGAACCCGAAATCAACGAGGTAATGGAGGTGCTGATTCCCGTATCAATAAACACTCTGTCAGCACCGCTTACGTCAAGGGAGCTGAACGTCGATCGGCGTTGCCGGTACGAGCGTTGCCACCGATACGTGAGGCCAATCAAGGGTTGCGAAATTCAGATTCACAAATTGAGTGTATTGAATCTGGTTGTAGGTAACGGTAACACTCGTCGGTGCGGTGACTTCGGAAACTGTTTGAACGGCAAATTGAGGTATAGGAAGCCCCGGTACCGTCGTTGTTGGTGTTACGGTTACGAAAGAACCGGCTGCCATTACCGGAATCGGAAGTGTGAAACTGACGGTTTCAATCCAGAATGTCGCCCTGAACTTATTCGCGTTCGCATTTGGACTGGTGTTCCCCAACAGAAATGCGATGTCCTGAACTCCACCACCCACAAACGGAGCCGAAGGTGGACTGGCAATCTCGATGATGGTCGTACTCGTAATTGTCTGTCCTGAAATCGCATTGCGAAGAACGGCATTTGGATCGGCAAGCATGGCTTGCCAATCGGCCAAATCCAAGCTGCTACCGGGAACGGGTAATACCTTTGGAATTCGAAAGGTATTACTATCACTCGCCGTCTGGCTTGGGAATTTGATCTTGACTCCTCCAGAAGTCGTGGGCGTAATATCAACGGTGGGAATCGTTGGCGCACCCGTGATCGTCGCTGAAGTCCCTTGAGCCAGGATTGTGGTTCCGTGTGGAATCGATCCCATGCGAACCAGCGAAGGTGATGTGATTGCGGGGTCGGTTGTTGGTGGAACGCTAATCCAAAGCCCTGGCTCAAAATGAATCCCAACGACTTCCCCAGGCGTTGTGACGTCATTGACCGTTTGGAGATAACTGATTCCGTTGAGGAAAATATCCGGTTGAACTTCGCCTCGATTCGGGATTGAACCAAGCCCGCTGGAGAATACTAATGATTCCGTCGTGACATTCAGCTGAAGGATATTATCGCTTCCTGAAACCGCAGGTTGACTTGGGCGAAAAATCGTATTGAAGCCTAAGCCCGTCCAGCTTCCGATGAATTTTTCAAGAGGCCCTAACGGTGGCACACCAGCCGCTGCTGCAGCAGTCGTAGCTAAAGCCTCAGTAACTGTTGGAGTTGATGTTTCCACATGTCCAAACTCAAATCCCTGTAAATCTCGAAGATCCGACACGCTCTGATTATCAACATTGCTCATGTTACGTCACCTTGTGAAAAGGAAGGCCCAAACGTTTCCGAGGAACACATCAACACTCGAAGCAGTTTGCCCGATTTTGATCGAAAATCAATAGAAAGCGTATACCCTGAACAGGGCATGCAGAGTCACTTGACACGAAGCGGAGAAACTTGACACTAAGTCGCTGAATTCCTCGTTTCCTCGTCCCCAAGCTCCCGCCTCTAAATTCGTGGTTCCTCAAGCTACAGCTTGGGAATGCAACTCTTCGAAGCTCTGCTTCGCGAGTCGCAAGCCACGACCGCTCATGGCGGTTTTAGGTTCTTAACAACTCTAAAATTGGGAATAAGATTTTCCTTTTCATCTTCGAGGGCGAAGGCCAAACTAGACGACTCCTGAAACAGGCGTTCTCCGAGTTTCCACGACAACCATTCGTCAAGCTCATCGATAATACTGGCCCACAAGGTCTTACCGTTGCCTATTGCAATATCTCCAATTAATTGTTTGACATGGCTCGCAGAGTAGGCCGGATTTGCCGTCATTGAGTCTTCTGCCGCAAATCCAAATCCATTTCCGCCGTCAACCAGGTACGCGCCGTACTTCAGAATCGCGTTCAAGAAGGATCTCACTACCAGTGGTATCGAATCCTTGTCAATTATCGTTTGAGTTTTAATGTTTACGATTTGATTCCCAATACGAAAGTTGATTGACGGCTCGAGTTTAATTCTCTGGCCCGCCGCAAGCGCCCATTTGTCCGCAGCTGGGCTTGTCATCTCCGTTCCGGTGGCGGGATAGACCCAGTTTGGAGGATCTGCTGGTGAAGGTTCTTTGAAGTATCGCAATTGTGGCAAAGAGAACGCGAGGGCGTGCTTAATCCAACCGCCAGCTTCTTCTGCAAAGTCTTCCGGAAGAATCAGTCCACCTAAATAAGGCAATCCGGAGGCACGAGAACTAATGCGAGGATCGACATCTGGATTCCTCGCGCCAAGACCTGTCGTTTGAAACGTACTCAACGACCCTGAGGATTGCATCTGGCTTGCTTCTAAACCACCACCCAATGATTGGCCACCGACTCCAACCTGCACGGTCGCCTGCCAGAAGTCGTACTCGATTCCCGTTTTTTCGTCGAACAGAATGACCGTTCCATCAGAATTCAACGACTGAGGTCCCGCTGAGGCAAATTCAGCGGGGGACGGGACGGGTACTTGATGAACGATCCAACCGCCATTGTTCGTCCGACTTCTGAAAGGCCACGGCGGTTCCCATTGATCGCACGGTTGGCCTTTTTGATCCACACCAGAGACATTGCAGTCATATCGAGCAATAGGAAGGTCAGTCGTTGCCAAACCCCTGGAGTCTCGCTTTACCCCATAGATCGGAAATGCGTATTGATCATGAAACACCCACGGAGTTTGCTTCGCCCCCCCGTTTGCGGCGGACGCTTGAAGTCGGAGAATCTCTGGCTGTACCTCCTCTACCCCCTTTCCCTCGGTCTGGCCGTTTGCGACCGTTATATCAACTGTATGTTGACTCTTGATCAATTGAGCTTCGCTGGCCGATTTAAGAATTCCATAAATCGCGGTACAATACTTCAGGTTCGTATCATCGGGTTCGACGCCAATCCCCGCCACCTCCGTCAACCAGGGACTGGTCGTGCCACCCTTGTTTTCAAACAACGGAAGCGGGAATGTAAACGGCCGAGCAAATTTCGGTTCAGGAGTCGGCATTCAAGTGTGCCCTATTTCGATGGACGTTACGCTCAAATAAAACCAGCAGACTCTTTGGAACAAGTGCCACACTCGAATCACAGTTCCATTATTTGTTTGGCAATGTCGTCGACGAGAAGGCTACAGCATCACCCATCCTTGCGGAAGGGTTTTCACTGTTTCAAAAAACTCCCCCTTTTTGTTCCTTCGCATCTTTTCTAGAATTTTACGCCAATTTTGACAAAAATCATAAACGCTCAAGAATCTCGTTGACTTACCTAGAACGCATTGACATCTTAATTCTGAGACGGATGCCTTATTTTCAGCGTACTGTTTTGTGACTGCGTGAACAAGTGATTCACGCGACGGGCGTCAGTTTGGAGTTTTTAATTGGATGTGAATTATGGCCGATGATATTGACAAAGTCACCGAAGCGTTGGGCAAGATTTCTGATATCGCCAGCCAAGTGGCGAATGAGTTACGTGGCAATACCCTTCGTCAGAAAAAGCTACCTTCAAAGAAAAAGCCCAGTGTGGATCCCCGATCGTTTCTATTGCGAAGCGACGGCGCCCCTCTCGCGCTGGCGAATTTGAAAACACATGTCTACGGAAACCATGTCGTTTGCGACACTGAGAGCCGTGGGTATCCGACGCCTGGTAACCGTGGCGAAACAGAACTCCGTGTCGATGCTTCAAAAGGATTCATTCCACTTTGGGCGAAAGGGGTTACTCTTGCATGGCGTTTTAACGAAAACTCGATGTTGGTGTTTGACAACCCAAGTTTAGCAGAGAGCGCGATTGAGTCGTTATTTTCTGATGCTCTGGCCGCATGGGGCGACGCGGTCCCCGTGAAATTTGTTAAAAGCAGCGATGCATGGGATTTCGAGATTGTAATGCGACCGGTTGTGAACTGTAACGCAAACGGTTGTGTTTTGGCCTCTTCCTTTTTTCCTGGCGGTGGGCAACAGAAGTTTTACCTATACCCCACCCTATTCGATCAAAACCAGGAAGACAAGATAACGACTTTCTGCCACGAGTTGGGTCATATCTTCGGTTTAAGACACTTCTTCGCCAACATCTCTGAGACCGATAAGCCGAGCGTGTTATTCGGCAACGATTCGGAGGTCACTATCATGAACTACAACGAAAACTGCCATTTGACCGATACTGACAAGACCGACCTGAAACGACTCTACAATGAGGTGTGGAACACACAGAACCCGAGGACGACTATCAACGGGACTCCTATTCGATTAATGACACCGTTCCAGTCACAGGGCACGCCTCCTAGCAGTTTTCAATCTTCGGGCGGTGGTTCATGCTGTTGCTGTGGACGGCGCTGAATTCAATCAGATTTCGAGTCGTCATGCTTTGAGCGGGCAAGTTAATCATTTCTCGCGAGGGTGGATTAGGTGCAGATTGATTCACTTGAGGCGGATGAAATCTGCCGCCTATTTCGTAAACCGTTAGGATGGAGTTTTCACGGTGACTTCGTCCATGGATGCACCGCACACGTGTGATTACCACGTCCAGATGGCAATAAGCCCTCGGCGCACAACGCCGAGGGCTGTCCCATACGAGGTCTAGAACCTCATGCGAGAAATCCGGCTGGAAGATGAAGCGCTGGCCGCATCTTGAGCAGTGAAGCTTCGCAAGGCATTAGCATTTTTGCTTGCAGAGTTAGGCGCACCCTGCTTGATCGAAGGGTTTAACCCGAATTGCATGACGAGCATGATCCGATGGTCCTCGCCATGCACGGTTGAAACAGCGCTAGTGGCGGTGTTATATACCGAGGCCAAACGTGAGCCGTATTGATACTCTAAGCCTATTGTGGAATTTTTCCCACTGTGCCAGAGAAGGTTGCAACCTGCCTGATACAAATTTCGATTAGCACCATCGGCACCCGCAAAATTTCCAGGATCTTGCGACTGTGCGAGCCCACCCATGAAGTTGGAACTCCAGTAGCTGCCGTTCTCTCTGACAGTCCATACGTGCCTGTAAGCACCGTATCCACCCACATTGGAAAGCATCCTCAGGGAATCAGTCGATCCGGGTTGGCCAGCCGGACCTGTCTGGACCTGGGCAACCGCACCTGGAATGTCACCGAAAATGTATCCACCAATACCACGACCGGCAACGCCACCAACATAAAACGTGTCAAGCAACCCATTTTCTATCAGTTCAAAACGGGCATTTGTAGAAATTCCATATCCGATCGCCGACGCATTTTGGCCATTAATGTTGTCATGAATGTCCATAGGGCGAACGAGCGCAGCGACCTGATAACTATCGAACAAATTACTTCCTTGATATCTCGTTCGCCCAACAAACGTCGGATATCGTTGCAGAATCGTCACATCATCCTCCTTTTTTGGCTGATTCCTAAGCGTGGAATCAATCACACGGGGATCTTCGGCTGAAAAGGCTAATTCGATCAGGTCATTGTCGTTAAGGGTATTATGCCAATAATGCCCGAGTCGAGCTTGAGGAACACCAACCCATCCAGCTGACTGTTTCGCTACTGGATCCGTCGAAAACGTAGAAGTACTCACCGTACCGACAGGAAGGGCCCCGGTGATTAAGCTTGCCGCAGACGAGCCAAGATCGCCAAACAATGTCTCTGTTTGTCCGAAAATCACAACCCATTCTTCATTGGGGTCCACATACTGAAGGACTGCCGTTCGTGGCGTCACACTCGTGCCGTCGTTGCTTGAGATGAGATCCGTATATGCTCGTCCGGTTCCGATATCACTTGCGGACGTGATACCTAACTGTGGGCGATACGGGAATATTAGGCCGCTGCTGCCGTTTGTTTGATCTCCAACGTTGTAGTACACCTGTCCATTTTGATTACTCTCCGGAGAACCATTCAACGCGATATGGCCTGGATTAAAGACGTAATCCTTCTTATCGCTGCCTGCGACAAATCCTGTGTCATAAAACATCCCGGGGCGGATTTGAAATCCGACATCGAGCGTCGTCGGAGAATTGTCAGTCAAATCTGCAGTTGGGTCGGTTGCAGCGCCGGCTGCGGCTCCAGAACCAAATGGCGCGAACGGGTTGCTGCTGCCGCTGCTTGCGCTTGCACGAGTTAGCGCAGTGGTGCTGCTAAAAAACGGCGTCAAGCGATAGGACTGAAGGCTTGATGTTCCGTGTGCAACAGGGTTCAAGTGGTCGTTTGGGTCATGAGCGGCCGGCAATGAATTATTGGGATGAATTGGCTGGTTCGTTATTTCGTGACGAAAAGCTTCAACCCGAGGCAGGGGTGTTGTCAAAGCACGATAAGTACTCCAGCGATCCTGACTCGTACGACTCGCGATGAACGCAGAGATTTTATCTTGTCGTACCTTTGCCTGATTATCGAAACTTTTCAGCCGATCGAGGATTTCGGTCTGATTATTTGAGATTACCATCTGCTTCTCTTGGAGTGTATCCATTGTCGCAGGAGGGGGAAGATCTTCTGGACCTGGTACCATCGCCAGATCGGGAGGAATCGGAGGGACGTCTCCAAGCCCTGAAAGAAAATCCTCGGCCAGAAGAAACGGGGAGGAGGACGCAGCATGAATCACTGCGATCACCACAAGAAAAGAGCGCATCCTTGCCAGCATTTAATATCATTCCCTGAAAAAGTGCCTGTACACAAACGTCTCATTATTTTTCGTCTGCAAAAATCCAATACTTAAGATATTGAATGAATTGCGAATCATGTTTACAGGTCACTAGACGGAATAGCAGACAAGGTCGTCGCCGTTTACCCAACAAGAACTCGAATTTGAAACGAGTTGCATGTGATGCGAATCCTTACGGGATTTCCACAGGCTGAAACGACGCTTTAAAAATTATTAAAGTTCGTTTGTTGAAGAGCTCGGTAGATTTCGAGACATTTCCGAAGTATCAGGTCGGCCTCAGGATTCGATCCGCCCCATGCAGTTGCCGTTTCCTGATCGGCGGAAATTCTTGCCGCTTGATTCCAAGTGTATGAAAAAACCACGCAAATCACCTGTCACATCGTCAAGAATTGTTGACGAAATCCAGTGTGACCCTTCGATGTTTGTGATTTGGACTTGCCAATCACAAGATTCTGTTCTTCGAAATTCGGGCGAATGGAACTTGAGCAGGCCCATGCACCGATGGCTTCAGCAGTAATCGCCAGCATTCGGTTCCTGCTGGACTACTGCGGAAATAAACGACGCCAGAAGGACAAGAAGTGACATTCGATTCACCGCCGTGCTAATTCGATCTGGATCATTCGGCTTGGGTCGGCCGGATCAACGGCGATAATCCCAAGCCGGGGCTACATGTCCGTCAATTGGACATGGCTTGTTGCACTGCAATTGTGCTCGTCCCGTGGAGGCTTAACGGTCATCCGATAGTTTCCACGGCACCTGGATTTGCTTGGGAATTGAAAACGACGGTCGTGCCTGGCGTTGATTGTGGTACAGGAGTGAGCGGCTTTGGTTTTTCGTGCGGGGCGATGCCGGTGCCTCGGACGGACATGAATTTATTGAGGACATCGAACCAGAAGGGGGCTCCGAGGGAGGCGGCGAAGATTGTCATCAGAAGGCCGGCAATCTTCGTAAGGATTAACGTCATGCTGATTGCGTATTTGATGCTGCCGTTCGCTGGTTTGCCGCCCCCTGTCACCGGGAGCGCTAACTCATTTTTGTTCCATCCGAGCGGAATTCCAAGACTGTTCAGCTTTCCGACATCGGTTTCGACGCTCTTTAAGCTGGTCTCAAGATCTGCTGGTGTTTGTTTTTTGTCGCCATCAGGTTTGTTTGCCGCCTGGGAAGTGTATTGTTTGGCCGATTCCACAATGGAGTCGCGAAGCGTTGAATTGGTTCCCAGTTGACGGCAAATCGCCACCGTGTCGATATTGAGTGCTGTGGCGAAGACGGCTGCGATGAGGAACAAAAATATGCGAGTCCGTTGTACGTACCATCCAGTTACACGATTCATTGCATCGTCGTACCAGTGTTCAATTTGATTCGTAAATTTCTTGAGTTCAGAAATGCCTTCCGACGAGTCGCTGCGAGCAACTTCGAGCAGAGGAAGCAGCAATGATTTGATGTGATCGTTTTGGATTTTCTCGATCACACTTCGGATGTCATCGAACGAAGCCTCACCAGAGAGATGAGAGGCGAGATTCGGACTCTCTTGTGCGATGCGTTTATTCTCGTCTTTGGTGAGTAATTTCACTGAATCGTTCGTTTTGGTATTCGCCGTTCCGGAAGCTTGAGTTTGCGTCGTGGTACCTGGATTTGTCGTCGGAGTCGCCGAATCGGGCGACGAACTCACGGAATCTGTTCCATTGGCTGCGGCGGGATCCGCCTCTGGCACCAGAATCGACGTCGCGGCCCGCTTCGCCAGGACGAGCAGCACCGTGGCAAATGTCTGCGACGGAACGTAACACGGCATTTGATCGTCTTTGGAGAACGAATTGATCAGCGGATGTTTAAAGAAAGCGTTTGACCAATCCCCCGGTTTCGTCGGTTTCGTCGGTTTCGTCGGTTTCGTAGGGTTGTCATCTGGTTTCTTCGACTCATCATTTGGCTCAGAAGAATTTGCGGCAGTCGGAGAGACCTCATCTGATTTGACGGGTGTTGGAAAGAAACGATTCCAAAGCCTTGTCCACCAACGCTCGGGAAACTGACTGTTCCCGTCAAGAAGATTACGGATTCCACGTTCCAGATCGATTGCTCGCGATCGCAATACCGTTGCCACAAGTTCGTTCGCGGAGGTGACAATCAGACTGAGCATGAGATAGGTCATAACCAGTCCGATGCCGATGTCCAAGACGGATGAATTCAACATGAGAGTTTGTCTTTAAAATCGCTTGAGTTTTCTTTGTCGCAATTTCAGGCAACGCCGTGAAGTATTTTTCAAAACCAGACCGACGATAGATCCCATTGCATCGGAGTCTTCTCCGACGTCGTAAGCACCACGCGTTGCGCCCCTCCTTCGGCGATTTCTGGTTTTTGAAATGAAAACGGCAAACCAACAGGTCGGAATCGTCCGCGAACGATTAAATGTGATCTTGGGAATCAATAATCACAACAGGAACTTACCGGTTGTTTGCGGCAGAAATGACGGATCGCACTCGAAGTCGCTCGTCAGAATTCCGTTGACGCGTCGGTCTAGGCAGTTTCACGTCTTGCGGAGGGTAATAAATCTTGTCGATACTTCGAAAGACGGCAGATGAATCCGTCGTTGCGAGATTTGAAAGCACGACGACCGTGTAACTTTCGTTTGGATAACGGACGATGATTGATCGATAACCTGCCCATTCGCCGTTGTGCCAGACGGAGCCGTTACTGTCGATGACCCAACCCAACCCGAACCCCGTTGTTGTCCTGCCGTCGTTCAACGTGCCGCTCGAAAAGATTTGATCAAGCATCGCATCCGACACAAGGATGTGCTTGGGATTTTTCTGTTGTTCTGACTTGTATAACGCCTGTTCCCACTTAAACAGATCTTCCAGATTGGTATAGATGCCGACGTGGCCATAGATCTTGTTTAAGGGTGTATAGTCCATATCCGTTTTCGTACCGACACCGTCGAAACTATAGCTATGAGCGACGTTTGACGTCAGCGTGTGGGCAGCATCGTTCACAAACGTGTTTGTCATCCCGAGCTTAGAAAAGATTTTGTCTTCAAGGAATGTGCCTAACGGCTTTTTGGAGACCCCTTCGATCACGGCTGCTGCCAGAATGTAGCCGGTGTTGCTATAGTGATATTCGTTGCCAGGCGGAAAATAGGCGAGTTTCTGCGATTTCAAGACGCTGACAACGTCCGCGATTTGAGGTTCAAACGGTGATCGTGGTCCTGAGGAGGATCGAGAGTCGAGACTGCCGAGTATTCCAAGCTGTACAAATAGATCGTCGTATTCCTGGAAGCCAGCTGTGTGCTGCAGCAAGTTGCGAACCTTTACTTCCCTTGTAGAAAGTTCAGGGAAGAACTTCACGATCGAATCATCCAAACTCAGTTGGCCTTCTTCACACAGAATGGCAATACCCATCGCGGTAAACTGCTTCGTCATTGAAGCGAGTTGAAACTGCGTTTTCGGTGTAATTGGGGGTCGCTCGCCGGTAAGACTCGCCAGACCATGTCCTTTTTGGTAGACCGCCTCATGATCTTTGATAACCATGACAGCAGCACCGGGGCCGGTTTCCGAAAACCATCTCTGTAATAGTTCGTCAACCTGATTCGATTTCGCCCGCCAGACATTGAGATCGGATGCTTCTTCGACCTTCGCCCGAGGATTCAATGCCAGGAGTTGACGTTTTTCTGAATCGGGGTGCAGGGGGACGTCTCGGTCGAGCTCATTAGGCAAAAAGCTGGCCTTGTTGAAATGTGGCTGTTTTGCAGGAACAGGTAGAGCATCCTGAACTACGTCCTCTGCCTGACTCGCAACGCAGCCCAGGCTTGTTGCAATCCAGAACGTGACGATAAAAATCAATTGGCTGTAATAACGATGCATTTCATAAGCTCCTCAATCAGCCCAAAGATTGAAATAACCAGGAACACCCAGCACCTTACGCTTCATAACCGATCTTTCTGGCGTAAGTTTTTTGTGAGTATGATTTCTCGCATTTCGATATTGTGGTCAGCAACACGGGATGTGCGGATATACGACATTAACGGTTTTAGTAAATTAAGAACGGTAAACGACTAGCCGCAACGGCGAAAAAGCGGCCTTCAGGCAACTTCAATTACGATACCGCTGAGCAACGATCTTGTATGGGTTAGTGACTTGAGGAATATACTGTTGCCAAACGATCACGAAATTGTCATAGCCATTCATCGCGACGGATGGAAAGACGTTGTTTGAATTGTTGCTGCTCTGCGCAACGGTAACTTGACTCCCGTCCGATTGCCCGGTCGACTTGTATGCATGGGCATAAACAGTCGTGTTGGAGTTCGTGCGGTTGTTGTGCCACCATGTCACAACGAAATCGCCGATTCCGTTCATTGCGACTGAAGGCGAATTCTCATACGAGATGGAGTCACCTTGATAGACATTGATCGCACTTCCGCTGGCGTGACCCCGGAAATCGTATCGCTGAGCGTGAATCGAGTCGACTTCTTGCGGTCCCGTGAAGTCGCCCGTTTCCCATGCCACGACAAACGCACCGACGGCATCGATTGCCACAGAGGGTTCACGTTGTGAAATGTTATAGTTATTACTCGTACCGTCACCATTGGCGACGGTGATCAAATTCGACGTCGGCGTTCCGGCCAAATTGTAGCGCTGCGCCTTGATCGAAATGTTTGTTCCATTAAAACTTTCCCACACCACGACGAAATCGCCACTCGAATCCATTGCGGCCGTCGAGAATTCCGCAAACGTATTGCCGCCGTCTCCTGTGGCGACCGTGATTCGGTTCCCCTTCAATGATCCAGACCAGTTGTAGACCTGAGCATAAACGTATTCGCCGATGCCTGGGGTGCTGGAATTCTTACTACCCCAGACAACGACAAAGTCGCCTCTCGAATCAATCCCGACACTGGACGGAGTCGGAAACAAATATGGTTCGGTGCTGGTGCCGACGGCTAACGGCGTCCCTTGAGCTTTTCCAAGGGAGTTGAATCGCTGAGCGAGAATTGAGATTCCGGTAACTTCGTTATTCGAATTCAGTGTGGCGCTCGTCCATGTCACGACGAATTGGCCTTGAATGTTGATTGCGACCAACGGATCAATCAATTCGACGGACGAGGACGAGGATTTGCTAATCGTGAATTGGCTACCCATCGGATTGCCCGAAGCGTAATACTGCCTCCCATCGATTTCGGTCGTATGATCGGCCAAGGTTGTGGACCAGACGACAACGTAATTGCCAACGGCGTTGGACGCGACAGCAGGTGGGCTCACCTGTGATGTCGGCGAGCTCGAATTGACGTTGACTGTCGGTCCCAACGGGACGGGATTCGCCGACAAGTATTGTCGCGACTCCAGACGTTCAACGATCGCGGAACCTGACAACTGCGGCGTCCGACGACGGCGGCTAATCGTACGCAAGGTCGAGTTCGTCAAGCTGCCACAAATTCTCGTCAACCAGTCCTGCAAACGCATAATTATCAACCTCGCAATTTGGACAAACTAGAAAGCATCTAGTGACAGCACCAATCTGTTCAAAATATACCTAGTCAATGAGCACAAAGCAACCGTTATTAATGCGATGTATTCAATGTTGCGGCGTTTTTGTCGCGTATTAAGTCGTCTGCGTGTGTGGTTCTTGTGAGGCGTGTTTCTTTCTACAAAGGTCCTCAACGTCCGGCCCTTGTCCACGCAGGGTGAAACCACTGTGGGAACGAAATGTTGTCCCACACTTCCTCCCGGTTTACGACGTGGCTGACTCGCCACTTCGGATATGCGAAGAGTGGCAGTGGATGAATTGACTCACTCCATTCCAGTGGTAGACTCCGGCCCGACCGCACTCGCGGTTTGTTGATCACAATAAAGTACTAACGTTCGATCTCATTGCATTGCGTAAAGAATCGATGAAAGAACAGAGTCCAGGGGCTTACGCCACCCGGCTCGCCTTGGCTATTTTTTTCGTATTTTTGGTGTTTTTCGTGGTTCAATTTCTTCTCGAAATTGGTTTGCGGGCGAAGCCCGCGCCAGGACTTTCATCGGAGATGACTTAGCATGACTTAGATCGTGCTTGTTTGGCTATTAAACGCACAACTCTTTGGCCATTTCGTGGCCGGTTTTGGACTGCGCTCGGTTCGTCTCTTGGAATACGGAGTATCCACAGTGAAAACGTTTTTTGTCCACAGTCTGGCGATGGTTTTAACAGCTTGTATGAGCGGGACCTCGCTGCAGGCCGGTTCTTACGCTCAACTTTCCAGTTCGGAGACTCAACTTGGAGATCCTGCACCGAAGCTTGTTACTCTTAATCAAGACGATGCAGTTGGTGGCGGCATTTCCAATGCCAAGGGAACGATCACATTCAAAGAAGCGGGGACCTACTTCGTCATGGCCGCCGGACAGGTCGGAAGTGCCGATGGTAAAGGCCAGGGGGCAGTTCGTCTGTGGGTTAAACAAAATGGCGAGGATGTCGCCAATTCCAATACCGAACAGACCATTCTCCCCGGCTTCACGTCGGTCCTCGTTTGCCAGGGTGTTGCCGAAGTCAAAGCCGGCGACAAACTCGCACTGGCATTTTCGGTGAGTAAAGCAGGCGAAAAGCTGGGCCTGATCGCTTCGAAACCCAAGAACGAACCTGCCGTACCGAGCATGATTTTCTCGGCATTTAAGGTGGACGGTTCGGCGTGGGCCCAACTCTCCAGTACGGAAACACAGACCTCAGGTACTGCACCGAAACTCGTTTCACTGAATCAAACAGATTCGGCAAAAGAAATCGAAAACAACAAGGGTGTTGTCACGATCAAGCAAGCGGGAACGTACTTCGTCATGGCCGCTGGTCAAGCAGGCGGGACGAGTGGCAAAGACAAAGGAAATGTCCGCCTGTGGGTCCGACAGAACGGAACAGACGTCGCCAATTCGAATACCGAGCAAACGATCGACGGATCATTCACAGGAGTGCTGGTATGTCAGGGTGTGATGGAATGCAACGCTGGCGATAAAGTCGAATTGCTGCAGTCCGCAACGGGCAAGGGGTTGGGGATGATTGCATCTACTCCGAAAGGGGAGCCTGTTGTACCGAGCATGATTCTGTCGATCGTTAAGGTTGACGATAGTTCCTATGCGCAGTTGTCGAGCACTGAGTCACAGGGGGCCGCAGCGGCTGCCAAAGATTTGACGCTCAATCAAACTGACGCTGCGAAAGAAATTGCCAACGAAAACGGAGCAGTAACGATCAAGAAAGCTGGCTTCTATTTCGTCGTTGCCGCAGGACAGGCCGGAAGCGCTAAGGGTGACGGCAAAGGGAATCTCAGACTCTGGTTGCGTCAAAACGGCAAGGATGTCGACAACTCAAACACCGAACAAACGATTAATGGCAAATACACTGCCGTTCTGGTTTGCCAGGGAGTCGGTGAAATGAAAGCGGGCGACAAGCTGAAACTAACTCAATCGGCGACAGGGGCCGGAGTGGGCATGATTGCCTCAACCCCGAAAGATGAACCAGTTGTACCTAGCATGATTTTTTCGATCATCAAAGTCGATTGATCGAATATAATCTACTGGTTAACCAATTTCTTCAATGACGCCAGATTTTCCTTGGCATCGAAAATCGCACGAACCGGGATTCGAAAGCCCTCGATCATGCGACTGAAGATTTCGCCGGAACCCGATTTCAGCTGCAATAACCCTGCATCGACCTGAATGTGTTGTTGGCCCTGAAACGCAACGCCGTGAACAATTTTTCTTCGGGAAAAGCGGGGTTCGAACGAAATCTTGTGCCACTGAATGATCGTCTTCGATCACTCGGTGGCCTTCAATCGCGAGTTTGAAGTTCGTAGACACTGCGTCGGAGAAGACTCCGATGCAGTGGCACGTCACATTAGTCCCATTCTGAAAATTCCTTCACGGCGTTGCCTGAAACGGCGAATCATTTCGTATCCAGCCAGTTATCACCGACCGCGACATCAACAACGAGTGGAACCGCGAGTGACATCGCGTGTTCCATCTCGTGTCGTACGACTTCGATGAGTCCCGTCAATTCATCGGGGGGAACTTCTAATACGAGTTCGTCGTGGATTTGCAGCAGCATTTTTGCCTCGTATCCATGACGTTTGAGACTGGCTCGAAGATTGATCATCGCCTGCTTGATCAAGTCGGCCGCAGAACCTTGAATAACAGTGTTGATCGCAGTTCGTTCGGGCATATTCAGGTTTGGACCACGTTGCGGACGAATCCCCTCAATCGCTCGACGTCGACCGAGAATTGTTTTTGCAAAGCCCGTTGTACGGCATTCAGCCAGCGTGTCGTCGATGAATTGGCTGACGCCTGAGTACTTCGCGAAATAGTCATTGATAAACTTGGCCGCAACGTCTTTGTCGATACCAAGGGCGGCAGCCAGCCCGAACGGGCTTTGACCGTAGATCACCCCAAAATTCACTGCCTTTGCCACCCGGCGTTGGTCAGAATTGACTGCATCCAAGGCAACTCCAAAAACGTCGGCGGCAACAGCGGCGTGAATATCGATTCCCTGTTCAAACGCCGCTTTCAAGGCGGCGTCGGCGCTGAAGTGCGCCAGGATTCTCAGTTCAATCTGCGAATAATCGGCACAGACCAGTTTCCAACCCGGTTCGCCCGGGACGAAAGCTCGGCGGATCTGTCTCCCTTCGCTCGTCCGGATCGGAATATTCTGAAGGTTCGGATCACTGGAGCTGAGCCGTCCCGTTGCCGCGACAACCTGGTTAAAGGAGCAATGAATCCGGCCCGTTTCGGGATGAATCAGTTCAGGCAGCGCATCGAGATACGTTCCCTTCAATTTTGATAGCTGGCGATGTTCGGTGATTTTTGCAGGCAACGGATGAATGAGCGCCAATTCTTCCAGCACCTCCTGATCGGTACTGGGACCCGTCTGAGTTTTTCGACGGACAGGGAGCATCTGTTCTTCGAACAAGACTTTACGTAACTGGATCGGCGAATCGATGTTGAACTCGTGCCCCGCCATCGCATAGATCTCGGCAATGGTCTCATTCAAGCGATTCGTCACCGCGACGCTTTGCCGATGCAGTTCGTCGGCATCAACACGAATCCCTGTTTGTTCCATCTCAGCCAGGATCGAGATCAACGGGCGTTCGAGGTTCCAATCCAGGTCAAACAAGCCTTCTGATTTGAGTCGATCTTCGAGCAGGTTCGCCAATCGAAGCGAAAGGTCGGCATCTTCCGAGGCGTACTCGGCAACTTTATCGACCGGAATATCGACCATGTTTTTTTGTTGTTTACCGGTCCCGATCAATACAGAGATCGGGATCGACTCGATTCCCAGATATTTTCCAATCAGAACATCCAGGCTGTGTGACCTGGCCCCGGCATCGAGCAGGTAATCGGCCACCATCGGGTCGATGCCCACTTGATCCGCATCAAGCTGGAGTTGAATTCGGCTTAACACGGTCAGGTCATACTTGATGTTTTGATTGACGATTTGAACCGACGGGTTTTCAAGAATTGGACGTAGAGTGTCGAGGACAATTTGTGGATCGAGAAGCTGGCTTCCGGCAGGCCCCCGGACAGGCAAGTAATAACCCGTTCCAGGCACCCAGCTGAACGCCCAACCAACAATGTTGGCACGCATCGAATCGACATGAGTCGTCTCAAGATCAAGACAAAACCGTGTCTGCCCACGGAGCGACCCAATGAAGGCAGTGAATTTTTCTGGCGTGTCGATGGTTTCCCATGTGCGTTGAATTCGAGGTGGGAAATTCCCGTTCGGCAGGTCGTCGGGTGTGGCCGAAGGATCGCCTTGATCGACAGCTGCTGTCACTGCGGGTTCGAGCGGAGATTGTTCAGGCGGTGCCTCATCATCGTCGAACAATGAGAGTTGCCCCTTCGAGGTCGGTTTCGCTTTTTTTGCCGGTGCCTTTGCGGTTGTGGTCGCCACCGGAACCATGGGTGCGAACTGCTTGACGTCTTCAATCAGTCTGCGAAATCCAAATTTGCGAAACAACTCTTGCAATGCCGTGACGTCAGGCTGTTGACGACGATGTCCTTCCCAATCGAATTCGATAGGAAGCTGTTGGTTCAAGCGGACAAGCTCACGGCTCATGAGCGCCTGATCCCTGAACGTTTTGAGATTTTCCTTCAGCTTGGCACCGCTCGCCTTATCCGGATTCGCCAGCACATTTTCCAGCGTCTCGAAGGTTTGCAGCATCGCGGCCGCTTTCTTGGGTCCGACCAGCGGAACCCCCGGCACATTATCGACCGCGTCGCCGACGAGTGACTGAAAATCGACGACTTGGTCGGGGCGAATCCCCCAATCGAGCAGGAGTCCTGCTTCGTCAAGATAGATATTTTTTCGCAGGTTGTAGATTTGTACCTGTGGGCCTAATAGCTGTCGGGCGTCCTTGTCACTGGTGACAATCCTGACGTGAAACCCTCGTTCGACGGCCTGCCTGGTGAGCGTTGCGATGACGTCATCAGCTTCCCAACCTGCGGATTCGATCAGCGGGATATCGAAGGCCTGAATCACTTCTTTCAACAAGGCAATCTGAGGACGCAAATCCTCAGGCATCTCAGACCGATTGGCCTTATAGGCGGGATAGATTGCGTCCCGCGTGCCGGGGCCGGGTGATTCCATCGCACAGATGAGCCAGGTCGGTTTGTGATCCTTCAAAAGCCCGATCAGATCGCGGCTGAAACCGAAGACAGCATTCGTCGGCATCCCCGCCGGGCTGGTCATGGGGGGAATGCCGTGAAACACCTGAAACATCAACGAAAATGTGTCGATCAGGTAAACTGTGTCCGTCATGTCAGTTTCGCCAATCCAGCTTCGAGCGCCTCGGCAATCTTATCCACGTCATAGACGCAACCGGCCCATGTGCCGCCTCCTGCCCGTTGCAGCAATGCCCACAGCCGGGTTTCCGGTGGCAGGTTAGGGTCGCAATGAAGCGGCTGTGCAGGTTGGCGATCTGCAAGAATTTTAGCACCTTGCTCGGGTGTGACTTCGTGACCGGGAGTGCCAATAAAATTCAGAGACCCCGTCAGGTTTCGAGTATCAATTTCGATCTGGATCAAATCGCCGTCTCGCAGCTTACCGATCGGGCCACCGTCCAGTGCTTCTGGTCCGACGTGCCCGATACAGGCCCCGGTCGAGACTCCCGAGAATCTGGCATCGGTGATCAGGGCGACATGTTTACCAAAAGGCAGATACCGTAAGGCCGATGTGATCTGGTAGGTTTCTTCCATGCCGCAGCCGAGTGGACCACGACACATCAGCACAATAATGTCCCCTTCCTTGATCGGCGTCAGGTGAGCGGTGTCGGCACTAGCCGAAGCGGCATCGACTTTCGCGGCAGGACTTGACTCTTTCGGCTGTCGCAGTGGTCGGCCTTTGACGGCGGCAATTGCGGCACGCTCAGAAGTGAAAACACGAGCCGGCCCCGTCTTGCGATAGACGCCATCAGAATCGACAACGCTTTTGTCGATCGCAGTACTCTTGATGACAGAACCTTCCGGGGCAATGTTGCCAATCGGGAACGTAACGGTACTTGTAAGACCTCGGTCTCGTGCAGCCTTCGGGGACATGACAACTGTGTCGGGGTCAACTCCGTCGCGCGCGACTAGCAGCTCACGCAACCGAACTCGTCGTTCAGATCGTTCCCACCATTCGAGAACGTCTCCAACGGTACGACCGGCGACTGTCATCGCGTCGAGCTTCAACAGACCCAGCGTTCTCAAATGAAGCATCAATTCAGGTACGCCGCCGGCCAGGAAGAACCGGACGGTTGGATGTCCGACAGGACCGTTTGGCAGGCAATCAACGAGACGAGGGACCTGGCGGTTGAGACGAATCCAGTCTTCAACGGTCGGTCGGGTGAGATTGGCTTCAAACGCAATCGCAGGAATGTGCAGCAACAGATTCGTCGAACCACCGCAGGCGGCGTGGACGACCATCGCATTATGCAAAGCGTCCGGTGTCAGGACATCTCGAATGGTTTTGCCGGTACGTTCCATCTCGACCACGGCTCGCGCCGATCGTCGGGCGATGTCCAGCCAGATCGGTTGACCTGACGGGGAAAGGGCCGAATGCGGCAAAGCCATCCCCAGCGCTTCGGCCACGACCTGCGAGGTTGCGGCTGTCCCAAGGAACTGGCAACCACCACCCGGCGAACCACAGGCACGACATCCCGCTTCAGCAGCTTCTTCGAGCGAGATCTCACCGTGAGAAAATCTTGCACCGATGGTCTGAACCTTGCCTGCGTCTTCGCCCGTTGCAGGAGGCAGAGTGACTCCACCGGGAACAATCACACAGGGAAGATTTTTTTGTGCAGCCAGTGCGAGCATCATGGCTGGCAATCCCTTGTCGCACGTCGCGACACCGATGACTCCGCGCCGCGTTGGCAGCGAACGAATCAATCGCTTCAGGACGACCGCAGCATCATTGCGATAGGCCAGGCTATCCATCATTCCGACAGTCCCCTGCGTTCGGCCATCGCAGGGGTCACTGACATAGGCCGCAAAGGGAAGTGCTTCCAGTCGATCGAGTTCTTCCGCCGCTGCTCGCATCAACAGTCCGACTTCGTAATGCCCGGTATGATATCCCAAGGCAATCGGCTTGCCGTCTTCGCCCCGAATTCCACCTTGGGTGCTGAGGATCAGAAACTGCTTGCGAAGCAGTTGTGCCGGGTTCCAACCCATTCCGGCATTTTGTGTCAGCCCAAATAAGTCGCCGCTGGGTGCATTGAGCAGCATTTCCTCGGTGAGCGGAAGAGTTCCTTCCGGACCGGCACCATTGGTGGCGACTTCCCACAAAGTCGCATCGGAAGAATCGAGAAGGGAGTCGAGTGAGCTGGTCATGGATTGTCCAGAGTCCTATGGAAAATCGGGCCGTCAAAACAAACAGCCCGGCGGTGAGCGAGCCGTCGGGCTATCAAGTTCAAATCAATATTTCACGATACATCGAATTCGGTCTTATGCAACAATCGGTGCTTCCCACGTGTAAAGCGAGTCTTCGAGTGTCACGACCTTCACCATATCTTTTTTGCCGTCGGCGGGCGTAATTTCGTAGCCACCGGAAACCAGCTGTTTGGCGTGATCTGATTCTTTTGCCAAAATGGCATCGTCGGGAATCGCTCGCCACCAATGCAAATGCGGCCAATCGCGTTGAACGGCGGCCAGACACGTCATCAATGTCCGTCCTCCCGCTCCCGGTTTAAATCCCGCTCGCGTTGCGACTTGAGTGAATGTTGCCAGTTTATCAAGGCGTTTCAATTCAAACAGTGCTTCGGCAACACCTTCTGCTCGTACTGATGCCACTATCTTCTCCTCATTCTCTTTGCTGTCCAGACGCCGATTCGATTCCGATCACTGGTATGCGACCCAGGATCGTTCAAACGTCCGCAGGAAGCCCCTCGAACTTGCTCCAGGCGAGTCACGCTTTCTCTAACGAGTCCGCTTGCCGCCTGACAATCTCATCATTAGTGTGTTTCAAAGGTACTCGAATCGAGAAGTCGGAACAACCCTTGATTCGTACCAGTCCATCCGACCTGAATAAACGAAGAAAGTCGAGCACCCCATTGTCCCAGTCACATCATCACCACCATGATCACGATCATGATGCCGACGGAATGTGCCAACCACGTTTGAAGGCGTCTTCGTTGACGGATTACAGCAACCACGGAGTTCGGTTTCGCTTTCCATCGGCCTGGGAATTGAGCGAAGATACGAACAGCGACGAAACGACGATTTCCGTGCAAAGCGACGGAACTTCGTTTTGGACCATTGTCTTGTTTAAATCACGTCCCGATCCCGAAGTCGTGCTGGACACTGTCGTCGCGGCGTTCGAACAGGATTACGAAGAGGTCGATGTACTGACAGCAGTCAGCAGCCTGTGTGGCCTGCCATCGCTCGGTCGTGATCTGGATTTCGTCTGTTACGACCTGTTGAACTCCGCAACCCTGCGGGCTTTCCAGACGAGCAACCTGACGTTGCTGGTCATGTTTCAAGGAACCGATCACGAACTGGAAACAACGCGACCTCAAATGGAATCCATTTCGGCGAGCCTGGAATATGACGATGAAGATGAAGGATGGTTTGAGGACGAAGAATGATGTTGCACCGCACTTATCGACAACGTCTTGGGAAATTGCTCAAACCCGTTTTGACGGCGCGTTGCGTTCGTCTCTATAATCAATGTTTCCAATACGTTGCCGGGCGACAATCTTGGTTTTCAAGCAAGTCGCTTCTCGAAACGCGAAGTCGAGCTTCGTAAGAAGCATTCACAGTTGCAACAATACCGAAATTCCAGGGACCGGATGACACGAGGTGCTTCAAGATGAGCAAAGTCAACGTTGATGCCCTTTGCAAACTCGCAGGGAGCTGCCTGGAAATGGATCAGGCCAAGCAAGCGAAAGAGCTTTACGAAAAAGCCATTGCGGCCGAGGTTGATTGTGTTGATGCCCATCAAGGCTTGGCAACGATCGCATACCTCGAAGGGGACTATCCGACTGCCGCAGCCCATTACGTCAAACTGACTTTACTGCAACCGATGGAGGCACGGCACCTCACCAATCTTGGCGCGATTCACAATTTCACTGGGGAATTTACCCAGGCTGCGGAAGTCCTGCGTAAGGCCATTACGCGAGACAAACGAAGCGCTGAAGCGTATTACAATCTGGGGATTGCCCAGCGAAAACTCAAACAAACTCAAATGGCGATGTCGGCCTACCGTGAAGCCATTCGGCTGAACCCCAAAATGGCGGAAGCCTACCAGAACCTTGCGAACCTTTACGTCGAATCGGCCAACATGCCGATGGCAATCCTGAACTTCAAAAAGGCAATCGAATGCCAACCCGAACTTGAAAAGGCGCATATTGGACTCCAAAAAGCCGAGGCGGCTTCAAATCAGGCGAAAAATATTTCCAACCCCTTTGGACGTCTTGTCAATTCGCAAACCCAGCAAGTGAATGCGGCGGTTACAGTGGCGAGAGAGTTGACCGATGCCGAACGATACGACGATCGGCAGGAAGTGAAACATCTTGCGGACGACATCGAACGCCTTTCGAAAGAGAATCTGGAGTTCCTCAAAAAGACCCTTGAACCAGCGATCCTGGAGTTACAACGGACGATGGCTGAAGGCTCAAAAGCTCATGTGCCGCTCGTTGACGTTGCGGAAGCCTTTCAAACGGCAGCCGATCAATGGGTTGAACAGCGAAAAAGTGTGAAACGTAAGGTACTTGAACTTAGAGCCCACGAAGAATTGGTCAACTCTCCAGAAGTGAATCTCGAATTATGATGGCACTTATTGGGATTATTACTGTTTCCGATCGCGCCAGTCGCGGAGAATACGAAGACCGAGGTGGACCGGCGATTCTCGACTATCTGACCCGGGTGGTTACAAGCCCGTACGAGCCCGTTTGTCGTGTGATTCCCGATGAACGTCTGCTGATCGAGCGAACTTTGCGTGATCTTTGTGGTATCGAAAATTGTTGCTTAGTCATCACGACGGGCGGCACCGGCCCCGCACTGCGCGATGTGACACCGGAAGCAACCGAAGCGGTCTGTGACAAAATGATGCCGGGTTTCGGCGAATTGATGCGAAAGGTCTCACTGGAAAAAGTGCCGACTGCCATCTTGTCACGCCAAACAGCGGGGATTTGCGGACGGTCACTGATTGTCAATTTGCCCGGGCAACCTCGAGCGATTCAGGAATGCCTCGACGCAGTCTTTCCTGCGATTCCGTACTGTATTGACCTGCTTGACGGCCCGTTTCTCACCACGAACGAGGCGAGAATCAAGGCGTTTCGTCCAAAGAAATGAGAACCAATGCGAGTTCCGATCTCTGTCCCTGACTTGCACGCGGGGGACGAACCGATACGGGTCAGTGGCTGGCTGATTGACGAAGGAGATCTCGTTCTTGCCGGGGAACTGGTCGTCGAACTGTTGATTCCCGGTCTCGCGATCGACGTCGTTGCGGTTTCAACCGGCCGGCTGATCGAGATCATCCAACCTGTAGACAGCCCGGTGCATGTCGGAGATGTACTTGCCTGGCTGGAGCCGACGGTTGAAAATCAGAACTGAGCCTCAGTGAGATTGTGCTAGTTCGCCCAATCCTCAGCTTCCGATGACAGGCGTGATCGGCCAACGGCGTTATGTGGCAATTCATATTCCTCATCGGGCGAGGATGGATGATCATCCTCGTCGCGCAGGAAATTGTTTTCATCGTGCGATCGTACGGTTTCGATGGCGTCTGTGGGTTCCGATGAATCGGGCCGGATTCCCATGGTGATGCTTCTTGGTTTGAGACCGGCATCGAGATGGACAACTTGAGAATTCGTCGATGGCGGCATTTCCCAAAGTCGCGACGCGATTGCCCCCGAGTTGATATGGACTTCACCCAACGTCAGCGTCAATGACAATTTGTTTTGCGGCCAGTCCAGCACAACTTTGTGCGGCATGACAACACCCGAGTTCTTATCGAGACGATGGTCTGTCAGCTTTGCGCGGGCAATTCGAACGCCATCATAGTTGTAGAGAGAATGCTCAAGCACGATCCCTCGCTTCAGATCAATTAGAATCTCACGCCTTAACGGAAGCCCGTGAGCAGAAATGACCTTTTCCTCAAGTCGAGCTTGTTCATTTGCCGGATCGGTTTCCATCGTCACGCCCGACGTCGGAAGAGGTGCGACACCAAGCGTCTGCATCAGCCAGTCAGGTTCAAATGGGATTCCCATTTGTTGCCGCGCAGCGTCCATGTTCTCGTGTTTACAGGTGACAAATGAAGGGTCCATGTCTCGACACCAGACCCAGAATCGCTCGTCGTTGGAACCGAGATCAACTTCATTTCCGCGTAGGGAATTCACAACGAGGCGCAGATGTCGCCCCTTTTCAACGGCGATCATGCCCGTGAAGGTCCATTTGTCATATTTCACTCCGACTCGATTTGCCTGCCAGTTTTGAAGCCGGTCCGTATTGCGATTCAGATGTGAAACAACCTCTTCCAAGGGTGGGTTTCGAATATTTTGCAGACAAGGAGCACCGGCCATCGGATCGGGCTGTCGCCGTGCAATCATGCCTCGGGTCACTGCACAACCTGACGACGTAAAGACGACGGCCAATGCGATGATTAGCAAAGTTCGACGTTGCGATTGCGAAGTGATCTTCGAAGTCATCCCTGCCACTCCGTCGCGAGTTGAATTTTCAGTTCGGCTTGAAGCCGCTGGGTTTCCGCGTCGTCAAGGTGATAATTGAATACTTCAAAGTTCCCTTCACCATGAACGCCACTCAGTTCCAGGATTTCCGTTTCGTCTTCGAACCTGACGTTCTCCAGCTTCAATTTTCGTTGTTGAAGCAGCACGAGTGCCAGAGCGTATCGTGTTCGTTCGTGAATGGGGCTGGCTTCTTCGCTTAACTGCTCGAAGTATCTGAGTGCGATTTCCGGATCGATTCGTGTCATTTTCGGATCGACAGCCGCTGGGACCTCAACGGTCCAATGACCAAGATGCCCCGCCGGCGGACCAGACCACCCTTCGCCAGAAAAATCGAGTCGCATCAGTGCTCCTTCGCGTTCGACGAGCACCGAATGACACACCGATCCCGGAGCGAGCGGTTTGCCGGTCGCCGCGCAGGTCTTACCCAGCGGTTTAACGTGATAGTCCATGCGGTCAGGTTTTGTCCGACTTTTGGTAAATACGAAATGTTAATTGAATCGACGCAGGAGAAGGGGTGACTGAATGGACCGTGTGGCTGGCGATAAACCTTGCCCCGACGGCGGCGGGGTTTTAGTCCATCGGCGACTTTTGCCGCAATACGAATCTCAAGGCCGAAGTGCGCCGAGGGATCAAAATCAAGCAATTGAAGCACCCTGAAAGAGGGGGCTCACCTTTCGCAATGGATCCATTCAACGCCAGTGACCTCCCTTCCATCTCACGGGCGATTTCAGGCAAATTGCGTAGATTTTGCGAATGGCGGAGAAATTGACTTTCGATTCAAAACATCCGGAAAAGCAGAAAACACCACAAACAACACTCACTAGATGCATGAATATTAATGTATTCGCGTTGATTCGCATTCAGACTTTAGGTCCCATAAAATGGCGACATTTTAACAATTTAAGATTTTTTTTATATTTCGTCACGCCCCGCTATTGAATCACCGATCAAATTGGTAGTATATTGTTCGGTGTGGAGGCTTGGCTTGAGTGTGATGACTCGAATTTATCGTGATCGTTGTTGATCGCGGGGCACCGGTTGAAGCGTTTCCTGGTTTTTGTTTGGTGGAGGATTTCTAGATGGATCGTAAATTGGTTTCTGTTCGTCGGTCGCGTGGATTTACGCTGATCGAACTTCTGGTGGTGATCGCGATCATCGCTGTCCTGATTGCGCTGCTGCTTCCAGCAGTTCAACAAGCACGCGAAGCGGCTCGCCGAACGCAGTGCAAAAACAACATGAAGCAGCTGGGCTTGGCTGCTTTCAACTACGAATCAACTTACAGCCGATTCCCAGCTTCCGGCAAGGGGATTGATTTCTCGAAAATCAATCTGTTTGCCTTCCCAGTGTCGACGTTCACACAACTGCTCCCCTACACAGATCAGGCGCCGTTATATAACTCTTTCAACTTCGCCTATCATTACTCCGCAGGCACTAATGCCGCAGCGGCGAAAACAAAGATTCCGGCGTTCATTTGCCCAAGTAACGCAGTCTCGACGGCTGATGTCAACGGATACGGACAAGCTGACTATATGCCAGTTGCCTTCGTCGATATCGATCCGACAACGGGCCTTCGAAACGGTCAGAATGGTACCGCCGGCGGAGCGAACGGAACCACTCTGGGTGCCACAGTGGATTCGGTTTATGGATTGTATGGTAACCGGACTGCTGACACGACGGATGGGCTGTCCAACACGATTGCCAATGTTGAACAATCGGGTCGTCCTTCTAACCTCGTCGGAAAGTATCCTCAAACCATTTACATTGGTGGGGCACTTGGATGGGACACTAACCAGATGCCGACCGGCACCAGGACCGCTCCTAACCGTTGGGCTGACTCTGATTCTGGAGCTGGTGTTTCTGGCCAGAATAACTCCATCGCAGGTTTGCTGCTGCCGGTGATCAACGGAAACAAAACTCCGGTTGGTGGACCTTCAACCTGCCCTTGGACCCAGAACAATTGTGGTCCGAACAACGAACCATTCAGCCTGCATATCGGTGGCATTCACGCAGCGATGGGCGATGGTGCCGTTCGGTTCATTTCGGAAAACATCGACGTCAACACCGCTCGTCGACTCTTCGGTCGAAACGATGGACAAGTTGTTGGGGACTTCTAAACGCTAAAAACGAATCAACTTTCTTGCTGAATCGAGCGGAGAACATCAGCGAGCAAAGCGTCACAACGGGACCCCGTAACTGATCTGATCAGTTACGGGGTTTTGTCTTATTGCTGCTCTCGGAACCAATCCCGTCCCTGGTTTAAGTCTCTCTGAACGAGATCAACGCGACTCATCGTTTCAATCTTCAGAAACGTCGGCCTTTAATGACCACAAATATTGCTTGATCGCTTCAAACTGCTTTTTCGCATTCCCTCCTTCGATGTGTTTGACGGCTGTTGTTTGCAGGTCGGGTGCAAATCGAGGCATTCTCGATCCAGCGTCATATCGCGGGGGATCGAGTATCTGTCGTAACGCAAATTCAGGGCGTAGCCGGTCACGGGTAAACGCGAAATTGATTCCCAGCGCAATCTGGGTCGCGGCATCTCCACGCGGTTTTTCATTCCCGACGGCATGACATTGACGGCAATCGAGACCTCCATCTCGTTGCGTCAGTTGTCGCCCTGCTTCGACCAACTTGTCGTCGAATGACTTCGGAGTCGGTTCTTGAAACTCCAGGCCATGTTCCCCGGAGAATTCGGGCACTAAGAAATCCGCATAGACAGGAAAGCTGGGCATTCGAGCTGTCATCCAGGGCCTTGGTTTATGCCGAATTGCCCCTTTCAACAATTTCGTGATCCATGGCCCCTGCAACTTTTCACCGACCCAGGTCAGATGAGGGACCGATTCGGGAAGTTTTCCCGATCCCTCTTCGGCAACAATCTCGGGCCAGTGAGCAGATTCACTGTCTCGCGCGTGGCACGCAGTACAACGCAGCACCTTTAATGCATGCTTGATTCTGGAACTGGCACCTGCATGCGGTATTTTGGCATCACCTGCATACGCCGCCAGAAAGAACGTCAGAGCCTGTCGATCGACATCGGACAACGCGAACTTCGGAGCCTTCTGAGATCTCGCCGTATCATCCGCAAGGCATCCGCCTCGCGGCGCAGGAAGAACGGGTAGTGGGACGTCGGGCTTAGCAAGCCCACCTTTTTCAGCAAGCTGATGACAGTGATCACACCGCAATTCCTTGAACAGTTTTTGACCCCGTTGAACGTCACCCGAACCCAATCCGACAACTTGTTCTACAGACCCCTTTGCATTTTCATTAAGATAATCAGCAAGCGCCCCCGCTTCTTCTTCACTCAATCGAAAATCGGGCATGCGACTTCCATAATGATGCCCGTGCGGTTCGCGAAGAAATCGTTCGAGTTGTCCAGGTTGGAATTTACTCTTTACAAAATTCAGGGACAATCGATTCCATTCGGGATGTGTTTCTTTCGCCGCCAATGTGTGGCAAGCCATGCAACCCAACCGCTCGAAAAGTTCAGCTCCCTTTTCCAATCGAACTTCGCGCGCGTCTGCAACATTTTTCAGAACTTCGTTGGAACCCTGCAGCGACCCCAGGTACGCCACCAGATCGTTCAATGCATGATTGTCACGCGATCCCAGAAGGCTTGGCATGGTTGCATCCGCTCGCAAATGAGTCGGGTCACGAAGCCAGCTTGCCAACCAGTTGGGCTGAAGTCGCGATCCAATTCCATCAAGACGAGGGGCGTGACGAAAGTCCTCAATCTGATATTCGTGCCGTACTAACTCGGTTATATCAAAAGGACGTACGGGGTCTTGGCCAATGTGGCAGCGAGCACATTGGTGATTGCTGAACAGTGCGCGGCCGGCAAAATACGTCTCTCCAACTTCTGACTTTTCATTCGTCAGGGGATCATGAAATAACATCGTCGCCGGAACCAGTTCGCGCGGGAATCGATCCGTTTCCCACATCAATCGGAAGCCATGATTATCCACCTTTGCCGAATGTCGGATTCGGATGGGCGTGATTCCTTTGCGAAGACGTACCACAATGTCGTCATCACGCGTGTCTTTAGTGACGGATGTCGAAGATCCCTCGCTTGCACGTCGGGCTGATGTGCCGATGAGCGTGAATTGATTGTCCTTGATTTCGAGTATGGCGTCGGTTTCTGCGGTCGAACTGAATCGGTATTCCCCCGAGAACGGGACTTTCAAAAAGCCGGTCGCAACGACTTCCTCGGGCGTTTCTTTCCCCATCCAATAACTCGACCAGGCCATTAACCGACTTGTCGATGGATAATCAAACAACGGTATCGTCAACGTCACACCGGGGGCAAGTCGGGCAAGCAGTGCAGACCTTTCCGCATCCCGTTTGGGTCGATGCAACTGGTCTTCGGACATCGCATCCTTCGGAATTGCATTGAGCGTCAAGTATGCAGTCTGCTCAATCTCCGAACCCTGCGTCGATCGTAATGTATAGCTGATCCCAAGCTGATCGACCGGCTTCAGATCGGGAAGCTCCAGAAAGACAGTGTGATTATCAGGGAGAAGCGTCACTGACTTTGGCTCAATCGAGTCCCGACCGATTTGCCCCGGCGCCGAGGGCCGCAAGTCGGGCGAACCGTATAGAGCGGACCACCGGTAGTTCCATGCCTCCAACTCATAGTTATCAGGATTTTCCGCTTCGTCTCGATCCAGTGGACGAGTGAACGTCAAAGCGATCCCGTTCTGATACGTCTTCATCTTGACGAGCAAATCAATTTCCTGGCCTGTATAGCGGACTCGCTGGAAGCAGCCGTCATTCACGCCGCTGGTCACCCAGCCTTTTAGTCCCGTTACGTACAACTGACCGTCATTATCTCGAAAGCGACCGCGATGAACGCCGGACGCAAATCGAAGTGGAAACTCGGTTGATCCACCGTTCATTGTTGGGCCGAACTTCGTTTGAGCGATATCTGTAGATGTGCTTGCCTGTGTCCCGGAAGGTATTTCCTCCTGCAACAAAAGCCTCAGTCTGCATTGGCCGTAGGACAAATGAAGAAGCTGTTTGGACAACGGTCCCCAGCGGTCACTGTCGACCCAAATCTGTCCACCACAACTGTTGTCCGCTAAACGAGGAAACCAGCAGAAGGGCCGTTCAAAATCCATCGGCGGTGTCGTCCGATGATGCGACGGGAAATAACCATAAAAGCCCCCTTGATGAACATCGAAGACAGCAGAACCCGGTGTCCACTCCCCTTCCTGCGGAGCGACCGTGATCTCGTCGTTCGGTCCGATACTCATTCCGTTCGGATTACGAAAGCCGGTCGCAAAAACGTCAAGCTTCGAGCCGTCTCTCGAAACTCGTAGTAATGATCCATCATGCTGAATAGCCGAATCGCAGTTCCCTTTGACGTAGTACAAATTTTCTGCTCGATCGGACTCAAGGCAGGTCACGTATTCGTGCCCGTTCAACGACACCTCGGCATCGTTATTAAAATTCTCATAGAAATCGGCTTCGCCATCGTTGTTGAGATCATGCAGTCGAGTGATCTGGTCGCGACCCACGACGAACAATTGACTTCGATTTGTCGGGTTACCCGTTTGATCGCGTTCTGGCAGAACTTTGACGCCGAGCGGCTGAAAGAGCCCGGTTGCGAATCGTCGCCAGGTGATTTGTTCGAGTTTCTCATCGATCCCATCAACGAGCCAGACATCGCCGTGCAGAGTACTGATGAAGGCTTTGCCATCGGGAAGAAAGTCGTGACCGCCGCAGAACATGAGCGCTCGAAACCGGTTTTCGAACGGTAAATTAATCGTATCGACAACATAGGGGGCACTGTTCTTTGCCACTTCTCCGGTCGTGACGAGCGGCTCACCCCAGATTTTTGGGCCTGGTTTCATCAGCGAGGTCAAATCTTCGACGGCGGGTGAAGATGCCACCAGTTTTTCGAAGGCCGCATCGTCGGTAGCCGGTGGGGCAATCAAAAGCTTGACGGTCACCGGCTCCGAATGAGCCGGCACAACCAGTGTGTGGCACTTCTCCGGCCCTTGTTGCAGCGAAGCCGTGCCAGGTTTCGCAACCAGTCGGACATGAGCCTTCGCATCCGCGACCAGCATCGACAGCGCGGTTGTAGACGGCTCGACAATGATTGTGCGAATTAATGCCGTCACGCCATTCGATTCTTCGGTCCAGGGTGACTCAAGCACGACGGTCGGCGGCCGCGGTTTGGCGTCCGCTTGATCGGAGTAGCCGACCGTAAACTTGAGCACGACGCGCTGGTCGTGTCGGTATAAGCCTTCATAATGCGCGACATTTTTCGGCAGCGAGCCAAATCGATGGACTTCACGATGATTGGTATATTGATCACTACGAGACCAGCCAGCAAGGATCGGCGTGGTAAAAGTCACATCCCCGTCAATTCGTGGTGGAACAATGATCCCAAACCGAGCGGCGTCGAACTTGAGAAACCCGGTCCAGCCTGCCGAAGCTCGCATCTGTTCGGTGTCATAACAGATGGCCTGAGTCCGATTCGGACCCGTCCTTACAACAATCCCTTTGTAAATGGTCCCGCCGGGGCCGACGATTGATCCGCTGAAGAATGGACCTGTATCCATCTGAGCCAACCGGTTGTCACGAGAATCTTCTTCGGTCCAACGAAAACCCAAGGCGTCCTCACCCCAATGCCCCTCAATTCGTGAGGGTTTTTGAGCGATGTTATTTGTATTTGGTGAAACTTGGCTTAACTGAGCGTCATTCTTCCCGGCCGCATCTTTGAACCTCTTGTGTTCAATCACCTCATCAAAGTGCCATAACCCCAATGTGTTGTCATCAACTTCAAACGGCTTCGACAGACTCGAATCGAATTCGCGGATTCCTTTCGAAATCCGGACCTCGTCAATCAGTCCTGTATAACCCATCGCTTTATCGACTAGACTCGCAATCGCCAGATCCCCAGGGACGGTCTTCATCTCGGTCCGCTGAATCGCCTGATTAGCCACCGGCTGGCCATCAACATACAGCCGAATTCGGTTTGGTTCCAAAACCATCCCGACATGATGCCAGCGACCATCGCAAATCATCGCAGTCGAATGACAATGATCTGGAGTGAATCCCGGTGTATAGACCGTGAAATTTCCGGTCCCCGCCATTGTGAACAGTTCCCAATGAGTTCCCGATGATTTCAGCTCATTGGCGACAAGAATGTTGTACGGACCTTTGTCAGACAGCTTCACCCAGCACTCAACGGTCATCGGAAACTGACGGAATTCATCGCGTCCCGTAATAAACGCACCTCCCGCACGTCCATCGATGGCCTGACCGAATTTTCCAGCGGCCAATCGGGGGACATTCGCAGACGGCACAGCAGCAGCGACTGCCACCTGTGCGACAGGAACAGGAGTTCTCGTTTTCGGTTTCGGCGCCGCAGGTTTTCCGTTCAGTTGAGGCAACAACCAGTCGAGGCCATCCAGGTTATCGTGCAATCGTTCTTCGGCGTCATCTGACGTGTGCCCGAGAATTCCGATCGGGCCGGTATAGCCGCTGTCACGCACAATCTTCAGCAGTTTCAGGTCGAGTTCCCCCTGCCCCAATTGAAGAATCTTCTGGCCTTTTCGATCCCCTTCTTTGACCATCCCATTCAGATTCAAGGTATAAAGATACGGTTTCATCGTTTTCAACAGCTCAGGAAAACGATCCAGGTGATCGTGGCCATGATGCTGGTTATAGACGATGCCAACGTCGGACCGATTCAGTTCTTTAATGACTGCGATCTGATTTTCCGGTTCACCAAACCAGCCACCGTGGTTGTACAAGGCGACCTTGCAGCCCACTTTGGCGGCCGCTTCCGCAATCGGGCGAATGCGAGCCGCCTCAGCGGTGACGCGCTGTTTTTGTTCTTGCTGAGACTTTGTCGGTTCGCCGCCACCCGTGACCCAAAGCTGAGGAGTCACTTTGTGCTTCGCAAACACCGCGAGCGTCGACTTCGCTTCCTCGTTGAGAACGGTCGGAAACCACCAGGCGGTCAATTCAATATGGTGCCGTTTCAGTGCTTCGATCTCGGCATCGAAGGTCGGAATGTGTTCGGCTCGATAGTCATAGGCAAACTTGGAAAATCCCAGCTTTTCCAGCATCGCCGCCCGTTCTTCCGGCCCCCGTTTCTTGGAGTCGAACGGAACAATGCACCAGGCAACCAGGTTCTTTCGTTCAAACAAGCCAGAAGAATCCGGTTCCGCTGCGGGAATCGCTATTCCCAGGCCAGCAAGAATCGTCGCGCACACAGTCCCCAACAAGACGCGATTGGTCATCGTCAATTTCTCCGCAAGTGTCGTTCGATGTATGCCGTAATGTTACAGCTCGAAGCCCCTGCCGCCAAAGCTACAGAGAACTCGAAATCAAGAAATTGCGATTGAAGCGGCGCCAATCGTGGGATTGATCAAGTTCGATTCGCTTCGTGTTTTCGAACTTTCGTGATCCATTTTCGTCTTCCGCCCGCCGCCCGCATCGACATCGAATTCGATTCAGGATTTTTAACCACGGATAACCAGGCACGGGCTTCGCGCGCAACTCAATCACGAAAAGAATTTGAACCACGAAATACCGAATATAACAGTCGAGGCGAGCCCGGGCGGAGTAAGCCCCCGGATTCATTATTCGGCGAATACAGGTTGCCGGTCGTTTGACGTAACCACCCAGGCTCGCCTGGATAACGCGCGCGAACGATGATCCAATTCTGAACCCATCGTCCGACGCGCATCAACCGGCTGTGCCGGTCTACCGAAAACTCTCGGTCCGAATCCTTTGGCGCGTTCTTGGAAAGGACAGTGTCCCCAACGATTCCTGCGTCGCCGCCGACGATCCGACCGAGTCCATGCTGCTGAACGAAATGTCGGAGCAATGAGGCAACGCCGATGACGTAATAACCATGCGACGTGAATGGGCGGTTCATTTCGACGAACTTTCCGCGCACGAGCTCGGTCAACTTTCCGTCATCGGGCAACCGCGAATATTCCTCCGCAGTTAATAGCTGCGGTTCGAGAATGGTTGTTGTCATTCACAATTTCTCCAAAATTCGCCGTATACGGTATCGGTAGAACCACGTACAAATCATGTTCGTGCCAGTCCGCGCATTGCAGTATCAATCACTGATATTTTCAGTCACTCGCGGCGATTACATCCTGAGTTTTTACAGAAAAAGAAATCGTCCGAACTGTGGGAGCAATTTGGGTGCGGCTTAATGAATGCTGGTCAAAAACACTTGACGCCAGTTGTGTCATCGCGCCTCGCCGACTTGGTCTCGGATTTTGGTCAGGGTTGGCGCAATCTCGGTTGGATGTCGTGCGACCAAATTCGCTTCCACCTGGACGAGCCATAGTGGAAAGCTTGTTGCAGAACCTTCGGCCAAAGGCACGGAAAATTTGAAATCAAGAAAATCGATCCGCAGGGACGCCGGACCTGGTACTTATTCAGCAGAAACATCCAGAGAAACAGCAATCATTTCTCTTCAGGCACAGGAGGAACGACGACCTCTTCCTCAATGGCTTCGGGAGGTAGAACCAGCATCCCTTCTGGCGGTGCAGATCGATTTAAGCCACCACCGAGTGCTTGATAGGCGTTGACGATCGCGGACAATTGTCCCTGCTTGGTGTCGATCAAGTCTAATCGGGCTTGATTGAGGTCACGTTGAACCAGAAGGACTTCGAGATAGTCAAATCTCGCTGCATTATACAGCTTGATGGCATTATCAATGGCAGACTCAAGCGATGCCACTTGCTGCTTCTTCAGCTCGACACTTCTGCCATAGTTCTCGACCTTGTTTGTGAGGTTGATGACTTCGGTAAACGCGTTCAGGATCGTACGCTGGTATTTGACCAGACTCTGGATTTGTCTCGCATTTGCGCTCATATAGTCGGCTCGGATCGCAAACCTGTTGATCACCGGCATGGTCAGGTCGCCCGCGATATTGTAGATCAAGGATTCGGGAGTCAGAAGCAGGTATTTGGTATTGAAGGCGTCGTAGCCTACCCCGGCCGTGATAAACAGCGAGGGATAGAAGCGGGCACGGGCGACCTTGACGTCAAGTCCGGCGGCTTCGAGCTCACGTTCTGCCTGACGGATGTCGGTCCGGTTCAAAAGCAACTGAGACGGAAATCCGACTCTCAGCGTATGAAGGTTCAGATCGAGGAATTCTTGTGATGGACGTGGAATCGGCTGGGGATAGCGACCGGCAAGAAAGTTGATCCGGTTTTCGGTCTCGATGATCTGCTGTTTGATGAGCAGTTTGTCGCTCTGGAACCTGCGAACGTCGGCCTGGAAACGCTGGACTGGAAATTCCGAGTCGCGACCAAATTCCTTCTTGGACTTTGACATTGAAAGACTTTTCTCTTGAAGTTCAATTGTCATATCCAAGGTTTCAAGTCGCTTATCGAGTGCCAAAAGCAGATAATATTTCTCGGCAATTTCTGCGACCAGGCGAGTCACCATATAGTTTCGACCTTCACAGGTTCCCAGGTATCGCAGCGATGCCGCGTCCCTGGCATTTCGTAACTGTCTCCAGATGTCGATTTGCCACGAGACCTCCCCCGCAATCAGGAAGTTCGGCAGTGGTTGGGGGAACGTTGTGCCTGCGGGAGAATAGAGTTGCTGTTCCCCAGCGCCCAATGGTGAGTAATCGCTGGATTTTGTCAGACTCGCACCAGTCAAGAAATTGAGGAAGGGAAGGTAAGCACCTCGCCGTTTAAGAACTTCGTTCTGGGCGATTTGAATTTCCTGATTCAGGATTTTCAGTTCCTGATTATTGACGAGTGCCTCATCGATCAAGCTCACAATCACCGGATTATCGAAAAACTCGTCGACCGAAACACAAGCGGAATTTTCGTCGAGTTGATCCGAACTTTCCACACTTGCCGGAGCATTGAAGCGTTCTGGCGTCGGATGGGCTGGGTCTGGACCCTGAAGCTGTGGGATTCGACAGCCGGGAAAAATCAGGACCAGACTCGCAACGACCGCTGCTGAAAGAATGTGGTTCTTAAACGGTGTATTCGTCGACGTTAGCCTGCGATTCATCGGACTCATCCTTGAGCAGTTGTCAGTTGTCGGCAATCCTACCGACGTCGTAGTGAGGGCCGGGAATCATTCCTCCCGATGGGAGATTTCCCAGACGAATCTGAAACTTCTGGACGTAGCGGATGTATCGGCCGTATCGATTACACCGGCCTCTCAGCGACGTCCGAGATTCGATTCGCAAATCATGCGAACCTGAGTTCGTTCCTTCACCCAAGGAATAAATTCGGTTCACGGTTTGTCTGCTGATGACTGTTTCGTGTCCCAGATCAGGTGATAACACGCAGTGAGAGACCAATTGGCGGAATATCCGTAACATCTTCGTTCACAAATTCGGAAACGAGTGGTTGACAGCGCGTCCTCAAACAAAATGGCGACGCACAGTGACTGTGCATCCCAACTCTCGTCGCGAAAAAGGGCGCTTCATGCCAGCCACAAACGGGCGCTTTGATGGCTGGTATATGCGGCTTCGACACGGCCTTTTCAGCGATAGGCGCGTTCGTACCGGCCACGCAGAGATTCCATTGAGGCTTTGCCTCAGACCAAATTAGCCATCATCGCTCCGCGTGATGAGCATTGTTCGAGAACCTATCAATTTCCAATCCGCTCGTTCTCAAATCAGAAATTCAGTCGGAATCTCTGCCCCGATGTGTCGGTAACGTTTGAATCGTTTCCGACGCATGCTCATCACGCGGAGCGATGATGGCTACTTTGGAAGAAGCCCTGGAGCTTGACTCAATGAGTCAGGTTTCGGCCCCGATGAAGGCCAGGAGTTTTAATCCTCGATTTCAAGTTCTACTCGGGTGTGCTGTGTCGCGCGCGTCGGCCACTCTCAACTTATCGAATAGTATTTGTTTGCGGTGATGGTGCGTCGATCGTTACCGTTGACGAGGCTCTCTTTTCATCAAAGAGCTTTGCCACATATCTTCTGACGCTGTAGTATCGCGCATTGAAGCCATGTTGGTTCACGAGATATTGAAAGATCTGTTGCGCGGTCAATCCTTGATTGACTCGTTCGATGATCAGTTCGCGAAATGGTTCACAGCGACTCCGTGGCCCGGTTCGTTTTTTGAAAGTACCTGTGGTCGAAGTCTCTACGACATTAGGCCGACCATCACTTTTTGAGATCTGGCTATCAAACCGCTTGAAATACTTGCCGACCGTCTCGCGGTGGACACCCAAACGCCGTGCGATTTCCCGAATCGAGACTCCGGCACAACGAAGCTCCAGAATGTTTTCGACAACACTTTGCGCCAATGAAGTTGCCATTTGGAAATTGTCAAACTGCTAAGGCGTTGTAAAGACTTGATTTTCGGGTTGAGTGCCACCGCATCGGACTTCTTCAAGTTTAACTCAAAGAATCAGGTGTCAGGACTTCTGCAAAAGTAGCCTATTCGCTCCGCCAAGAAGAAAGCCGAATTGCCATTGACCTTCTGATCCATCGGAGTTTTCGAGTGACAGCCGAGGTCTGCTGTAATTCGGCGATCGTCTCGGCGGAGCGAGACGGCTACTTTGGTCTGAGGCGAAGCCTCGCTGGAGTCTATGGAGACGCAGCCGCGTCCCTTTTTTCGACGCAATCGAAGAGCACTGGGTGACCGAAAACGGTCATCCAGTGGCACCTTAATCTTTTCGTTTTGTCAACGCCTTAAGCGTGATGTCCCGCTGCCTGGTGTCCGGTTGCGTGCTGTTCGGCCCTCTCACTAAGAGGCGTATCGTGTTCGTCCTGGATGAACTTGCCGCTCTTGCTGACAATCACAGCGAACAAGTAATAAAGGCCGGGAATAAGCAATACTCCGATTACCGTTCCCAAAAGCATCCCGCCAACTGCGGTGGCACCAATTGTACGGTTGGCGATCGCCCCGGGGCCGGAGGCCCGGAGTAGCGGAATGAGACCGGCGATGAAAGCGAAGGAGGTCATCAGAATCGGCCGGAATCGCAGCTTTCCACCTTCGATCCCCGCTTCCTTGATGCTCACGCCTTCCTGATTCCGTTGCACAGCGAATTCGACGATCAGAATTGCGTTCTTGCCCAACAGACCGACCAGCATGACCAGACCAATCTGACAGTAGACGTCGTTGGCTAGTCCCATGGCTTGCAGGAGGAAAAATGATCCGAAGATCCCTACCGGCAGCGACAGGATCACTGCCAGTGGCAGGATGAAGCTTTCGTACTGCGCGACCAGCACCAGATAGACGAAGATGACGACGATCAAAAAGATGAAAACCGCCTCGTTCCCTTTGCCCGCTTCATCATATGCGAGGGCTTCCCAGCCGAGGCCATAACCGCGAGGCAACGTTTGTTTGGCGACATCTTTGATCGCGGCGGTTTCACCGCTGCTGTACCCGGCAGCAGGTGAAAGTTGAATCGGGGCCGAGGGATACAAATTGTAGCGGTTGATCTCATTCAAGCCCTGTTGTTTCTTGAGCGTCATAAACGACGAATAAGGGACCATTTCTCCCTTGTCATTTTTAACGAACAAAGTGTCGAAATCCTCGGGGTAGCGCCGGAACTCGGGCAATGCCTGTACAAAGACCTTGTAAAACTGGTTGAAGCGGACGAAGCCTTGCTCCCAGGTACTCCCAACGACGATCGACAGGTTGTCCATCGCGTCCTTGATCGATACCCCCTTTTGCATGGCCACGTCGTTGTTGATGACTAACTCGTACTGCGGGTAGTTGCTGGCAAAAAAGGTGAAGATGCTTTTCAGTTCCTTGCGTTTCTTCAAAGCATCCATGAACTTTTCGGTCTCTTCTCCGAGCCGTTTGTAGTCCATCGTATTTGTCTTGTCCAAAACTCGCAGCGATACGCCCCCAGCCGCACCAAATCCAGGAACCGCAGGGGGTTCGAAGAACTCAAGGTTGACGTTGCTCATTTTGGCCCCTTCGCGCTCAAGCTCCTCAATGATCTGCTTCGAAGTCATCTTGCGCTCAGCCCAAGGTTTCAAATTAATCAGACAGGTCCCTGCGTTAGAGCCTCGTCCTTCGGTGAGAACCTCGTAACCAGCCAACGCGGAAACCGAGTTGACACCGTCGATGGACTTGGCGATTTTCTGAAGTTCTTCGGATTTCGAGTTCGTGTATTCGAGTGTCGAGCCTGGTGGGGTCTGAAGAATCCCGTAGATCATCCCCTGGTCTTCCAGGGGGATGAAGCCTGCTGGAAGATGCGTGTTCACGAGGACGACGCCAACGATGAAGGCACCAATAGCTGCCAACGTCAGAATAGGTTTCGCGACGATCGGGCGCAGGAACGCAGCAAAACCAAGCGTCACGTTTTCGACTCCGCGGTCGAACGTTTTCCGGATGAAGGGTAAAATATTCAGCAACAGACCAGGCCAGCCCCAGAGATGATAAATGAGGTAGTTCAACAGAATCGCTACTGTTCCGCCCCCCACAATCATCACAATGAAACCCAACCACCCGCGTTTCTCCGCATGAGCGTTGTGAGGCCTCAGAATCATCGCACAGAGGACCGGAGTGAGCGTCAGGGCTACAACGCCCGAGAGCACGATGGACGTGGCCATCGTGATACCGAACTGGCGATAGAACTGACCGACGGGACCGGGGATGAAGGTCACAGGGACGAACACCGCTGTCATCACCAGGGTGATGGCGATAATGGCACCGCTGATCTCGTTAATCACCTCTTTCGTCGCCAGATAGGGTGAGAGGTGCTTTTCGGCCATCTTGGCGTGTACCGCTTCAACCACCACGATCGCGTCGTCCACAACGACGCCGATTGCAAGCACCAATGCGAAGAGGGTGATCAGATTGATCGACAGACCCAACATCTGCATGAAAAAGAAGGCTCCGATCAGCGAGACCGGCACTGCCAGTGTCGGGATCAGCGTGGACCGAAGGTCACCAAGGAACATATAGACCACGATCGAGACCAGCACGAAGGCTTCCAACAAGGTATGGAGCACCTGCTCGATCGATGCCTCCAGGAAGGTAGAGACGTCGTAGCTGACTTCAAATTTCATCCCAGGAGGGAATGATTCCTGCAATTCATGGAGTTGCTCTTTTACTTCCTCGATAACAGTGGTGGCGTTTGTGCCGGGAATCTGCTTAAGAACGATGGCCGCCGACGGATTGCCGTCGATATTGGAGTAAATGTTGTAATACGAAGGCCCCAGCTCAACCTGGGCAACATCCTTGAGACGCAGGATCTCGCCATCAGGATTTGCCTTCAGAATGATGTCTTCATACTGCTCAGGCTTGTTGTAACGTCCAACCCAGGTCAGCACGTACTCAACAGTTTGCGAGGTTCTGCCAGTCGCCTGGCCGAGCCGTCCAGGCGAACCGATCATACTCTGTTCCGAGACCGCCTTCATGACTTCGTCGGCGGAGAGATTGTAGGCTCGCATCCGCTCGAGATTCAGCCAGACACGCATTGCCATTGCGCGGCTGCCGAGGATATTCGCGCTACCGATCCCCCGGACGCGTTTAATCTCGGGAACAACGTTAACGAACGCATAGTTGTAAAGGAAATCCTGATTGTGACCCGGATCGGTGCTGTAGAGATTCACATACATCAGCATGCTGGTCATGGACTGAAGTACGACGATCCCCTCACGCTCCACGATGTCTGGAAGACGTTGCTTCACGGTCTGGATTCGATTCTGCACATTCAGAACGGCAACGTTCGGGTCGGTCCCCGGATGGAAGACGATCAGGATCTGCGCCTCACCGGCACTGGTACCGGCGGAAACCATGTAGCGCATGTCCTGTACGCCATTGATCGCCTGTTCCAGAATCACCAGCACCGAGTCGACCAGCACGTTCGCGCTGGCACCTGGGAAAGAGACGTTAACCACCACACTCGGCGGTGCAACATTGGGGAACTGCGAGACCGGGAGTGTCGCGATTGACAGGCCACCCAGAAACAAAATGATGATCGAAATCACGATCGCCAACGCCGGCCTGTGGAGAAATCTTGAGAACATATTTTTAAGAGAATCCTGGTGGTATCCGTTGTTTCCTTGCGGTAAGGCGTTTGCTATTCCGCGTGGTTCTTCAAGTTTGCAGCCACCTGATCCGGATGACGATCCTCGTATTCGACTTTGTCTCCGTCCCGAACCTGTCGAATCCCCTCAAGAACGATCTTGTCGTTAACGTCGACCCCCTTCTTGATGACATAGAGATCTTCTAATTCGTTCTGGACGAAGATCTCGCGCTGATGGGCCACATCCTCTTTGTCGACGACGAAAACGTAGCGCTTTTCGAGAACTTCGAAAACAGCCCGTTGAGGGATCACAATGGCATCATTCTGAACTCGGCTGATCAAAATCGTACCGGTCTGACCATGACGCAGCAGGCGGTCTGGATTCGCAAAGTCAGCGCGAAATTTGATATTCCCGGTCTCGTTATTGAAGTCTGCTTCAATCGCTCCAATCTTGCCGAGCTGTGTGAAAATTTCGCCGTTCGCCAGCCTGAGCTCAACTTTCAGGTCCTCACGCTGACTGATTTCTGTCATGTATTTCAGGTAATCCTTTTCGGGAACATTGAAATAAACCCACATGAGACTGTTATCGGACAAGGTCGTGAGGATCTCACCCTCCTGTACCAGGCTCCCCTGCTGGTGGAGCAGGCGGTCGACGATTCCATCGAAAGGGGCTTTCACCGTGGCAAAACCCAATTCGGCTGCCGCCAACTCCGCCTTCGCCGAGGCCTCTTTCAACTTGGCCTCTGCCATTAACTTCTCGTTATTTGAAACCACTTTGTCAGCGACCAGCTTCGTCGTAAAATTCAAATCGAGTTGTGCGACGTTTTTCCTGGCCAGCTCGGCGTCATACTTCGCCTGATAGATTGTTGGAATGACGTTGAACATCAAGTCGCCCGCTTTGACCGTCTGTCCCTCCTTGAGGGGGATCGCCTCCAGATACCCCATCTCCAAGGCGCGAATCTTAATGTGTCGCTGCGAATGGATCTGACAGACGTATTGCTGCGTGAGCGTGACCGCTTTTTGCTCGGGGCTGGTCGCTACGATCTTATGAGCCTCATGGTGATGCTCCTCCCTGTGCTTACTGCACGCGGGAATTGAAAACGCCATTACGACAAGAATGACGGATGCAATCGGCGGAAATTTCATCGGACTCTTTCCTCTTTTATCATGCGGTTCTTCAGGCTTTCAGAGGGAAAGTCTGCGAGCCAATCAAATCGCTGAAACGATATTTTGAGATCTCGTCGTGATCGCAAATACGGGGTTTCCCATCGGGTTACCACAACAGTCAGAGGGACATCTCAGTCGCTAAATTCATCGCAACAGATCAAAAAACACCCCTGCAACAACAGTAGACAATTACGCGAATTTACGTTCGCGTATCGTACGTCATTTATCGACTGTCGGCAAACCTGATTTCCTGCTGACTGACATTTCCTACGAAAGATTCAGGAAACTGAAAGCAACAGTTAATCAGGGCAATCACGACATGAGAAACACGAACTGCAGTTCGCACGCCAATCGACTCCAAGTAAACAATTCCTTCGAGAAATTCAGGAAACCAAGTCGTGTGTTCGCTTTCAACTGGGGTGCATGTCCTGATTGGTTTGATTCGCTCGTTGAATCTGATTCTATTGCTGTAAGTTGCTTTTGCTTAATATCTTGCTGTATGGGCTGGCCGCGATTTCCGAACAGTGAATTTGACATCGAGTAGGTTGATTGACTTCTCGATGCAATAAAAAGCAAACAATCAGACCGGAAAATTCGTTTCTCGCCAGGCGATTCGATCTGAAAACTTTCTGCCGTTCGTGTGGGGAAGAGTGAACCGAGAACTGAATGTCGAGTTCATTGGCTCGTTGTTACAGCGTTGGTCTGCGCTCAAGCTAAGCATGAATGATAAAAACATTGGCAATGAACGCTGTCGAAAGCCTTCTCGATGTGCAGTCGTTTGTGGACTTCCGCCGTTTCCGACGCAATCAGTGCGTCGATGATTGAATATTGAATAAACAATCTTTATTCCGTCCAGGCGGAACCGGAGTTGAATCGATAAAACCGTTCGCCATCTAGAGCAATGAGCGACAGCCAGCTATTCGTTACGAGATGACGGACCTTCGCGTGCTTCTGGACGATCTGCTCGATCGAATTTCGAGGGGCTTCTACAACGACAAGCAACCTCAGCGGCTCATGTTGGAATTTTTTGCCGTCATGCACTGATTGCCATGGAAGACCGGTCACGATGTCCCCGCCGTTTCCTTCGAAGACCCCGAACTGGCCCACAACATTGTGAATCAGCTTGTTTCCGCTTCCAAAAGCTCGGTTATCAACTGTCGAGGCGTAATATTGCAGGTTGATCCAGTTCGTAACGATCATTGGAGCTGTCATGATCAGTTCCAGTGTTTTGAATTCTGGATCGTTGCGGTAGTCGTAGCTGTGTAGAAAAGTCCGTCCGCCGAGATTCAGTCCATGTGTCCGAGACCTGGGAGCAATCACGAACGCCGCGTTGCCTGCCAGTCCCCATTCAGGCCGAACTTCCGACCAGTCACGACTTCGTCGCAACAGATCCTTCTCATCAGAGTCGCCAAATCGTTCGGTTCGTTCGATCCGACAAAGCTTGCCAGATTGCTCAGCCCAAGTCTTCACCTGAGCGAAGTCGGCAGCGTGAGTCACCGGCACGAAACGCGAATCGAAGAACCGAATTTCATCGGTTGTCGTATTGTGGACTGCAGCTATGAAAATTGTGTCCTCGGGGATGTGAATTCCTCGCTCGCCCAAGCCAGCTCGTACATGCGGGGAATTCAGTAATGCGACCGTAGCCCTGGCATTCGGCTCACCCGAATGTCCCCCGCAGGCTCCGCAGTCGAGTCCCGCTTTATAGGGGTTGTTGACGACGTCACAAACGTGACCACACAACGCAACGATCCGCCCGAAATGATTCGTGAGCCCCAGATTTTGTAGTATTCCCTGAGCCAGATCGATCTGCGCGGGACTCGAAATCCCCGAAGTTCCATCACTTTGAATTTCTGGCCCCAGAGATTCCACGAGGTTTGGTGGAATGCCGTCGTTGTCCGCCCCGGCAACCGGTCGAGCTAGCCTGAAAGAAGTCGCCAGAAGTTTGGCAAAATAGGCCAGACCGAGGGACTCGACAAACGAGAAACAAGATACAGCGGAAGTCTGAAATGACTTCCATGACTTTCGCGATTCCCGGATCGTTTTGCGATCAATCGAGGCTCGCGACACCACCTGTTCATCGCTATTACGTAACGACTCTTGAATGCGAAAGCCTGGCTTCAGCAGGACCGGACATTGTGCAGGTCCAGCGGTTTCAGAGAACGGAACATACTCGAGTGCCAAGCCAAAAAAACCAGCGAAACCAAACGTCTCGATCTCATCGCTGCGGGACTCAAGGTGACGCCGCATCACTTCCGACCTGACATCGATACAGAAGACGATTTGCAGTCTCTTTCGTTTTTTCTCAACCTTTGCTTCGGAACCACTCACGAGTTTCTGACAAAGCTCTGCTTGATAAGACTTTTCCGTCGCAACCTGCAGGAGGTAACGAGCCAGGACATCCCTTCCTGGAGGGGGCGGAACCGCTGAATCTTCGGCGATTTCCGTCCGGACGGGATAAAGTCGAAGATCCAGAGGAATGCCGGGAACGGACTTGAGTGCCACGTCATAGGCCAGCCGAATTGCAATCAGTCCGATCAGGTCTTCGTTTCGCTCGTCGTTGAATTCGGCTTCACGAACTCGATATTTCACAAATGACGTCCAGCCAGCAATCGAGAACAACTCACACAATAGAAACTGTCGCCAGCAAGACTGAGGAATTCCGAGTGCTTCCAGCAGCTGAGGAATTGCGTGTTTCGCCGTCACGGGCATTTGTGCAACGAAAGCCCGGAAACCTTTCAGACCTAATAGATCCATACGCCAGCCGATTTGTGCTGCGGCGTGCCAGGCTTCGTAAAGTGACAGCCCGCGCCAGGGGCTTGACCAGATCGCCTGACCTTGATCGAAATGAGCAGCACAATGGCGGGAAATGTCGTTGATGATGTGGCTGGACCAATGGCTTCCAAGTTGTCGGTCAACAGCGCCAGCGACCGTGAAGAATCGCGATTCTAAGGCTTCGCTCGCCTGCGAGTGCTTGTCGATTTCGTCGAACAAACGGGTTAAATCAAAGCCTTCGTACAGATCCGGATATTCTTCCTGGCATTGGGCGAAGGCCGGCTTGATCTGATCTTGCGATAAGCGCCCTTGTTCAATCAATGACCGGAAATAATCTTTCGGCATCAAAAGACTGCAATCGCGAACGCAACTCAGCGTTTGTTGAGCATCAAGGAACTTTTGATCTGCCAGACCCATGTATGGGTTGACCGCCACATAGTCATTCAGCGGCCAGACCGGCGACAAGATCCGTTCGACATCGGAAAGGATCTCTGCAAGGGACAAGTCAGTGACTTCTGTCTGATCAGAATGCATGGTCGGCAATTCGAACACTTTGAGGTCCCGAGATGGTTTTTCAGTCGCGATGGAGGAGATCAAGATTTGGTTCCGGACTTCACGAGGAAACAGCGAGTCAGTTTCGTGGCGGGATTTCAGTTATTGAACAGGCGCAGATTGTCCCCAGAAACGTGCAGTAAGACGTCGGGCTGGGATATCCAGATACAATCCATTCATGGCGTGGACATAAAGCGCCCGGACAAAGGGCAGATTTGTCAGCGGAATAAAGACCAACTGCAGAATGCAGATCAAACCGAATCCCAAAGTGACGATCCCGAATACAATCGTGTCCATTGGGGACGGCGGCATCGTAAGGTGCGGGACTGTATCCGCAAGTATATTGTTCATCCCCAGAAACGCAGCGTAATAACTGAAAGTGACCATCGCACCGGCACACAGGCTTCGAACCGCCAATCGCCACGAACCGGCAGAAAAACTGTTCCAAAGCATCTGGATGATCGCAATGTTAAGAACGACTCCTAAGACCGCCGCACCAGACTTGGTATGCGGATCGATTTTCATCAGCCAGACGGGAGCCACACAGAGTCCAAGCCCAACCGCCGTCGCGACGGGAAGAACAACCAGTCGGCGGAGCAATGATGGTGGAGGCCCTGAATCGGTTCGTACTCGCGCTGCCGACTCCAGCACACTCCCGCAACTCAGAAACGAGTACGCTTTGTAAAGCGAGTGCGCCACAATGTGCAGCATGGCGGCGGAGTAGGCACCTAAGCCACACTGTAACATCATAAAACCCATCTGTGCGATTGTGGAATACGCCAGGGAGCGTTTGATACTTGTCTGTGTCAGCATTACCACGCTGCCAAACAGCGCGGTGAAGCCCCCGACGAGCGTGAGTAGTTTAAGTGCCGGGGGTGAGTGCGAGATCAGAGGACTCAGCCGAATCACCAGAAATCCTCCGGCATTAATAATCCCGGCGTGCATCAGAGCAGAAACGGGGGTTGGAGTTTCCATCGTGTCAGGTAGCCATGTGTGGAAGGGAAACTGCGCGGACTTGGAGAGTGCCCCGAGTGCAAGGAATACTCCAATCAGCGTCACCAGCAAAGTTGTCTCTGTCGGACTGTCGTTCATCGCTGCGAAGAGATTCGTGTACTCGGAACTGCCGAGCTGCCAAAAAGTGAGGCCCAATGCGGACAATAGCATCAGGTCACCGAGTCGGCTGACAAGAAATTTTTTACGAGCGGCCCAGACGGCCCAGGACCGATCTGGATAGTACGTCAAAAGCTGGTGAAGACCAAAGCTGGTCAGCATCCAGGCCGCAGTGAACATCACAAGATTCCGTGAGATGACCATCAACATGACCGATCCCAGTGTGAACGAAATCCAGCGTAAAAAACGTCCTTGAGTTGCCTCTCCATCCAAATATCGCAGTGAATAACGAGAAATCACCAGTCCAATAAAACTAATCAGAATCAACATGACGATTGCCACGCGATCGATATAAATGCCAAACGCCACGGGGAGGGGCCAACTCAGTTTGAAATAAACGACGTCGAGAGGACCGTTCAAAGCAAGCAGAATCGCCGTCGCGAACGAGAGGCAACAGGCCAAATACGCAATTGTCATCACGAGATTACGGATCATGGCGACATGGCGATTCGCCCAAATGTCTGGAATGGAACCGACTGCAAATAGAAGCAGAGGGGATACGGCTGGCAAAATGGACGATAGATTTGGCATGGTTGCTTTCTCGCAGTCGGTCAGCGTCGGCAGGGCTTATTTTTCTGCAAAGGAGCTCTCTTGTCGCAAAGGATGCAACATCTGGCTGCTTGTCACTCGCTTTCGTGAGTTCTCTCGCAAATTCACTTGATCATCCTGCGACGACTCGGAAACACGATGGAATTCCAGGATGACTCCTGACACAAACAAGAGTGCGACAAACCAGGAAGGAGTTTGAAAACCGGGCCACCGTTGAAACATCTTTTTCACCTTTCAATTGCGTTTAAGTCCTGCCTGCAGTCGATTCCTGAACCCCTGCTGTTACGCGATCTTCAATACGCGAACTGTAGTTCGTGTATTTGTATTCACATATCGAGCTGAACGCAAGGGAAAATCAGAGAAAAATTGTTTTTGCTGAGATTTTGCGTCAAAATTACGATTTTGGACCGTGAGGATACTGTCGTTTTCATTGCCGTAACCACGGCTCCCGACGAGCCTGATGAAACGACCTGAAGATGGAGTGTCTGCGTTGCTGGGGACGACGTGATTTTGGAAAAGAGAGCCGCGAAATGGGTGCCAGGGTTTTACCGTCTTCGGTAAGGCCGTGTTCTTTGGATACGCGTCGAACCACGAATCCACGGCCTTGTCGAAGACTCCAAAACCGTGGCACCCCGAGTTTCGACCACTATTCCGCTCATCATGCGCAACATGAATGGCTTACGCGATTGCTGCCGTTTCATCATGCGATCTCTGGGCCTGAATTGAGGCTCCGTCTCAGAAATATCCGTCTCGCTTTTTCAGCTCCATTGACCCTGCTTCATCGTGGTCGATCACCCGGCCTTGCCGTTCGGAGTTCGTCGCGACCAGCATCTCTTCGATGATCTCGGGGAGCGTTTTTGCGTTGCTCTCAATCGCGCCCGTGAGCGGGTAACAGCCGAGTGTGCGAAAGCGGACACGCTTCATCATTGGCTTCTCGTCAGGAAGCAACCGCATCCGCTCATCGTCCACCATAATCAGAGTTCCATCTCGCTCGACGACCGGGCGGATGTCCGCCAAATAAAGCGGCACAATGGGAATATTTTCCAGATGGATGTATTGCCAGACATCGAGTTCAGTCCAGTTGCTGAGCGGGAAAACACGGATGCTTTCACCTTTGTTTACTCTGCTGTTGTAGATGTTCCACAGTTCTGGCCGCTGGTTTTTGGGGTCCCATTGGTGCTGGCGGTCACGGAAGCTGTAGACGCGTTCCTTCGCTCGGCTCTTCTCTTCATCACGACGGGCACCGCCGAACGCTGCGTCGAACTGGTAGTGGTTCAGCGCCTGCTTCAGCGCCACTGTTTTCATGATATCGGTATGCGTTTTTGACCCGTGGTCGAAGGGGTTGATATTTTGAGCCTGTCCTTCGGGGTTGATCCAGACTTTGAGGTCGAGACCTTGTTCCCGACAGAATCGATCGCGGAACTCGTACATTTCACGGAATTCCCAGGTCGTATCGACATGCAGCAGTGGAAAAGGGACTCGTCCAGGGTAAAACGCCTTCTGAGCCAGCCGCAGCATGACTGTCGAGTCCTTGCCGATGGAGTAGAACAACACCGGGCGTTCAAACTCAGCGGCCACCTCGCGGATGATGTGAATACTCTCGGCTTCAAGGACCTTCAAATGGGCCAGTCGATAATTCGCCAGATCGCTCATCGGTTAACTCCTTAGATTTACGGATTGCACCAGCCACAATACCTTTGCGAGGCGGACTTCTGTCCGTCAGACCGCCCTTTTCGCTCGCTGAATTGGCACGACGGGCAACCAGAAATTTCAAACGAAACCAGTTCCGTCGGAAGGTTGCAGTATTCGCACCGCAAACCTTTTTCGTAACTTACAACGCCCCACCCTGGGGTCTTGCAGGATGGGCATTCGGTAGCAAGACGCTTCCCCAGCTTCAGAGCGAGTTCCCCGATAACCGCCATACGTGACGGATTTACGTGGGCTCTCATATCGGTCTCAACCCAGACCCGTCCGTCTTCAGACAGGTTGAGACACTGACTGAACGCGTGATGCATGACGTCTTGAGATTGAATTCCCTTGAAGATGACGGAACGATCGCGCCAGACATTCGGGCGAATAATCAGTGCATGCGAAGGGAATCGCGACTTTTCGGCGAATTGGTCTAATTCTTGAAACGAGCCCAGACAGGCCGTTCGGTAATTCGTTTTTTCGCTGAGGATTGACTCATGTACTTGGATTCCTCTTTCTTGATCGATGAAATAGAGAATCTCGTAATCACAGGCGAAAAAAGGAATCGTCGGATGAGGTCCGAAACTCCCTTCGCTGGCAAGACCATACTTAGCGCCCGCCAGCCTCATACCCGCCACGCACTTACGCCGCGCGCATTCCAATGCTGTTCCCGGGCGCTCCACTTCTCCCGAAAACGTTCCGAGTTGGTCTGTGTCGAATTCGCATTCGACGACTTCAGCGGAAAGCAATTCTTGGAATGCTGGACGGATAGCAACGACCTTTTCATGCTTTGTTGTCAAGACAATTTGACAATTCTCATACGGGGATCGCGGTCCATGGGTGGCACGTTGCATGCGACAACTCGTTAATGACGACGGATTCGACTCAAAAAGTGAAACGAGAACGGATCTCAATGAATCACCCACATGGCGTCCGAAACCAGGCATGATCCGCCAAAACGCTTTAAGATAGGGCGCAGCGATTCGATCAGTTTGTTTAACGAGTCGTCAGCGATCGTGGTAACGATCATCACGTTTTCGATCTCACCCGAAATCGAATCGAAAGAATAGACTTTTTTATCTCCCTTTCCGAGAACATTTCGCAACATCGCATAGCCCGTGATACCGCAAGCCTCAAGTGCGGTAAGAACTTGAGGCAATTCCTGTTGCCCCGTGATAATCTCGACCCGTTGGACGACTCTCACGAATGGATTCCTTGAAAACAAAAGTTCGAACACGAGAAACAATGAAACCCGTTGACACCGGTGGACAAGGTGCGACGGAAACACAAATGATTACGCAAGTTGACGCCTGGGTACGCGTTGCCTCATCAGCAGCCCTGGCAAGAGCCCACTGCCAATCTTCAGCCAGTTGACCATGCGACCATTATTACACGAATGAAGTTTCGTGTATTTGTAGGCGCATATCGACACATTTGCAAGGAAATGTCAGACGATTTTCAGAAAAACATGGATTTCGATGAAATCGCGAAGTCCGCGAGTGATCAGGACGGCATTTCAATCGACCTGTTCGGGGACATTCAGCTTGGCCAACACCTGGTCGCCAACGCGAATCGTCCCCCCTTCGATCACTTTTGCCGTGATTCCACCATGGCCGCGCATGGCGTTATAGCCGCCGGGGCCGAGAACGAACTCCATTCTCGAGCAAGGTTCGCAGGGGCCGCTGTACTCGAACGACACGCCACCGACTTGAAACTGCTTTCCCTTTAACGCCAGTAGGTTAATCCCGGAAACAACCAGATTTCGCCTGACCAGTTCCGGTGGCAAATCCGTTCGATGCAGCATTCCCGCCACCGCAGACAGGTGTTCCGCTTGAATCAATGTCACCTGACGTTTAGAACCAAACTTGCCTTTAAACCGATGATCTCCCGCTAGCCCCCGCTCGGCGACCACCTCGACTTCGTTGACGATCAAGATGGTTCCTAATCGCTCAGAACGGAGACCGATCCATTCCAGTCGGCCAACCTGCGGCAGGATATTGAAAATCGTTTGGAGGGTTAGCATCGTGAACTCACTTGTTGAGGCTGCGGACAACATCGATCAACCGAAGTATCTGTTCCGATGCGAAGGCAACGATTGAACCGTTTCCGACGCATGCTCATCACGAGGAGCGATGATGGCTACTTTGGCAGAAATCCTCAAACTTGGATCATTGAGTTAACCCTGAACACTTCGAGATTCTCTCGTGATACGTTATCCTAGGGAGCCCCTATCAGCAAAAGGACGACAGGCCAGTTGCGGTTTCGTCACGTCTGTATGCAGGTGCGACAAACGGCGTAAGGCTCGTCACCTGCAGTCGGGGAGTTTTAATGAAATGACAGTTACCCCATACAAAAAATTGTTCCAGGGATTGGTAGCCTTAATGCCTCGGATTCAGCAGCTTTCGACGAGTGTGATCAATAAGATTGCCGCTGGAGAAGTGATCGAACGACCGGCAAGCGTGGTCAAGGAACTGTTGGAAAACAGCGTTGACGCACTGGCGACTCGGATTGAAGTCGATATTGTCGCGGGGGGAAGCGAGTTGATCCGGATCGTCGATGATGGCGAAGGAATTCATCCCGACGACCTGTTGTTGTCTGTCTCATCCCACGCGACCAGCAAGATCAGCAATGCCGACGACCTGTTCGTTGTTCAGACGATGGGTTTTCGCGGTGAAGCACTCGCGTCAGTCGCCGAAGTCAGCCGCCTGCGAATTCGATCGCGTCAGGCGGATCAGCCACACGGAATGGAAATCAGCGTCAATCTGGGTGACGTCGTCTTGCCCAAGGCTTGTGGTTGCCCGTTGGGGACACAAATTGAGATTCGGAATCTGTTCGAAAATACGCCGGTTCGCCGCAAGTTCCTGAAGACGATGTCGACTGAATTCGGTCATATCAACGAACAATTTACTCGGGTTGCCCTGGCGAACCCTCGGTTGCACATGGTCTTGCGACACAATGACAAGATCGTCGTTGAACTTCCCGGGTCTGATCGACCGCTCGACCGGATGAAGTTGTTTTTTGGTGGCGAGATTGCTGACGAACTGATCGCGGTTGAATCGACGCAAGCCGGTGTCCGCATGTGGGGCTATGTCGGGCACCCCAGTCGTTCGAAATCGACCCGGAAACACCAGTATCTGTTCCTGAATGGTCGCTGGATCACAGACCGATCCCTGCAGCATGCCTTGACCGAAGCGTACCGGGGGCTGCTGATGATCGGGCGGCAACCTGTGGCATTTCTGTTTATTGAACTGCCGCCTGATCGAGTTGATGTGAATGTCCATCCCACCAAGGTGGAAGTTCGATTCCAGGACAGCCAGCAACTGTTCCGCCAGCTTCTTTCGATGATTCGATCGAAGTTTCTGACCATGGATTTTCAAAGCGAACTTCGATTTCCTAACGCTGCACCAAATGCGGGGCCGGGGACGTTGTCTGGATTTGCTCAGCCGACCCCGCGACCGATCGAGCAACAGCGAGAATTAACGGAACAGCTGTCGAATTGGATCAACCAGCGGATCATCGACCAGAATCCCGGCCCTTTGACGACGGTTTCTTCTACGCAATCTGATGTGCTCCGAACGAACTCGCCGCAGCCTGCAGTTGCCGATTTCAGGGCGTTTGTCGAGCCGTGGCGGATCGGTCGCGATCAATCGGATGACGTACTCCCCTCCGCAGTTGCCGTTTCGTCATCCGCGATCAACCACGTTGATATTTCCGTGGCGACGGAAGCAAGTGTTGAATCCTCCATTCCCGACCATTCGTCTGAATCACAGTCAAATGGTGAGAACGTCTCGGTTGCCGTGGTTTCGACGGCTACCACGTCATTTCCTCCAGCTTCGGCAAGCGCCCCAGGCTTGGGTTCATCCGTTCGAGCGATGCAGGTTCACGACTGTTATCTAATTGTCGAAACGTCGGAAGGGGTCACCGTCATTGACCAGCACGCATTGCATGAGCGAATCGTCTACGAGCACCTGCGTGCTCGCGTACTGGCAGGGGTGGTGGAATCTCAAAGACTGCTGGTTCCGCAGCAGATTGAGGTGACTCCGAAAGAGGCGGCATTGTTACTCGAACAAAGTGAATCGCTGCAAAAGGCCGGCCTGGGGCTGGAAGACTTTGGAAACGGAACGGTCATCGTCACAGGCTATCCGGCCATGCTTCGCAAGATGGATCTGCAAGGACTGGTTCGCGATCTGATTGAAAAGCTTGAAGGAGGAGGGACGGTCGGGGTGCAATCGTCAGCGCGACGCGATATTCTGGATGAATTATTGCACATGATGTCGTGTAAGGCAGCGGTCAAAGCGGGACAGCGACTGTCCCAGGAAGAAATTGAAAGCCTGCTGCTGCAACGACATCTGGTCGACGATGCCCATCATTGTCCTCACGGACGGCCCACAGCACTGTCACTCAGCCGGATGGAACTCGATCGACAATTTGGAAGACTGGGTTAACAACCCATTTTCTGAAAATGCACTAGGTCCATCTCATTTAATAAATAACCAAGAACGAGAATTGCTCCTGAAATGATATGTGTTTCGATCGCCCGAACTCGTCATCGGATGGTGATTGCCGAGCATCAAGCTCTAGCCGAACGGGGTGCCAAACTGGTTGAGCTGCGAATCGACTGGTTATCCAGTGAACCCGATATCCCCCGTTTATTGAAGGATCGACCAACCCCCGTGATCGTGACCTGTCGTCGAAAGCAAGATGGCGGAAAGTGGCACGGTACGGAAGAGGAACGCCAGCGACTTTTGCGAACGGCGATCGTGTCGGGCGTGGAATATATCGATTTGGAAGACGACATCGCCAAATCGATCCCAAAATACGGCAAGACCAAACGGATTGTCAGTCATCACGACTTCAATGGCACACCGGATCATCTGGAAGAGATCTGGGCCGAAATGGCCGAAATGAAGCCAGACATCATCAAGCTGGTGACGTTAGCAAGTTGCCCGAGTGATTGCGTCCGCGTGTTGAGTCTCATCAAGAACGCCAAAATTCCGACCGTCGCCTTCTGTATGAGCGAGTTCGGTGCCTGGAGTCGGATTGTTTGCGCCAAACTTGGTTCACCCTTCTCTTATGCAGCGTTCAGTCCTGACCGTCTGGTCGCTTCAGGACAGTTGCCATTTCAGGATATGCAAGAGCTTTACGCGTACGATTCCATCAACGCCGACACAAAGGTGTTCGGAGTGATTGGTGATCCCATCGGACATAGTCTCAGCCCGCTGCTGCACAATAAGATGATGCGGAAGATTGGTTTTAACGGAGTTTATGTCCCAATTCGCGTGACATCGGATCAACTGACTCAAGCGATGAAAGATCTGACCGAACTCGATTTCCGTGGTCTCAGCGTGACAATACCCCACAAGGAAGGGGTTCTGGCCAGGTTTCCCATTTGCGAAGAGATCGTCAAGCAAATCGGTGCCGCTAATACACTAGTCCGAGATGCTAATAACGAATGGCAGACCTTCAACACTGATTACGATGCCGCTCTGGACAGCGTAAAGCTCGGCCTGAAACCGGGCGAGACACTGGAAGGCAAGCGAGTCCTGTTACTCGGGGCCGGTGGTGCAGCACGAGCAATCGGAATGGGAATTGTCCGAGCGGGCGGGGCGTTGGTCGTTTGCAGTCGAACATCCGCACGAGCCAAGGCCTTATCGACCGAACTGAGTTGTCGACAGGTCACCTGGGAGAACCGTGGAGCCGAATACGCCGATATTCTGATCAACTGCACGCCCGTCGGAATGTCTCCGAATATGGACGATACACCGTTCCAGGACCATTGGCTGCGCGAAGGGATGATCGTCTTCGACACAATATATACCCCAGAGAACACTTTGTTGATCAAGCAAGCTCAGGCCCGAGGCTGCACGGTCATTTCCGGTGTCGAAATGTTTATTCGTCAAGCAGCAGCCCAGTTCGAAAAGTTCACAGGTCAATCCGCTTCCTTGGACGATCTTCGAGATACCCTAAGACGCGGGATTTCCGCCGCAAGAGGATAGGTAATCGATAACACGGGTTTTGAGGTTGTCGGTGCCGATCGGCGATATCGTGAGCACCAAGATCGGACCTGTCCATTTGAAAAAAATGGCAGGATTAGGAAAACTCGGCCGCCGGTGATCCACTGACCTGTTTCTTACGTTAATATCTGTGTCAAAGACCTGTTTTATGGCAAGTCCCTGAAAGTGACATTGAAATCCCTGGATATGGTCAAATATTTCAAAATGAAATCCATCAATATAAAGAATGCCGCATTCACGATGCTTTCGATCGTTCTGATCGGATGGTTGCTTCTTGTCTGGGCTCCGATGATCCGAGAAGATCAGAAGGCATTTGACAATTTTGAAAAGGTCATGCAAGACTCAAAGTCAACCGTCGAGAAGACGCGGTTGTTGCTCGACCAAATTGAGAAGACAACGCCGTTGGAGATTCAAAAGGCTCCCGTGGAGAATGGTTTGATTCTCTGATGATGCCGTCTGAAATCGAACCCGACGTTAAGCCCCGACTGCAAGCGGCGGACCAGATTTCTTTCGCAGTAACAAAAATTACCGTTACGATCACGCCGGAGTCGTCATTTGTTCGAAAGAACCAACGATTCTTTCTCATGCCGTGAAAGCGACTTGATCGCAAATTCTCGTTTGAGGGCATGACTGCGGCTTGTTTGTTCTTCCTGATAGACGATGGCCACAGGCAAGCGACTGCGGGTATACCGAGATGCGGTCCCTGCGTTGTGCTGTTGCAAACGGCGGGTTAAGTCATTGGTGATTCCGGTGTAGAGTGATCCGTCTGCGCATCGCAACATGTAAACGAACCAGGGAGAATCTGGTTCGGCATTCTTTAATTCGCTTAGCAGCTTCGCCACCGCGACTTCCTTGGCTTTGGCTTCTACTTCAACCGTGATCGTCATGCGACGCCAGCATTCCGGAAAATCCTTCACATTGATGAAGTCGTGATGACGTTCTGGTTTTGGACCGTCCCAGCCTTCGATGGGGCTGGAAATGTGGTAAAGCGGTTCCCGGTTCCAAGTCGCAAGTGCCCGCTTCGTGGCCTGTTCGATGCTTAATTTATCGGGAAGACAGCGGTGGTGATGCACGTCGTACACCAACGGAATACCGTTGGCCTTGCAGATCGGAAGCAGGTCAGAAGGAGTGTAGGTTTTGTCGTCGTTTTCCACGGTCAATCGGCTTCGGACTCTGGATGAAAGCCGATCAAGGTTGCGTGCGAAATCCGCGAGTGCCTTCGGTTTGTCCCCGTAAGCCCCGCCACCATGGATGTTAATGACATCTGCCCCGATCCATTCGGCGACTTCACCCTGATATTCAAGTTCTTGTACCGACTTATCCACGACGTCTTCGCGAGGTGAATTCAATACAACGAACTGATCGGGGTGAAAGCACGTTCGCATTTTGTACTTCTGGGCGAACCGGCCGCACTCTTTGAAGCGGCGAATGATTTCGTCGCCATCGGGCAGATCATTGACCTGATAGCCACAAACAGGATGCGTCTTGATCGGAAGAATCTGGCTGTTGACCCGGAAGCAACCAATGCGATTGTCGGCGCAGTACTGGAGAGCCGCAAGTAGAGCTTCGGCATTCTCCATACAAAGCCGGCTCAACTTCGCCAGGGCGTCGGGCCGTTTCATCTTGCTGATTGCTGTGGCGGTTGTGGTGACGAACTTGATGGGCTGGTCACGAAACATGCAGCACAGGCCGAGCCGAATCATGAAGAGTCTCAATTCCTCCGGGCGACCCCGGCAACAAGGATTCCAAAAAAAATCGAGACAATGCAGAATTGCCCGCCTCAGTTCGGATTGTAGTCGAAGGGGGCAATACTTTGATTTGTTGACGCGATTTCACAGAGGTTAAACGAAGTCTGATCCGTTATGACAGAATCATTGACAATGAGAATGGCGACCACATCGTGCGAATCGCGACGAGCGGTATCGAGCATGAAATCGTTGAAAGGATCGATAGTCTGACCAATCGATTTCGTTCGATGGGGTACGCAATCTCAACGGGACCAGTCGTCACTTTTCGCGCCACGGAATATCTTCGAAACGAACGCGGTGCGGATACCGCGTTCATGAATTTCACCGGTTTCAAAAAATACGCGACGGACATTGTCTGGGAATCCGAGGTTTGGATCGCCGACTTCCCCGATCATATGATTCACTTCAACGGCGATAAAATTCTGGGTCCGTACCCTCGGTGATGAGGCGCTCGTTCGAACTAAGATGAGCGAGAAGATGGAACTCGACATCCTTTCCAAACGTGTGTGTGGTTGATCCAGTGAGGTTGCCCGATTGAGCAACACGAGGCTGAATGCCTATGGCATCAAGTGCATCTCCCTTCGACTCTTTCGCGTTCAGGATCCATCAAGTTGTCACGGGCGCGGATTTTCGCTCGTCCGTGGCGCATGCCTATTCCATCCACCAGCTTAAAAGATCATCGGCCCAATACTTTCCTGGCAGACTCATCGCATAGTGAGGTTCGACAGGATTGACAATAATCGGAAGAAGCGTTTTGCGAAGTCGACCACCAGGTAGGTGTTTTCGGACGAAGTACGTTGTCGAAATCTTGCAAGCAAATCTTGGGCTGATCGATCGAGGAACTTCGAGTCCGTAAACACGGATTCTTTGATTGGTCAGGTAATTGCTGATCGAAAGCAGTTCCGGGTCTGAAGGCTCTGTCCCTTTTAATGAATAGAGTGAATGCGCAATCTGCCGCAAGCCTTCTGCTTCAATTCTTTGATTGTCGTTGATCGAATAAACAAGCTCGCCGGGGCAACTGACGTCTCCATCTTCGAATAGCAACGCGTTCGCCTGGACAATGTGGCCCCAAACGACGACGCCATTGGAAAATGTCTTGCCAAAATTCTTGAACAATGGCGTTAGGGCATCAGTCGGATCATTGCGAAGCCATGTCGGCTTTGGGATTCGGAAATACGTCAGCCGACTCCAGAAAGAAAACTTACGAGGAGCCTCCCCGAAAAGTTGATTGCAGTCTTCAAGCAGTCTTTTCATAAAAACAATCCTGAAGTTTAACGATTTTGTTCAGGGAAAATGCTGGCGACGTGCCCCGAAATCTGACTTTAGATCATAAAGTTTAAATGCGCAATGGAAAAGCCATTAATCAGGGACATTTTGCTCACAAAATCCAGGTGAAATGGAACTTCTTCCTTACACCAAGCAATTTGGGAATACCAGGTTACAACACGGTCTCGAGAAAATCGTTATTGGGTTGACTGAATTAACGACTCTTTCTCTTGCCGTGACAGTCCCTTGATTGCGAGTTCTCTTTTCAACGCATGACTGCGGCTTGGCTGTACTTCGTGATAGACCATGACGACAGGTAAGCGACTGCGGGTGTAGCGTGATGCCGTTCCAGCGTTGTGCTGGTGTAATCGACGAGTCAAGTCAATTGTGATTCCAGTGTAGAGGGAACCGTCTGCACATCGCAGGAGATAAACGAACCAGAGGGAATCCGGTTCCTGGTTTGTTAGATCGTCCAGCAATTTCTTGACCGCCATGATTTTGATTTGTTGACTCGCTTCCAAACTCCCGCTTATGAACAAGAGTCTTCGAAGCTCCGCATCATGAGTTGCAGCGCAGACCGCGCAAGCCCATTTCATTCATTCTTCAACCAAACACAGGACCGTTGATCGGTTATCATTCAAGGCAACACGAAGAGCAATCCCGGCCCCTTCTTGAGCGGTGTGCAAAAGCTCTCGGCTACCAGATCATTTTGGTGTAATCCAGGAAGGCGGATAACGAAGCAGTTAACTTGCCCCGCAGTCGGCAGTGGTTAAAAGTGCTAGCGACATTGAGGACACTTTCCTTTCAAAGGACGAGCCGAAGGATTCGGGCCGAGACTTTACGGAAAAGTTTCCCTAACGCCAATATGGAAGATGGCTTATGCGTTTGAATACGTCAGCATCTTGCCAGAACAAAAGAAAAGGAGTGTATCACCAGCCACATTGCGTGTTTAACAAGCAAACCCGTTTGGTTAATCTAACGCGCTTTCCGCGACGCTTCGCTTAAAGCCACGAAAAAGCTGTGCCCCCCGTTTATGGATACGTCGAACGACAGGAAGAACATCACGCGCCACGGTCGTTTCAGGATGAATTTCGAGAATTGTGTAAAGAACACGATATTGAAATTGTCGAACGATACGCATGGGACTGACGTCGAACGGTCAGCCCTTCAGGCCTTTGGGGTATTCTGACGGTCGAGATCCAGCCCGTTGGGCTGGGCTATTTGAACGGATGGCCCTTCAGGCCGAAAGACAGAATGGCCCGACGGGCCAGAATACAGCCGATGAAACGCATTCGTCTGGAGCCTATCGGTCCACGACGGCATCACGAGTGCGGCGATATATTCGATTGAACTCGCATCACTCGGGGGATAGAGCTTTTTCGGCCAAAAGTTGTGTCCCGGATGTCGCAAGCGACAGCGTGATCACGCCGATCTTTGGTCGGCTACGGTTTAAAGACTTCGTATTTTCTCGTTACCAAGCCGGAGCTTGGGAACGAGAAAATACGAGGAAATCAGGATTGGTCTTCACAGAAAACGAGTGCTTGAATATAAGCCCGCATTGTGCCGGATTTCAGCTTGACGTTTTTCCTGTTTTGGGGAATCGTTGAGTCAACTTATTCATGTCATCGAAAACATTATGGAGCCTCGTTCGCCTGGTCACGATCCGCGTGCCGTCCACGTTCCCGTGTTATTGCGGGAAGTTCTGGGACAGTTAAAGCTCGAACCGGGCATGATTGTTGTCGATGGAACGGTCGGGGCGGGAGGACATAGCCGCGAAATGCTCAAAGCGATCGGTCAAGACGGACGCCTGATCGGGCTCGACCGAGACCCCATGATGCTCAATCATGCGGCGAAGAGCGTCGTTGGCTCGCAAGTCACTTTGCGACAATCCAGTTACATCGGGCTGCCGGCGGTCCTGACCGAACTGGGAATCCCGGGGGTCGACCGGATCCTGCTGGATCTCGGCTTATCGTCGGATCAGCTTTCAGACACCACGCGCGGATTTGGTTTCTTGAGTAGTGGGCCACTGGACCTGCGTTTTGATATCACGACGGGTCAGCCCGCTGCGGAAGTTCTCGCAGTTTGGAATGCCACTCAACTCGAGCAGATTTTTCGCGACTTCGGCGAAGAGCCTCTGGCAAAACCGTTAGCCGATTTTATTGTGAAACGACGAGGGACCGATCCGATACGGACGGGAGCCGACCTGGCAACCACGGTGGCAGAATGCCCTGCGTTCCGGCGTCAGGGGCCTAGCGACAAGAATCCTGCCACGCGAATATTCCAGGCGTTACGGATTGCGGTCAATCACGAACTGGATCATGTCCAGGAAGGGATTTCGTCAAGCTGTTTTCAATCACTTAAGCCAGGCGGACTGCTCGCGGTGATTACGTTCCATTCGCTGGAAGATCGCCTGGTCAAGAACGAATTTCGTCGTACAGAGCGTTGGGAGAATCGGACGGCTAAACCGATTGTCGCAACGCCTCAGGAGCAGCGGTTCAATCCGCGAAGTCGGTCTGCCAAATTGCGGGTTGCCATGAAAAAGGTGGTTTGATTCGTTCAGGCCAGTCGGTCGTTAAATCGTCAATGACATTGAATAATCTCGTATTGATCACTGCACTCGAGGAAGGAACCTCAACATGACACGCGAAACCAAAGTCGGCCTGATGATGGTCGCCCTGCTGGTCGGCGTGTTCGGATTTCTCGTATACCAGCGAATCCACCGGCCTTCGGAAGGGCTGGCGGAGCAGGATTCGCCCGAAATCCGCACCAATAATTCCAAAGAAGTGAACTCCAGGCGAGACGACAACGAGTTCGCGACGTTTGACCGAACGGATCAACCTAAACGAGAGCGCCCCTCGGCACCCAGAACGTTACCAGAGGTTGATTTCGCGACCCCGACATCGGAAAACAACGACCGAATTTCAGAACAACGGTCGAACCAGTGGAAATCAAAGTCGAAGCCTACAACAGTCGTCGCGTCGGACGACGATGGCTTCGACCAGTTCGAAAAGAAATCGAACCCGAAGAAAACCGTTCCGCGAGAACGGCCCGCAGAGCCAGCGGAGGATTCTTTTGACAATTTTGTTGCGGACAAACGAACGGAACGAGCGGAACGTGAAATCATTCAGATCGCAGCCGTCTCCGAGCCCGACCCCTTTGCAACCGATGCGGCAGAAAGTGAAGGAAGTCGAGGTCAAGAAGCTGATCGACGCCAAAAACCGCTGGCGATGCCGGCAGAAATTGGAGATGTCCCTTTACCAGAAGCCGACTCGTCCGGCTTTGATGACACTCCTGCCGAACGGGTCACCACCGCAAGGGAACCTCGTCGCATGGATGAAAACTTAGGCTCAGGCAGCGGTGCAAGTCGACTCGGCCAGGATTCGAGAGACACTCGAACCAGTCGACCAGCACGCATTCAACAGGCCGGTGAATTCGATAACGGACTTGAACCCGCACCGCGCGAAGAACGACGAGCGGCCCCAGTCACATTTGAGGACCGCAGTTTTTCTCCGGAGTCCTCGCCACGATCCGGGGGATCTGTCAACGGTTCCAGTTATATCATCGAACCAAATGACAATTTCTGGACGATCTCACGTAAACGATACGGAGCCGGACGGTATTACATGGCTCTGGCAAAGCATAACCAGCAAGTCATCTCCGACCCGAAACGGATGAAGCCTGGGGTGGCCATCGCGACTCCCGACGTTTCGGTCTTAGAACAACAGTATGCGGATCTGATTCCAAAAGCGGCTCCGACCGAACAGGCGGCGCCGGTCATGAAGACACAAGCTCGCAAAACCGAAGATTCAGGTCCGGCAGGCTTTTTCGTTTCTAACGATGGTTCTCCGATGTATCGGGTTTCCGGTCAGGACACTCTTTCGGACATCGCCAAGTCTCATTTAGGCCGTTCATCCCGCTGGGTGCAGATTCTCGAAATGAACCGTAAAGTTCTTCGAGACGGAAATGAACTCAAGATTGGCACGGTCTTGCGACTTCCTCCCGATGCGAGCCGAGTTCAGGTCGTGGGGACTGCCCGTCAGCTCCGATAACGAATCTGGTGCGGAAGTCGCAGGGTTTCGTTTGAACGGGATGAGATCGAACGATGTTTTTTCGCTTCGGATCGGTGCTCTGTCTGATTGTGCTAATTGCACTGAGCGGAACGGCGATTGAGAAGCAGGTTCTGCAGCTCAAACGAGCGATTACTCATCAGCAATACCGATTGGATGCCTTGTTGGACTCGCACGTCCGACTAAGACTCGAAGCACAACGACTCGGGACGCCAGCCAGTTTACTGGGGCCGCTTGAGCGTGGTGAGCTTCCACTGGAACGACCGAAGAAGCCGGTTCGGACCGACCTGCGAAGTCATTCTCTGAAGGATCAGAGCCAGCCATCGGGAACACCCGGCTGAGATGTCAAAACTTCCAAATACCCGTGAGCCTGTCCTCTCCCCGGTTCGGGCGCGTCTGGTTGTCACGATCATTGGCTTGGGTTGGCTAATCCTGTCGGCTCGACTCATTCAGCTTCAAGGGGTGCAACGGGACAAATTCGCGGGTAAAGCAGAACAGCAGCGAGAGTATGTCGAAGAAACAACGGCCAGAGCTGGCGACATTGTCGATCGGCAAGGTCGGTTACTCGCCACGACGCTCAGCACGAGAAGTCTTTATCTGGTCCCGGTGAAAATCTCGAATGCGCGTATGATTGCTGAGGCAATAGCGGCTCCGCTTGGCTTAAGTGCCGACAGTCTTACGGAAAAGATCACGGTCAACAGCCAACGCCAATTCCTTTGGATCAAGCGGCGATTGACCGAAACAGAGATTACAGCAATCAGACAGCTCTCACTGCCGAAAGGAGCATGGGGCTTTCGAGACGAATACCGACGGGAATATCCTCAAGGGGTGGTCGCCGCGCAAGTGATTGGCTTGCGGGATATCGACGGAGTTGGCCGGGGTGGAATTGAGGAGCGTTTTGATTCGACGTTACGCGGTCAGAACGGCAAACGTCGCGTCGCACGAGACTCGCGCGGGCATGTGATCGAAATCCTTGATAAGGATCAACAGATTCCGGTTCCGGGCCAAAACGTTCGGTTGACTCTGGATGTCGTCGTTCAACTTTACGCCGAACGTGAACTCGATCAGGTAATGAAGGAATGGCAACCGGAAAGCTGTTCCGCGATCGTTATTGATCCCACAAACGGCGACATCCTGGCCATGGCAACACGCCCGACTTTCAACCCGAATCGCCCGCAGGAAGCATCACCAGAATCCTGGAAGAACCGAGCGATCGCGGATATTTATGAACCCGGTTCAACGTTTAAACCTATGATCGTCAGTTACGGGCTCGAAGAAGGGGTGCTGCAACGCGATGAGAGCTTCCACTGCCAGAATGGTGAATACCGGATGGGTCGACGAGTGTTGCACGACCACCACCGTTATGGATTACTCAGTTTGACAGATGTGCTGGTGAAGTCGAGTAACATCGGCATGGCGAAAATTGGCGAACGGATGGGTAACGAGCGGCTGGAAAGGGCCGCAACGCTGTTTGGGTTTGGACGTAAAACGGGAATCGAATTACCTGGTGAGTTACCGGGGATCTTAAGACCGCTGAAGCAATGGACCAGCTACTCAACCGGCTCGATTCCGATGGGGCATGAAATTGCCACGACTCCCCTACAGCTGATTACCGCGCATGCCGCGTTGGCAAATGGCGGCGAGCTGGTTCGTCCGCGAATCGTGCTTCAGGATCAACAGGATTCCACTTACGCCATTTCCCGGATGACGACCCCCACTGTGTCGCGAGAAACCGCACGGTGGATTGTTGAACATCCGATGCAGGAGGTTGTGGTACGCGGGACTGGCAAAAAAGCGAGAATCCCCGGATATCACGTTTTTGGTAAGACGGGTACAGCCCAATGTCTGTCCGAGGACGGAGGCTACGTCCATGGCAAGTATATCAGTTCATTTGTCTGCGGTGCCCCCGTGGAATCACCACGACTGTTGACGCTCGTCGTCGTTAATCAATCGTCCGTTGGGGGTGAAACATTTGGTGGAAAGGTCGCGGCACCTGCGGCGGCGAACATTTTGCGCCAGGCTCTGGTATACCTTCGGATCTCGCCGGACGAACAATTGCTTCGGGCGGCTGCGAATTGGAACGATGACCAAATCGAATTCTGAACCAAGGTTTTCACTCAGGACCTTGATTTCAGGGGTTTGATCAATAATCCTGAAGTACGGCGAAACAGCCGCATTCAGAAATTGCAGGGATATATGTCGCGCGATCCGTTATTTAAAATTAGTGAGGCAGGTCTCTTTTGCCCACGTGGAGCCTTTTATGTTGATCCCTGGGGGGCTGTGTCGACAGCTGTCATCACGCATGCGCACGCGGATCACGCGGTAAAAGGCTCGCGTCGGTACATAACGGCCGAACCCGGTCGACGAATCCTTTGGTCGCGTATGGGTCAGCATGCGAAAATCGAACCGCTCGCGTTCGGCGAGTCGATTGATCTGAACGGTGTGAAGGTTTCGCTGCATCCGGCGGGCCATATTCTCGGATCGGCTCAGGTCCGCGCTGAATACAAAGACGAAGTCTGGGTGATTTCAGGAGACTATAAAGTCGCGCCAGATGTCACATGTGCGGCATTTGAACCAATCCGCTGTCACACGTTTGTGACCGAGTCAACCTTTGCGCAGTCGGTTTTTCGTTGGGAACCGCAACAGGTGACATTCGCGAAAATCCACGATTGGTGGAAAAGCAATCAAGAATTGAACCGTGCCAGCTTTCTCTACAGCTATGCACTCGGGAAATCGCAGCGAATACTCGCGGGGATTGATCCATCGATTGGACCGATCTTCGTTCATCGCGACATTGAAACCGTCAATGAGATCTACCGTCAAAGTGGCGTGACGCTTCCCAAAACAAGGGTTCCAAATGAGGGAATGACAATTGAGGAGTGGGGACAATCCCTAATTTTACAACCGCCATCTGCCCGCTGGGCTCAGGGGTTTCCGCATCTGGGACACTTTGCCAGCGCGTTTGTTTCGGGTTGGATGATGCTGCCACAAGGAAGTCATTCACGACGTGTCCAGGAGGGATTTCCACTTTCGGATCATGCGGATCACGGCGAACTACTTTCCGCGATTACCGCCACAGGAGCGGAGCGGATCCTGGTGACACATGGCTATATCGACGAATTTGTCAGCGAGTTGAAGTCACTTGGGTTTGACGCTGTCCCGATGAAGACTCCTCGTTGCCGTCAACCTCCTAAGGTGACCCAGCAGCCCGTCATCATTTGAACGGAACAAGAGGTTTTTCAGTTGAAACCAGCTTGAATTGCAAAAACTTTGACATCGCTTTTCTCATTCCGAAGTTTGATGATTCCGGTTGTATCGATCGAACCGTCAACCAGCCAAAGGCCATGGGAAAATGGGGCAAAGCCATCAGATTCTGATAACCGCTTGACCAAGAAATCCGATCATCCCGGCAGAAAACGGATTCGCCCTGCTTCGCCGCTTGACAATGTCGGAAAACTCGACTAATGGTTCTGTCGCCTTGGCCTTCGCAAGGTAAAAGCAGAAAGTTCCTGGCGATCAGATTTATGCACGAAAGTAATTCGTCCAAAAAATTGTGATGGACGAAATAAAGAAGGTTGCCTTCGAAGTTTTTGCATTTAAGATCTCTCGTCCGTTTTCAATTTTTGAGTCCCGTAAGTACGAGTATTTGAGGTTTGCTCCGATGACCAGAGTCTTGCTCGAAGAAGAACATGCACTGGCCGCTTGGCTCCCTAACACGCCCGAGGGGCTCTTCTCAGGGTCTTCTACGGATGTTGTTGTCGCACCATGCATGGCTGATGACGACGATGCCGCTCCCGCCGACGACGAAGATGGCTTCGGCGACGATGATGAGTTCGAAGACGACGATGATGAGCTCGACGAGCTTGATGACGAGGATGATCTCGACGACGAATTCGATGAATTCGACGACGAAGACGAATTCGATGACGATGACGAATTCGATGACGACGAAGATGATGAAGACGAAGATGAAGACGAAGACGACGATGATGACGACTATTGATACGTTGTTTCGTCGAATTGATGTTCATTCGCTGTAACACAGATCGTAACACCGGTCGGCATGGTTTGCTGACCGGTGTTCGCGTTCCTGAAGCACTAATTGTTAATTTTCCAAGCTGATCTGAAAACTTGCTGAAGAGGTCTCAATGCAGAATCTGTCGGTCCAAATTGAGGATGCGGTCAATTACATCCGCCGGTTCTGGCAAGGGACCCCCAAAATTGGGATGATTCTGGGAACGGGATTAGGTGGTCTTGCCGAGCAAATTGAACAACAGGCGAGCATTCCCTACGGTGAAATTCCGCATTTTCCCGTCTCGACCGCGCCATCACATGCAGGTCGTCTCGTTTGCGGACTCCTTCGGGGAAAACCGATTGTCGCAATGGAAGGTCGATTCCATTACTACGAAGGCTATGACCTGAAGCAGGTGACGTTTCCGGTTCGAGTGATGCGGGCGTTGGGTGCCGAAGTTTTGCTCGTAACGAATGCAGCGGGTGGCATCAATCCGCAGCTGGATCTTGCGGATCTGGTCGTGATCGAAGATCACATTAATCTCCTTCCCGATAATCCACTTCGGGGTGTAAATGATGATCGCCTGGGACCTCGATGGCCTGACTTGTGTGAGCCATATTCAAAGTCTCTCATCCAGTTAGCTCGAACAGTCGCGTTGACGGTTGGCATTCACCTTCACAAGGGTGTCTTTGTTGCTGTTTCGGGACCAAACCTTGAAACTCGGGCCGAGTATCGAATGTTGAAACAAATGGGAGCCGATGTCGTTGGAATGTCGACCGTCCCTGAAGTTCTTGTGGCGATACATGGCGGAATGAAAGTTCTTGGGTTTTCTGTCGTGACCGACATTTGCCTTCCAGACCATCTCGAGCCTGTCGAAGTCCCGAAAATCCTGGCGAATGCAGCTAAAGGTGGCGAAAAGCTGGCAAAACTGATTCCATTGATCATCGAACAGATTTAGGAAGCGAGAAGTCCACTACTATGACAGATTCGTCCTCAGCTGACTCAACCAGGGCTACTGAATTCCGACCTCAACCGGAAACCGCAAGCGTCATCATTTTTGGTGCATCAGGAGACCTCACCGCTCGAAAACTGATGCCGGCATTGTTCGACCTTTGGAATGATGGATATCTGTCTGACGAGGCTCCGATCATTGGGGTCGCTCGTCGTGAAAAAACCGATGAAAGCTTCCGCCAGGAGATTTTTGAGGCAATGAAGGGCCAATTCCGGGATGGTCCGATTTCGCCAGAACAGTGGGAGCGCTTTTCCAAACGGCTGTTCTACCGTCAACTCGACATTGCCATGCCGGATGGCTACTCGGATTTCAAGCATCAGCTGGAAACCATTGAGGATCAGCAGGGGACGGGTCGCAACCGGATTGTCTACATGGCAACGTCGCCGGACCTGTTCCTTCCTGCCATCGAGCACCTTGGGTTTGTGAATATGATCCCAGATCGGGATGAGTCACATTGGCTGCGAGTTGTCTTCGAAAAGCCATTCGGCCACGACTTGCAATCATCTCGGGAATTAAGTGACAACCTTCGGCGATTGTTGCGGGAAGAACAGATTTACCGCATCGACCACTACCTTGGAAAAGAAACCGTTCAGAATATTTTGCTGTTTCGATTTGGAAATTCCATTTTCGAACCTCTTCTAAATCGAAACCACGTTGACCATGTTCAAATCACTGTGGCCGAATCTCAGGGTCTCGAACGGGGACGAGGAGGTTATTACGATCACTCTGGTGCGATGCGCGATGTTTTACAGAACCATGTCCTTCAGCTGCTGTGCTTGATCGCAATGGAGCCACCAGCTCTTTTCAACTCCAATGATTTGCATGAAGAAAAACTCAAAGTCCTGAAGACTCTCAGCGGTGGAAATCCAGGTGGAATACCGAATTGGGTCGTGGCAGGACAGTACTCAGCCGGCAATGTCGACGGAAAACCAGCCATCAGCTACTTGAGCGAAGAACGGATTCCCCAGGATTCGAGAACCGAGACTTATGTGGCCATGAAGGTCAAAGTCAATAATTGGCGATGGGAAGGGGTCCCATTCTATCTTCGAACCGGAAAGCGGATGAATTCGCGAGTCTCTGAAATCGCAATCCAATTTAAATTGCCGCCGTTGAATCTTTTCAACACGGTTGAATGTGATGGCAATATGTGTGCGTTGGTGGGAGCTAAGCCAAACAAATTGGTTTTTCGAATCCAACCAAGTGAGTCGATCAAGCTTTCGTTTTCGACGAAGCGTCCTGGAATGCAGTATCAAATCCATCCGGTCACGATGGACTTCGATTACAAGACGTTTACTCAGCCACTGCCTGAAGCCTATGAGCGCCTGTTACTCGAAGTTCTGCGTGGGGACTCAACGCTGTTTATGAGAAGCGATGAACTGGATGCCGCCTGGCAATTTATCACGCCAATTCTCGATTACTGGGATCGATCGAAGACCGTTCCGCAATCGTATCAGAGTGGTACTTGGGGGCCTGTTGCGGCCGACGAACTTTTGAGTAACGACGGCCGGAACTGGCGATCGCCGAAGCCTTAGTTTCAATTCAGTCCAAAAACGATCACGGGAAACGAAAGAGCCGGGCGTCCATTGAACGCCCGGCTCTTTTTGGTTTCGCTTTAGATCGAATCACGATTGAAAATCAAGATTCGTATGAGGAACGAATCACGGCGAGACTGGTGGAACCGGCGGATTGTTATTGTTGTTGTTGATTGAGTTCACTTTTGAGAGGCTCAAAGCGCTCAAAACGACCGCCGCGGCGACACCTGCCGTCAACAGGCAGATCGTCGGATCAAGACTACGGAATCCGTACCAGCATCCAGGTTGGCATTCATCGCAGTTTGCGTACTGACCACGGGCACCGTTCTGCCCGAGAACGATCAACGCATTCTTGCGAGCAGATGGTGGGGCCGTCTTTTCGTTCCAGATTCGAAAACAACCTTCGGTCGCACCGGAACTGACTTGATAGGTACCGGGCTTCAGGTCCTTAACAGAAAAAATTCCTTCCTTATCGGTTCGGCTGCGAGCCACTTCGGTGGTCCCTTGGCGAACGACAACGTCGGCGTTTTCAACAACCGCTCCTGTATGATCAACAACGCGCCCTGCGAACAGTCCTTTCGCCGACTGCGAAACGTCCGCTGCAATTGTGGCGACGGCAGGACGACTTGCTTTTTGACTTGAGTCAGCCGCTTGAACTGCGGAAATTGGAACAACAATTCCGAATGCAGCCAGAACAACAGCAACTCCGCGAACCAGTTTCAAAACAGGCATAATCTCTCCTTAGTTTTCCAGCGTCTCTATTCGTGCCCGATTGAACCGACCCACCAGCCGGGCGATGTTCGACGTCAAATGATTCTGCAAGAATTTGGAGTTCATTTGCCGGAAATCATTCTTCCCGGCCTTCTGTTTATCGACCCCTCATCTCATCCAGCGCAATTTCTTGAGAACAGTCGGAAAACTCTCGCCCATTTTACCCAGACCTCCAATGGGGGATTCCAGGGAGTAAAAAGGGTAGCGGGCTGATGATACCTCGGAATTATCGACCTTTGATGAAACTCAATCGAAGAAAGCGATTAGAATGACGCCTCGAATCAAGGTTGATTGAGATCTGAGTTCGTATAGACATTTTTTCCGCGTGACTAGAATTCCGTTTTGGCTGCTTCAAGAAATCATCGAATGGAACAAGTGGTCGAACAGGCGTTTTTTGAATTGAGATTTGAAGGCCTCCGCAGCATGAAGAATTTCGAAAACCGACACCGTTGGATATTTTCAAGTTTTGATCGCGAACTTGGAGAACGACCAATGATTATGGGGATTCTCAATTCGACCCCAGATAGCTTTTCTGACGGTGGAAAATATCAGGCCGTTGACCTGGCCGTGGAACATGGCCTTCGCCTGGCTGCGGAAGGGGCAGATATCCTGGATATCGGCGGGGAGTCAACACGTCCTGGAGCTCAGCCCGTTTCACTCGAAGAAGAACTTCGACGAGTCATCCCTGTCATTGAGCGACTGAAGGGACTGACTCAGATTCCAATTTCAATCGACACATCGAAGTCGGAAGTTGCCAGACAGGCACTGAAATCCGGGGCATTGATCGTGAATGATATTTCTGGACTTCGATTTGATCCTCAGATGATTGAGGTTTGCTGCGAGTCCTCATGTGGAGTGATCTGCATGCACATCCAGGGAACGCCTCAGACGATGCAGACAGCCCCACAATACCACAACGTGGTCGACGATCTTTGTGAGGATTTCAAGGCCCGGCTTCAGTTTTTGGAACGCGCGGGCCTACCGCGAGAACGAATTGTCATTGATCCGGGAATTGGATTTGGAAAGACGGCTGATCACAACCTGGAAATTCTTACGAATATCTCAAGATTTCGCGAACTGGGTCGTCCCGTCTTAATCGGCCATTCCCGCAAGCGGTTCTTGCAAAAAGTACTGGGACAGACGTTGGACGAACGCCTGTTTGGCACCGTGGGTGTCTCGATCAGCCTGGCACAACAAAACATCGACATCTTGCGAGTTCACGATGTTGCCGCCAACCGTGATGCGATCACGGCATGGCGAGCAACCCAATCTCGGCAAGTATTAAGCTAACTAATGCACGACAACGGTGCTCGTTACCAGGTTGCTGACAGCGACACCATCGTTAACTTGATAGGTGACCGTACGACTGAACAAGGATGGAGTCGCACTGATGTTGGAATAAGTCACGAGTCGCAGTGCAGCCTGGAAGTTGGCAACCGTTGCAAGTGCCCCAGCCGAGGTCAGCGTTAACACACCGGTCTTACTATTGTAACTCCCTGTAATGTTTCCCGTAGAAGCATTGCCAACGAAGCCCAACACGTCTTCCAATGGGAAGAACAAATACGACAATGACACCGTTGCCGAAGAGAGCGAGAAATTGTTGGCGTCATTGACCGTGATGCCGGAATTGATCACTGTTGGAGCTTGTGAGGCCGAGTAAGTGATGCTCGTTCCGCCGCCGCCAAGGGTGGGGGCGAAATTGATTACAACAGAGCTTGAAAGGCCATCGCTATATGCGAAACCGTCATAAACCTGGAAGATAACGGTCCTTGGAACCATGTTCGGAGTGGCACTGGAATTCCAGTAGGCGACAGACCTGAGTGCCGTCTGGAACTGGGCGACCGTTGCTGTCGAATTCAACGACGTCAGCGTCAGTATTCCGGTGGTGGAGTTGAAGCTACCCTTGATATTTCCGGTCAAAGAGGAAGGAACAAACCCAAGTGCATCCTGGCTGGAAATGAAACTACCTGGCGTGATTTGAATCGTCGCTGATGTTAATGTCGGATGACCCGGATCGGTGACCGTAATGACCGGATTGACTGCGATTGCACTTTGGCCGACAGTAAAGACTTGTGAACTTGCACCAGTCAAAACGGGCGGGTTCACGATTGGAGTATCGTAAAGGTCCGCAGAAGTCAGGTCCGTGAACTCAGAGGGTTGACCCCACAGCCAATTCCTTTCAGGTTTTCCTCCGGTGATAACGTTCGCGGCACCATCGGCGTGTACGGTGACATCAGCAACGAGGACATTCCCCTGATTCAAACCACCTCCAGTCCGCAGATGTTGCACCCGTGTATTAAACAACGTTGGTGACTCCCATTCGTCGAGCATCGACGCCAGCGCGACAAGATTGTTGTCGTAGTTCGTAAATCCACCGATGATGATATCCTGGCCAGAGCCAACTGGATTCCCTTCGCTTTCAAGGGCACCCGAAGTACCTTTGAGGACATCAGCACCGGCCCCACCAATAATCAGACTTTGTCCGGTTCCCGATCCGGCAATAATCGTATCACCGCCTGCTGGTCCACCAATCAGGGCATTTCCCTGGTAATTGCCGGTCAACGTATTGACTCCATTTCCACCGTGAACATTCTTGATGTTGACAATGCTACCGATACTCGTGGCAAACCCGGCAGCGAGATTCACGGTGACTTGCGTGGGAAAAGCAGAGTAATCCAGCCAGTTATCGCCGCCGTTGTTTCCATCGATCTTTCCCGTGATCAACGCACCCGGAAACATCCGGAAAACGTTATTGACAGTCATTGTCATTTTTGTATTGGTTGTCGTATCTTTTGAGCCACCAACCAGATTATTGATTCCCGTGAAGTTAAAAGTCCCATTCACATTGCCAGTATTTCGACCAGTGATATTCCAGATCGTCTGGGAACTCGCCGTCAACTGGATGTTCGCCCCCACCAGAGTGTTGTCGAATGTCGAACCAATCAGATTCGAAATATTGACGTACCCCACTCCAATACCAGTCGCCGTATTCGATTGCAGATTGACAGTGATGTCTTTGTTGAAATTGGTATAGTCGAGGGTGTTGACCCCCAAACTTCCATTAACGACACCTGTAACGCTTCCTCCCGGCGTAAGATGGAATGCGTCACTCAAGCTTCCACCGATCAGGCTTTGCATAGAACTGTAGTAAAACGAGCCATTAAGATTGCCCGTATCGACCCCGGTGATATTCCAGTCTGTGTTAACATTAGCCCCGTACAACATATTGTACGTCTTTGATGGCGGCGTACTGCCGACCAGATTTTGGATATTCGAGAATCCGCCGGCAACTAAAGTTGCCGAACCTGTGACCAAATTAACACTGACGGCATCCGTTCGCTGGGAGTAATCGAGCGTGTTGAACCCGAGTCCGCCGTTGATAGAACCGAAGGTGAGACAAGGCGTCACACCCGTTGGCGTTGACGTGAACTTGAAAGCATCGCTACCCGATCCGCCAACCAGATTCTTGTAGTCCACAAAACTCAATGGCGAAATGCCATTGATAATTCCCACGTTTCCCTGATTGCGGCCAGTAATGTTCCAGATGTTGTTGCCGTTGCTGCCAATGAGCGTATCGTCATTCGCGGAACTGCCAACAACAACTCCGATTTGACTGAACGTCCCGCCGATTGCAGTGGAAGTCTGGTTTTGAAGGTTGGTGATGACGCCGACATTTCGTTGTGCGTAATAAAGTGTATTCACTCCCGGATTGCCCGAACCTTGTGTGCCTCCGATGATATTTCCACTCACAAACCCGCCTGTTGCAAGCAGATAAGAATTATTATGAGTTCCACCAGTCAGGTTCTCGATACCCGAGAAATAAAATTGCCCGTTGATATTGCCTGCGTTACCAGCAGTGATATTCCAATTATTTAATGCGTTGTTGTCACCGATCAACACGTCGGTGTTGTCAGAACTTCCGACCAGGGCAGAAACCCCTACGAAACCTGATCCGATTGAGGTCGCCGATTGTGCGGCTAGGTTAACGACCACGCCGGTCGAACGCTTGGAATAGTCGAGCGTACCTTTCCCGCCACCATTAATGGAACCAGAGACAAATCCCGCAGTGCCAAAAAGGAAAGTGTTTTGAAGCGTCCCACCGGTCAGGTTTTGAACACCCGTGAAATTGAATTGGCCGTTGATATTACCAGAATTGCCGGAAGTGATGTTCCACGTATTCAACGTGTTGTTACTTCCAATCAACGTGTTCGAGGAGTTAGAACTACCAATTAAGGCTGAAATTTGCGTCAAGCCAGATCCGATTGCGCTCGCAGTTCCTGCGGCGAGATTGACGACGACTCCGGCTGTGCGCGGGGAATAGTCGAGTGTATCGATCCCGCCGCCGCCTTTGATCGTGCCAGAGACAAATCCGGAAGGGCCAAATTGGAACGTATCGTTATGTGTTCCGCCCACCAGATTTTGCATATTCGTGAACGCGTTCCCGTTAAAAGTCCCCGAATTTGGTCCGGTGATCTTCCACAAGTTGTCACTGTTCGGCGAAATAAGAGTGTTGTTACTTCCACTTCCGCCGTAAACACCAAGTGATGTTCCGGGAAGAACGCCGTTGATCGTCACTTGGTCGTTTCCAACCCCGCCGAAGAAGTAAATCGAGTTTACTGTCTTCGAAGAATCGAAAGTCGTTGTGGTGCCGTTTTCGGTAACGGTCACGCCCGTGGAATTCTGAAGAATTGTGACGGTATCGGCACTCACAGAACCATCGATTCGGACTGTCGTTCCCGTCAAAACGGCCGACAACATTCGCCGAAGTTCCAAAACTTCAGTAGGCTCAAAACCGCGACGGCGACGAGGTCGAAATCGTTTGCTACCCGAATTTTGCCATTCGCGAAACAGGTCGAGCATACCCATTTTCATCTTCCTCTAGTGTACGTTCAAGGGCCTAACTTCAGCAGCAACGGCACATCGGGGATCTTCAGGACCCAATGGCGCGATCTTGCTTGAGTTTTTGGTGTTGTTTCGCGGGCGAGACAGAATTGACTATTGTCAATATCAAATTTGTCGTGCTGCGAAGGTGGTAATCCAAAGCGAATCTGAGACGTACGTTGTACGTAGAATTTATTGAAAAAAGCTCAACTTGCCCAAAACACACCGATTGAACAGCCATAGCCCAAAAAACTGTTCGTGCATTAGGAGCGAGGAAACGATGAAAAACGCAATTTCACGTTCGACAGCTTCTTCCCAAAGCTACGACACATCACAGACGCGAGATTCTACCCGAAACACAATGTCGACGATGAGTTTATGGAGAAGATCGAATCCAATTCAACCGGCAAGATCAGCCGAATTGTGGATTAAAACAGGAGTTTTGGGGGGTTGGGTAGACATTTGGATTTTGCAACTCATCCCATTCTGCCAGATTTTTCTCGTCCGCGAAAATTGACACAAGTTTTACAGAGACATGACGGAAGCCTGACACACGATTTCCGATGTTGAAATAGAATCTCAACCGAACAAACGCATTGAGAGACGTTTTGAGACGACCTCTTTGCTTGGCGAACGGATTCGCTTCAAACGAGATTTATGAACCTCAGTCATTGGAATCCACTATGTCCATCGTTTCCCCCAAGCGTGCTACATCGGAAAAGCATCGAGCGCATCGCCCGGTAAGCGAAGCACTTCAAAAACAGGGCGAGATTAGCGATTCAAGTCATCTCTCGAAACTTCCGGCAGCCTCAGAACCTCCAGTTTGGGAGCCTTGGCTTCCTGAAAAGATGAGTTTTGCTCGGATTGACTGGATTGTTGTTGCCTGGATGGTTGGCATGCATGCAGGTGCAATCGCTGCTCCATTCTTTTTCAACTGGCAGTCATTGGCAACCTGTGTGGTGCTCCATTGGTTCACCGCAAGCATCGGAATTTGTCTCGGCTACCATCGTTTCCTGTCGCACAAGTCGTTCAAACTTGTCAGCCCGGTTCGATTTATTACTCTCATGGCCGGTTCACTTTCTGGCGAAGGCTCGCCACTTGCGTGGACTGCAACCCATCGGTTGCATCACCAACGTTCCGACCTGCCAGGAGATCCTCATTCGCCGTTGGTGAGTGCAATTTGGTCACATTTAACCTGGCTGTTCCTTCGCCGGACCAAGTCCGAGCAACAATCCCTCTACAAGAAATATACGCCGGATTTGATGAACGATCCGATGCTGCAATTTTTCGAAAAGACCTATTTCCTTTGGTTGGTTGCTTCGGGAGTCGCACTTTGGATGGTTGGCAGTTGGCCGATGCTTCTTTGGGGGCTCTGCTTCCGAATGGTCATGGTTTATCATGGAACCTGGTTCGTCAATTCCGCGACGCATATCTGGGGTTACCGCAATTACGATGTACGGGATGAAAGCCGCAATTTGTGGTGGGTGGCGATTTGGGCTTACGGCGAAGGTTGGCACAATAACCATCATGCCCACCCGCATGTTGCCCCGGCTGGCCACAAATGGTGGGAGCTTGATCCGACATGGTGGTCAATCAAGACATTGCGACTTTTTGGCCTGGCCTACGATGTTGATGATCGAATCCCGACGACACGAGAACCTGCAGCGGCTGAGGCGTGATTCGCCTCGCTGATCATCGTTTCTCGCAGTTCAGCAACAAGAAAAAACGAGCCGGTTACGACGATTGTATCTTCACGAGACGCAAGGCGTTTGGCGAGGGTCCAGGCGGAAATCGGGCTGACTGCGAAATGCGGATGGTGACTGCTGATCGATTCAACGAGGCTACCTAAATCCTCCAAGCTGACGCCGCGTGGATTGTTGAGATAACGAGTCAAAATCACGGTGTCGAAATTTGCCAGCAATTGTCGAAGAATTCCGGCGACATCTTTATCCTTGGTTCCGGCGAAGATGAGAATTCGTCTTCGCCGGACGGGATCTTCACTCAGCGTGGCCACAAGGGCCCGTGCGGACTCCCAGTTATGTGCGGCATCAATGATAACCATTGGTTCTGTTGAGACAACTTCGACTCGCGCAGGCCATATCACACGTCTTAGACCGTCTCTTACGGCATCATCCGTGATTTTCCAGGCTTGTTGACGAAGTTCGTCGATTACCGCCAGTGCCAACAGGCTATTTGACGCCTGATGCAGTCCACGCAAAACAACCGGTATCCGAGTCCAGAATGATGCTGAGGTTTTCGCGTCGATTTCCACGTTGCCGTCGTCATCTGTACGGCGGTTCAAGATTTGGAAATCACGTGCCGTCTGGTTGAGGCGAGCATTTCGCTCAGAACAGGTTTTTTCGATGAGGCTTAACGCATCGACGTGCGTTACACCAGATACAACGGGGATCTCGGCTTTGATAATCCCGGCCTTCTCGTAGGCAATCTGATGTACCGTGCTGCCAAGAACATGAGTATGGTCTCGACTGATATTCGTAATCACTGTCACGAGAGGACGACACAAATTGGTTGAATCAAGTCTTCCGCCGAGGCCTACTTCAAGCACTGCAATATCAACGTTTTGTTCGATGAAATACTGCCAGGCGAGAGCCGTTGCGAGTTCAAAATAAGTCGGTTGCATGCGACCGGGTAGATTGTCCATCTCGGCAATGATCGGCAACAATCCGTTGAGTAGCCTGACAAATTCAGGCTTCGTTGGCTGAATCCCATCGATTGTAAACCGCTCTTCAAATTCGGTGATGTGGGGAGAGATATAAAGCCCACACCGATATCCAGACTGCGAAAGAATCGACGCCAGCATTGAGCATGTCGAACCTTTTCCTTTTGTACCGGCAACATGGATAACGGGAATTCGCTCATGAGGGTTGCCCATCAACTCCAGAAGCCGCCGCATTCGATCAAGTTTAAAATCACTTGTCGAATACGCCTCGGTATTGATCCGCTCGTAATTGATTCGCCCGAACAGAAAATCAATCGCCTGTTCGTAAGTCTTCAACCGTTCGGACATCTGTGATTCCAGGGCGGAGTCCTCGAAATGGAAGATTCTCTATATGAACGAAAAACGTTCACTGTTCAGCAATTACACAGGGATTCATTGATCCGTCTTACGTCGGGGACGAAAAAACCGTGTTGATTCCTTCACAACACGCCGCCGCGACGCGATTCGGACAAGCAAAGTCAGAAGAAAGTTCTTCCAACCCGGTATCACACACTGTTTTCGGCGGGCGAGTGCGTTTAACGCCGATTTTACGACAGGTTCGACGGCAAGCGAAGAATGTTTTTGTAACCATCCTGGAGCACCCGCAATATCGAAAAAACTTGTACGGGTTACGCCCGGACAAACGGCTGTCACGGTGACGCCACGATCAAAAAGTTCGCAGTGTAACGCTTCGCTGAAGTGAAGGACAAATGCCTTACTCGCCGCGTAGACCCCCATATAGGCCACAGGTTGAAATGCTGACAGCGAAGAGACGTTTAAGATTGCGCCATGCCCCCGTTCGAGCATTCCCGGTAAAACGCGGTACGTCAAATCGGTCAGAGCAGAAATGTTCAACCGAATCAGCTGCAGCAATCGTCCAACGTCGGCGTTATCGACTTCACCAACAACTCCAAAACCCGCGTTATTGACCAGCAACTCAATCGTGATCCCTTTCGCCGAAATGTCATTCAGGATGCGCGCTGGTTCGGCAGGATCTGAGAGGTCTGCCAAGATAATTTCGCACCGCGTTCCGTGCTTGGTATGCAATTCTTGAGCCAGTTCTGCCATCAAATCGCCGCGTCGAGCAACAAGCACGAGATGCATGCCTCTTGATGCGAGTTGACGCGCGAACTCTGCGCCCAAGCCTGCTGAGGCTCCGGTGACGAGTGCCCACTGATCCGCCAATCGCTTCCACACGCTATGATTCCCGCATCTTGCGCTGCCTGCGAGCAACTGAGACGAACTCAGCAAAGGCAAATAACAATAGACTAATTCGCCGAGTTGAAATGCTAACACAATCAACCGTCCCAAAAAAGTCAGCCCACGTTCGGTGAATAACAGTTGGAAATCAACCGGAAATTCTTGTTTTGGAATCCTGCAGATGAATGACACATACACGACCGCAAAGCGACCAGCGGTCTTTCTCGACCGTGATGGAACAGTGAATGCCGAGGTTCATTATTTGTCGCAGCCGGAACAGGTCGAACTGCTACCGACCGTGTCCGAAACAATTTCGATGCTCAATTCTCGCGGCATTCCCGTCATCATTATCACAAACCAGGCGGGAATCGCCCGAGGGTATTTTCCCGAACACAACCTGATCGCGATACACGACCATTTGCGCCAAATGCTTGCAGAGAAAAATGCTCGGGTCGATGCAATCTACTATTGCCCACACCATCCGAGTGCCGGTTTGGGCGTTTATCGTCAGGTTTGTGACTGTCGCAAACCATCGCCGGGAATGCTGACCCGAGCTGCGGATGAATTGGGGATCGATCTGACGCGTTCCCTGATGATTGGTGATCGAGAGAGTGACCTGCAAGCCGGTGCCCATGCCGGATGTCAAACAGCCCTCGTGACAACGGGTTACGGTCAGGAAACAAGTGCCGCAATTGATCTCAAAACTGTTCGCGGAATTGGAGTCTTTCCGACCATTGCGGATGCCGTAAGGGAGTGGTGCAATCAATCAACGAACGGTGCAATATCGGTAGAAGAAACAAACATCAAGCCGTTGCATTGATCCAATTGGTGACGACGGCGATGATTCGTGCAAAGTTTGGACTCAATTCAAGAGCGATCATGACACAAATTTGTATTACAACCGGCGCCCGCTTGCATTTCGGCCCTCTTTCGGTCTCTGGACCAACAGGGGGCCGGTTTGGTGGTGTTGGCGTCATGATCGATTTTCCCCGAACGGTTCTCGCCGCGCATGCCGCACCAGCCGACCTGATTCGTGGCGGCGATGAGTTGACGACGAAACGCGTAATGGAATTCCTTAAACGTGCCAGGAAAGAAATCCCCGACAATTTTCAAACGCCATATGAAATCGAGATTAAGGAAATAATCCCTTCCCATTGTGGATTTGGCTCGGGAACTCAATTGGGACTTGCTATCGCTCTTGCCGCATCGATCGTGACCGAAGAACCCAGACCTTCTCTTGATGAACTGGCTCGGCGAACAGGACGTGGAATGAGGTCGGCAATCGGGATCCACGGATTTCAACAAGGTGGATTTCTGGTGGACGGCGGGCGGGTCAACTCAAACAAGTTAGGAACTCTTATCACTCGGGTTGAATTCCCCGAAGATTGGCGATTTGTACTCGCGTCACCTCAAAGGGTAATTGGACTCTCTGGAGATGCAGAACAACATGCTTTCGCCAGTCAACCGGCAATGCCCCAACGTCTTACTGCGGAACTTTGTCGAATCGTCCTGATGGAATGGCTCCCCTCAGTCATTGAGGCCGACTTCGCCAGATGTAGTGAATCGATGTTCGAATACGGCAATGCCGTCGGTGATTTTTTTTCACCAGCCCAGGGAGGGATCTTCGCTCATCCGCGAATGGCAGAGTGGGCAGACAATGTCCAACAGCGCGGCATTCGCGGAGTGGCCCAGACTTCGTGGGGGCCAACGCTCGCCGCTCTCTGCTCAAGTGATGAAGCGGCCAAACAGTTGCACGGCGACTTTGCCGGAGATTCAAACTGGAACGATTGCTCGTTCCAGATTGTTTCCCCGTTAAATCGCGGTGCCAAAGTTGACGTCTCTTCATGAACGAAAGCCTGAGGGCATCGGCCACAACGAACTAACTGACGTTGACGTCACGAGTGACGATGTTACTGTCGTAAATTCCGAAGTTGGCTCCATCGGTAACTTGGAAGGAAATTGTCCTCGTCGCAGCACTTGGCAATTTGCCGGTGTACTTAAATGTGATCGATCTTAATGCCGCCTGGTAGTTCGCCAGTGTGTCGGTTCCAGTCAGCACCAGTCGTCCTGTGGCTGAGAAGAATGTTCCCGAGATGTTTGCTGTATTCACAAATGTCAGGACATCCTGGCCCAATGAGTAATTGTTAGCGATCTGAATGACTGCACCGGACAATGTTGTCGAACCCGGGTTGTAGACAATCAAGGATTTCGTGACATTCAAAGCCGGACCACTTGCGTTGTATGCCAATGGACTCGATTCAATATTCGACAAGAATGGAACACCATTCTGAGTCGTAAAACTAATGGTGCGGGCCGCAATATTACTCTGATGAATTCCTTGGAATACCTGGAAATTGGCAATTCGATTGATACTCGGTGGATTCAGAGAGGTCGTGACATAAGTCACGGACTGCAACAGGTTCTGGTATGTGGCTGTTGATCCGGCGCCGGTGAACGTCAGGATTCCATTTACCGCATTGTATGAGCCGCTGATTCCAGGGACACTCCTAAATTGCAATAAATCTCCGTCCTGAATATACAGAAGTTGAACCGTTGCCCCGGTCAGCGTTGGATTGTACGAGCCAGTCACCTGCAACGATCCGGTAATCTGTTCCGGTGGGTTCCCGAAGACATAGACGAGCGCGCTGGTTTCAATTGAGTTCAACAGCGGAACCGAACCGATCGAAATATTCCGAGTGATAATGTTACTCGAAGCCTGAATGTCATTGACCTGGAAACTGACAACCTTTGTCGTTGTGACCGGAGTACTGTTCAATCCATAGAACGTGACTGACCGAAGAGCATTCTGGTAGTTCGCGACGGTATCCGTTCCGATCAAGAACAAGATCCCATCCGTACCATCCCAACTTCCCTGGATATTTCCTGTATTTGTGAATCTCAGGAAATCCTGTCCAGGAATATAGTTTTCCACGATTCTGATCGTCGCACCCGTGAGATTTGCTTTAGTCGGATCAGCAGCCTGTATTGTCGATGTAATCACAACTGCCGGATCGTTTTGCATGTAATTGACTGGAGCCACTTCAATGGCACTCAAGACTGGCGCATTGCTTACGGCATTAAAGCTGATGATCCGAGTAGCTGGACTGCTTGACAGCGATCCATCGCTCGCGACAAACGAAACCGTTCGCGGCAAGGTGCTTGGAACGCTCGCCGTATCTTGATATTGAACCGAATCCAACGCTGCCTGATAATTTGCAACGGTGTCAACTCCGCTAAGCGTTAGCATTCCTGTCGATGCATTCCAGGTACCATGAATTTTAGCGGTATTTGTGAAAAGCAGCTGATCCTGGCCCGCAGCATAATTACTCGTGATTTGAACCGTCGCCGATGGTATTGTCACGTTATCGGGATCGGTTACAGTCGCCCCTGGGGAGACCACAACGGTGGTATTTGGAACGTAGAGGAGACTTCCACTGTCGGTCGTCATCGTTGGTGCAGTGTTGACCGAAATCACAGCAACGCTTCGTGACAGTGAACTGATCCCAGTTGGTGAATGGACAGAGAAGGTAATCGTCCGAGACGAGACCGTTGGATTAAATGACGAGTTGAAATAACTGATTGATCGCAGTGCGGCCTGGTAGTTTGCTGTAGTGTCGACACCGTTGAGGCTTAACGTGCCGGTTAATGAATTCCACGTTCCAACGATCTTGCTCGTGTTGGTGAACAACAAATTGTCGATTGCCGGCTGATAATTTCCGGAAATCTGTACGATCGCTGCCTGAAGATTATCAGGCCCCACCGGCGTCACGTTCAATGTCGATGTGACCTTCATTGTTGATCGCTCGACGTAGATCAACGACGATGATTCGATATTCGATAAGAGTGCCGAACCGGGATTAATTGTGGTAAGGACCAGATCGTTACCATCCCCGCCAGCATAGTTCGCTGTGAATGTATACTGAGCGCCCTGGTATGTCGTGGAGATGACATTTCCCTGGGAAAGGTTTGAAAACGTCCCGACAATCGGTTGATTCGAAGTATTATTGACAATCGTGAGTTTTGTCCCGACGGATGGTGCAAAATTCAGTAAAAGATTGATTGGCGAACCGGTTGCAGTAAAACCGTTTGTTGAGAGTGGAAAGCCATTCGGCGTTCCCGCTGCAAAGACGCCCCCTTTTCCTGATGTCAGGGTGACTCTTCCACCATTGCCATCAAGCGAAGTGACATTACTACCGCCGTTATCAAGAATGATCTGTCCATTGCTGGTGCCTGACTGCACGACAAATGTTGACGCACCGGCGGTTGTCGCCGTTTTTGCCGTTGTAAAAGTTATGTTGCCATTCTGAGTTGTATCACCAAATGTGACGGCCCCCCCTGAACCGGTGATGATATTTGCCAATTCGGAGTCTGTCAGATTCACCCCAACAACTGCGTTATTCAAACCACCGATACTTACTGGAAGGCTGGGGACCGAGGCGCGAACTGAAACTCCACTGGTCAGGCCGACTCCACTTACCGATCCCGAAATCGTCATGTCGGCACCACGTAACGTGATCGCCGTCGCTGAACCTTCCGTCGACGAAATTACGTCACCTGCTGCGATCGTTAATGTTCCAACTCCATTGTTTCCCTGGTCATTGGCCGTTACATCTGCCTCAAGAGTCACCTTTCCGGCGGAGTTGATTGAGCTTCCCGTTCCAATGTTTAATGAGCCAGCGGCGGCCAACATGACGCCACCTGACGTCGTGATTGGCGCCCCCCCCACGGAAATCGCACCGTGAACGACGGACTTAAACATTCCATCGAGCTTGATCGCACCGGAGATTGAAGCGCTATCAGTGCCTGCATTTCCGGTTTCAATATCGAAGCTGATCACATTGGCGCCGGTCGCAGCCGTTCCATCAAAGCCAGGAATTGTGATCGTATCATTACCGTCTGTTGACGGTGTTGCCCCCGTGTTTACTGTCAGTTGTTGCACGTTCCACACCGCAACAGTTTCGATTGCCACACCAGCAGTCGTGCCGGAAATCACAAGGGACTTGGTACTTCCAACGCCCGCGATTCCAGCCGTGAGATTGGTTCCATTGGCGATCAACAGATTGTCATTCTGACCGGTTGGGCTGACCGTGACGCTGCCAAATCCGGAAATATCCAACGGCGCCAATCCGTTGAATTTGACCGGTAGATTGTCAATCTGCACAACTCCCTGTTTGCCGTTCACGCCTGGAACGTTGCTGGGCAGATAACTGCTCGTATCAGCCGTCGTCCCCTTGATGGCCAATCCATTGGTTCCTTGACCGCCGTCATAAACAATTCCATTCACTGGAATGAAGTTGCCATTGCTGATATCGACGGTAAGCAGGTCGTTGCCCGAGTCGCCTGCAACGATAATCGACGTGAACGATTTCAGCGTAAATTGTGATATTAACGATCCGTTCTGCAAGACTTGAACCTGAGTCGGATCGGTGGGACTTTCCTGCAATCTAACATTGTTCACACCCACACCCATGTCAACAAACAACGCGGTCGAAGAGGAGATACCGCTGGCAGATGTCGACAACAAGTAAGCACCCGGTCCGAATCCGGTCGGCATCGTAAATTGAGTACTGACAATAACGCTGCCTGTTTCAACTCCCGGCGTCCAATTGGTTGTTCGCCCATATTTGACTGTCCCTGAAGAATCGGTCAGTGATACGATCGGGTAGTTGGACGCCATCTCGGCTCCACTACCGAACGAAGCCCCGCCGGAAATACCATCGAGCTGCGTTCCCGAAAGGGTAAACGATGTCGCATTGGCAGTAATGCCGGTGACAGTTGGCCTCCACGCGGCCTGAGGACTTCCTGTTGACGTATATGTCCAAATTGTTCCGGTTGTCTGATTGCTTAGCAAAACCTGACCGTTTGGTAACGCCAGCATCCGTAAATTACTGGCTGGGCCGGTGATCGAGTTGCTCAATAACCCGGGAGGTGTAACGTCCGAAATCGCGTTCGTCACCGGGTTAAAATCGAAGAAATACGTTGGACCGTTGGCAACGTGATTTCCGAATGAATCCACTCCGGGAGAATCTGTCGCAAACAGGAAATGTCCGTTGGGAAGCATAACACCCGGAGCCGAATCTGCTCCGATTCCGGCCGGCAAAACCGGACCTGCTAACCAGGTGTTCGTCGATGGAGTGTAGATCGCTGTATTGCCGTTAGCACCGACAAAAAAGGCTCGTCCATCGGGAAGAAGTGTTGCCGGTCCAAGTACGTTTCCAAACGATGGGCCAGTCAGTGCAACAGGGACTGCTCCTGCGTCAACCCACGTCCCACTTGAAGGAACATAACGTTGAGCTCGCCCCGATCCGCCGACATCGTACGACAAAACACTTCCATCGGGTAAAAGGATCCAGTTTTCGTTGTTACTTGTGTCAGAATGTAGTTTGCTGCCTGTTTGAGTCCACGAATTGGCAACGGGATCATAAAGATAGGTTTGCACTCCGTTGATATAACCAGCCAGGACCTTGCCATTTGGCAGAACAACTGTGGGCCCGTCCCCAAATTGTCCTTGAGGAAAACTGGCCATTGGGGTCCACGAATTCGCGACGGGGTCGTAGATTTCGCCAGTATTACTGTTGGTTACCAATGTCGGGATTAACGGATTTGTAAATGTACCGCCTAGAACCAGAACCTTTCCACTCGGTAAGACGTTCTGCCCCGTCAACAGCCTTGACTTACTCATCGACGCAAGGCTGGACCAGGACCCGTTGGCATAACTTCCCGTTGCATCGGGAGTGAGTCGCTTCATTTGATTCGTGACACCACCCGACTGAACCATGACGGAACCGTCAGACAACAAGATCATCGTACCGGACGTGCCAGCAGGATCAGGAAGCGTCACAGGGTTCCAACCGGATGGATCTCCTGTCGGTTTTCCCACGAGATCGGGAACGAAAAGTTTTGCAACCGGCGAACCAATTCCAGTCACGAGATCGTAACCTTTTCCAGCCTTGAAACCGTTGTTACCGGTTGTGACATCATGGAAATCCGCTGCGGGAAGTTTATAAATTGCCGGAAGTGTTTGCGTCGATCCGTCGAGAGACTTTTGACCAGAGACCACCCGTCCCTGATTGACAACCGCCATCACGCCACCAAACATCGGTGCCGAAAGACTGGTCCCGCCGATCGTATCCCAGGGTGTTGAGTTTCCGAAATCCCACGTATCGAAAACGGGAACTCCGGAACTTGGGTCGGCGTCCATGGAAACGTCAGGATTGGACCGTCGTCCGGTATTCTGGACACTTTTTTGATAAGCGGGTTCTGATTCGTAATTACTGACTCCACCCCCGCTACCACTCCAGCCGGATTCTCCGATGTAATTCCCAGCAGAATCGATTGTGAGGGTCGTCCCACCGACTGCGACCACATTCGGTGAGAGCGCTGGATACCCGCCTGGTGCACCGTTATCACCGGTTGATGCGACGAATGTTACCCCCTGATGACCGTTCGGCGTCAGAAAGTGATAATCAAAGCTTGTAATTCCCGAGAATTCACCACCTCCAAAACTCATCGAAACCACGGAGACACCAGGCAAATTGCGTGCGGTATCAACGGCAGTTAGAAGATCGTTGTAGGAGGGGATCGTTGCCTCGAACAGAATGATGTTGGCCTTCGGTGCCATCACGTGTGCCCACTGGATATCAAGCGATTCCTCCACAGCCCATGAAAATCCAGGACCGGCGGGGTCGTTCCCAGGCAGATTTGTACCCCCAAACTCATCCAGAACCTTGAAGCTCGGAGGGTCAGGAAGACCGAAATACGCGTCGAATGCTTGTAAATCTGTAATAGCGTTAGGGTCGTTGTAGGCATCGACAATGGCAATTGTTTGCCCGGAACCGTCACCTGTAATCCCGCCAAACGTGATCGAATTCATTCCGTACGCCTGCCGCATTTGGGCTGGCGTGATTCCGTTAGGCGCGGCTGTCCCATTACTTGTCACACCATGCGGATGGGTGAAAACGAAATCGGTGTGTACTGTTGTCAGCGGGTCCAGAGCCTGTGGCACAGGAGCACCACTCAACAATCTGCGAGATTCCAGAGCCTGAATCTCGATACTTACAATCGACCATTGTCGCGTCTCTCTGGCTCGGCGAGCTGCCCGGTGTCCCCGCGTTTGACTGATGGCTTGTCGCAATGCCTTTAACCACGAATGACGCACCATTTTCAAAATTCCCTTGCTACGTAGTCTACTGCGAAGAATTGGACAGCCAGTCGATCGGGGAGATCGCCAGAACCTGTACGAATATCAGAACTCTTCAGGATGAAATTGGATTGACGGAGTTTAAATGTAAAATCCAAAGATAATGAGGCAATGGATGCGCAGGCAAGCAATTTATGCCGTATGTCTGAAGAAAACTCAGTATTTTGGTACACCAGCTCGACCAATGCGAATCTCATTTCGTCTGACGAAAAGACGTTTCAGCGTCTGTGATCCACTTATCGGGTCGGTATGACGGAAATGCCTAGCACGTTTCAGATTGCGCATAAGCGGATCGCCACCAAAGTCGTGATTTTTGAGAAAACAGCACCTCGAATCGTTTTTCGCCAGCGTGATGCTTTGGTATTGTCGTTGGATTGTGATTTTGTTCGCAGGATCGAAAAAGAAAGCCAACTGATGCGACACCGATTTCTGCTGCTTGCCTACGGTTTTTTGCTCTTCGTCCCCGAATTTGTCATCGGCGACGAGCCGCCCGACTTTAATAAACAGGTTCTTCCGATCTTCCGCAAACACTGCAATGGTTGCCATAACGCGAAAGAGGCCGAAGGAGGTCTCGTCCTGCAGGACTTTGCTCGCACGCTGAAGGGAAGTGACGACGGAAAAGTTGTGACGCCTGGAAAAAGTGCGACCAGTCGACTTTGGCAGCGTGTCACAGCCAGCAACGAAACCCGCATGCCTCCCAAGGACCAGCCAGCGCCATCGGCCGAAGATCTGGAAATCATCCGTAATTGGATCGACGCAGGTGCTAAGGCCCCGGCTGGAGGCATGGCGGAAATCGGACTCGTCACACCAAAGATTGCGACGAAGTCACAAGTCAACGAGGCCGTCATTTCGATCGCGTTTTCCCCAAACGGACAATTGCTTGTGCTTGCGAAGCCGAATCGGATCGATGTCGGACAAGCAGGAACAGTAAAGCAACTCACAGGACACACGGGTGTCATCAATGAAATTAGCTTTTCTCGCGACGGTCAATGGTTGTGTGTGGCTTCTGGCGAAACAGGTCTCATAGGCGAAGTGACGTTGTGGCGGACTTCAGATTGGACGCGTGGCCGGGTCTTCAAGGGACATCGTGACACGATCTATTCAGCTCAACTCAATCCCGATGGGAATATCCTCGCGACAGCCAGTTATGATCGCGATGCCATCACGTGGGACGTCTCTGATGGGCAACCCCTGAAAATCTTTAGTGGTCATAACGACCCGATTTACAGCCTCAGTTTCTCTCCGAACGGAAAACTCATTGCGACGGCAAGTGGTGACCGAACCATCAAATTATGGGACGTCGCAACCGGACAACGCCTGGATACGTTTTCTCAACCTGCCAAAGATCAAACGACCGTGGCCTTCAGCCCTGACGGCCGTTTTGTTGCAGCCGGCGGAGCCGATGCCAGAATCCGTATCTGGCAGATCAGCGAAACCGGCCGTGAAGGAACAAATCCCATTTTGTATGCCCGATTCGCTCATGAGGGACCAATTCTCAAACTGGCTTATTCGCCTGACGGACGTCTGATGGCCTCATCATCCGAAGATCTGCGAATCAAGATCTGGGAAACTAAGACGTATACGCAGGTCGCGGTCCTCGAACGGCAGTCCGATTGGGCTTCGGCATTGGCTTTCTCACCCGATAACCGGCAACTCGTTGTTGGGCGTATGAATGGCGAACATCAAATCTATTTCGTTGATCCAGCATGGGTCGAGCCTAAAAATGATTTACTACGGCTTGGTGAATCTCAAAATCCAATCATCACGACAAACGGGTTGTCCGAGCCGCTTCAACAAATCACAGAAATGGAACCCAATGATTCGCCTTCAAATGCAACCAGGCTCAGTTTTCCCTGCGTCGCCAAGGGTGAACTGAAAGTCTTGAACGGCACGCAGCCTGACATCGATCTTTATCAAATCGAGGCGAAAAAGGGAGACAACATAGTCCTGGAAACAACCGCCGCACGGACAGGATCGGAAGCCGACACGAAACTCGAAGTGTTACATGCCGATGGAACACCGGTCCTTCAGGCGTTATTGCAAGCGGTTCGTGATTCATGGGTCAATTTCCGACCGATCGATTCTTCGTCTCCCGATGTTCGACTCGAATTCTGGGAGGAAATGGACCTCAATCAATTCGTCTACTTGTCGGGCGAAGTCTGCAAAACGTTTCGAGCACCACAAGGCCCCGATTCCGGATACTCCCTCTATTCCATCGGCGGTAAGCGTCGTAATTATTTTAACACCAGCGCAACCGGCCATGCGAAAGATGAACCGGCTTACATTGTCGAGGCGTTTGCTCCCAACTCAAAAATCATTGAAAACGGACTGCCGGTTTTCCCCCTTTACTTCTCGAACGATGATGACGGTGATCGAAAATACGGAAAAGACTCTCGCCTGACATTCACGGCTCCAGCCGATGGAACCTACTTCGTCAAAGTCAGCGACGTTCGCGGCTTTAGCGGCGACAAGTACTTCTACACGTTAACCGCTCGTCGATCGCGACCTGATTTCTCTGTCGAGATCAACACGATGAACCCGAAAGTCCCCGCAGGAAGCGGACAGCGTTTAAAATTCACATTGAACCGTCTCGATCAATTTGATGGAGCGGTACGGCTCGATATCGCCGGACTCCCAAAAGGATTCGAAGCTTCATCACCGGTGATTTTCGAATCAGGTTCATACGAGACTCAAAGCGTGATCACGGCCGGCAGCGACGCTCCCGAACCAACCAAAGCCGACTGGGATCGGATCACAATCCTGGCGACCGGCGAAGTCGGTGGCCAGCTTGCCACCAGAACCATTGGCGGACTCGGCGAGCTGAAGCTGGAAAAACCGGCTCCGATTCGAGTCACCCTGATCCCCGACGACCCAAAGTACGAAACAGCGGACCACGGACTGGTCATCGAACCAGGCACGACAATCACGGCAAAAATTGTGATCACGCGTAACGGGCACGAAGACGATGTCCGTTTCGAAATCGACAATCTTCCCCACGGGATCATTGTCGACAACATCGGCCTGTCTGGCGTTCTTGTCCGAAAGCAGGAAACCGAACGTCAAATTTTTCTCACGGCACGACCTTGGGTCCCTGAAACCGATCGATTGATCCACGCCGTCGCTCAAGGAGTCGGCAACCAGGCCTCACCCGCGATTCGATTGCACGTCCGTAATCGCCAAGGATTCGTCGCCAAATAGCAAATGAATGGAGAACGAAAAAAGGATTGGCGTCGCCCACGGGGGCGACGCTGCTAGCGTCGGCTGTGCGACAATCAACACCAAGTTCTCCGATACATCAAAACGTCAATGATCCTCTGTCAAGAAAACCAACTCAGCTCTTGAAATCCAGCCCCGGATCATCATCCGGTGCTCCATACAGTGTGAAATTGAAGCCCGTGTCCTGCATTGTGATCAGACCCGGCATCGTCGATTTATCGCTTCGCTCGAGTACCAGAACGGCTCCGTCAACCGTATAGGTTCCGCTGAATTCTTCTCGTTTACCTTCTCGGTCAAAGCCCCAGGTGAACTTGCCATCTGCGGTCAAATCGAGCGAAAACGTCGTTCCATCAGGCCGCTTTGCGGTTCGCTTTCCCACGATCTTTGCTGGATCGATATCGGCAGGAGCTGGTTTTTCATTCCCTGCGACTTGTGGAGGGTCAATTGTTGGATTTGGCACCGTTCCACCAGCGGCAGGAACCGTTCCACCCATCCCCTTGATCAACTGAGCCGAAAGCTGGTCGCCCGGCAACAGCTTGACGACTTCTTGAAGCTGTTTGACTGCAGCGTCTTTGTGAGTCCCTGTGATGTAGTGATAGGCCAGCACAAACCGAGCATCAGCGGCATCGGGTTTTTCTTTCGTATATTGTTCGAGAGCCCTGAGCTGAACCGTGTAAACATCCACACTTGGGTAAAGACTGGACATGGTCGTCCAATCCCATCCAGGCCCCGCGGAAAGGACCGCATACAGCGTTCCAGCGGCCTTTGCATAATCGCCGGAGGCGAAGTAGACCAGACCACGGAACTCGTGCAAAGCGGCATCGTTCGGCAATTCTGCGATGGCCAGGTCAATCTCGCTACCCGCCTTGGCGTAATCACCTGCCAGGAAGGCGTTCCTTGCTGCTTCGGTATGAACACTACTCGCGGGGGCTTGCGGCGGTTGAGTTGCAGGGGACGTCGGAGCCGCCGATTGAGCACCTTCCTGGATCACAACTACCTGAGCCGGCTGGGAAACAATCTGGATCGGCTGAGCATAGTTGTAGTAACCGGGGCTGCTTGCATAGTACGGGTTGCTGTAGCTCGAGTAACCAGAACTGTAAGCGATGGAACCGAGTGCCCAGGCGCTCACTCCGAACGCAGCCGCACCTGTGTACCAGGGGCGATTGTAATAGTTGTTCCAGGAGGCATTGTGATAGCCAGCGTTATACCCAGCGCCGTATCCAAGACCCCAGGCTGGGGCACCACCTCCCCAACCCGATCCCGCACCCCAATAACCGTGGTGCCAGGAATTGTTATAGTTATTGTTTCCCGCAACGGCAAAATTATTGCGGTTGCTATTGATGTTAATGTTGTTGACCGTATTCGTGTTACCAATATTGGTTCGATTAAAGTTGTTACCACCATTTCCAACATTGCCAATGTTCACGTTCCGGTTTCCGGTGTTTCCAACGTTAACGTTGGTGTTCCCAAGATTTCCGACGTTCACGTTCTTGTTTCCGACATTTCCGATGTTGGCCGTGTTGTTGCCGACATTTCCAACATTCAGATTTTTATTCCCAATGTTCCCGACATTGGCCGTGTTGTTGCCAATGTTACCGATGTTGGTATTGGTGTTGCCGATGTTCCCGACGTTCGGATTTCGATTCCCGATATTGCCGACATTGGTGTTGGTATTACCAATATTCCCAACGTTGGCCGTGTTGTTTCCAATGTTGCCGACATTCGGGTTTCGATTGCCGATGTTTCCAACATTGGCATTGTTGTTACCAATGTTCCCAACATTGCCTGTATTGTTTCCAATGTTGCCGACATTCGGGTTTCGATTTCCAACATTCCCCACGTTGGCGCTACCTGAACCCAGACCAGGTCGTTCGCCCCCTTGTCCAAAGCCGCTTGCCCCTGGAAAGCCACCACTTGCACCAGCACCAAGATTTGGTCGACTTGCCCCGGCTCCAGCTCCTTCTCCACCGAAGTTTGGCCGGCCGGCACCACCGCCGCCAGCCTGTCCGCCACCACCGGGAAAGCCTCCGCCGCCGCCTGTAGGGCGATTGATGGCTCCTCCACCAATGTTACCGCCACCACCTCCGCCAGCGGGTCGATTGATTTGTGGAGCACCACCACCTCCCCCAGCGGGACGGCTCATTTGAGGAGCACTGCCACCACCACCTCCAGCCGGTCGGCTCAACTGGGGAGCACCACCACCTCCGCCTCCTCCACCTGCTGGGCGACTCATGCCACCACCGCCACCACCGCCTCCTCCACCACCAGGATGGGGCATGCCGCCACCGCCGCCTCTGGCGAAGACTGGCTCATGCGGATTCAGAATCATTGAGGATAGCATCAATGCAACGAGAGACTTCTTTAACACGGGACAACTCCCAGAAAATAGGTTTGATTGATCAATTTGGAATGAGTGCTTGTTTTCGTTTTTGGAAAGCTAGAAGCCGGGCATCGGAGCGTGTCGTTTGATGATGAATTCAGGAACGTCTCCCTTGGGGACTCCACCCACCACGCGGTCATACGATCGCCAGGTCATCGTGTCTCCGTCGAGAACTCGGTAAACGCTCGTGGCCGAAGTCGCTTCACCCTTGGCATTCGACCCGTGTGACTTCACTGTCCAGGAATCTCCATCTCGGGTCCAATATCCTTCCGAGTGACCGCCATCTGCATTGAACGTCCAAGACTTGAGATGCCCTCTCAATGCGTCCCAGCCGATTCGTGTCGAACCGCTTGCATTCGCAGCACCTGCGATATGCAGCACAAAGTCTTGAATCAGATAGTTCCCCGTTTCGTCCCAGCGCACAGAAGACTTCACCGCTGAATCGGGGCTCTCTTCAATCCAGTCTCCTACCATCCAGGCCAGTTCCTGAAGATGATCGTTTGCCGTCATTTCCACGGGAATCGCGTAATCGCTGACCGATGCCAAGAGCCATCGACCTTCCACTTTGACGTGAACCGCGACGTAAGCACTGACTGACTCGCCTTCACCGGGGATCGGCTGACCACGAACGATTCCTTCTTCGACAGCAATGTTTGGCGTCAGAATTCGGATGGAACCGATTTCCAATTGAAGTTTGGTTTCGGGAAATTTTTCAAACGTTTGTGCGAAGTCTTTTTCAATCGCTTCACGCCCTTTAATCACGTTCCCGTTTTCATCCGTCACTTCGGCTTTCAATGCGAAGAGTTCAGAAACAGCCTTTGACTGATGAGCGTTGTAAGCCGCGGTGAACGCATCGGCCGATTGCCTGATGGCCGTCTCGTCGGACGAGGCAACCTCTTCATTGGCAGGAGGTTTTTTTTGGTCATTACCTTTTGCAGGAACTGCGTCGGGCGCCTTGGGGTTACCAATGTTTCCGGTCAACGGTTTATTTGGATCAGTTGCTTTCGCAGGAGGTGCTGCAGGAAGGCCACCCTCGGTTGCCTTTTTTAACGGATCGACCGCCGGCTTCACGATGTCATTGTTCTTAACCGCTGGGACCGACTTTGCTTTCGACGGGTCCTGAACCTGGGCAAAACAGACCCAGCTTGTGCAGAGAATGCACACGATTACGAGTGGCCTGAAGGTTTTAATAGAGTCGTACATCGAATTCCTCAATTAATTCTGACTGAGATTGCGCACCGCAAGTGCGTGGAAGTATGCGATCACTTTCCGTCAAGAGTGTGCCGAAGGGGCGCCATCTTTGCAACATCTCAGAAATCGCTGAAGGAATCTCCCGCAACATTTCCGAACTCAATGACTTGATTTGAATTTGGAATTCGTCAGTAAGCCGCCTGGATCAGGCGCGTGAAAACTCGGACAACTCGCAGATCAAGTTCAAATAACGAATACCGTCGAGGAACGCACGGGACGCCATCACAGGTTCATTGGTTGGCTTTTCAATTCCAAAATTCCGTTTTCCAACATCCATACGAGTAACGGCATCGAACTTTCCAAAGGAATCCTCTTGTTCCAGCGAAGTAGCAGGCTACGAATGGAATCCCCCGGCAATACAAGGCGAATCAGCGGAACGATCTCAATACCATTCAGATATGCAACCGGCCTGATCAAACTTGGGTGAGTCACTGCCGGTCGGGAAACGACGAGATCAGAGACGGCACACGGTGTCGATCGAATGTGAACGTCAGTCGATAGTGTCAATTGCGCATCCATCCCGAGCCGCGCCAGTGACTGAGGCGTGATTATTGCCTGGTTCTTGCGTTCTTCTTCGTTCACGATTTTGATGCTTGCTAGACGAGCAAAGAATTGATGATGAATACCTCGAACGTTAAATGGCATCGCACGGTCATGCCAAAAACTGCTCAATTTGGCTGGCCAGGCTTCTGCGTAGTATCTCTGAGTCCAATTCGTATGAGCTGCAGCAGATTCCAGTAACCTGGTCTCGTAAAACTCGCGTGCGATACTTTCCGATGATGGCGACTCCAAGACCGTGTTGATCGCGATTGCCGCCTGCAGCGCAAGTCGCATCGATTTTTCGACACCGCTGGACGAAAGCGGGTCAAGTGCCAAAGCCGATTCCCCAACACTGATTGTCCCTTGATCCCAGAACCCGGTGTGGAAATAGGATGTGACCGACCTCGCTTTCAGCAACGAATTAAACTCCGTAGATGCAGCTGATTGAAAGAGTTGGCTTCCTGACAAAAGGTTCCTGAATCGTTGATCGCACAACCAATCCAGTTTTAAGTCCGCAGTCGCGACAAAGGCCATCACGCGAAAGCATCCATTCGACAGCGGACTGCCCCAGAGCCATGCGTGCTCAGTTGCTTCGATCATGGTCTCGGCTGGGATGACGCCTGAATTGATTTCTGTCCACACTCCGTGAGTTTTCGGGCCCAGTGGAACCCGAAGTCCCCCCGTGGTACTCGAACGCCCTCGCGCATCAATGATCCATCGTGCATGAATTGAATGGTCAGAATCCTGATCGGTTAAAGAGATCCTTAAATTGCCAGGCTCTCCTTCAATCGATCGCATATGCGCCGGCTGAAACCTGATCGCACCACGTGATTCCGCGAGAGATACAAGTTGCTGATCGAAGTCGCCACGGTCGACGATCACTCCCGGGCCACGTTCAGCAGCGGTGATCAATCGCGGTTCGCGAGTCTCCCACGCGACCCATGCCGAAATATTTTTGAGAGAACGTGTCGATTCGAGAACTTCAATTGCATTGAGATAATTGAAAAATTCCCACACGCCGGGCGATAGCGACTCTCCGACATGTGGACGAGGAAACGCATCTCGTTCGATCAACGCAACGCTTCGCCCCAGACCAAGCAATCGAATTGCGGCGGTCGATCCTGCGGGACCGGCACCGATGATTGCCACATCATACATCCTGTCAACTTTCAATGGGCTGATGTACTTGCGACCGACTCACTCGCAGACCCGACTTCGCCCTTGAACCAGCCAGGGGCGAACCGCGAGAGCCTGCCGTACGCCTGGATCGTATAGTGCAGCCAGCCCCGAATGAAATCACAGGCAGGTCGGCCCCGGGCGATGACTTCATGATGACAGCCACCGGCGCAAAGATATCTGGCCCAGCAACTGCTACACGGTTCCTGCTGATGAACGTGACGCTCGGCCAGCCATGAGTTCTGCCTTTTGCGATCGATGCCGGTAATGAGATTCCCCATCGATCCTTCGGTATCGCCAACGAAACGATGACAGGCGGCAAGGTCGCCGTCCGCAGAGACACCGAAATAGCCGGCTCCTGCGCCGCAGGGGTAAGGGCGATGTGTCCCTTTTTGCAGTTCACGAAGGGCGTTGACCATATTCAGGAATGGGTAACGTTGCCCCTGCATCACGTGTTTTTCAAACGAAAGTCCGCACGAGATCATCCCTTCGAGCATTTGTTCAAAAGAGGCCCCGTCCATTTCATCCTGGCCGTTCGATGATCTCAGTAGCGGAGAAAAACCGACGGTATGAAATCCGAGATCGATCAGTCGATCCAATGTATTGGCAAGTCGGATATTTTTGGGGGTGACAGTAACGCGAGCCGAGACCTGCATGTTTCGCTGCATGGCGAGCAGCGGACGAACTCGTGCGATGATTCGGTCATAACTCCCTGAACCGTCCCGAAACGGACGGAGCAGATCGTGTTCTTCGCCGATTCCGTCCAGGCTGACCGTCACGGCGAATCCATGTTCTTCAAAAAACGTTGCATCGTCTTCGGTCAACATCGTCCCGTTTGTCGTCATCGAAAAGCGGATCAATAGCCCCAGGTCAGACGCCCGTTCCGCAGCATATTTGGTTGCATCGCGAATGACAGGACGATTCGCCAGTGGTTCACCACCTAGAAACGCAAGGTTGACACGCGAGCCTGGCGAATGGCCTTCGAACAGAAAGTCGATCGACTGACGAGCCGTTTCAGTCGACATGGATTTTGCCGCTCCTCCGAACGTCCCCTGTTGGGCATAACAATAGGTGCAACCGAGATTACACTTCTGCGCGACAGCCAGGGAAAGTGCATGGACCGGGGGATCTTTGAGCGGTTGATCGTCAATTAAAACGGGAGAGTCCAGCCCGAGTTCGACCAGCGTTCGATCAAGTGACGTTGCGTCGCCAAAATCAAGTTGGGACCGAATGCGAACGGCAACTTCGGGTGAGATGTCGTATATTTGAGTCCCGTTGACCACCAGTAACTGTGGTGTCGGACTGTTATCGAGCAGATGGAGTTGGGGCACCAAAGGGCGCGAGTTGCTCGCGGAAGTTTCCGCGAGCACATGCGCCAGTTGCTCGGCAAGTTCGTCGACATCCGTTATGGGCATGACTGCTCCGAATCTCGGCCTCGGATGATAAATTTCAAATCAGCTTGCCAGTTTTTGAAGAGGTCATCGTAAGACCATAGCCGGGTGTCGGCGCGATCGTCAGGGATATACTCACCGGTATTCACCTTGGCCATCCACATGTCACCGTGACTTAGCCCATCAGTCCCCGGTTCGACATTGACGTAGTCAGGTCTGCTGGCGGCCCAATAATAGCAGGCACATTCACGATAGTCATTTTGCCAGGGTGAACAGAGTCCCTGAGTCAGTTCGCCGGGCTTAAGCATCGCCGGATTGAACGCCGCAGTGTCTTCTTCGAAGAACTTCCGAAGTGTCAATTTGACTTCATAAGTCTCGAGATCCTTCGACCAAAGGATTTCGGCATTATTGGGAACGTCGTTTTTGTTGAAGATACAAACGACCTGTTCACCTTGTTTTTCGATAATCCGCGCGATCGAGTTCGACCATTCCATGAAGGAAACTCCGTTGGGATTGCTGGTCGTCACCAGGTTGGTCGGATCACCTCCTGGTGATACGGGTCCCGACGTAACAACGCCAGTATCCAAGCCGTCGAACTTAAGAAGCCGCTTGCCCTTGAGATACTCAAAACCCGGATCTGCGTCAACGACCCAGTTGTTGCACTCGAGAAGAACAATCCCTTCAAAAGCGCGTCGCCACAGGTTACGAAAGTCGAACTCAAGACCTGGGAAACAGTTCGAAATCGCGGAACGGGGAAGAACGGAATAGGGATTGCCAACCCCTCGGTAATGTAGCTGTCCGGATCGGTTACCTGCGACGAGCGCAGCAGTGTCGTTGGTCGGCTGCAGTTTCAGATCGGCAGGTGGCCTGGCGTTAAACATCGCACTGGCTGCGGCGTTGACGACACTGGCAATTTGTCTTCTTGTCAGTGTTAAGGCTCGCCCGTCGGCATTTCGCATCAGTCCCGGCATCTTTCGACGACCGTCGTCCGAGAGGTCTCCGATTTCTTCAGGTCTGCGCAGCACCTGACTGAACCACGGAGCCGCTCCCGTGCTGAGACCATTAAAAACCGATTCGTGCAATGCACGCAGGGCGAGATTATCCACGATTCCCGGTGCCATAATCGGTTCATAGTATCGGGAAAAGTCGCCTGTATCCTGGCGTACCATGGTGCTGGCAACGTTCAACTGACCGTCAACAGAATTTCCATTCATGACGGCGGTATTCATCAACCTGATCGTTTCCAGAGCGCGAAACACCAGTTCTTCGGCTTCTTCGATTGGAACCTCGCCTTTGACGTCAGGGCCAAGGAGGATTTGTTCCAATTCGTCCGAGACAACCCGAATGGGAAGAGTATCCGGTGCGAATGCAGGTGGACCTGCGCCGATGGTAGCAAAGGCACTCAGCGAATTCCCGCCACCGAGGTCGAGTGTCACAATCGCTTTTCCATCGCATTCATCGTCAATGTAGCCCCAACTGATCTGAACATCCTGACCATCGCGTTTATCGCCGTAGCCTGCATAGATGTTTGCCGGCGTTGTGTTCGTTGCGGAGCTCGGTGGGTCATAATATCCGCGCCATGTTCCTTTACATGGATCGTAAAGAACCAGGTCTTCGGAATCGATAACGGGATCGGGACATTCCTTGACCTTGTTTAGGTGACGTGCATCGACGTGGGTTCGAAGGAGAGAAGATCCATAAACCTTCCCCTTTGCCGGGGTGAATCTCAGGCGAATTTGCGGGAATTTTTCATTGGGCTTGATAAATTGAACAGATCCCAGCGGAAGTACCTTTCCCTCGTAAAAATGGGGACATGTTCCGAGCAACGCGTGAGGTTGATGATCGACAATTCTCGGAAGGGACGCATGAATTTTGTCTCCCTCGCATCCCGTACGTCGATAAATTTTGATATTGGCAACTTCGACAGCCCAGCTGATCGCATCGGGCTTCAAGCCCTCAGACGCGAGCAATTCCGGAGTCAACGGCACAAGCACATTGGGCGAGTGGGAGGTCACCGCAAAGACCTCGAGGAATGGAGCAACCGGGCGAATGTTATGACCGTCCTTAAACTTGATTGACGGCTGGGGCAAATAGGCTGTCAATTCACCCGTGTTTGAATCAACGTGAAAACTTTCTTTGGGAACAATTTTCCGAAAGTCGAGCGGATGCTCTTCGCGAACCTCCAGATCGAAAGCCTCCAATGGTGTTTCCGAGGCACCAAGTCGTCCGACTGCGAGCGGGGGAAGAATACGTAATTGAAGAATGGCCATGTGCGGTCTCCAGAATGTTATTGATCGTGTTGAAAATGATCGTGGATTAATAACCTTTGGTGGCGAAGCCACACAGGATCACGTCAATGACTTCGATGAGCTTGGCATCCGCCTCTCGAAGCGAATTCAAGTAACGATGTCGGGTAGGTGGTGTGACTTTTAAAGCCTGTTCGATCAGTGATGTCGAGGCGAAGAGAACTTGTTTGTGCTGACGCCAACGATTTGCTTCGCCAGAAGGAGCACTTAATGTGTAGGGCATCTGAAACGGAGGGCCGGCTGTCTTGCCACTCGTGTCGGCTGATATGGGAAGCTCCATCAGCGTCGTGGAAATCGCCCGAAGATTATACATTTCTGCGAATGTCGCATTAATCAGTGTTCCCAACGGTGAACGCGGCCCGGTGTCGATAATCGCGTCAGTCAGATCAAAACTATGGATCAAGAAATTCAAAAGCAGCCGATAACGAACGTTGAACAGGTTTGCCCAGAGCTTGGCTTCCTCAGCCGTAATCGGATCTCTTTCCCTTTGTTTTTTGAGACTCATCGACGGAGGCGGAGAACCGGTCTCACAAGCAACGTAGGGATTCAATGCACAGTTGCGTGATGGACTCCAACCATCTCGTTTGAACTCGGGTTCGAGCTTCTGCATTTCGCAGAAGATTCTCAAAAATCGGGCAAAGTGCGAAGGGGCGTCAGGCGAGATGTCGGGACATGCTTCGCCTTGTTCGGCGATTTGTGACAGACTTGCGACGGCAGAGTCTCGTGATCCCACTTGATTGACGATGACATTCGGCGTCCCGACAGGATTCGCCGATCGAGCGTCACCGCGAGCACCTCCATGGTAGCCTCGCCCCCACTGAGCGAAACTCGCCTGAAAGGGGAGAGTATGCGCCTGAAACAGATTGTCAGGGATTCGAACAGGGTCCTTGAGCAGATCGAGAATGACCTCGAACAGTGCAGAGACCTGGTGCGGATTATGTGTGACTTCCCCAACCAGTTTTTTGACCGCTTCGGATTCGGGACCGCTCCAGTCGGTCGGTGATTCGGCGTAGACGTAGCAAGCCAGCGACTTAAGCGAGAGTGGCTCAAGTGAGAACGGGAACGGATAGAATTCGCAGTCCCAGGGGAAATCTTCGCGGCCGACGTTAAGCGGTGCGCCGGTTAATTTGAGAACATTCAGCACCGAGATCAGGTGACCCATTTCTTCCTTGGCGATGCCGAGGATCACTTCTTGCCAATCGGCAATCTGCTTTCGATATTTTTCAGGGACTTGAGGCCCCCCAAGCGAATAGGCTGCGTAAAGATATTGAACCAACAGGCAGTGTTCAATTTCCGCGTCGATATAGATCAAGTAGGAAAGAAAGTCGGGCCATGAAAATTCCGCTGGCGGGACAAGAGGTGCCTGAACACTTTCGGAAAGAACGTCACTCGATTTGCCGAGGGCTCGTCGGGAATGAAGGAGTCCATCCAAATGTCTCGCCATCTCAAATCGCATGTTGCACCTCAGAACGCTTTAGACGCGGAACTCACATCACGGATGAGGGCCAACCGGTTTGGTCGCACAACCGATGATTCAGCATACTTCTACCGATCGACTATACGAAAGTAAACAATCCGCTGCATCAAGCCACATTCAGCCACACATCTCTGGTACTCCTTTTTGGCGACTCCATACACAAGTGATTCATGAAACGTCCATTTAAATTAAAAATTATGCACAGACATTCACATTTTGAACCAATAAAGTGACGACAGTGTCGGTTTCATGAATGGACCGTCTGACCACTGCTTTAGACATCCTGGGACAGATTAAACTCGCAGTCACAAGACTCCGAGATGAGCCGGGCAGCATAAACCCTCATCCGGCACAGCCGGTTCATACGCGTCGGATGATGGGTTTAGAATAGGGAAATCAATCGCGCATTGTCCTGGTGAGCCGGGGTGCGTAAGCACTCGGACGGGCACAGCCGGTTCATGCGCGTCGGATGATAGGTTTAGAATAGGGAAATCAATCGCGCGTTGTCCCGGTGAGCCGAGTCGAGTAAGCACTCAGCTTACAAGGGTCTCGCTTTCTGGCGAACGGATCCCATGGAAAAGATGTTCAATGGCGCTTTCCGAAAGCCTTTTGCGACCAGACCTTCAGCTTGCAATGTTTAGCGGCATGCACGAAATCTTAATCTGTGGTGAGCAGCGTCAAGTCGTTGCTGATGCAGAGTTGCGCGATCAATACGCTTGTCTCAACCAGAAACGTCATTTGCGAGACCGTTCCGCCTTATAGTCGTATGACTCGTCCCACTCGAGTTTTCCCATTTGCTCAAGAACTCCCCGCTGTTCTCGTCAAGCGATGAACTCCCGAAGTGCCAAGGTCACAGCGGCCTACTCCGTGCTCTCACCGTTTACCTCAATCGCTTTATCGAGTAAATGCAGATCGATCGCCAGATTTGTTGCCATGTGTTGCTCCTGACACACACGTTTACACAAACGTCAAACGAACCGTCAGAGCCGTTGAACACCTTAGGTACGCTGCCCTATTCAAAAACGGGACATAGGGTTCGGGTCGAGAGTTTTCGGAAGAATTTTTCTAACGTTCAAGGTAACGCGGGCGTCCTCGACTCGCGTTTGCCGAATTCGATCTCGTCGGTTTCTCACGGAGGCACTGAGACACGGAGGAGTGATCAATCTCACTTTCATGCATCTCCGCGTCTCTGTGAGAGATCAATTCTTCGATCGAACAATTAAGGTAACGGGAACGGTACTCCGGTTCCCGTTGACCGTTTGGTTCGGCTAATCGATCAAGCCATCGAAATCTTCCGAAAGTAATAGATATTCGTCCGACCAACCGTTGTCCATTGCTGTTTCTTGAAGTGCACCTGTCGGTGCGAATAACAGCTTCAGTTCCTCACGATCCAATTCCGCGCCGTGCCGAATGCAAGAAATGGCGGGGTCGAGAATCAAGACGATTTCCGCAGTCCCAGTGGAAGAATATAATACATCTTGCGACGCTGCCGAAAGTTCGCGACATCGGGCGAGAACGGCGTTGAGCGTCATGTTTCGGGACGCATGTGCTTGGCTCGCTTCCTTATCGCAGGAGTCTGCATGCGGTCGTCCGGACGACCCCATAAGTATGTCGGTAAGTGTCCGAAGAAAAACCATAAGACCGCTCCCTCCGAACGACCGAGCTCACCTGCACCGGCCAAGAGGTGAGCTTGAAGTCTCAGAAACCTACGACGCGGCCGGTGTCAGATGCATCGGCTGGTTCGGCCTGGCCTCGTCACGCGGGCGGGGTTAAACCGCGGCCAGCGTGCAGTACACACCGTACCACGCGAGCAGGGCGCAGGCCGCGACGCCGGCCGACACCAAGCCGCTGCCGACGTGGGCGGGCCGGCCGCTCAACCCGGCGGCTCTGGGCCGTCGGACGTCGGCCCCAGACGGGGCGAGCCAGCGCCGCCAAGCCGGGACCGACCAGACGAGGCACAGCGCCGTGCAGGCGGTGGCCACTAGGGCCATTAGCGCCGCCGTTGTGTACAGAATGCCGGGAGAGAGCATGACGAACCTCCGAAGTGGCCGAACCAGTAAGGCTTTGACTTCGCGTGGCCGGAGATGACGCCGATACGAAGACTCGGCGTGGTTGTCCAACGAGTTTTGAATCTACACCGCGTTAAGCCGAAGCTCAAGGCCTCTGTTCAAGAAGCCCGGTAGAGTTTTCAGAGAACCGTCGTTGAGTGAAACTGCTTGCGATTTTGCGAGTTGCTGCCCGTATGGGAAAACAAAGGGGGCAGGTCCAGTTGTTTTCAATTTCCTGTCCCCTTTTCTTTAACCTCGGCTTGACCGCATGGTTACGCCTCTTCGTCGATTTCATGGACCAATCGCCACAGTGCCAATGAGAAAGATGGAGCGTAAGACTCGTACAACGGCCCATGTTCATGCAGGTAGGCAATAATTGGTTGAATTGGGTCGGAAAGGTCGAACATCAATTGATCCCCATCTGCGAACCGCCAATAGTTTGCGAATACCAGATATTTTATACCCGGATTGTGATCGTCAGAGATCCAAGGGGTTTCGGTGACATACACACCATTGTGATCCAATCCGCCGATTTCGCAGCCATCGTCGATCTTCAGATATCGACACCGCGATAGGAACTTTCGATATTCATCCGGCAGAGAACTGCCCAGGTTGGATTCCAATCTTGCGAGCTCTTCGTCCGAAGCGCCGGATTCAGGAACGCATGGAAAATCCGAAATTTTTTGGTAACCATTTTCCGCCACCAACCGCCGAGCTGAATCGAGCGAACGCGCAAAACGCTCGTCTACGGTCAATGCCACCGCGTCAGAGAAATCGTATTGCGGAACAACGTTATTTGTGTGGTGTGTCATTCTTGAGCCATAACGACCAGGTTAAGCCGCAAGGGTAAAGCGGCGCGACGGAAACTGAGCTACGATTTCAAGATCGGCATGGCCGGCCGTGAAGCCGCCGCTTTGTCCGTGTCGGGTTGAACCGCTTGTTCGGCGATGGCTTCTTGTCGCTGGTTCAATTGAGCGAGATGAATCTCGATGACGTTCAAGAACTGGTCGTCTTCAATCTCCCAGAGCGATTGGTTTTCAAATTCCTCGGAGAGAAACCCCAAATTGGCCATTAACTGACCAAATCGGATGTCAGCCGACAGATCGCACAACGCCAAAAGTTTCTCGATAATTACTTGTTGAATTTGCGAGATCATAGCAGCACTTCTCTAATTGTTGGTGAATTGGCGTGGTTTTTGGGAATCTTTCCGATGACTTCCACAGGAACCGTGGTTCCAGGTGCCAGCTTTGCAATTCGTGTCGCGCGAGTGGCCCCATTGTAAATGACCAGAACACCATCCGACGATTCATAAACCCACAACTGCGGCATTCCTTCTCGAGAAGCTCCAAATTTGGCAATTTGACGTTGCAACTTTCCAGGGTCTGCACCCTGCGGCCGGGACGGCGGCACGCGCAATTCACGGGGGTCAACTTCACGGTAATCAGGTTGCATGGCAGGTAGAGTACCAGAAACTCGTTCCACAAAAATGTGATGATCGCGCGGATCATCACTTCAAATAAGTCCAGTCAACTTCTGCACCCACACCTGTAGATGTTCGGTCCTTCTTCGTACGTACCTTTGCCTTTGCAAATTGGACAACTGTCCCCAACATTCGCGCCACACGAACATTTATAGATGTTGGGACCCTCCTCGTACCATCCTTTGCCACCACATAATGGACATTCATTTCGTTTATTGTCGGTAATTCTGTTATTCTGTGGCGTTGTTTCTACGCCCTCTTCGTGATGTCAATGCCTAACGACGCGAGTCGCGAGCCAATCCCTTTGAAGCGCCGGTTGGTGGGGCACGGATGAGTTTCTTGGAGAGTCTGAATCTCGATCCCGCATCACCAATGCGGGATCGAGATGGCTGAGACGCCTGAGCGACGCGAACTCAACGAGTTCGCTGGTCTTTTTGGACAGCCGCCTTGATCGCAAGATCACTTCGGCCGAACCCACAATACATGTTTGGTGCGTCGCACCGGATTCCTCCGGGCGAATCGACACCGTTGGTAGAAGCACACC
>CAILLA010000084.1 GCA_903834925.1 uncultured Schlesneria sp.
ATTCTCTCCAACCGTGTTTTCAAAGATCAAGTTCCCCGTCGCGTTTCCCATTTGGTCGGCGGCGGGGTGGGGCATGTTAACGGGATCGCCGCGAATGTCAATCGCCACGGCAAAGTTTTGTTGGGAAGTTTTTTGGATCGCTACCAATCCCCTAGCTTTCGTCTAACTTCGACGCCCCTCTGCTTGCTGTCAGGTAGACGAATGCGTATCCTCATCGCATGTTGAAAAGTTGTTGGGATAGTGAGACTCGTCCCAATTCACTTATTCCGATAGGTACGCCTGATACCGTGGAAACGCCTTTTTTAACCCGCTGAAGGACAACGCAGATGAAAAGAATGTCAGTTGCTCTTGTGATTTGCCTGATGGGAATCGGTTGTGACAAAATGAAGCCCCCTGTAGCACCACCACCGATTGATATGTCGAAGATGGGACAGCATATGGGTCCCCCTGGCGGTCAGACTGCGCCACCAGCCGGTGAAAACAAAGAGGAAGTAAAGCCAGCTGAAGGCGAGGCCAAACCGGCCGAAGGCGAAGCGAAGCCAGCTGAAGGCGAAGCGAAACCAGCTGAAGAACCAAAGTAGTCTTTGCTGACGGCATTACAATCAAAAATTGGGGGCAGAGAACTCGCTCTGTCCCCAATTTCGTTTGTCGTCATCGTCGAGTTTCAGTCACAATGAATGCGATTGAAGGCTGATCAATGAACGATGCGGGAATTCCTGTTTGCACCCGCTTGTGTCACCTGTCTATATTTTCGAGAGGACCAATGTGGTCTCCCCTGGCGACCGCAAAATGGATGCAGAGACCCCTTCGCTCTGCCTGGACCTGCCTCAATTTGAAGCGAATCTCAGGCATGTCATAGCGATGACGCACGCAGCGGGAAAAAGCTGGCGACCGCACTCTGCCTGCCATAAATCACCAGACATCGCGAAACTCCAAATTCGCGAGGGTGCCATTGGGATTACTTCTGCCAGAGTCTCCGATGCGGAAGTTTTTGCTTCGGCGGGGATTCATGAAATCCTGCTGACACATCTTCCCGTCAGCAACGCCCGTATTCGTAGAATTGCCAACCTCTGCCACAACGCCAACGTGATTGTCACCTGCGACCATTATGTTCAGGCTGAACCGCTTTCAGCCGAATGTGTGAGACAAGGCGTCACGTGTCGGGCGCTGGTTGACATCAATATCGGAATGGATCGAACCGGCGTGAGGCCAGGCCGAGACGCACTCGAATTAGCTCGTGCGATCGAACAACTGCCTGGCTTAAAACTTGCCGGCATCATGGGCTACGAAGGCCATGTCATGCCGATCGTAGACTCTGTCGAAAAGCATCGTCAGATTGATGCGGCGATGGGGATTCTGACGCATACTCGTGATGTCTTTTTGAAAAACGGATTATGTTGCGACATCGTCAGCGGCGCAGGAACGGGATCGCTAGAACAAGCTTTGCACTGTGACGGCTTGACCGAAGTTCAAGCGGGAAGGGCAATTTTTGGCGCTTTATATGAAACAAAGCCGCCCGACATCAGTCGCCTTGAGCCCGCTTTGACGGTGCTGGCAACGGTCATCAGTCGTCCAGGATTCGATCGCGCCGTTCTCGATGCGGGTAAAACAGCGATTCCAAAGGAGTTCCAATGTCCGATTGCCAAAGACTGGAGCGACGCCAGCCTGGCTATGCAAACCGCCGAACACCTTGTGTTGAAACTTGGTCCGACCTCGCGGGAATTGAAGATTGGTGATCAAGTTGAACTGATCGTCGGTGATTCGGGATTTACGACTCTCCTTCACGACGAATATCTTTGCTTTCGAAACGATCGACTGGAAACGATCTGGCCAATCATCACACGTGGCAAACTGTTATAGTCCCACGGACGTGATCGAGATACTTTGTTTGAGGCGTCCAGGATGGAACCAGGCATTCCAATAAGATCGATTGGCAGGTCCGGCCTGCGCGTACCGCCCCTTGGGTTTGGTGCGTTCAAGATTGGTCGTAATCAGGGAGTGAAGTATCCTAAGCCCTACGATCTTCCCGATGAGGTCGCCGTGGGGCACCTGCTGAATTCCGTTCTCGACCTTGGGTGTACAATGATCGATACGGCCCCAGCGTATGGACTCAGTGAAGTCCGTATCGGCAATGCGATTGGCCACCGTCGGAACGAATTTGTCCTTTCCACCAAAGTCGGCGAGACCTTCACAGACGGAAAATCGGTTTACGATTTTTCCTCCGCAGGTGTGACGGCCAGCCTCGAAAGAAGCTTGAAAAATCTGCGAACTGATGTTTTGGATATCGTCTTTATCCACTCCCATGGTGACGATCGACAGATCCTGGAAAATACAGACACGGTTTCCATTCTGCTGAATTTCCGCTCTCGCGGCCTGATTCGCGCGATTGGTTTATCGGGAAAAACGGTCGAAGGAGCACGGCTCGCCCTGGAATGGGCGGACCTGCTGATGGTCGAGTACCACCTTCAAAACAAGAGCCACGATCAGGTGATTGCTCATGCCTCAGAAAAAAACGTAGGGATTTTCGTCAAAAAAGGACTCGCGTCCGGGAAATTGGATCCCCGTGAATCGATTCAATTCGTGCTGGGAAACCCCGGCGTCTCCAGTCTGATCGTAGGTGGCCTCAACTTCGATCATTTTCACGAAAACTGGCTAACAGCGATCAATTGTCGCGACGATGAAGTTTGAGAATTCATGCTCGATCAGCAACGTTTTACTTGTGTTGACTCGGTGGATTTGGCAGCATTTATCGGATTCATAATCACCTGGCGTTCGAATAGACTCACGGCAGCATTAACCACTCCCAAAAAAACGTGGCTGCGCTGAACCGATTCCAACGTTCGAATTCCGTAACAAAACAAGATCTGCCTTTGGCAATTTTAATCGAGTTAATGCCTCGCGCGCCTATTCATCCGACACGCTCAAGATCAGGAACATTGGCATGCTGAACGAATTTGTTTGTCGCCTCTTTCAACGACTTTCGGCCAAGTACCCCGTTCGTCGACGCCGATTGCGTGTCGTACCGGCGACGGTGGAGCAAATGGAATTCCGTCGCATGTTGGCGGGTAGCAGCCTCACGCCGTTGATGGGGATGGGGACAACTGAATTGTTGCCCAGCTCAAGTGCGACAAATCCGAGTGCGTTAACCGAGATTACATCACTCGCTCAGGCTCCAACCTCGCAGGGTGGCGCGGGGACGTCAGGCGGTTCCGCGACACCGATTGCACCTGCAGCGACATCTGGCGTTGGCGCGGGACTGGTCATTATCCCCGCGTTTGCGAGCAATATCACGAGTGACCCCAATGCGGCCACAATCGAAGCGACGATTAATTCCGTGATCTCCGAGTACGAGGCTGCTTTTACTGACCCGATCACGATCACTGTTAACTTTCAAGAGATGAGCAGCGGACTTGGTCAAAGCAGCTGGTACTGGTTCGCGTTACCTTACACCACGGTTCGTAGTGAACTGGTTGCCGGTGCATCAACGACGAATGACGCGACGGCACTCGCCCATTTGCCAAATACCACGAATGAGCCGGTTCTGAACCAACCAAATGTTCTCGTCAAATCCAACAATGTTCTGGCATTGAATCCGTCAACGACACTCACAGCCCCAAATTGCACGGTCTCACTGAATACTTCGATCTGCAATTTGAGCAGAACTTCGATCAATCCGAGCTTGTACGACCTTGCTGGTGTCACGGCCCACGAACTTGATGAAGTCCTCGGTCTTGGATCGGCTCTCGACCCAGGCAATGGCTTAACATCGGTCCTGATGGAGGATTTGTTCCGTTATGATCAAAGTGGTAACCGTAGCTACACGCTCAGTTCATCTGTTTCGTCGTACTTCTCATTAGACGGAACGACTGATTTGGCTCAATTCTACCAGAACCAGGTGTCCGGCCCCGGTGACTATGGCGACTGGGCCACCAGTTCACCTGCGTTGGTCCAGGATGCCTATGCGACGCCGGGAGTGACCGAGAACCCCACAGTCGAGTTCACCGCATTGGATGTCATGGGTTACCACTACCTGTCGCCGACCGCCAATCATGCACCCGTCGGGACTTCCAAAACGATCACAATGCCTGGCGACACCTCGTATACCTATTCGGCAAACGACTTCGGGTTTACCGACCCCAAAGATAGTCCCCCCAATAAACTCTACGCTGTGGAGATCACGACCGCCCCGACGGCAGGGACTTTGAAAGATAACGGAACTACGGTCACCAACGGAACCTTTGTTCCCGTGACCGATATTAACAGCGGAAAACTGACGTTTACGCCAAGGTTTCATGCGTACGGAAGTCCTTATGACAGCTTCACATTCCAGGTTGAAGACGACGGAGGAACAGCAAACGGCGGCTCGAACCTTGACCCCAACCCCAAGCAGATGACGATGAATGTGGTCCCATCGACGACAACGACCTTGTCTGTGTCTGCGACAACCGAGACGTACGGCCAGACGGATATCCTAACGGCCACGGTGGCAAGTCCAGCAGGAATTCCTAACGTCGGGACTGTCACGTTTTACGATGGTTCGACCAAACTGGGGACTATCAACGTCGTCAACGGAACCGCGACGCTTCCTGTGACAGCGTTTTCGGTTGGTCAGCATATTCTCAAGGCGATCTACAGTGGCTATGGAACGAGCTACGTCGGAAGCAGTACAACAAACAGCGTGACAGTTACCGTCACGCAAGCAGCGACATTTACGTCGGTTGCCGCATCCGCCACGACAAACACTTATGGTCAAAACGAAACACTGACAGCCAAGGTCGTCAGCACAGCAGGGACGCCCAATGGAGGAACAGTCACGTTTTATTCAGGGACAACCGCGCTCGGGCCTGCAGTTCCCTTAGTCAACGGAACGGCGACGTTCACAACAGCTGGACTGATTCCTGGCCTTAATATCGTGTCAGCAATTTATTCAGGGTCAGGAAACTTCGCTGGAAGCACTTCGACCGTCAGCCCCGCATCCATCATTCAAACCGTCGCCGGTAATGGCACTCAGGGCTACACTGCAGACGGAGTTTCCGCAGCATCGTCCGGCTTGTATTCTCCGTCGAGTATTGCCGTTGACGCCGCTGGTAACATCTTCATCGCCGATTCAGCCAATAATCGAATCCGCGAAGTCAATGCATCAACAAAACTAATCAGTACTGTCGCCGGAACGGGCCTGCCAGGTTTTAGCGGTGACGGTGGCGCGGCCACTTTGGCGACGCTCAGCGCCCCGACCGGAATTGCCGTTGATTCTGCTGGAGATCTCTTCATTGTCGATCGTGGTAACTCGCGCATCCGAGAAGTCTCTGCCGCCACACAATCAATCAACACCATCGCCGGAACAACGACTACCGGTTACAACGGCGATGGAATTGCCGCAACTTCAGCTCAATTAAACTCCCCCTTCAGCGTCGCGTTGGATTCGGCTGGAAACCTTTATATCGCTGATGAAGGGAATGGACGAATTCGTGAAGTCAATGCGTCAACGAAACAGATTAGCACTGTCGCCGGAACAGGGACCTTTGGCTACAACGGAGATGGGATTTCTGCGGTCTCAGCGCAACTGAACGCACCTTATGGGATCACCGTCGACTCTGCGGGGAATCTCTTTATCGCCGACACAAGCAATAATCGGATTCGCGAAGTCAACGCGACAACAAAACTGATCAGCACTGTCGCTGGAACAGCCACGAAGGGTTACAACGGGGACGGGATCGCCGCCACGTCATCGCAGTTGAATGCTCCCTATGCGGTCGCGACCGACGCTGCCGGCGATCTCTTCATTGCGGATTTTGGCAATGATCTCATCCGTGAAGTGAATGCCGTAACGCACTTGATCAGTACGGTCGTCGGAACAGGAACCGTTGGCTACAACGGCGATGGCATCACACCGACCTCCGCCAATCTGGAAAACCCGTGGGGCGTTGCCGTGGATCTCTACGGGAACATTTTTGTTGCTGACACATTCAGCAATCGAGTTCGAGTCGTCACACCGGGTGCTCCCAACGTGACAGTCGCCGCAGCAACAAAGACGACGATTCAGGCGTCGTTGCCAACCATCAATCAGGGTCAGGCAGAGTTATTAACGGCGACAATCACGAGCGTGGCGGGTACGCCGAATGGTGGAACGGTCACGTTCTATAATGGTTCAACAGCCCTCTTTGTCGCCAATGTTTCCAATGGGACCGCGACATACACCGCGACAAAACTTCCGGCTGGTAACGACACGATAACAGCGACCTTTAATGGTACGACCAGCTTCGCACCAAGCAGTTCGAATCCTGGCATAAACGTTACCGTTATCGCCGTTGCACCGCCGACTGTCTCGTCCCCAACGCCATCCAACATTACCAGTAGCTCGGCCACGCTTGGTGGTAATATCACCAGCAATGGCGGCTTGACCGTGACCGCGAGCGGCATCTTGTTCTCTCGAACGGGCGTCAATCCGAACCCGCAATTCGGTGCCTACGGCGTGACGAATATCCCAGCGACAAGTACGTCAGGTCTCTTCTCAGTCCCCGTCATTAATCTGGCACCAGGAGTTCCCTATTCATTCGTGGCCTACGCCACCAACAGTGCTGGAACCACATTGACCACAACGATCGGCACGTTCACGACTTTGGCCGCTCCGACGATTTCTGGACAAAGTACAAACGTCACCTTTGCCAAAGGTTCGGCACCGGTCCTCATCGAACCAAACCTGATCGTTGCGGATTCTGCCGGGGTGAATCTCGCCAGCGCCACAGTGACAATCACCAACTGGCAGACCGAAGATCGACTGATTTATACGAACCTGTCTGGTTTCGGCAACACGTTCAACGTCAACTCGACGACGCACACGGCCGTGCTGACATTGACGGGTAGCGCGACGGCAGCGGCGTATCAGGCGACACTGAAAACACTCGCCTATCAAGATGTGACGCTCAGTTCGCCAATTGTGGGAACACGAAACGTCTCGATCACCGTCAGCGATGGCTCCTCAAACAGTAATTCAGTAACAACCAATGTCTCGGTCAAGAATGTCAACCTGCCACCAGCGCTGTCGGGAATCGAAAACAACCCGCTGTCCTACAAGGCGAACAGCACACCCGTTGCGATCACTTCAACAACAACGATCAGTGATCCAGACAGTCTTAACCTGAGTTCATTGACGATCCAGATCACGTCGGGTTACCAGAACAACTCCGGGGGTAAGGATAAGTTGTCATTCGTAAACCAGAATGGAATTACCGGGACGTTTAACGCCACGACAGGAACGTTGACGCTGAGCGGAATCAGCTCACTCAGTAACTATCTGACGGCGCTACAATCCGTAAAATTCAGTACCTCAGGAACCGCGATCAGCACCGCAACCCGGACGCTGACAATCCTGGCCACGGATGATTCCGCGACGCCGGGAATAAGTACGCCAATCACTCGAAATATCGCCGTCTCACTGTAAACGACAATCGAATATCACCACAATCAAAAGCGAATGTCTTTGGCTCGAACCTTGTGTCCGAACCAGAGGTTTTCGTGATTTGGTGAAATCATTTTTTGCAGTTAATTGGTTTTGTCTGGAAATCTGAAGAAAGGAAACCATGCGAATCGAATTTCGAAATTGCTCTCTTTTCGGTGCGGTCATCGTCTTTTGTTTTGCCTGTTTCGTGCCATCAATCGGACTGGCCAAAGATGATTTTCGCTCGTGGGCCGATGCGTCTGGAAAGAACAAAATCAAAGCGAAGTTCGTCAAACTGGACGAGACAACTGTCACTCTGGAAAAGGAAGACGGCGAAGAAGTCGAAATCGAGTTAAAAAAACTCATTGCCGCAGACCAGAAGTTTGTCGCCGAAGCAGTGAAAGAATCCGAGGATAGTCCTTTTAAGTCGAAAGGGGATGATCCGTTCAAATCGAAGCCGAAGGGAAAGACCCCCAAAGGGAATTCCAAAGGTTCATCCAAAGCTCCAAAAGAGTCTGACGGCGATTCTGACTCACCAGACCTGATCAAAGTCGACCTCTCGTCGGCGGAACATATCACCCTGGCTTCGTCGTCAGAAAAATGGAGTGTCGATGTCCCGAAAGCGGACAGCCTGCCGGAATCGGGAAAAATGAAGCCCGTTCTGATTCCGAAAAAGAATGACTTCTTCGAAAAACTTACCGGTATGGAACTCAGTCGCGGTGAAAAAAAATCCGCCGTTGTCGGATATCTGCTTGAAAAGCAAGAGGCCGGTACGACGCGAATTGTCCTTTGCGATTTCGGCACCGGTAAAGCTTCGACCGCCGCCGTGGCGAGCGGAAAAATGATGCCGATGGCACTCCACGACGACGGGCGTCAAGTCCTGATGCGCCGCGAGGAATTTGGGTGGGGCAAGCACGACCGTCTGGAAGTCTGGGTGCCGAAAGAATCCAAGGTTTCGAAAACGATTGCCTGGTGCCCTTACGATGATGAAAAGGATGGGAACCGGGATGTCACCTGGGCACGATTCATCAGTCCGACGAAACTGGTCACGTGCAATAACCCTGGGAAAGTCGTCATCTGGAAATATCCCGATATTGAGCCGATCTGTCAGTTCCTGACCGTCAATGGTTCGATACCGGCACTCAGCCCCGATCGCAAGTTGATTGCTTACGCGACGGATAAGGACATCGGTGTATTTGATATCGAAAAGAATGAAGTCATCGCCCAACAGGAAGCGCCTGCGAAGCTGATCAACCCATTGCTGGCGTTCAGCCCGTCAATGTCTCGACTGGCATGCGTGAGTGCCACTCAACCGGCCATGATCTGGGATCTGGCGACGGGTGACCTGGAGCGAAGCATTTCTTGTGAGGGAATTCCTGGCAATGGGATTGATTTCCCCGACGACAATTTCCTGCTGGTTGGAAGCAGGTATGTGATCGATCTCGAGAATCAATTAAAGCTTTGGACTTACGACGGAGCTGAACATGTTCGCTGTGCAAATGGATTGACGTTTTTCGCACTGACGGATGGCGATAAACCGGGAGCCGTCGTCAATGCTCAAATCCCCCATCCCGCCGCCAAAGAACTGCTTAAGAAGACGCTGTCGGACCCGGAACTGTTTATCCTGAGAGCCGGAACCAGTGTGCGGATTGATGTGAGTGGCATTCCCGATGAATCTCAACGTGAACGAGTCGTAAAAGGACTGACAAAACAACTCGAAGCGAACAAGTGTACGGTCGGAAAAAGCGGAACAATCGATCTGGTTGCCAGTGCTGAAGGCCCCAAAGACACAGAAGTTCGTTTTCACCAAATCGGAACCTACAAGTTCAAAGAATTCGTCACGCGAGTGAAATTCGTCTACAAGAGCCAGCCCGTGTGGGAATCATCCCAATCAAACCGTCCTCACTTCGTGATGCTGAAAAAGGACGAGAATATGGAAGGGCATCTTCGCGGCCTCGAGCATCCGAACTATGAGTTCTACGAGCGAGGACCGTTGCCGAAATTCCTGCAGAAACCTGCAGCAGGGCAGGGTCCAAACCGCTCCTTAACACTGGGCCAGTCCAAAGTCACCGTCAACGGCATGCGCTAAGCCACTGATCAATATGGGCAACAAAGACGGAATCCGTCGTGTTAGGATGTTTTTTCACCGCGACGCGATCGTGGAAATCGGGGTCGTGTGGGGCAATGCAAACGAAGAACCAATCGCCGATCGGGACCGACTGTGGAGCTCGCTGCAATTCACGAAGTAGCCGGTGACCGGCAGCAGACTGCATTGGAATTTTGAAAATTCATCAGCAAGCCCACCTTACGAATTGGCTGCGAGCTGTCTACGGAACGGGAACGTAGGCGAATCCATCTGTCTGTGCGTTGATGATCACGCTGAGCGCTGCGTCCGCGATGCCGACGTCCTCAAGAACTGCTGATGCGGGAAAGCCTTTATAATTGAGTGCCTGACCACAAACAAAAACATTGACCCCGGCATTCTTGAGTTCACGAATCAACGCTCGATTCGGATTCCCCTCCACCTGAAATCTCGCTTTGTAGAAGTCGTCATTCAGGACAGACTTTGTCGCATCACCGTGAATGACGACCACAATCTTCACATTCGAGGCCTTCAGACCCGCAGTGCCACAGAGGTTCAATAAGCGTGCGGCTCGCTCAAGGCCTTTATTAACATTGCCGGGGTTTGCATCTGCCGTAGCGTCAAAGACGACTTTCGCACCGGAACGGATTTTTTCTGCGGGATTCGGCACTGAGACCACACCGCCATAACTGGCGATCAGAGGGAATTCGAGGGGCGTCAGTCCCGGTGAGGCGCTCTTGGTAAACTCGATGAGGTAATTCTCTTTGAGCAGTCCCTCAGGCTCGCGGGTTTTCCGGAATCCGGCTTGGATCACTTCACTCACGAAGACATCTTCCCCCGCTCGAACATGGTCAACGACCCAGTCAGTGCTCTTACCGGGAATGCGTTGAAAATCCACTAAAATAACACGACCTCCCGGCTTGAGAGCTCGATGAATCGAAGCCATCGTCTTTAGGGGATACTCGAAGTGATGGTAGGTATCGCAAATAAAGGCGACGTCGATCGATTCCGGCGGCAAGTCCGTTGAATCTTCAGCACAACGCTGAGTTTCAACGTTTTTGAGGCCGGCTTCCCTGCAAGTAAGAATGATGTGATCCAGGAATTTCTGCGATAGATCTACTGCAACGACACGGCCTTCATTTCCCACCGCCTTGGCGAACATTCGAGTGAACAGTCCGGTCCCAGCTCCGATATCCGCAATGGTCTGGCCCGGTTTCAGTTCACATGCGGCGAGAATTTCCTTCCGTCGAGCAAACACTTCCCGGCTTTCCGTTTCAAACCGTCCCTGGAATTGCTGAACATCCGGGGACCGAAAGGACTCGTTGACACCTGGTTTAACACTCTTTTCCTGGGCTGATGCCGAACTCGTTACAAATAGCAAGAACGTCGAAACGAAAAAGAGAAGCATGAGGCGTATCATTGTCTCGGCCTTTTTACAGGAAAACAGAATGTTCCAACTTCGGTTGGTGAACTTCATCGATGTGAACGGTTCGTGTCAGTTTACCATTTTGAATTGTTCTCGCTAACGCGATATTGTTTTCCCAAGTTCAGAGGTTTCAGCCTTGCGAAAAGCAGGTTGGCATGCCGGTACGATGATTTGGTCGAAGCTGGCTTTCCAACGTTCAAACCACAAATCATGATCACGAAACAGCCGTCGTAATGAATGCAGTTTGTTGCATACCTCGCTTATATTTTATGGTCCCTATGTGAATGGCACGGTCCCGTCGGGATGCGTATCATCGTGCTTCTGGTTACTGTACTGAGGAACCAGACATACGCTTCTGCTGGGCGAATTTCCCGTCAATCAAATCGAACGATCGTCATGACAACGCCCGAACAAATGCCTTTAACCGCCGGGCCCCAGTATGACCAACGAAAATGTTTCCGACCTCTCCTACGCCGACACCCTCTGGAAAGCGGCCGACGCGCTTCGTGGCCAGGTCGATGCTGCGGAGTACAAACACGTCGTCCTCGGTCTGCTCTTCCTCAAATATATTTCCGATAGCTTTCAGTCCCGGCGCGATGAGCTGCAAGCCGAGCTGACCAAGGATGGCATCAAGCCCGATCAGATTGATCGCCTGCTCGAATCGCGCGACGAATACACCGCCGAGCGAGTCTTCTGGGTCCCGCCCGAGTCTCGTTGGCCGAACCTGCAGAACCAGGCGACCCGCCCGGACATCGCCACGCTGATCGACGACGCCATTCTCGCTGTCGAGCGCGACAACCCCAATCTCAAGTCCAAACTCCCGCGCGACTATGCCCGCCGAGGCATCGATCCGGTGAAGATGGCCGGGCTGATCAATCTCATCGCCGGCATCGGCTTCAAAGGCTCGCGTGATAAAGCCCGCGACACGCTTGGCCGGGTCTATGAATATTTCCTGGGAAAATTCGCTGCTGCCGAAGGGAAGCTTGGCGGCGAGTTCTATACGCCGCGCTCCGTCGTCCGCGTGCTGGTCGAGATGCTCGAACCCTACGCCGGCCGCGTCTACGACCCCGCCTGCGGCTCCGGGGGAATGTTCGTCCAGTCCGAAAAGTTTGCCGAAGCTCACGGCGGCAACAGGACCGACGTCTCCATCTTCGGCCAGGAGTCCAACCCGACCACGTGGCGACTGGCGCACATGAACCTCGCCATCCACGGCATCGAAGCCAACCTCGGACCCGCCCCCGCAGACACCTTCCTTCGCCCGCAGCACCCTGACCTCAAGGCCGACTTCGTCCTCGCCAACCCGCCGTTCAACGTCTCCGACTACTCCGGTGCACTTCTACGCGGCGACAAGCGATTTGTCTTCGGCGATCCGCCTGTAGGTAACGCCAACTACGCCTGGATTCAACATTTCATCCACCACCTCGCCTATCCCAATGGCCACGGAGGCGGCGTGGCCGGGTTCGTCATGGCCAACGGCTCGCTCTCCAGCAACACGGGTGGCGAAGGGGACATCCGCCGCAAGATCGTCGAAGCCGACCTCGTCGATTGCATCGTCGCCATGCCCGCGCAGCTCTTTTTCACGACTGGTATCCCCGTCTGCCTCTGGTTCCTGACCCGCGACAAGACCGGCAAGAACATCCGCAAAGGGACGCCCAACCGCCCCGGCGGACGCCAGGGCGAAACGCTCTTCATCGACGCCCGCAAACTCGGCTCGCTGCAAACCCGCACGCTTCGAGTCCTCTCCGGCCTCGAAGATTCTGAATGCGTGCCCGGCACCAGCGATCCGCTCCCCACTTGCGACATCGGCCGAATCGTTTACGCCTACCGCATGTGGCGCGGCGAGCCGAAACCTGAGTGGTGGAAGAAGAAAGAGCACGGCGAGTGGGCCTTTACACCCACGCCCGGCTTCGCCAAACCCGCCACGATTGAAGAGATCGCCAAACACGGCCACGTCCTCACACCCGGCCGCTACGTCGGCGCGGAAGACATCGAAGAAGACGCCGAACCGTTTGCAGAGAAATACCCGCGACTGGTCGCGGAAGTAGAGGAGTGCTTAGCGGAAGGGGAACGACTTGCCAACGTTATCCGTGCTCAGCTCGGGAGAATCGAGCATGTCTGACGATGCCAACCTGCCCGCGCCGCAGGGCGAGTTCCTGATCTACCAGACCGAAGATGGCCACACGCGCGTTCAAGTCCGATTCGAGCGAGACACCGTCTGGCTATCCCAGCGCGATATGTCAGAACTGTTCCAAACCACCAAGCAGAACGTCAGCCTGCACATCCAGAACGTCTTTGACGAGGGCGAACTGCTGCGCGACGGAACCGTCAAGGAATACTTGACAGTTCAAACCGAGGGGAATCGTAAGGTAGAACGCCGCGTCGAGCACTACAATCTCGACGTCATCATTTCCGTCGGTTATCGCGTCAAATCCCTGCGTGGTACCCAGTTTCGCATCTGGGCCACGCAGCGGCTGCGAGAATATATCGTCAAGGGCTTCACTCTCGACGACGAACGCCTGAAGAAAGGCGGCGGCGACCACTTCGACGAACTGCTCGAACGTATCCGCGATATCCGCTCCTCCGAGCGCGTGTTCTGGCGGAAAGTGCTCGATATCTACGCCCTCAGCGAAGACTACGACCCCAAAGCTGAATCTTCGCAAGTCTTCTTCCAAATCGTTCAGAACAAAATGCATTGGGCCATCCACGGACACACCGCTGCCGAAATCGTCCACGCCCGCGCCGACTCCAGCAAGGCGAACATGGGATTGACGGCATGGGCGGGCGACAAGCCCCGCAAAGCCGATGTGACCATTGCCAAGAATTATCTGACCGAGGACGAACTCAAAGCCCTGAACCTGATAGTCTCGGCCTACCTCGACTTCGCCGAACTCCAGGCCCTCAACCGCAAGCCGATGACCATGGGCGACTGGATCGCTAAGCTCGACGATTTTATCCGCATCACCGACCGCAACATCCTCACCCACGCCGGTAAAGTCTCGCACGAGACGGCGCGGCTCAAGGCTGAGTCCGAATACGACACGTTTCGTACCGCTCAGGACAAGCTCCGGCAGCCCGTCGACAAGCACTTCGCCGACGCAATCGACGAGCTAAAAAAGATTGAGAAACAAGTCAAGAAACTGCCAAAACGTAAGCCCAAGGGGGGCGACGATGCGAAGTAAACGCAATGCCGAAAAATACCCACGCCTTGTGGATGGGTGTTTGGAGGAATCGGCAAAACTTGCAGTACGGGTTGGGGCGAAACTTGGGGGGCTTTGTTATGGAGAGTGAATGGATAACCGTTTCGCTTAAGGAAATTGCGGAGCCAATCAATACCGGATTAGACGCTATCACAAGAGCGCCCATCGTTTCATATCCAACTAGCATTAAATGCCTTCGGATCCAAGACATCTCGAACAATAAACGCTTCGATCAATGGGGTTTCACCGATGTGAAACCAACCGATTATGAGAAATATCGACTGAAGCGAGGCGAGATCATCATGGCCCGTACATGCTCGACGGGTATAAACTACTTGGTCAAAGAAGATTTGGCTGCCGTTTTCAATAATGGCCTCGCAAGGATTCGATTACGACGGGACGTCGCGCTGCCGGAGTATGTTTACTACGTTTTTCAGTCGCAGGCATTCGCCGACTATATTGCTGGAATTTCTGGCGGAACGTCGGTGCAGCTGAACATGAAAGTCGGCGATCTAGCCAATTTTCAGTTCAAACTTCCACATCTTAAGATGCAACGCAAAATATCCACCATTCTCGGCGCGTTGGACGACAAGATCGAGCAGAATCGTCGAACGGGGGCGAAGTTGGAGGGGTTGGCGCGGGCGGTGTTCAAGGCGTGGTTCGTTGACTTCGAGCCGGTGAAGGCCAAGGCGGCCGGCGCGACCGCCTTCCCCGGCATGCCCCCCGAAACCTTCGCCGCACTCCCCGCCCGCTTCGAAGACGCCGAATTCGGCCCCGCGCCGCAGGGGTGGAATGTGGAAACGCTTCGGGAAATGGCAACTTTCATCACAGGGGGCACGCCTTCGAAGGCGAACCCGATCTTTTGGAATGGCACGTTTCCTTGGGTGTCTGCAAAGGACATGCACGGCCGAATCGTTTCTGACAGTGAGTTAAGGCTCAGCGATGCGGGCAGAAATTCAGTGCGACGAATCGCACCGCGACATTCGACACTCATGGTTATTCGAGGCATGTCGCTGATGTCCGAAGTCCGAATAGGCTGGTGCGCGCGCGAGGTCGCCTTCAATCAAGATCTGCGCGCGTTTATCGCGCGCGGCGACACCACGCCCGAGTTCATCCACCTGTGGCTGACATCGAGCGAGGAAACGCTGATGCAAATGGTCGATACGGCGTCTCATGGCACCGGCCGAATCCTGACGGACCGACTGGATGCAATGGCGATCGCGCGGCCACCAAAGACAGTGATGCAATCGTTCACCGAAATGGCGAAACCGATTATGGCCCTGCGCGAGTCATTGCATACGGAATCCGCGAAGCTCGCCGCGCTGCGAGACTACCTCTTGCCGCGTCTGCTGAGCGGTCAGGTGCGGGTCGGTGATTAATCGTGTATAATCAGGTGTTAAAGAAAAGAGGCGCAATTACGATGGAATGGAAGAAATTACTGAACAAGGAACGACGGCGTCTTTCGGAAAATCCCGGCGATCATCGCGCCGAGTTTGAGCGGGATTGGGATCGTGCGATCTTTTCGACACCTGTCAAACGACTGCAGGACAAAACCCAGGTATTTCCACTCGACCCGAACGACGCCGTCCGAACGCGTTTGACTCACTCGCTCGAGGTTTCTTCCGTGGCGCGTGGTCTTGGGATCGCTGCCAGCCAATGGCTATTGGCGACAAATCAAATCGATTCAGGTATGGGGCGTTCGATCGAGGCAATCGCGGCAACATGCGGGCTAGTTCATGACATCGGGAACCCACCATTCGGCCACTCTGGCGAGGATGCGATTCGTCATTGGTTCATGACAAGGTTCCCGGAGATAAAGCAGCCTGATGGCGCCATCCACGATCCACTCTTAGAAATTCTTGGTGGAAATAAACAACTCGTTTCGGATTTTCGACAATTCGAGGGAAACGCACAGGCGTTTCGACTGCTCACCAAGCTTCAGATATTGGCGGATTTCTACGGCCTGAATCTCACGTATGGCACGCTGTCGGCGTCATGCAAATACATCACCGCGTCTAATGCTCTCAACGAGAAGGATCATACTTGCTGCAAGCCGGGCTTTTTCGCCAGCGAAGCGGACGTCGTGAACGATGTCCGGGAGAAGACGGGAACAGGGGTGGCACGTAACCCCATCACGTTCTTGGTAGAGGTGGCCGATGACGCTGTCTATTCCGTCGCTGATATTGAGGATGCTGTCCGAAAACGCATCCTTACATGGTCGGATGTCAGCAATTATCTTGAAGAAGCGAAGGACCCGGCGATAAACGCCGCCATCGAGGGGGCAGAGAGGATTCTTAAGGCAGGAGGAGAGAGTGTGCCTGCTGGCCTGCCGTGTGACGTCTACGCGTCGGCGTTTCGCACAGCTTCAATTCGGGTGGTGGTGCAAGCGAGTGTAGAGGTGTTCAAAAAGAACTACGATGCGATTATGTCCGGAACGTATCGAAAGGAATTGATTGATGATTCGACAGCACACGTGCTCGTCGAACAGCTAAAGACGATTGCCCGTACAAGAGCTTATGCAACTCCACCGAATCTCAAGCTCGAACTCATGGGTCGCAAGGTCATCTGCGATTTAATGGACCTGTTTTGGGAGGGATCACAGGAGTTACCGTTGGACGGTGCACCGAAGCCAAAAAAATTCCCTGGGAAAGCTGGCGCGCTTCTTTCGGAGAACTACCGGCGCGTGTTTCAGCATTGGGTACAAGAGCAAAAGCACTTGCCAGAGATGTATCATCGTCTGTTACTTGTAACGGACTACGTGTCGGGTATGACAGACACTTTCGCGACAGAGCTTCATAGAGACTTGATGAATGGATAGGCAGGAGCAAATATCGATTCTCAAGCGTACGCTTGTGAGTGACGTTGCGTCACTCTTTCAGCGGCCAGACGTCAAATGGCGATCTGTGATTGCAGAAATGGCGCGCGATCTGAAAGAGGCGGCCATTCCAGCGGTCATCTTTGGCGGCACCCTTCGTTCCTTACTGCTTGGCCGACTTTCACGCCGTCCACGATTTGGCAGACCCCGTGATTTGGATATTGTCGTCGCTGGCGCGAGCGTCGATGGGCTCAGGGAGCAGTTGCAAGAATATCTTGTTCGCCAAACGCGATTTGGCGGACTTCAACTTCAGCGGGGCAATTGGCATTTTGACGTATGGCCTGTGGACAAGACGTGGGCGATTGTGAACGACGCGTCCCTTGATGCGAACTTCCAGGCACTTCCACAGACAACGTTCTTCAATCTCGAAGCAATCGCGGTGGACTTGTGGACCGAACCAGGTCGGCGGCGCGCTATCTATTCGGGCGACGACCGGTTTTTTGCGGGTTTGATTGATCGAACGATTGAGATCAACCGCGAAGAGAACCCATTTCCAGCCTTGTGTGTTGTGCGATCGCTCGTATTTGCATCGAGCACCCGATTCTGGTTGGGCCCCCGTCTCGCGCACTACCTGGCGGTACATCGCGAATCAGTCAGCAACACTGAACTAGAAGAAGTCCAGCATCAACATTATGGCGCAATACGAATTAGCAGGTCGGAGATCCAGACAATGCTCGACCACGTTGCTGCTGCCCATGATCTTGATCCGCAAGGACGGATCAAGATCCCCTCGACCGGGCAACTCACACTCTGGGATGATGAAGAGGACTTCACACCGCAATTGTTCATTCATGCCGCGAGTCCCCGACCCACGTCTGTTCGAGGTCAGGGGTGCGATTAGAACATGCCCGGAATCCTGTCCGAATCCATCATCGAAGACGTTGCGATCATACAATTCGGCCATGAGAGCCGCGCAGGCTCGGCTCTCGATGATGCCTTCGAGCGCGCGAACCCCTCGGCGATCGTCTTGTCCAATCGGGCAATTGCCGCCATCCGTAAGTTCAACCCGCACCTCCCCGACATCACGATAGACGCGGTCGTCGCCAGCCTGTCGCGCCCACCGCACCCGACGCTGATCGAGAACAACTGGCACTTCCACGGGCTGCTGACCAACGGTGAGCCGGTAGAGTACAAGGACACGAAAACCGGCGAGATGCGGGGCGGGCAAGCGCGGGTGATCGACTTCGACAACCCGGCGAACAACGACTTCCTCGTAGTTCGTCAACTCACGATCCAAGGGCCGAGCGGGAAGACGATTCGGCCGGACCTGATACTGTACGTCAATGGGCTGCCGCTGGTTATCATCGAACTCAAAGACCCGGCCAACGCGGCGACGGATCTGAACATGGCGATCGATCAGCTCGGGCGCTACAAAGATACTGCACCGGACCTGTTCGTGCCCAACCTGCTTCTGGTGGCCAGCGACGGGCTGCTGACGCGCGTGGGGAGTATCACCAGCGGGCGGCAACGTTTCACGCCGTGGCGACCGGAGGCCGGGGGTGAGCCGACGCTCGAAGTATTGATACGCGAACTGCTCGCCCCCGAACCGCTCTTGGACTACCTGCGGTCGTGCGTTGCGTTCGAAGAAGACCAACGCGGAAACATCGTCAAGAAGGTGGCAGGATATCATCAGTTCCGCGCGGTGCGCAAGACCCGGGCGAGCGTGTTGAAGGCGATGACGTTGGAGTCCTCACCACAACCCAATTCCGGCTCACCGGGAGAGGCGGCAAAGGGACAAGGGGGCGTAGTGTGGCATACGCAGGGGTCTGGCAAGAGCCTGACAATGCTGATGCTGGCGGGTGCGCTGGTGCGGGCGGCGGAGATGGCCAACCCGACTCTGGTGATCGTCACCGATCGCAACGACATGGACGTGCAACTCTTCGACACCTTCGCGATGGGCCGGGGATTGCTGCGACAGGACCCGGTCAAGGCCGATAGCCGTGCGGATTTGAAGAATCTGCTCGACCGGGCATCGGGGGGCGTGGTCTTTACGACGATCCATAAGTTTACGGAAGCCCACGGCAAGATCAGCGAGCGATCGAATGTGGTTGTAATGGCCGACGAAGCCCACCGCAGCCAGTACGGATTCGTCGATGGGGGCGCGAAATGGATGCGCGATGCGCTCCCCCACGCAACGTTCGTCGGCTTCACCGGCACGCCACTGATGGCGGGCGACAAAGTGACGCGTCACGTCTTCGGCGAGTATGCGGATGTCTACGACATCCGTCAGGCGGTGGCCGACGGCGCAACCGTGCCGATCTACTACGAGCCGCGAATCGTGAAGCTAACCATCGACGAAGCGGGCGCCACGAAGGGGGAAGCGGCCATCGCCGAGGCCGCGAGGGCAGACGAAGCGGGTGAAGAGGCAGCGGAGAACATTCGCATTCCGATCGAGGAATTGTACGGGTCGCCCGATCGAATCGAGCGAGTGGCCAAGTTCATTGTTGACCATTGGGAGCAGCGACGCAGCGCGATGGAGGGCAAGGCGATCGTCGTGACAATGAGCCGTGAGATCGCGATTACTTTGCATGATGCGATCCAGGCAATTCGTCCACGGTGGCACTCAGATGACGATGAACATGGAGCGATGAAGGTAATACTTAACGAAGGTCTTCCCCCGATACGGCAGGGTGAGTCTGAAACTGACTACAAGACTCGCATTGGACCTTGGATCGCGCCGTTACAAAAACATGGACGCACCCAAGCGAGGCGGAAGGCATTGGCGGCGCGGTTCAAGGACCCAGCGGACGACTTTCGAGTGGTGATCGTCGTGGATATGTGGCTGACGGGCTTTGATGTGCCGTGTGCGCACACGATGTATCTCGACAAGCCGCTGGCGGGTCACAACCTGATGCAGGCGATCGCGCGGGTGAATCGCGTGTACGGCGAGAAGCCGGGCGGGTTGATCGTGGACTTGATCGGGCTGGCTGATCCGCTCGCCGATGCACTGGCGATGTATGCCAACGCGACGGGCACGAGCGACAAGCCGATCAAGGAACTGCAGGACGAGGCGATCCCGGCGATGCGGTCGGCGTTCGAGCAGTTGCGCGGGTTCTTTCATGGGTACGACTACTCAGCGGCGCTCAACGCTGAACCGGTCAACGTGCTCAGGGTGTATCTGGGGGCGGTCGATCATGTGCTGGACGTCGGACAGAACGTCGGGGAGGAAACCGGCTGGAAACGGTTCCGAGGGATGGTGAAGCGACTCTCGACGGCGTTCGCGCTGGCGGTACCGCGCGAGGAGTCGAAGGAGATCACTCCTCACCTGGCGTTTTTCCAGCGGATCGCTGCGATGATCCGCAAACGGCTGGCGGACGACGCCGAGCCAACTCCGGGCCGGGGAGGATCGCGAGACATCGATGCCGCCGTGAGGCAGGTCATCGGCGACGCGGTGGATGCGGGCGAAGTGATTGACCTCTTCGCAGCGGCGGGTCTGGACGCGGCACGGCTGGACATCCTCAGCGAGGATTTTCTGAATCGAGTCAGCGCATTGGAGCAAAAGAACCTCGCGCTGGAGACGCTACGGAAACTGCTCACCGACCAGATCAAGATCAGCGAGCGGACGAACCTCGTGCAGGCGCAGAAGTTCCGCGAGGCGCTGGAAAAGGCGATGCTCAGCTACACGAACAAGCAGATCACCACGGCCGAGATGATCACCAAGTTGCTGGAGCTGGCGAAGTGGGTCCGGGAGGCGAAGCAGCACGGGCAGGACCTGGGACTGAGCACGGAGGAAGTCGCATTTTATGACGCACTGGCAGAGAACGGTTCGGCGAAAGAAGTGATGCAGTCAGACCAGCTTCGCCTGATGGCTCGTGAGCTGGCCGAGATGGTCAAGAAGATGCCCAAACTCGATTGGACACAGCGAGAGTCGGTCCGGGCGGACCTGCGTCGCAAGGTGCGAAGGTTGCTCGCGATGTACGGGTATCCGCCGGACCTTTCAGAAGACGCGACGCAGCTTGTGCTCAAACAGGCGGAACTGTCGACGGAGGCGGGTGCATAATGGATGTTCAAATTTCCTGAGTACCTTCCAAACATTAAGAACGTATCTCACTTTTTTCTATTGACGACAGACAAGAAGTCTTGTATTTTTATGTCGTTTTGTGTTTGGCGAACGTGAAGAATTCTGAGAAGACTCAAACGAAATCAACGTCGCCATCATCGCTCCGATGCTGTTGTCGATTTTGTTCATGCGGGCTTCTGGGCTGCACAAGTTGGTTGTTTGGAACGGGCTAAAGCCCATTCTACGGCTTTTGGCTGGCCTGGATTTCCGAAACCAAAACCTGACGTCGACAATTGATCTTTGACATCTTGGAATGAATTTAAGACGGATAACTCCGGCGTCGACGTGAGGCGCTGAGCGATCCGTGGAGGTTCGTTGTTTGTCTTGAGGGTACCGGCCGAGCCTGTGCGGGGTGCGGAGACCATTCGCACAACAGGGAAGTCGGTCGAACTCAGGTGAAGTCGCGCGAACTCGCGTGAACTTTTTAACGATGGAAATAGGGCAAATGATTGCCAAAATCCTATAAATTATGGGGAATGGTCGAAGTCGCTCGAACTCGCGCGAACTTTTACGCCAAATTTCTTGGCGACTTGATTCCAGCAGAATAGAAGAGAAAATTTTTGAACAGAAGGTAAGGAAGGTAACGAAGTGAAGAGTATCACAGGCGAACTTCGGTCGTTTGTGCGGGGTCGGGAGACCACTCGCACAACGTGTTGATCAAGTTGACCAAGTTCAACCCTTCAAAAAGCCTATAAAACACGGAACTTGGTCAACTTGGTCAACGTTTTTTCGAGCTTCGGTGAGACGACGGTTTGAAGACGAATTAGGATTTTGAACAGTTTCTGTCAATAAATAAAACCTTGCAGGCTAGGGATTAGCAACGTTCGCGACCGTTTTTTGACATTTTTTTCTCGCGGAATCGGCTGGGATTTCGGCTGATTCCGTCAATAATCCGCGTAAACCGTAAAGCCAAGCTGCATCCATTCGAGCCGAAAGGCACGGAGGATGATGTCGCAAAAGATGCGAACAAAATGCGGTACTAAGCCGAGAATAGACGACGAAGTCGTCCACATCGTTTAACCGCGCCTCGCAGAGAAGCGAGTCAACCGGCGTCACTGACAAACCCGAGGTGTCATGGTGCGCTTGGGTATTGCCACGGTCTTGTTGCATCCTACACAGCTAAAGCCCAGCGTCGTTCGAAGAAATCGGCTGAACGCCGATTCGCCTGCGCCGATGGCTGCGGGTTAAACTAATAAATCACTTTGTCCGTTTTTCAATTGATTCGTTTCAATGGTACGTGACCCAACCGGAGTCAAGACCCCGATACGGAGCAACCCAATCCCAGTGTTGTCTTGGCATCCCTTCTTCGATCGGATTTTCTTCGACATACCGAATTGCGTTCATGATCGCTTCGTCGTTATCGAGATAAACCTTCCAGCTCCCGCGTGCCCACATTGACGGCAATTGGCCATCGGTTTTCATTTTTTGCATCGGATGCCGACCGTCTTCCACAATTCGTCGAGTCGCGCCGCCCTTGAGTAACGTCGCGATTTGTTCGACTTTATATGTATGCCGTGCAATGACCAAATGCGTGTGTTGGGGCATCACCGCGCACGCCCAAATAGTGTACCCACTCTTCCGAACAACTTCGGCAAATCCTGAGGCAATCGATTTCACCTGGTCGTCATCGAGAGTGACCGGTGGACACAACAGCGCCCGTTGCGCCGCGATTCGCGCAGCGATCTCTTGAGGCGTCAATTGTAGCAACGATTTCTTCAATATGGTCCGTCTCGGGCGTCCGAACTTGACAAGTTCCCATCGTCCGACAAAATCCGACCAGCTTCCGCGTGGATCGTTAGGAAGCCAGTAGCCATACATTGTCAGGATGACGTGATAACCGTGGATCATTTCAGAAATCGCCGCGTGCAGTGTAATTCTGATCGCGAAAACGTTCACACAGATGTCGTAGTCTAAAACAAAATACTGCGAAAGGCACTCCAATCGTTTAACCGCGCCTCGCAGAGAAGCGAGTCAACCGGCGTCGCTGACAACCCCGAGGTGTCATTTTTCGCTTGGGCATTGCCGCGGACGTACCGTATCTTACACAATCAAAGCTCAGCGACGTTCGAAGAGATCGGCTGGACGCCGATTCGCCTGCGCCTGTGGCTGCGGGTTAAACGAATAAGTCGTCCTCATCGTTTAACCGCGCCTCGCAGAGAAGCGAGTCAAACGGCGTCGCTGACACCCACGAGGTGTCATTTTTCGCTTGGGCATTGCCGCGGACG
>CAILLA010000085.1 GCA_903834925.1 uncultured Schlesneria sp.
AATCAACGGGACGATCGCTCGCGACGTGATTCGGCGAAGGGGGTTTCGGCGGTCCAAGCGATTCCGCTTATCGTGACGCGACTTCTTGCTCGAATTGTGCCGGGGTTGCGGTCGTTTCGATGACCCATTAAGCTTCGCCATCCTTGGGTCCCTCGGTGACGTGTTTTGTTCACACTCACAACATCGCAGAGAGCCAGGGTTTCTAAAACATCATTTCCGAGTCGCGCGTTCCCCTAAAGTGCAGTAAAAAAGCAGGTCTGTTTTTTTCAAAAACAGACCTGCTTCGTTTTTTATCGTTGTGTTCGAGACGTTTTAGTTCGAACCGTCTGTGTAGGCTCGGGTCACTTCTTCAAGCAGCATTGGTTCTTGCAGTCCACCACCGCTCAATCGGGCTTTCATCCGGTGGCTTCCGTCCTTGGTCACCTTCATCTGGATGCGGAAGCTCACTTGACTCCCTGGGGCGATTTGATCGATTGGGTTGAAGAACAACTGGCGACCTTCGATCACTTGATCCACAGGTGCCTTGGCCGACAGGAACTGCATCCCGGCAGGCAGGTCGCAGGCAACCACAACACCTGTTGCGGCTTTTGACCCTTCGTTCTTCACTCGAATCTCGTAACCGGTTTCGGAACCGACTTCTACTGGATCATCGAGATCGACGAGTTCCAAGGTGAGAGACGCTATTCCATCGACACGGGTGTCGATCTGTGCATCAGCCTGGACACCCGAGTCAGACACAACCTGGACTGTTTGAGTGAAGTCACCAAGCTTCAGCGAATTCAATTCACAGGCAACCTGTGTCGATTCACCTGGTGCCAGACGGTTGATGAACCACTGGATCGTATTGGTTGAGGATTCAAACTTGCCACCATGGTCGGCAGAGACGAACTTGAATCCGTCCGAGACGATTTGTGACACGCGGATGTTGCTGTTGACCAGGCTTCCGTCGTTCGTGACGGTCATCGTGTACTTCGCGTTACGTCCCTTGTATCGCAGTGAAGGACCTTCAACCGCGATTTTCAGGCTTGGAGCGATGACGTTGAATTCAACCAGGTCGGTACTTGATGCTTCCGAACTGGACGTTGCCACAACCGTGACCGATTGAGTACCACCTTTCGCTGCGGTCAATCCCAGACGATAACTTCGCGTTTCGCCAGGTCCAACCGCTCCGACATCAATCACAAGGCGATCTTCTCGCGTCGGGTGTTCGAGACCTGCCGACAGTTTGGCTTCAACTTTGACATCCTGTACCGTCCCGGTACCGGGATTGGTGACAGTAATCATTTGCGAGGCGGGATCGCCCAGCATCACTTCTTTTGTTGGCGATTTGACCGAGACCTTCAGCATCGGTTCGTGAACCGAAAACGCTGTGGAACTCGTTCCTGTGAAGCGAACTTGAGCGGTGGCACCGATGTCCCCGCGTCGGCTGGGGATCATCTTGACGGTGATCTTTTTCTCACCGCCTGCGTCGAGTTGTTCGATTGCCCATGTCAGCCGGTCAGTGGCTGATGCTGGCTTTGGTTCGGCTGCGGTGAGCCGAACGTTTGTCGGGAAGATCGCGTCAATTGCAATTTGAGTAACCGGCGTGGAACCGGTGTTTTTCACAATCAGATCGGCCTGGCATTCTTGTCCGACGTTGAATTCGCCTCTCTTAAACCACTCCAACGTGACTTGGGGTGTTAGAGGTCCCGTCTTGACAGGTGCGGTTTCAATCGGGGCCGATGGTTCACGTGTGTCGTGATCAAAGGATTCTTCGCGACCAACCACTTCTTTTTGTTTTGAGGCGGTTTTGCGAGTTGGTTTCGCCGTTGATTCGTCAAATTCCGTCGCTGGAGGCGCACTTTTAGGGCGGCTGTCGCTTCGAACTTGTTGGATCGGAGTTTTCTTGCCAGCCGGCTTATCGTAGTTTGCTTGCGAAACCGACGGGCTGGTCTTGGCCTTTGCGGTCTTAGGCTCTGCAGCGCTGGCGGTAATGGTCGGAAGATCCGTCAATGACGGTTCTTCGAAGTCCGCCTTAGCGGTGGCTTTCTTGGCTGTGGCTTTCGCCGGAGCTACAGGCTTTTCTGGAACAGGTTCATCTGCCCAATCCGTTGAATCCGATTTCGATTGTGCCGAAACGGGAACAACTGTCTTGGAAGTGGGATCAGCTGATGTCCCGTCCTCACCAAACAAGTCTTTATAGTAGTTTTTGGGGCCTGCGCTGGCCGAGGCATCAGGCTTTTTAGCGGGCTTTTTTGTTGCGAGTTTTGCCGAAGTTCCCGCAGTACCAACTGCGGTCCGTCCTGCCGATTGGTCTGCGACAGGGTCGGCCGCATAGCCGCTTTGATGAAGCGCCATCATTCCCGAGATGGCGAGAATCCAACTCCCGCGTCGCATAATCAGCTCCTTCAAATCGATTCGTGGTGAATGTAATAACCCAGAACAAGGTCGCTCCTCGCCGGGCAATCACCGCACCGCCGAATCCCATTTCAGCGCGTGCCCGTAATTTGTATCGGTCAGGTTGACCAGAACCATTGAATCGATCCGAACGACTTGAATTACTTTTACGAATGTAGGGATTCGTCGGAGCGGAATTCGAACCGGAAATTCGCCGATTTCGGCAGCTTCTGCCGAACGAAAGACAAATGTCTCGCCAAAGGACGAAAGCGTCAGGCGGGTTGAGGTCGATGGGTGTATAATGAGGATCACAATTCCGACCACCATCCATTGAGGGTCATGTCATGCCACCGCGTAGGCGACCAGTCCAGGCAACCGTTCCAAGTTCCGTCGCGCCTGCAGACCCCTCACAGCATCTTTCGGGTTTCATCCACTATTTAAAGGCAGAATGCGGACTCTCGCAAAACACGATCCTGGCCTACCGCCGGGATCTCACCCGATTTGACGCCTGGTATCGCGAGCACGGTCCCGCACGACTTCAACTGGTCGATCTTGGGCTGCTCACGAAATATCTGGAAGACCTTCATCAGCATCAATACGCCGCGACTTCGATGGCCAGACACCTGGTTTCCCTCAAGATGTTTTTTCGATACCTCGTCCTGGAAGGGATTCTGCCCGAAAGTGTTGTCGAATTGGTCAATTCACCAAAACTCTGGCAACACTTGCCCAAGGTTCTTAGTCCCGAAAAGGTCGACGAACTGATTGCCGCACCACTACGGCAAGACCGTTATCCTTTACGTGATCGTGCGCTCTTGGCGCTGATGTATGCGACTGGTTGCCGCGCCTCAGAAGTCTGTGGAATTACCCCGCGCGACATCCAGTTGGAAGAAGGTTATTGCCGATGCGTCGGCAAGGGAAACAAAGAACGGATCGTTTCACTGAATCCGGTCGCTCGAGCCGCTGTTGAAGCGTATCTCAAACACGAGCGACCTGTGCTTGTTCTGCAAGAGGACCCAACGACCCCTCTGCTGGTTTCGCGCAGCGGTAAACGCTTGTCGCGAATCACCGTCTGGAAGCTGGTCAAACGCTATGCCGCTCGAATTGGAGCAAGTCGCGAGGTCAGCCCGCACACGCTTCGCCACAGTTTTGCAACGCATATGCTGGCTGGCGGTGCCGAGATTCGTGCTCTGCAAGAACTGCTCGGACACGCCAGCATTCGGACGACTCAAATTTACACCCAAGTCGACCACAGCCGACTGAAATCGATTCATGAAAAGTGCCATCCCCGCGGATGAGGAATCGATAGAATGGTTCCTATTCAGCAAGTTTTGCCAGCAATTTTTCGCGGACCGTTTGCGGGTCGGCACCTTTGACCGACTTCATCACCTGGCCGATCAAAGCACCAATCGCCTTCTCGTTGCCACTCTTAAAGTCCGCGATGGCTTTTGCGTTGCGAGATAGCACTTCGGCGATGGCGGTTTCAATCGCACCGGTGTCTTGAACAATCGCGAGTCCGCGCGACTTCACCAGTTCGTCGATTCGGTCCACTGAAAGGACAGCTCCTCCGTCGGCATCCTCAAGCAGTGCGGCAAAGACTTCTCTCGCGGACTTAATGGTGATCTGCTTCTTATTGATTCGGTCGAGCAGCGCCGAAAGGACGTTCGGTCGGATAGGAAATGTCGAGATCGTCTCGGCTCGTTCTTTCATCGCCGCCTGCACGTCTTGCGTCAGCCAGTTGGCCGCTTGCTTGCCGTCACGACAAGACTTAGCGATCTCTTCAAAGTAATCCGCCACGGCGCGACCCTGGTCGATAATGACAGCCGCGTCGTAGGGCGATAACTGGAATTCGTCGATGATTCGCTGACGACGGTTGGCGGGAAGTTCGCACATTTCGGCACGAATCGAATCAACCTTTTCGACAGTGGTCATCACGGGAACAAGGTCAGGATCAGGGAAATATCGATAGTCGGCCGCTTCTTCTTTTTCTCGAAGAGGATAGGTTGTCCCTCGGTTGGGATCGAATCCGACTGTTCGTTTATGTCCCCCTTTTGCACCCATGCGGATGCCGGTCTGCTGGAACGCTTCCCATTGCCGAGCCACTTCATACTCAATGGCCTGCTCGGTAAATCGAAAGCTGTTGAGATTCTTGATCTCGACAATCGGTGTTGGAACTTTTGTTCCATCAGGTTGCGTGACATGTAAGTTCACATTCGCATCGCAACGAAGACTCCCTTCCTGCATGTTGCAGTCCGAGACTTCGAGATACGTCAACATCAGCCTTAGTTCTTCGAGAAACCGGCGCGCTTCGTCCGCAGAACGTAAATCCGGTTCCGTGACGATTTCAACCAGGGGAGTCCCCGCGCGGTTCAGGTCGACTTTGCTGTCGCGGCCCCGACCCGATTCATCGTGCATATTCTTACCAGCATCTTCTTCGAGATGAGCCCGCAAAATGCGAACTCGTCGAACCGTCGGTTGTTTGTTGCCATCGGTTTCAGAATCACGGGTGACAACATCGACGTGACCGTGGTGGCTGAACGGCAGATCGAACTGACTGATTTGATATCCCTTAGGGAGATCCGGATAAAAGTACTGCTTACGATCCCATTTCGTATAGGGAGCGATTTGACATCCCAGCCCCAAGGCCGTTTTCACGCCAAGGTAATACGCATGCTCGTTCAAAACAGGTAACGCTCCGGGTAACCCGAGACAAACAGGACAGGTCTGAACGTTCGGATGATCGGGATTGAAGACTGTCGAACATCCACAAAAAATTTTCGTCTTCGTTTGAAGCTGAACGTGAATTTCAAGGCCGATAATGATTTCGTAGGACATCACATTCTCGATCGAATAAGTCTTGGACAAATAACATTCACGCGTTAACCGGCGAATATGGCCTGCTGCTGAACGATGAAATCCCGCGAGCTGACGATGCCAAATCGCCGAAAATCATGACGAAGAGTTTGAGCGTTTCAGCGCGCTATTGCGAACTCATCGCGTCAACTGTTCTCCAGGTCAAAGTCCCGTTCGAAATCTTTTCAACAAGATCGGGTACGGTGTCGAGGATGCTTTTCGCTACGGGATCAGGGCTTTGGCTTAATGCCAAGGCTGCAGCCTGTCGTTCGACAGGTGCTCCGGTCGTCATCACTTGCTTAAGATCCGCCAGGCCTCGCGCATCGGCGTGACGTCCGACACATCGCCACATATCTGGCGCGATGGGTCTTTTCGCCGCCCATCGCTCGTGAACAAAGTCGACCACCATGGCTGATAAGTGTGGATTCGCGCGTTGATCCAGTCCCACAATCGGAGACATGGGCACGCCAATAAATTGGCACTTCAGCACCATTTGATTCCACTGATCATCGGTAAACTGTTCGGCGGGATAAGGGTTCTGGTGAGCCACGGCGCAGAACACGGCTTTGATGTTCGTGCGAATCCCTTCGGCTGCGCGAAGGATGTGTGCTGAAGGATGCGGCAGAAGAGGCAAGGCCTGATACATAGAGACCAGCTCACCGACTTCACCCGCCCCAAACAATTGGTCAAGCGTTGCCACCAGTTCAGCTGCTTCGATCGAAGGGAGGGATAGCAAGAACAAAGCACGGGTCAGTTGGTCAACGCTCCACCCGCGCGGGTTCCAACCGGGTCGAGCCTCATCCGCCGCTGAAAGTTCTTCGTCGGTCAATCCCAGGTCCGATTTTCCCACCTTTCGCGGAGCCATCCCGAAAGCGAGATAAAGACCTTTCCTGTCGCCAAGGCGAATGACTCCCTGTCGATCGCGAGCCCACGTTGCAGCCGCCGGGTCTAACCGCAATGCCAGCCAACTCTCGATTAGCTGCCTTATTCTGTCTGTATCAGGATTCATACCAACTCCTGCCGATATTGGTTCCGCTCGGAAAAAAATGAAGAACCTGCATCGACTTCGGATTTACTTCTATTGGATCTCAATCTCAACCGTGGTCGATTAATGGCCATGACCGCAACTGGAAGGATGGCCACAACAGCCCGCCATGGGAAGTTGCGGAACCGGACTCGCAATTGGCAACGCAATTCCACCCGAGATCACGCGTGCAACAGGTGTGTCGAGCGGCGTCTTGCCAGGCTCGGTCTCACTTCGCTGGCAAAGTTCTCCCCAGTTCGAAATCTTTTCTTTCATGCCATGCTGCACAGTCACGGTCTTTTGATTCGCTGAGCAATGATAATCGTAAGTTGGCATCTCAAGGTTCTCCCACGAAACGTTGAAAAAATATCAGCCGGATCGCTTCCGGGCTTCCGACAGCATCTGGTCAAAAAGTTCACGTTGCTTGATCAGTTCCCCGGCGGGGTCTGCTGGGACTTCCCCCTCTTCGAGCATCATCCAGCCCGAATAATCCGCTTTCACATAAAGATCCAGTAGCTCGGGCCAGGGATAATTCTTCACATCGAAACGATGAATGTGTGTCGTCTGACCCAATCGATTCTTCACCAGATTGAAATTGTGTTCCAAGCCGGGGGCTTCAAGATCCTGAGGGTTGGAATTCCAGCAGACCGCCACGTTGGGATGATCGGCCACGTCGAGAATTGCCTTAATCGTTGGCAACTGCGCACATTGACCATGAACTTCCAGTCGAATTTGCTGGCCGAAACCGGTGGCATATTCCGCAACCTGATTCAGTGCCTTTCCAATCTGCGCAATGGTCTTCTCGCGGGGAACATCCTTATGAAACGAATCAGGCTTCACTTTCACCCCGGAACCACCCACATCGTGACTCAGTTGGATAAATCGTTTCGTTGCCTCGATTGACGCTTCTAGAACTTTCGGGTCAGGGCTATCAAACCGTTCGTTGCTGCCAATTCCCACCATTTGAACCGAACTCGATTCGAATTTGGCACGAACGGCAATTCGCTCAGCCTCAGTCAGACTTGGTTCTACACCATGCTTATGAGTCGTTCTCAATTCGACGCCAAGCACTTTGGCTTGTTCGCAATTCTTCAGCAGCGTCGGCAAATCCCAATCTTTGCCCCACTGATACGTCACAAGACCATACCGGATGTCGGCTCCCTTTTTGTCCTGGGAATAACCCGGACGAGTTAGCCCGAACACGCCTGCAGAAGCGGTGGCGGTCGTCAAGACGGTCGTTTTAAGAAAGTCGCGCCGAGTTACGTCTGACATTTCTGGTCCCTTTTCGAGTGATGACTAAGAACCGATTTGGCGTTCTGCAATTTCGATCGCTTTCAACAGCCCGCGGGCTTTGTTTAATGTTTCTTCATATTCAGACGCGGGCACGCTATCAGCCACAATCCCAGCTCCCGCCTGGATGTAGGCAGTTTTTCCCATCATCACGATTGTACGCAGCGCGATGCAGGTATCCATATGACCCGTAAAATCGAGGCACCCAACCGCTCCACCATAGGGACCCCGCCGATGCGGTTCGAGTTCGTCGATGATCTCCATCGCTCGAACTTTCGGTGCCCCCGATAACGTGCCGGCAGGAAGTCCCGCGCGAAGGGCATCGAGCGCTGTTTTCCCCTTCGCTAACTTACCTGTCACGGTCGAACTGATATGCATGACGTGGCTGTACCGTTCGACATGCATGATGTCACTTAATTCAACCGATCCATATTCTGCAACCCGTCCGACGTCATTACGAGCGAGATCGACAAGCATCACGTGCTCAGCTCGCTCTTTTTCATCGGCAAGAAGCTCGCGTTCGAGGGCTTGATCCTCTTCATGAGTTTTCCCGCGCTTCCGTGTCCCCGCCAGCGGACGAATCGTTGTCCGACCGTTTTCGACTCGAACCATGATTTCTGGCGAACTCCCAATCAGGTTGACTGCCGGAGTCCGCAGCAGAAACATGAATGGACTTGGATTAACGACTCGGAGTGCCCGGTAAATGTCCAGCGGACTGGCTGTGGTTGTCACTTCCAGTCGCTGGCTGAGCACGACCTGAAAGATATCTCCAGCGCGAATGTATTCCTTTGATTTTTCCACGGCCGTTTCGTAACCCTCGCGGGAAAAATTCGAACGAACCGGGATTTTTGGATCGCCAGTCAACGAGACGTCTGCCAGGTGAATCGTCTCCGTCGGTGTATCGAGCTGTTTGCACAACACATCAACCCGGCGACACGCCTCGTCATATGCGGCTTTCAGATCCGTGCTGCGCACATCGGCATGAACAACAACTTGAATCGTCTTTTGAATCTGGTCGAAAATCACCATCCGGTCGTACAGGGCAAACGACATGTCGGGTAGTTTGCGATCATCAGTCGGGGGATTCGGCAGATTCTCGGTGTACCGAACCGTGTCATAACCGGCGTATCCAACTGCCCCGCCACAGAACCGAGGCAATCCTGCAAGGTGAGGTGCGCGGTATTGTTCGAGCATTGTATGCAAGTGTTGAAGCGGGTCGTCGACCTGATAGCGTTTGGTCTGTCCGGCTTGTGTCAACACGATCTGCTTGTCGAAAGCATCGACCTGAAGGAACGGACCCGCGCCGAGAAAGCTGTATCGGCCGACACGTTCACCACCGATGACGCTTTCAAAAAGGAACGAATTTTCGTCGTCGTGCATCCGGCAGTACGCGCTGACAGGGGTCAGCGTGTCGCTGATCAGTTGCCGGTAAACCGGTACGAAATTCATCCCTTCGGACAATTGCCGAAAAGTGGCGAAGTCGGGCGTGTAAGAGGCCATGTCGTCGAGAGTCTCTCCAGCGAAATTTCACGAGCAATCGATTGCTTGAAACGTCATCCTATCGGGTCCACGAATTGAGGGCTAGCGCTCAAGAGCTTGGGTAATTGTTCTTTCAATCCAGTTCGCTTTGAACGACTTCGGCCTGCATCCAGGCCGGCTGTTTGAAGAGGTCAGAAACTGGAATTGAGAATCCGGGCAGGACCGGATGCCCGGCAACCACTTGCGGTTCCTTTAATGTCAGTCCGTTCCCCGTTCCGTGAAACTGATGAACATGTCGCGTGACCGGGTCGATTACCCAGACGCCTGAAACACCCCATTCCAGGTAAGCTTGTACGCGAACCGACATGGATTCTCGGCGTTCGTTGGTTGAGGCGACTTCAACGACCAGCACCGGACGAGTGTCTGTCAACACTTTGTCCGTTTCCGCAAACCGAGTCCCTGTTTCAAAGCGAAAACAGGAAACGGCAGGACAACGGACCGTTGGGCTTTCTTTCCGAACAATCAGGGGAAGTTCGAAGCAAGCATACGTATCTGCGGATTTTTTCAGAAACTTAGCCAGAGATCGCGACAGATTCCGAACGACGTCACCGTGTGCATCGTCGGGAGGATTCAGTCGGTGAAAACGACCCTCTACCAGTTCAATCCAGCGTTCGCCATCAAGAATTCGTTCTTCAAACTGTTCGAGCGTCAATGGATCATTGGCCGTTGAATCTGTCATGTCTTGATCTCTCGCGAACTTACGGAAAAACGATTAGTGCCTCGTCAAAGCTAGAAATTAGGGTGCCACTGGATGACCGTCTTCGGTCACCCAGTGCTCTTCGATTCCTTCAAAAACAACGGAAGACACTGCGTCTCCGAAGACTCCGATGCAGTGGCACTCAACCTGAACTTTAAGTTTTGACGACGCACTAGCTATTCTACCCAAAGAATTTAGGGAGAACGGATCGCAATCCGCAAGGATGTCAAAAAAGGAGTTTGTCACAGATTGGGTCGCTTTCAAATTGACGCCCGTTGTGACGCACCCGTATGATGTGCCATCAGTAATAACTGATATCTGCCCTGCCTGATGTTCTCCTGCCTGATAAACCCTCCTTGGAGTTGAGCCGCATGCTGGTCTCTTCCTTTGCTCGGAAATTGCCGTTTGCGCTAGTGTTGGCCTGTTTTCACGTTGTGTCCGCGCAAGAACCGGTAATTAATGGGACGGTTCCCGGGGCGGTCGCTCCTGGAACCTCGCTGCCACTTCAAATCAACGGTGGTAATTTAGCCGTCGCGAAAAAACTCTGGCTCAGTTTCCCAGGCGAGGCGGTGCTCGCTGAAGGGATTGATAAGAACGGCGAAAACCCCGGACAAGTCACATACCGTGTTACCGTCCCACCAAATACGCCGTGTGGTATTCACGCGATGCGAGTTGTCACGGACAAGGGTGTTTCCCCATTACGGTTTTTGTTTGTTGACGATCTTCCGTCAATTGCTTCCGTCGGCTCGAACGTCCAACAAGCGACCGCTCAAGCCGTTTCCATTCCGACAGCAATCGATGGGACAGTCGCAGGCTTAAGTTGGCAGTATTTCAAGTTTCCAGTTCAAGCAGGCCAGCGTTTGTCGATTGAAGTCGTGGCCAGACGGATCGGCTCGTCGTTAGATCCCATGATTCGACTGCTCGATATCAAAGGCCGTGAGCTTGCCTACAACGACGATACTCCCGGTCTTAACAGTGATTCATCGCTCGTTTACACGTTTAAAGACGCTGGCGAGTACATCCTCGAACTGCGAGATATCAAGTACGGAGCGGGAACCTACCGGTTGCGAATCGGTGATTTTCCAGTGGCGACCGTTGCTTATCCTCTGGCCATTCAGCGGGGGACCGCAGCAGGCGTGACGCTGGCAGGGTTTGGAGTTGATGGACTGGCACCGATCGTTCATTCCGTCGCACCTGATTATGCGTCCGAATGGGCCAATGTCAGTTTGAAACGCCCGAATGGTGCGAGTGGGTACAGTACGGTGGAAGTCGTCTCGACGCCACAATTCCTTGAGCAAGAACCCAATAATAACCCGGATCAGGCGAATCGGGTCGAACTTAGTCACGATATCAATGGGCGGCTAGACGTTCCCGGTGATGTGGATCGATTCATATTCACAGCGAAAAAAGACCAGACCGTCAGCTTCTTTGGCATCACCCGACAACAGGGATCGCCCACCGACCTCAATTTTAAGATCCTCAATAAGGACGGCGGTCAACTGGCTGCGGCAGAAGACAATGGCACCAGCGAAGGATCACTCAGCTTTAAATTTCCGGCAGACGGAGACTACGTGCTGTTTGTAGAAGACTTGAATCATCGTGGTGGAAGCGAGCACGCTTATCGCATCGCCGTCACGATGTCGCCACCGCAGTACTCGCTGGCTGCGTCGCTCGACACATTCAGCATTCCCGCCGGTGGCTCGGTCATGGCGACGGTTACGACCGTTCGAACGGGATACGCCGGACCGATCGAGTTGAGCGCGACCAATCTGCCAGCGGGGGTTACCACCAGCAAATCGGTGATTGGTGTCGGTCGCAACGATGCGGTGATTACGTTGCAAGCCACGCCCGAATTTGCACCCGGTGAACTCTATCAGATCAAGATCATTGGCACCGCAAAAATTGGCGAAGCTGACCTTACGGTTCCCGCCGAAATCGGGGGCGTTCTGAAAGCCAGAAACAACGCCATGCGCTGGTCGCCTAACAATCTGAATCGGTATGTCGCAGCGGCATCTGCACCCGCTCCTGGCTTTTCCTGGCGTGTTGAACCCAGTACCGCTGTCTTCGGAAAAGACCTTTCGACAAAGGTGAAACTGATCGCAACGCGAGCGGCTGGATTCGAGGAAGGTGTAATTGTCGCCATCGCTCCTCCGCAGAACGGACTTCCTGCTGGAGTGACAATCGCTTTGAAGAATGTCGACAAGGGGCAAACGGAGGCGGAACTCGTCATCTCGGCGAATAACCAGGCGCCACTCGGCGAGTTTACAGCCGGTCTGACAGGAACGCTGAAACAAGGTGACAAGACAGTCGTTCAAGGTTTGGCACTTCGGCTGAACCTGGCCGCACCCATGACTATTAAACTTGATCCGGCAACGGGAAAGATCGCCAAAGGTGGCGAACTGGTTGTGAAAGCGATCGTCGATCGGAACCCGGCTTTCATGGGACCTGTCACCGTGACACTTCAAAATCTTCCTGCCGGAATTACTGCGGCACCCGCAACAATCGCTGCCGATCAGACGGCTGTTGATGTTAAACTGACTGCAGCAGCCGATGCCGCGACCGCCAATGTGAATAATGTGACTGCCAAAGCCGATGCGATGGCTGGGGCTGCAAAATTGGAAGCAACATCGGCAGCCATTGTTCTGGCGGTGGATTAAGGTTACTGATACAGACACTTTTTACATACTCGATCATCATCGCGAAACGAAAATTACCCGGACGGAGACGAAGACGATGAGAATGAATGCCGTTTGCCAAATGCTCTCGCTGAGCGTTATCGCTCTGTTGCCCGGTTTTGCTTTGGCGGAAGCACCGATTGATGTCGGTCAGCCAACCTCGATCGTCGTCGAACCGGCGAAGTTTGAGCTTTTAGGAAAACGTTCGCGGCAACAATTGCTCGTGACCGGCATGTATGCTGGTGACCATGTCCGGGATCTGACGCCCGTTGCGACTTTCGTTTCGTCGAACCCGGCAATCGTCACGGTCGATGGGGCTGTCGCTCTGCCGGTCGCAAATGGTGAAGCCACACTAACAGCGACCATCAGCGGCCAGACGTTCTCCGTTCCCGTCGTGGTCAAAAACATCGAAGCTCCCGCTCCGGTCAGTTTCAAAAATGAAACGCAAATGGCATTGACAAAGGCCGGTTGCAACATGGGTGCCTGCCACGGGTCACCGTCAGGCAAGGGTGGTTTCCGATTGTCGTTACGAGCCTACGATTCGGCACTCGATATCATGACGGTACGATCCGAGTTCTACGGACGACGGACGAATATCATGGAACCAGGCCAAAGTCTGCTGCTGCAAAAGCCGCTCATGGAAGTGGCACATGGTGGTGGCAAACGACTGAAAAAGGGTGACCCTGCCCATAAGGCTCTTGAACAATGGATTGCAGAAGGGATGCGTCTTGATTCGGCGACCGAACCAGATCTGTTGAAGATCGTCACGGTCCCGGCAAAACGAATCCTCCATCAGCCCGCCGCTCGCCAACAGATTATGGTTCTTGGTCATTTCAGCGACGGGTCCATCCGTGATCTGACACCTCTGACCGACTTCACGACTTCCAACGAAAGTGTCGGTTCTGTCAACGCTCAAGGTCTGGTGACAAAAAACGGACGTGGTGAAACGGCGATCCTCGCTCGCTATCTCGATAAAATGTCGACGACGTACATGACGTTCCTCGAAGAAGTTCCCGGTTTTGCCTGGAACAACCCACCTGAAAATAATTTCGTTGATACCGCCGTCTTCGAAAAACTAAAGCAATTGCAGATCCTTCCATCCGATCTTTGCACCGACGACGAATTCCTGCGACGTGTGACACTTGATCTGACAGGTCGTTTGCCAACCGCTGACGAGGCCAAAGCATTCCTCGCCGAACGTAGCCCATCGCAACGAATGGCTCTGGTTGATCGGTTACTCGACAGTGACGAGTATGCCGCCTTCTGGGCCTTGAAGTGGGGTGACGTCCTGCGGTCAAACAGCAAGAAATTGAAGACCGCTGGCGTCCATAAATTCCGACAATGGATTTACGAGTCGATGCGGAACGACAAGCCGCTTGACCAGTTTGCGACAGAACTGCTGACCGCGAACGGCAGCGTCTTCGAAAATCCCCCAGCAAACTTCTGGCGAGCCAGTCGTGACCCACAGGATGCCACCGAAACGACAGCTCAGTTATTCCTGGGTGTCCGCATCCAGTGTGCCAAGTGCCACAACCATCCTTTTGAGCGATGGACTCAGGACAACTATTATGGCATCGCCGCCGCGTTTGTTCGAGTTGGTCGCAAGAACTCGGTCGATGCCGAAGAAGAAGTCATCTTCTCACAAGGGGGCGGCGAAGTCACTCAGCCTCGTACCAACAAACAGATGAAGGTTCACTTGCTGCTGAAAGGTGATGTCGACGTTCCTGCCGATCAGGATCGACGAGTTGTCTTCGCTCAATGGTTGACGTCGCCTGAAAATCCGTTCTTCTCCAAGAGTGTTTCGAACCGAATCTGGGGACATCTGCTTGGCCGAGGGATCGTCGATCCGATCGATGACTTCCGCGACTCGAACCCTCCATCGAACGCAAAGCTGCTCGACGAACTGGCCCGTCAGTTTGCCGCAAACAACTTCAGCCAGAAATGGGTGATCCGCACGATCTGTAACAGCCGTACGTATCAGCTCAGCTCACGGAAGAATCCGTTCAACAAGGATGACGAGATTTACTGTTCACACGCGAACACACGGCTTCTGTCGGCCGAACAGTTACTGGACGGCATCTGTGCCGTGACAAACGTGCCGGAACAATTCCCCGGCATGCCGCTCGGGACCCGAGCCTGTGAACTGGCCGATCCACCGACTGATCACTATTTCCTGAAAGTCTTCGGTCAGCCACAACGGGAAATGGCCTGCCAGTGTGAACGTTCCAGCGAATCGAATCTTTCGCAGGCACTGCAAATGATTAACGGCCCGGTGGTTCATAACAAGCTGCGAGCCGACAATGGTCGAATCGCAACCATGCTGAAAGAGAACAAACCGGAAGAAGAAATCATCACGGCTTTGTATCTCGCAGCCTTGGCGAGAACTCCATCACCAGAGGAACTGAACGCCTCCAAGCAACACATCGCAGCTCAGCAGGACCGTCGACAAGCGTTCGAAGACGTTGGCTGGGCAATCTTGAACTCGAAAGAGTTCCTGTTCCAGCACTGACGGGTTTACAAAAATTGGAATCGGATTGGCTGCTTTCGTGGATTGAGTCGCCTGAAGCAATTATGAGGGACTGTAGCGGGCCACATTCCGGACCCGGTCGAAGTCAGTGTCATTGCTGGCGAGCACTACCATGTTATTTGCCTGCATAACGGCGACAATCAGGGCATCGCCACTGAGCAGTCCGTGCTGCTGGCTAAGATCGGCAGCCAGCAACACCTGTTGTTCGTCTAAAGGAAGCACCCGGATACCGATCGCCAGGATTTCGTCCAAAGCCTTTCGATAACCGTAGAGTCGGCTCACCTCTATAGGATTGTTGCGGAGCCGTCGACCGATTCCAGTATAGGGCCAGCCAAACGTCTCGCAAGCTTCCAACGTCATTAACCGATGAGCAACGTCGCTTAATTCGTGGGTGGAACAATAACCAGAGATATCGCCGAGTTCGACGCGTTCCAAAAGTTGTTGGCTGGGCATTCCAAACTGTGGGTCGGGACCGAAATTATAGACAAAGACGTTGGCGTCGAAAAATACAGACGCACCCGATGGAATGTCCTCAAACTTCACGGGGACTCCTCTACGCCATATTCGTCATCTTCGGCGATCTGACGAAGCACCTTTGGATCACCAGTCCAACCAATAAGACCGTAACTCTGCCGCGTTCGACTAGTCGGTTTGTGACTTTGCTGCGACTCAATCGTCACGATGACTCGCTCGTGTTCCTTAAACGGAATCGCTTCGTCGAGCTTCAGAACCCCGTTTTCGTAGGTCGCTTCAATTTGTAATGACATTTCAGCATCCCCGTTTTGCGTTGCGTTTGGATGCATAATACCCAAATATCATTCAGCGAGTCAGTCCGCACGTGAAATCACGACGCTTGCCTCATTCGCAGCATTGGTTTTTCGAGCGTCACCACCGTGTTGGCCGGGATGCTTTCGTAAACCGAGGCACCGGCTCCAATCACCGAATTGCGACCGATGATTGTTGCCCCGCCAAGGACGGTCGCATTTGCGTAGACCACCACGTGATCCTCAATGGTTGGGTGCCGTTTGAGGTTACGGATCAGGTTCCCCTGCTCGTCCCTGGCAAAGCTCAGTGCCCCGAGCGTCACTCCTTGATACAGCTTCACGTGACTGGCGATCTCGCAGGTTGCCCCGATGACGACACCCGTTCCATGGTCGATAAAAAATGATGGTCCGATTTCGGCTCCGGGATGGATGTCGATTCCTGTGCGACCATGAGCCCATTCTGAGAGCATGCGGGGGATCAGTGGTACTTGCAGTCGAAACAGTTCGTGAGCGAGTCGATAAATCGTGACCGCTTCCAGGCCGGGATAGCAGAAAATGATTTCGTCCAGTCCCCCAGCAGCCGGGTCCCCGTCGTAGGCCGCTTGGACGTCTGTGGCCAGCACACGACGTATTGCCGGCAGTGTCGAAAGAAACGCAATCGCCTTTTCCTGACCTAGCGTTTCAAAGTCGGGCTGAAGATCACCGCAATTGAGTTGATTTTTCCGGCGGAAATCGTGACGAAGGGCGCGAGCAATCTGTTGTGTGAGCCGGTCGTGAAGGCTGTCGATCAGGTCACCGATATGATAAGTCACATTGCCGAGATGCAGATTCTGCCGCTTGCGATAACCGGGATAGATGATTTCTTTCAAATCCTCGGCGATCTCAACAACGATCTCAACACTTGGCAGTGGACAATGGCCCAGGTGATTGATCGTCTCAATTTCCTGATACGTGTCGACAATTCGGTCCGTTAATTCAGGAAGACGTTCCTTGAGACGAATATCCGTGGCCATGAGCCAGTCCTTCTTTCGGCGAAAACGAACGAACTTGATTGAAGTTTTAACTTACCGCCACTGCTTCTTCATCGTCAGAGACGCAGCGGCACACAATTGCGGAAGCCTTGGATTTCCGGGTATCGCTTTTCGTCGAGTAATCATTGTCTGGAATCGACGGAGTATTCGATATTGGTTGACAGAATCCTACATTCCACAGGGATCGACGTCTTCACCGAGATGCCAACGCCCGAACAATCGTAAAAGTCTTCCTGTCTTACGGATTGTATCAAATCCAGGTCAGTCAGACTTTGCGGGCACCACTTTCATTTTTGAACCGACCGATTCAAATCCGACGATGAAGCTAGGAGTTGTCTGATACGACGCACTGCGTCTGTTGGAATTTCTCCATGCTGATGACCGATTCGCGCGAGTTGCAGTTGATGAACGATGAGCCGCCAGCGGAATACTGGTTGGAAACTCGCCGTCCGTTTTGCAATCTCGTTTTTCTGTTGCCGCTGCTGCTCGCTTATGAGTTCGGAGTTGGATTCGCATCGGGTCCTCGCGGCGTGTCGATCCGCAATGGTGCCGATGCCTGGATCAGGCACTGGCTGCATCAAGTGGGGATTGAGATTGTCTGGTTGTTGCCCGTGTTATTGATTGGCACGTTACTGACCTGGCACATGACGACACGCCAGCCATGGAAAATGTCGTGGGATACACTGGGCGGTATGGTCGCCGAAAGTTTGCTTTATGCCTTTGTGTTGATCATGCTTGGTCAACTGACAGATTATGGTTTTCGACATGCAGCCTTGATTCCCTTGCAAATGGATGCAACGTCGGCTCAACACGATTTTTTGATCCGGCTGGTCACATTCATGGGAGCCGGAATCTACGAAGAGTTTCTGTTTCGACTTTGTTTGTTGCCCCTGACCTATGCTCTCTTTCGAGCGGCGATGGCTCCGAAAGGTTGGGCGATCACGGGAACGGTGATCACAACCAGCTTCATCTTTTCGATCGCTCACTATCTCGGACCGACGTCCGATGGTCAGGCTTTGGCGATCATTACTGAGGCCGTCACTCGCGTACAATCAAACCGGGAATTGTGGTTTGGGTTTGCGTTTCGAACTTTGGCCGGAATGTTCTTTGCCGCCCTGTATTTCTTCCGGGGTTTCGGGATTACCGTTGGCGCCCATGCAGCCTACGACGTCTTCGTCGGTGTCGTACTGGTCAGCGAAATCTGATCAACGCCTACGAGTCAATTCGGCCATCGTCAGGATTTTGTGCCACTGCATCGGAGTCTTCTCCGACGCAGTGTCTTCGGAGTTGTCCAAGAGCACGGACTAACCGAAGACGGCAATCCCGTGGCACCCCACTTTTCGCGGCGACAGCATTGCGGCTTCTTCAAGCTCAATTGTTCACGCGTTATGACGCGTCAATTCCGCCATTAACACCCCTGCAGCCACGGACACGTTCAGAGACGGAACCGTCCCTTTGGACGTGAGCTTGCAGATCTGGTCACATTTATCGAGCGAAAGCCGACGAAGCCCGTGTTCTTCGTTACCAAGAATCAACAGCCACGAACGATCTCGCGGGATTCCCGAGACATCCTGTTCGGCATGCTCGGATGACCCCAGCAGCCAGATCCCTGCGGTTTTGGCGACGTTCATCGCACGAGCGAGGTTGGTCGGTTCTCCAAACGGAACGTATTCCAGTCCACCGGCAGCCACGTCGTAGACTGTCGCAGTTAACGGAGCCGACCGATCCCGGGTCATCACAATCCCCTTGATCCCGAAAAACGACGCCGTTCGAAAGATCGCTCCGACGTTATGCGGGTCCTGCAGACAATCCAGCGCCAGCCACAGGCCCGGATTCGTTTCGGCAGTTGCGAATAGCTCTTCAATCAACAGCCCGTTTCGTTCACGAACGGTCGCCTGTGCCGCACCTGTCCGTTCAAACTTCTGCTCAGACGCAGGTCGTCGTGCTTCTTCCGCGAACGTCGTTCGAATCGGAATCTCGTGCTGCTTGGCAAGCTCAATGACTTCCGACCAAGCAGGCGAAGGCTTTCCCGCAGGCAACCGAACATCGACCACATCTTCAGGCCGCGTCTGCAGGGCTGCAAGTACGCTGTGTGGGTTTTTTAATATCAATGACATACAGAATCTCAGTTTTTTCGTTGCCGAAGGACTTCATAGAACAGAATCCCAGCCGATACGGCAGCATTCAATGAATTGACACGTCCCAGCATCGGAATCTGGACAAATTGAGTGCAAAGTGCCTGGAGTGCCGGTTGGATCCCCCGTCCTTCGTTTCCAATCAACACCAGCGTCGCCTTCCGGAAATCGATTTCAAAGATCGGCTGCTCTGCATGGTCCGATGCACCCACGATCTGAAAACCATGACCACGCAAATCTCGCACAGTTTCTTCAAGATCGTTCGACTCAGCGATCGGGACGTAATTCACGGCTCCTGCCGAACTACGTGCAACTTGGCTGTTCACCGCGGCTTGTTCGTGTGTTCCAACGATCACACCGTCGATCCCCAGGACTTCCGCCGAACGAACGATGGCCCCGAAATTATGCGAGTCCTGGATACGGTCAAGCAGTACCAGAACCGGTTTTTTAGGTAACGCGTTTAAAAGCGTTGTAACGTCCCAATATGGAAACGGAGGCATTCGTGCGGCAAGTCCCTGATGATCTTCCGATCGACAGTTCTTCGTGATTTCAGAATCGCGGACGGCAATTACGTTCAGACCACGGTCTGTGGCAAGTGCAACAACCTCGTCCCGAGCGGCGGGTTCACATCGATCGCTATGAAGTAATTCCATCACTGGCCATCGATTCGCGCGTAACGTTTCTAAAACGACGTTGCGGCCCCAGATCCAGCAACGATTGTGATTCGTAAGCAGCGGTCGACGAAGAGAACTCATCAGATACGTTAAACTCAAATTGGTAATACAAAAGAATCGCAGTAAGTTGTCAAACTTCCAAACGATGTGCCACTGCTTGACCGTCTTCGGTCAAGCAGTGCTCTTTAACCGGAAACAAGAGAAGACACTGCTTCTCCGAAGACTCCAAAGCAGTGGCACAAAATCGTGATTTCGAAGTTTGACAAAGTGTTACGTGCGTTACCAGTTAACTGAGCCGAATCTGTTTCGATACTTCATTGCCAAAGCGAAAACACATAGGGCAATCAGGAAGGCGATCATCGCACCAGCCAACGAGTCCCAATGCCACACATTCCATGTCAGTGTGCTTAAGAGCATTGCCAGCAGCAAGCTGACCCCGGCGATAAAGTTCAATGCCATCATCTGTTCGACTAACAACAACGCCAGGACCGCGAAAAGAAGGGCTCGGGAAAATCCCGTTCCCGTCGAAATCGCTCGCACTTTTTCACCCTCTTCAGACGATGATTCTTCCCACTCGGTCTGGTAGGAAAAATTGATACCAGGCATCAGGTCAGTCCGCAGATCCTCAACCCGAAGCGCTGTCAGATCGCTCTCAATCGGGTCAACATTGACCGCGTACCAATCCGTTCGATTGGCGGGTGACCCGAGCACGATCTTGTGAATCCCACTGGTCGTCGTTGGTTCCGTCATCAGAATGCGGCCATCTTGCGAAGGTTGAAGGGGCTTGGATTCTCCGTCAGGCGGTTGATAAATTGCCGACGAATCAGTCGCTCGTAGTCCAACGTGACATTGAAGTGGCTGGCCAACGAGTACTTCACGATCCTTCCAACGATCTGAAACTGCGTAATTCACAGTCTCGTGAATGAGGGGGATCAAGCTATGACCCCAAACTGCCCACGTGCTCCATTCTCGATCGACTGATGTCGTGAGCAAGATCACTCGACCTCGTCCAGATGGTGCATCAATAATCGCGGGATCGCCTGAACTGAACCGCAGCGCGACTTTTGCTGATCGGTTCTCGTCGACATCCGCCTTGATGTAGACGAATGTCTTCGTCAATTCGAGACCCGCACCCGAATTTCCCTGAAACGGACGGACGATCGGGTGGTCGTAATCTCCCGCGTCGAACTCAAATGCGACATCTTTCTTTTTTGTGTCGCCGATTCGTTCCCCCAGTTTCGCAGGTAGGATCGGTTGTTTATCACGATGTAACACCTGGTTGTAATTGTCTGCGCGAACCTGATCTCCCAGGCAAAAGACGACACCACCTCCGGCGTCGAGGTATCTGCGCAAGACTTCGGCTTCGCGTTCGGTGAACATTGCCACATTACAAATGAAGACGCAATCGAACCGGCTGAGATCCGTACCCAGTAATTCGCTTTCACGAATGACGGTCGGTTGAATGGAGCTAGCCATCTCTCGATTAGGCAGCTCTGGTGCAAGAGCGAGTTTCAAAAAATCGGTCGAATTTCCCATCGGTTCTCCCGAGGGTTTTCCATTGACCAGCAAGACCTGCAGTACGTCGCGCACAGGAACGACAAGTGATCGCGAATCATCCACGGGCAAAGAATCGGGGTTAACACGAACTTTTAACCGATGCTCACCATTACTGAAATTCGGTGCAAAGTCGACGGTCACTTCCTGACCAGCGGGTAAGTCGACTCGTTTGGTATCCGCCAGTTGGCCGTCGAGCGTCAGTTCAACCAGCTGACCGGAGGCTCCAACCGAATTGAAATTCTTGATCGTCGCCGAAACTTGTATGGGGCGACCAGACAGAGCGAATGATTCGTCGGTTTTTAGTCCGGTCACCGCAACATTGGAAGCGGTCGGTTCGCCAACATCCAGCCAGACAATCTTGGCCCGGTCCGCAATCTTCTTGAGCGACTCACGGACTTTTAGTGTCTCACTGGAATCGGGCGGTCCCCACGTTGCGGATTGGAGGTCGGTAATTAAATAGACCTCCTTATGAGTCAAATCGGGGGCCAACGAGAGTAACTCATCGATCTCTTTCAACACGATCGACGCGTCGACTCGTTCATCGAATAATGTCAGCTGATCAATCTCTTCGATCACGGCGGCGGATTGATATGCAGGTCGGCGAACCATGACATGCGGTACGGAATCGCTGATCCGTACGAGATTAATGGCGTCCCCTTGTTTGGCACGACTGACAATTTTTCGGGCCATGTCTTTGGCTCGATCGAATCGAGTTCGACCGGCTGCTAAATAGCCCATGCTGAACGTCGCGTCGATAACAACGATCCGGTGCTTTGGGCCTGCCGATTGAAAATACTCACCCAGTGTTTCCGCCGTCGGACGAGAGAGCGCCAAAGCGATGCATGTCAGGATCAACGTTCGAATCAGCAGCAGCAGGATCTGTTCGAGCTTTATTCGGCGCGACTGTTTCTTGGTCGCGGCGAGCAGAAATCGCATTGCGGCCCATTGAACGATCTGAAACCGCCGCCGATGCAGCAGGTGAATTACAATCGGAATGCTGCCTGCAGCCAGTCCCCATAACATCAGGGGGCTGGCGAATCCAAACGCAAGTAGAGGTCGAAACAGGTGCATGCCAACAGAGACTCAAATGATTCCGGTCAAACAATTCAGCTCGATCTTGGCGGAAGTGAGAGGGGAAACGCAACTGTAACGGAAGTACGTCGTGGAGGCTTTCAGCCTCCACGAATCTTTTTCATCAGAGGCTGGAAGCCTCTGCTACGTTTGGCGAGATTCCGATACCGTCGAAAAAAACGAAGTTTGACCACGATGAATCTCGGACGAACGCTTGTCGTTGTCCGACTTGCATGCTACCAAGCTGTTTTCGTTCTGTGTTTGGTCAAGTTGTATGCCGATTCGTATTTCAAACCTGCGTCTTCCCGTTACGGCCCCTGAAGCCGATCTCCCACAACATCTGGCGAGACGACTCGGTGTGTCGGTTGGCGATCTCGCCCAATGGCGAATTCTCAAAAAAAGCCTCGATGCCCGTTCATCAATGGATCTTCAGTTCGTCTATACGACACTCGTCGAACTGACCGAAGATTACACCCGTCAATCCCGGGTTCCGTTCGGGCAAACCGGCGATATTCAAATATTCGAGCCGCTTGAGTTCGATGATGCATCGCCCGGTGATGAACCGTTGTCGGAACGGCCAATCATCGTGGGGTCAGGACCCGCCGGACTGTTGGCGGCATACTACCTTGCGATCAAGGGCTATCGGCCCCTGATCATCGAACGGGGCGAAGCGGTCAAGGACCGAGTCTCCGCCGTTCGCGAGTTTGATCGGGGCGGCGACTTCGATCGTGAGAATAATTACTTGTTCGGCGAAGGTGGTGCCGGTTGCTTCAGCGATGGCAAGCTGACTTGTCGTCTGGAAGGGCCTGACGTCGACTGGGTCTTGAGAAGTTTCGTCGATTGCGGCGGGCGACCGTCACTGGTCTACGAAAATCGACCGCATCTCGGCAGCAATAAACTTCCCATGATCTGCCGAAATTATCGTCGAAAGATCGAGGCATTGGGCGGCGAATACAAGTTTGGTTGCCGGTTCGAAGGGATCGAGATCCGCGATGGAAGAGTCATCGGCATCCATACGTCATCCGGTCATATGCCGTGCAGCCAGCTGATTCTCGGGATCGGTCACAGTGCCCGCGATACCTACCAGATGCTTTACGATCTTGGCGTTCCGATGATCCAGAAAGCCTTTCAACTCGGTCTGCGAATCGAACAACCGCAATCACAGATCAACCACCACAAGTATGGACGACCTGAATACGAAACGATCCTCGGTGCCGCAGATTACACGTTGCAGGCCCGAGGGACAAAAGACGTCTTCACGTTCTGTATGTGTGCGGGGGGAATCATTATGCCCAGCATCAGCGAACCAGAAATGTTCTGTTCAAACGGCATGAGTAACTCTCGTCACGATACTCCATTCGCGAACAGCGGAATTATGGTCACGCTCGAACCGAACGAATTCGGAAATTCGCACCCGCTCGCCGGGATGCACCTGCAACAACACTTCGAATCGGTCGCATTCCGGCTGGGACGAGCGAACTATCTGTCACCGATCCAGACCGCCCGGGATTTCCTGAAAGGGAAGGCAACCCACCCGGAAGCGAAACTCGATTGTTCGTACCAACGAGGGGTCCAGCCTGCACAACTCGATCTGGTATTACCAGCGGTTGTGACGGAAGCAATTCGCCGAAGTCTGCCGATCATGGACAAGAAACTACGCGGCGACTTTCTCAAGAACGCCATTCTCGTCGGCCCCGAAATGCGCGGCAGTTCACCAATCAGAATCGACCGCGATTTGAAAACACGTCAGTGCCCGAATATCGCGGGGCTTTATCCAGTCGGTGAAGGAGCAGGCTATGCAGGCGGGATCGTTAGCGCTGCCGTCGACGGCCTCCGTTCCGCCCGCGTCATCGTCCGCCAGTTCAAAGCACATTAACGAATTGCTTCGTGAAGACTAATCGATCGGGTCCTGTGCCACTGCTTCGGAGTCTTCGCAGAAGCAGTGGCTTCTCTTTTTTTGATGCGATTGAAGAGCACTGGGTGACCGAAGACGGTCATCCAGTGGCACCCGACTCTTTAGATTTGACAACGCAGCAGGCTGCGAGAATTGAACGTGATCGAATACGATCGAACTTTCGCATCAGTATTCTCTTCCGTTTGGTTTGCCACTTGGGCAGAATGAGGTGACGTTCGACGTTTGGATCTGAACGGAATTTGACAAAGGCTGCATTTTTACGACCGACCAGTGGATCGAATGGGAAAAATGAGTCGGACGAGCCGAGCGGCGCCGACTCAAAGGATTTTCAGCATGTTTGATATCGGTTCGTTTCGAGCGGCTACCTGCAAGGGAATCGGTCGACGTTCGTTCCTGAAGTGGGGAGCATCGGTTCCCGCTGGGTTAATGCTCGGTCAACCACAAATCCTGCATGCTGCGCCGGCTCCTAAAGCCAAATCTGTGATCTTTGTCTGGCTCTGGGGTGCTCCCAGCCATATTGATACGTTTGATCCCAAGCCGAATGCCCCCTCGCAATATCGAGGCCCGTTTGCCACGATTCCCACCAAACAGCCCGGCGTTCATTACAGTGAGCTGTTACCAAAACTGGCGGCGAGAAGTGATCGGTTCTCGTTAATTCGATCACATGTCACCAGCCAGCCGGGGCATCCTGACGCGGGGACTGTGGGGCTGACCGGTTTTGAAGAGCGGCCTGAGCCAGTACAGCCGAATTTCGGAGCGATCGTCGGCAAGCATCGCGGCCATAAAGGTTCGTTGCCACCGTTTGCTATGGTTGGTCGAGGGATACCGCGTGACGTGGTTCGTAAAATCGAAGGTTTTGGCGGCGGCAAATTCGGCAAAGCGGCCGATCCGTTTATGGTCAGCTGCTCGGATGAAGGACGGGTTGAAATCCCTTCGCTGCAACTGCTGGAAGGGCTGACGCCAAACCGCATCTCGGATCGAAATGAAATTCGGGCGAGACTGGATGATACGCTTCGGCAACTTGATCGAGCCAGCATGTCGGAATGGGATCGAACCTATCAACGAGCCTACGGGCTGATCTCAAGCCCTCAATCGCGGGCGGCGTTTGATTTGACTCAGGAATCTCCATCGACACGGAACAATTATGGTCAGACGACATTCGGCCAAAGCTGTCTTCTCGCCCGACGACTGGTTGAGGCTGGCGTCCCCTATATTCAGGTGAACTGGAGTGAGTACGTCGAGTGTATGACGCCGAACTGCGACTTTGGTTGGGACACGCATATTTATAATTTTGAATTGCTCCAGGACACTCATTGCCCGATCTTCGATCGTGCGTTTGCGGCGCTGCTGGACGATCTGCAGGCGCGAGGGCTACTCGATTCCACGCTGGTCGTGGCAATGGGTGAATTCGGACGTTCGCCACGTATTACGAATCGTGCTGCGCGTGACCATTGGTCTCGTTGTTATTTCTCGTTGTGGTCGGGCGGTGGAGTTCAACCGGGGCGAGTGATCGGGGCGAGCGACAAGTATGCGGAAGACCCATTGACGACCGCGATCACTCCTCGAATGGTCGGGACCACGATCTGCGAGCTAGCAGGCGTGGACACACAAGCACGAGCGGAACTCAAAGTGCTTGAGGGAGGAACCGTGATTCATGAGTTGCTTTGATACCCCCGAAAACAATTAAAGAGTAAGAGGGGAACCTCGAAACACACGAAATACACGAAAATATGAAACGCGAAATAAGTCCATGGCCGCAATTGATCTTAGCCAGCATCGTTGGTTTAGGTGTTTTCTCAGCACATGCCGCTGAGCCGATTCGACTGACATCTGATGGGCACGTTAAACGTGATCCCGTGTTCTTCAATGCTCAAAGGACGGAATTACTTTATGTTCTGCTCGAAAAGCCTGCTCAGTTGAGACTGATGAAGCTTTCGCTGGTCAACCAGTCAACAACTCCGTTACATCCGACGGAAACGCGATCAGAATTTGAGCCTGCCTTGTCAGTGAATGGTCGTTACCTCGCATACGTTCAAAACCGAGGAAACCTTAGTCTGGCACTTGTGATTGAAGACACGGTGGAGAACCGAACCAGCGAAGTGCCACCTGGCGGGGGATTTTCAGGGCTTCGCAGCCCGACGTTCGCTCCAGACAATTCTTGCATTCTGTTCAGTTATCCGGAAGAAGGCCGACAACAGATTTATTCGGTGGATGTGCAAGGCAAGAACCGTCAGACGGTGATCGATTCCGAAGGGGTGAATAACTGGCCTCAATTTTCCCCCGATGGGCGGCAGTTCGTCTTCAGTTCCAGCCGCGATAACGACTATGAGATTTATGTCGTTCAATCCAACGGTTCCAATCCCAGGCGACTGACCAACAGTCCCGGACAGGATATCCGCCCGAGGTTTTCGCCCGACGGTTCGAAAATCGCGTTTACAAGTAACCGGGATGGCAATTACGAGGTTTATGTCATGCAGTCGGACGGCAGCAATCTCGTGCGGGTTACAAATCATCCTGAACGGGACGATTATGCCATCTGGGACCCGACAGGTACGAGTTTACTGATGATCAGCGAAAGAAACGGTTCCTTCGATTTCTACCGAACCGAAGTTCCCTAATTGGAAGGGAAATTGGTTGTTCAAAGCACTAAAGGCAACCGCATAAAAACAGATTGACCGACTTTCAAGGCCCATGTACACTTCGCCCCCTTAGCCAGGACGGCTGTGGGATGCTCTGCAAGGATGCGACCCAATGAGCGCTGCTGTTGAACACATTGTTGTTCCGTTTACGCACTTAGAACAGTTGCGTGAGGCTCGCGCCATTCTTACGCTCGAAGGGAGTGCCCTGAATGAGCTATCACAACGGCTTGATCTTCGCTTTTGTGCGGCCGTGGACTTGTTGGCAACCTGTCGCGGTTGCGTGATTGTCACAGGCGTTGGCAAGGCGGGGCTGATCGGACAAAAGACGGCAGCAACCCTTTCATCGACCGGAACCCGGGCCTATTTCCTGCATCCGACGGAAGCATTGCACGGGGATCTTGGCTGCGTTGGTTCCGAAGATGTCTGGTTGATTTTTTCGAATAGTGGCGAAACGGAAGAACTGAGTCGGCTATTGCCAATTATCCGCAGTCAGCGGCAACCGATCATCGCTGTTACGGCGAGCGACGCAAGCACGTTAGGCTCACAGGCCGATGCAACAATTTGTCTGGGACGAATGATCGAAGCGGGTGCTCACGGATTGGCTCCTTCGACCAGTACTACGGCGATGCTTGCCATTGGCGATGCCCTGGCTTTGGTGTCGAGCCAGAGAAAACAGTTCACGCCACGTCAATTTGCAGCTTTTCATCCAGGTGGCAGCCTTGGACGCCGACTGGCATCGGTCAAGGACGTGATGCGACCGGTGGATCAGGTTCGCATCGCACATGAGACCGCAACGATTCGTGAGGTCTTCGTCAGTCTGTCGCGTCCCGGTCGGCGAACAGGTGCTGTGATGCTGGTTGATGAACAGGGAAAACTGTCGGGGCTGTTCACAGACAGTGATCTTGCTCGATTGCTTGAACAACGTCGCGACGACCAGTTCGATCGACCGATTTCCGAAGTGATGACCGTTCGTCCGTTGACGGTTGGTCCCGATGCGATTTTGGAAGAAGCTTTGCAACTGCTCAGTGCCAAACATGTCAGCGAGTTGCCGGTAGTCGATGCGGATGAAATTCCCCTCGGAATGATCGACATCACTGATGTGATCGGGCTGGGAAAAGAAACGAAACCAAACATGTAACAACGAAAACACGCCTGTCGGCACGTCTTCATCTCGCAAGCCTATCATGTATCAACGTCTGGTTTTCACCGTCGCGACCGCCCTCAGCTTAATCGTGCTGTATGGGCTGTATACCGTCGCAATTCGACCGGTGGTTGTGGTTCCTCAACAGACCGAGCCAGTCATTGAAGAAGAATATAGCGAAGCCCAACGACCGGCGGAGAACGTCCGCGTGGCGACAACGTACATTCCCACTTCCGAATGGGCGAAGAAATCGAAATACATGCTGCACGCCGAAAAGGCATTCTTTTATACCGAACACTGGAGACAGGAGCCGGGAAACGACCGACGGATTCGTTTCGACAAATTTGCTGTGATCTGGCTATCAATGGATAAAGAGGGAAACGAGCAAGCCTTTTCGATCGTCAGCCACGAAGCTCTTGTGGAATTTGCATCGGCGTTTGATGAACGAACGCCGAATCCTGGTCGAGTCGTTCGCGCGGTCCTGGTGGGTGACGTGGAAATCGCTGGACCTGACGGGTTATCTGTCGTCGGACAGAACTTTATTTTCGACGAATCGGAAATGAATCTCTATACACTGAACCCTGTCCACTTTCGATTCCAGTCGCATCGAGGTTCAGCCTCACGAATGGCGATGAGACTGATTCCCGCTGAAGGTCTTCCAGGGCGAGATCGGCCTCACGTGTACGGCGTCAAATCAATGTCGCTGATCGCAAACCCAAGCCTTCCCAAAAATTCCCATGTCCGATTAGAAATCCAGATGCCTCAGGGAAACGAACTGGTACCAGTCAACGTACAGTGTGACGGCGATTTGGAATATACAGTCGCGACAAATACTGCCGTCTTAACGGACGACGTCATTGTCCAGACGGGAACCAAGGACAAACTTGACCGATTGAACTGTCACAAATTGACGTTACAGTTCGCTCCGAAGAAACGTAAGAACGATGATGCATCGGTCGATGCCAAATCAAAATCAGAGGCGGGAAAAAAACGCGAGAACGAATATCAGCAAATCGAAAGCGATTTGGAATTCAGTTGGCTTGAGGCTGAGGGACGACAGGGGCAACAGGTCAAAATTGTCTCGACGTCTCAAAAGGCCAAGGCCTACGTGGATCGCATGACGTATAGTGCCGAGACCGGTATGTTGTCGATGAGTTCGTCCAGCCCCAAGAGTATCGTCAGAGTCTTGCAGGGTGGGTCGGAACTGAAAGTGCCGGCAATTGAAGCTCAATTGGGGCAGGCGTCTGGCAAACAAATCAGTCTTGATTCGTTGAACTGTCTTGGTGCCGGTGAGCTGAATTACGTCGATGAAAAGACGGGCAAGCTGGCGTTTGCTGCCACGTGGCAGAAGCAGCTCAGTAAAACAACAGACCGTGAATCACAACTGGATCTCGTAGAACTGCAAGGGAATGCTCATTTCGGTCAACATGAAATGAGAGCTGGTTTGATTGCAGAATCGATCCGAATCTGGCTTGTTCCATTCAACATTGTGTCGCCTGTTCAAGGGGATGTTGCTAAGCGAGAAACGCCTGCACCCGAGCCGAAACGTCTGTTGGCCCAGCAAGGTGTGGGGTTGATCAGTCCTCAATTGCAGATCCAGCGAACAGACGAACTTGATATTCGCTTCGAAGACGACGAATCGGAAACAACTGCAGGTACCTCTAAACGACGATCCGGTGTTCGACCCGTTTCATTTATCACACAGGACGATCAGCCAGTTGGAATTGCCAATATCTCGGTCGATCGCGATTCCAGCCGAAGCAAATCCTCTGGACGCGATTCCAAAGGCGGTGAAAACCGTTCTGCTCTGAATTCACTGAAACAATCAGACAAACCGATCAATGTCTCAGCAGACCGAATCGGGGTTCGAATGCGACGTCTTGAAGAGAAGCAAGATCCTGAATTGATCGCTGTCCACTCCGAAGGAAAAGTGGAGATTTCGCAGGAACGAGTCGCCGGTGAAAAGCCGCTCGAACTTGAAGGGGACCAGGTTGATCTCGATAACCAATCGTTAAACCACGAAGTCATTCACATTTATGGGTCTCCTGCGAAGATTCGCGATCAGCGATTCAAGCTCGAAGGGAAAGAGATTCACTTTGATCGGGGTGAGAACCGAGCGTGGGTGGAAGGTTCAGGCTGGATGAAGTTTCCGATTCCCAGTCAGGCTAAGATTCCCGGGTTGGAAGGTGCGGCCAATCGCGATTTGAACGTCCATTGGGACAAATCGATGAATTTCAATGGCCTGAACGCCGAATTCGTCGGGCGCGTTGAAGCGAAGCTTGGACTTGCCATAATGCACTGCGAACAAATGAAAGTTGAGCTGCAAGAGCGACTCTCGTTCCAGTCCACGACTCTCGAAACCAGTCCCGCTCTTCGAGAAATTCAATGTCAGCAGAACGTCAGATTTGAGAATTCTACGTATTCGGAAAAGAAGCTGATCGACAAATATCGTGGTCGCGTGGGCGAGTTCACATGGAATCATTCCACGGGGAACGTGATCGCTCAGGGTCCGGGCGAAATCCAGGTGTGGCGTCGACAACAAAAGGGGAGCAGTGGTTTCGCACCGAAAGATACCATTCAGGCAAACCGCCCGATACCTGTCGAAATCGCAGAATGGGACTACACACGAATCCAATTCCAGGGAAAATTAACAGGGCAGGTCGATGGCGATTTAAACGACTCGTCGGAACGGCAAACGGCTACAGTCGACGATCGGGTTGAGGTCATCCACGGGCCGGTCAGGTTGCCTAACGAACGAGTGGACCAGGACGACCTTCCCTCAAAGGCTGGCACGATGCGTTGCGACAAGCTTGAGTTTATGAATTATCCGAAGTCGGATCGGAACCCTGTCGAATACCGCAAACTGATTGGAATCGGTAACGCCGAAATCGAAGGTCAGGTTGATCGGCGTCGATTTACCGCGTCGGCAGACCACATCAGCTTCGATGGTTCCAAGGGTCTCTATACCCTGCTTTCACACGGAAAGCCGAACGCGCGACTCACGGAAGTCGGTTCGAGAAACACGACCGCACAACGGATCGAGTTTAATCCGCAGCTTAAAACCCTAAGAGTGACCGGTGCGGTCGAGGGCCAGGGTTCGCAATAGCGTTACACCGAACGCTCAATCAACGCGCGAACGACGATCCTATTCTAAACCCGTCGTCCGACGCGCACCAACCGACTGTGCCGGTCGGCGGCTGGAAGCCGCCGCTACGGGGATTGACTCGACTGCGACGGCGCTGTCTTCTACCTTGGATGTAGAAATTATCCGGTACGCGCTAACAACGAGCCCTCCCATGAACGAAAACTTCCGCCGCCAACTGGCCAGCCAACTTGATGAGATTCGCGCTGCGGGAACATTTAAACGCGAACGAGTCATTTCGACGCCACAAGGGACGTTCGTACGAGTGGCCGACGGCGGCCCCGTTTTGAACCTTTGTGCAAACAATTATCTTGGTTTAGCTCAGCATCCCGAAATTCGCGAGGCGGCTCACCGAGCTCTCGACGAATGGGGATATGGCCTGGCCTCCGTCCGATTTATCTGTGGCACGCAAGGAATTCACAAACAGCTCGAAGACCGCCTGTCGGCATTCCTTGGTACCGATGACACGATCCTGTATAGCTCGTGCTTCGATGCGAATGGCGGACTGTTTGAGACACTGCTGGGTGCTGAAGACGCCGTGATTTCGGACGAACTCAATCACGCCAGTATCATCGACGGTGTTCGGCTTTGTAAGGCTCAGCGATATCGTTACAAAAACAACGATATCGCCGATCTGGAAGCAAAGCTTCGTGAGGCGGATACGGCCAAGGCCAGGTACAAGCTGATCGCCACCGATGGCGTGTTTTCGATGGACGGCACATACGCCAACCTGCCCGCCATTTGCGAGTTGGCGGACAAGTATCAGGCGTTGGTCATGGTCGATGATTCTCATGCGGTCGGTTTTACCGGACCGACCGGCAGGGGGACTCATGAACTGCAAGGGGTAATGGGACGAATCGATATTTTGACGGGAACACTGGGTAAAGCGCTGGGGGGTGCTAGTGGAGGCTATACCAGTGGTCGGAAAGAAGTGATCGATTATCTTCGACAGCGCTCGCGGCCTTATCTTTTCTCGAATACGGTTGCGCCGCCAATCGCGGCAGGATCGGTTGCTGCACTGGACCTGCTGACGCGGTCGACTGAGCTACGTGACAAGCTCGCAGAGAACACGGCGTACTTTCGGGCGGAGATGACCGCTCGTGGATTCACGATTACCCCCGGTTCACATCCCATCACCCCGGTGATGCTCGGTGACGCCGCTCTCGCAGCCAAGTTTGCCGAGGCGATGCTGGCGAAAGGGGTCTATGTGATCGGTTTCAGCTATCCTGTCGTGCCGATGGGGAAAGCTCGAATTCGAACGCAGGTTTCGGCAGCCCACTCGCGCCAGGATCTCGAATTGGCAGTAAAATGTTTCATCGAAGTCAAGCAAGAATTGGGACTTTGAGGGAGCGCAGGTACGACTTCGTGCGTCAAAATGCCAGTACCTGAATTCTTCGTCAAAAAAACATCATCCGTTTCACAACCTGATCGAGACTCAACGAATGCTGAAGCACCAACTGTTGCACCCGGAAATTTCGGAAATCCTGGCTCGAGCCGGACATCATGCCAAGGTTTTAATCGCCGATGGCAATTATCCCGCCTCAACGACGCTGGGACCCAATGCCCGTCTGGTCAGCCTGAACCTTGCTCCGGGTATTGTGACGGTTTCGCAGGTCTTAGAAACGTTGCTGACAGCGATTCCCGTCGATGCGATCAATACGATGGGCATCCCGGCCGATGATCCGTATGCGCAAAAAGGAGACCCCGTTGTCTGGTCCGACTATCGTCGGATCGTTGCTGCATCCGGGTCGAAGCTGGAGCTAACGCCAATCGACAAATGGCAATTCTACGATGCCGTCGCATCGAAGGATCATGTCCTGACGATTCAGACGGCAGACCAGCATTTGTGGGCGAACGTACTGCTGACACTCGGTTGCCGTACAATGTAAGTCGGCTCCGAAACGAACATGACACCTAACCGGACAATGTCAAACAAAGGTTTCCATCATGACTCGAATTGCTGTTTTGGCCACATTCCTTGTCGCTCTCTCGTTCAATGTCGTCTTTGCGGACGAGCCGGGTTGGACCGACGAAGAGCGAGCGGCGCGGTCAGTGGCTGTGTTCGACGGACGTGTGGTCACGGTAAAGCGTGTTAATAAGATCGACGATCACTTGGATCTCTACAGCGCAGTGATTTCCGTTGAAACGGTTTTCAAAGGGAAGGAACTCGTCGATAAAGATAAAATCACCGTGTATTTTGAGCGGCCAGTTGACGGAGATGCAGGTAAACGCTGCCCGGCCTACGTCGAACTGAAACAGGGACGTCGGGCCAAGTTTTTCGTTCGGACACGGAAGGCCGAAGGGCATCAGCGAGCGTTTTTGGACATGAGATCGGACGTAAGAGAAGCGACGCCCGAAGCATCTCCAATCCTCAGCTCAGAAGTTTCTCCTGAAAACGGTAAGGAAGCCGTCGAAGCGGCCAAAAAACAAGGTGCAGCCACTGCGGCAAAAGATATTAAGGCGGGTAAGTTGCGGATTTTGTATTACGGCAAGCCGCTCCGTGTGGATCTCTTTCCAACGGATGAGGCGACCGGATACCCCATACAGGTTGTGGCTGGTTGCGAAGGCTCTGCAACATTCCATGCCGAAGCGGATGCCTATAATCTTGCGATGCGTGAGTGGTTCCAGAAGCAAAAGTCAGTCGATGAATCAAAAAAAAACCATGAGACGCTTCGATAAAAGAGAAGCTGATTTTCTGTTTAAAGCCCGATTGATATTCCGCCGATTCGCAAAGTCCTCATTCTGTTGAACTGAAAACAACGTCTTCCATGAAATCAACAAACGCCGAAAAGCCCCCCCGACGATACTGGTTATTCAAGTCAGAACCGTCGGCCTTTTCGATCGAACACCTGGATAAGTCACCAAAGAAGACGGCACCATGGGACGGTGTCCGAAATTATCAGGCTCGCAACTTTCTGCGTGACGATGTCCAGGTCGGCGACCTGGTCCTGTTCTACCACAGCCGTGAAGAACCATTGGGAATCTTCGGGACCATGAAGGTCGCCCGAGCGGGATATCCAGACTTCACCGCCTTTGACCCCCAAAGCAAGTACTATGATGCCAAGAGTGATCCTGAAAACCCGCGATGGTATATGGTCGACGTGAAGCTGATCGAAAAGTTTTCACAGCCGATCACGCGAGAAATGTTGCAAGAGGATGACACGACAAGCAAGATGCTTGTCATGAAAAGGGGAATGCGATTGTCGATTCAGCCGATTACTGAAGACGAATGGCGCGCCGTGCATCGTCTGGCTGGTGTGGAAATTCCCGAAGACTCTTGAGCGTTAACTTGGGAACGTGGCTATGAACACGATGTTATCGCAAGTATTCATAGGGAACTTGATCATTGCGTTTGTCGCCACGTCCGTCGCTGACGACGACGTACCAGCCACGGATGCCAGTCGCCTGGTCGCGATCGATTTTCAGGAGAGGATTGAAGCGGCGGCCACTCGCTATGAGTATTTCGCTACGGAAGACATCATTTCCAATCGGCCGACCAGACAAGGTTGGTCCAGGGATTTGATGGCCGAGCAAGCGAGGCTGATAGACGATTTACGGGAATGGTCCACGCATTCCGATGTGCTGCAAACGTTCATCGCTCACCCCGATCCGAAGGTCCGCGTGCTGGTACTTGGCGCGTTGTTTGTCAGCGAAGATCCGCAGCAACTTCCGAACATCGCTTCACTTGTTGGCGACCGGTCAATGGCGTTTAAGCACGTCCCATTTTCACTGAATAGCTCTGGCATGCGCGGAAACGCTGGCAAAACAGCAGGCGATCCTCAATCAGTTGGCGAGGTGGCTCAATCAATGGTTGCAGCATATCTGGGACCAGCATTCAAGCATCGTCCGACTGGCTTCGCGGAATATTGGAACGCCCGCAAGGATCGAAAAACGTGCGCGGGTTGGTTTCTGATCAGGCTTCAACGCGCGACACGTAATCAATCTCCTTTGCAGCCCCAATATCGGCGCGATATTCACCGGGTCATTGACGATCTAAATACCTTACCCGTCGATGAACGTGCCTGGACGCAGGTCTATTTACGCTGCCGATGTTTTGGGGATATCGAAACGTATCTGACAGATGATGCATGCATCACCTCTTTAAAAGAAGTTGGTTCCGATCAGATCGTGAAGTTGCTCAAACGAGAACGATTTTCCGCTGATCCTGATCTCCGATTGGATAGCATGGGGAGTGACGGGGATACACTTCATTCCTGGATGTCCCATTTCGTCCTTCGACGTGCCCGCATGCTGTTACGGGCACAAGACGTTCCCATCTTATTGGCCTGCGAAGACGTTCAGCGAAAGACTCCATTGCTGGGAGCCACACCCTATTGGGCCGCCGCAGCCGCAGAACTGATGAACGATACCGATCCCGCAGCAGCGCGGCAGATCATTGATGAGGCTTTCGGTCGGTTTCCCTTATCGGGAATCCTGGGGGGGCGGCATCAGGCGGTACTAATTGGAATGCTCTGGCGACTTCACGGGACAGAGAATAAGCGATCAATGGTCGATTGGTTTTACGAATCCCAAGCTCTGGTCACACAAAGAAAGTCAGACCAATCGAATCATGGACCTCAAGATTTTCTCGGGATCGTTGAAGTCGCCAGGAGACCGGATACAAACGAATTGTTGGGCGCATTGGTACACGATTCGCGCCTGGATCAGGCCGACTGGGCGACGTTGAAGGCCTTGATCGATCTCGCGAGTGATGGTTTACCAATGCCACTTGTTGATCGAAACGAGCTTTATAACAGCAATCTCCGCCAGCAAGGTAACGAAGACGTCAAGCAAAAGATTTTTGCGGATTGGCGAAACAAATTGATTTCTCACTACTCGCCGTAACGCGAGTTGGCACGACAACATTTTTTGTAAACGAACATCGAATGACTTCTGAATCATCCGAATCACCAGAACTCGATTCCTCGACCCTTGCCGCACGTGCGGGATACGCTCCTGAGTTTACGACTCGTTCAAGCGCCCCTCCGATTTACATGACGACGGCATTCGATATCGAGTCGCTCGAGCAGCTGGATTCCGTCGCCGGGGGCCGTGAAAAAGGTTACCTCTACACGCGTGACGGAAACCCCAATCACGAAGCGTTTGCCAATGATGTCGCCGCTCTGGAACATGCCGAGACTGGAGTTGTCACGGCGTCGGGAATGGGAGCATTGACTGCGGTCCTTATGGCAATGGTGAAAACCGGCGATCATATTCTCGCAGCAAGAGTTCTTTACGGTCGAACGAGCCAGCTGCTCGACCACCTCGCTGCGTCGTTCGGACTGAAGATCACGTATTTCGAAGTTGACGATCTTCAGGCATTAAGGGCTGCGATCACATCCGAAACTCGACTTTGCATTGTCGAATCGATTTCAAACCCGCTACTGGAAGTGGCCGATCTTCCCGCGATTGTTGAAGTCTTAAAAGGCATTCCGCTACTCGTTGACAGCACCTTTGCCACACCCTGCCTGTTGCGCCCAATCGATCACGGGGCAACGCTGGTCTGGCATAGTGTCTCGAAATACTTGAATGGTCACGGCGACGTAATGGCCGGGATTGTCGTCGGTTCGACAAACCTGATTCGCCGAATTCGGGCGATGTCAAGTTTATACGGAGTGAACGCCAACCCGTTTGAAAGCTGGCTCGCCTCACGCGGACTGAGGACGCTACCACTCAGAATGCAGCGCGTTTCAGAAACGGCGTTAAAGGTTGCAAACTTTCTGAAATCAAATCCGCAAGTTTCGCGGGTCTTCTATCCAGGCTTGGAAGACCATCCGCATTTCGCCCGAGCGAACCGCTTATTACCAAATGGTTGCGGCGGAATGTTGGCATTCGATCTGACCGGTGGTCGCTCGGCTGTCGACGTACTGTTCCGAAGATTGGCCCATGTCATTCCGTTCTCACCCACTTTGGCCGACGCTCGAACGACTGTTTCGTACCCCGCCGGAACGTCACACAAATTTATGACCGCATCCGCCCGAGCCGCTTGCGGAATCAGTGATGGGCTGGTGCGATTGTCTGTCGGATTGGAAGATGCTGGTGATGTGAATCGCGAACTGGGCGAAGCTCTCGCGCAGCTTGGATGATTCACGTTCTGGAGTCGCGCGCTCAAATTTCAAAATTGGCTGGTAGCCGAGTTTAAAATGGCTAATCATCTACCCCGCCAATTTTGCAATGCTAACATCCGCCCCCAGAGGATAACGCTGTCATTAACGGACATGATTTCGAAATCGGGGCACCCTGTCGATATTGCTCGAGCAGCCGGTGCGATCGCTCGGCCAACATGCGGCGGACTTCACGGCGCTTGCCTTTCTCCCTGGGGATGTGCATGTTGTCATATCCGGTCGTTTGATGACGCATCCAGGCGATGACTGCTGCTTCTGCTCGTTGCTCGACAGGAATGCGTTTTGTGCGGGCGACTGTGCCGCTGCCGACGGGCGTGGCATGTTCGGTTACCGCTTTGGCAAGTCGGTTAGCCAGTTCTGCATGAGTCTCATGAAATGCGAGAAACGCGACGACCACCCCCAGGAAATCATCGACGTACTCGGACTGAACCCTTTCCCGCCGTCGGGCATCAGCTTCTTTCTTCCTGGCAAAACTCTCTGTGGATCGTTCGGCTTCGAGATCGGCACGAATTGACTCGATGGTCGCTGCCGAGGTCCAAACGCCCCGTGAAAAAACCTTCCGACCCTTTTTTTCCGCCACGACCCAATGATCCCCGGCAGCTTTCACACGACGAGTCAGTGCGGCATCGCCAGGAGGCAACAGGACCCAACCCACCGGTACAGTCAGAACCTTTCCGTCGGCGGCTCGCACCGTGTTTGGAGAGGGGCCAGGGGTGAAAGTGGAAGAGTTGTCATTCATCGGTGATCCCCATACCACATCGCCAGCCACACGGTCGGCTCGTTGGGTGTCGTCCAATCAACACGCTGTTTCTTGTTCGGCGGTATGTTCACAAAGTCGCCGACCTTCATCTCGACCATGCGATCCTCGAAAGCGACTTTACGAAGTGATAAAACTTGAAAGCCGGGGTCAGCAAGGACGAACACAACAACGGCCACATCACTGCAAGAAATATCCAATTTGTGTCGGGCGTTCTGAAAATAGAGTTCCATGACATATAGCCCATCATTCCAAAGAAAATGATGTCCAAACAACCACCCGACACTTTCCAAAACCAGAAGTATCGACTTCGTTTCATTTACAACCCTTCGACATAATCCTTGGTTTCCTTGAGTCCTACTCCCGTCTGCGCCGGGATCAATCGTCGCATTTACTGGGCGCTTCGTTATGACTTCGATGGCTTGAAGACCACGATCTTTACAGACATTTGAATGTCAATTTGTTTCAATTCGTCAAGCATCAGCGCCTTGGTTTTATCCTGATTAAAGCCACCGGACCCAGCTCCGATCAATGGAAAGGCGATTGAGACGAAACCATTTTCCTGAGCCAGCTGCATGGCGCTCTTTACGGAATCCCGGATCGATCGTACCGATGCTCGCCAGAGCATATTGATCCCGGCGACATGGATGATCCCTTTGAATGGAAGTCGTCCCGCAGACGTCAGCACGGCACCACCGAGGGGGATCGGACCGTGCCTGCCAACCTCTTTGAACGGGACGGTACCACCGCGCCGCTTGATGGCTCCTGAGACTCCCTGTGGCAGCAGCAGCCACCACGGAATGATGTTTCGGTTCCAGGCATTGACGATCACGTCCACGTCTTGATCGAGCAGATCACCTTCCACGACTTCGACCATTATTACGACTTTCGATGTGGACAGTAGGAATTGGACTCTTTGACCGAATACTTGTTCTCCAAATCGACATTATTCAGGCTGCTTTTCTTTCCCCAGCCGAAAATTCTTTCGAACAGCGGTAAAAGCGGATTGTTCTCGAGGCTTTTTTGAAAATAGACTTCGTGCTCCTTTTCTTTCATCCCCATTTCGTACAACGCCTCATCATGGTCCGTGATCCCCGCTTCGTGGAAATATCTCATCATGATGAAATACTCACACACGTTTCCACTTTCCAGACGTCCGGCAAAGTAATAAGGCATGAACCAGCCGATCACGTAACAACTGAACGAGATGATTCTGCCGATGATGTGATATTTGATCTCGTTATATCGTGACGGCGGAATGTCATATTGTTGCATGATTGCGAGCACCGTTTCCCGGTGTCGCCATTCATCAAGTTCGATTTGCCTGATCGCCGCTTTCTGATCCGGATTCTTCACCGAACCGGCATGGCCGATGTAAGCAAAGGCCGCCGCTTTCTCAGCAGAGTAGGCGAGTTGAAGCAGCTTGACGAGTTTTGGATGACACAGTTTCAACGCTCAACCTCTATTGTTCTTCAGTCTCTGCAGATGCATCCGATTCGTCCGGCTTGTCCGAAGGCGCATATCCGTCGCAACGAATAATCGGCTGTGGAGGATACTTGGGATAGTGGTCCAGGCTCGCGGATAATTCACACAGCAGAAAGCGCGAACGTACCGTACGGACCTCTCGCCCGTTGCGGCACGTTTCGCACATCGACATTCCCGGCCAACTCGCTCTTGTGGTCAATCGATCATCCCTGTCATTCTTAGCTCGATGCAATGTCTGCTTGTTCTTTCGCACCGGAATTACACGGTGAAATAGACTGACTTGGCAAGTGATCGATATTCGTTTACACGGAAATGTTTCGTTCATCTCACGAATGCGACTTCACGAGGAAGTGACAAAATGAAAATCGGTTTGCAAGCATGGGGAAGTGAAGGAGACATCCAGCCCTTCACGGCGCTTGCCGCAGGACTCGTGAAAGCCGGTCACGAGGTTACCCTGGTTGTGACGGACAATATTGGCAGGGATTACAGCGAACTTGCGAAGCGATTCGGCTACCAACTTGTTTCAGTCACCAATCCCGAAATCCCCTCAGCCGAAGTGGCCGATAAGGTCTGGCGACAGATCATTGAACTTGCCAATCCGATCAAACAGGCAGAACTCGTCATGAAATACGGGTTCGATCCTGTTGTGGAACCGATGTACGACGCTGCCGTAAAATTGTGTAAAGAAAACGATGCCGTTATCGGACATTTCTTTGTCTATCCGTTGCGTGCGGCGGCGGAAAAGTCCGGCGTGCCGATGGCAACAGTCAATATCGTTCACAATTGCATCCCTTCGAGGTGGATTCGTCCCCCTGGAATACCTGACCTCGGGCGCTGGTCCTATGGGTTTGGCTGGCGACTGGTGCAGACAATGGTCAACCGAATTTTTCTTCGCCGAGTCAATTCACTTCGTATTCGTGAAGGACTACAGCCAGACACGGACATCATGACTCAAACATGGGCCTCCGACCGACTGAATCTGATTGCCGTCAGCCCTCAAATCTGCCAGGCACCACCGGATTGGGATTCACAGCATCATGTCTGTGGCTTTCTCAATCCCCCGGCCAATCTGATGACAGACGACTTACCGGAAGGCTTGGAGGATTTTCTGACGGCAGGGAATCCGCCGATTTATATGACTTTTGGAAGCATGCTAATCAACAATCAGGACTACCTCGCGGAAGTGGCAGCGATTTGGGAACAGGCTGTCAGACGTGCGGGCTGTCGTGCAATTCTTCAACTCCCCTGGGGCGAATTCCCCTCAATTTCAGCGAACCCAAATCTCTTTCTTGTGCGGCGTTCACCTTACAAAAAGATCTTTCCACGTTGCTCAATGGTGATTCATCATGGAGGAGCAGGAACAACGCAATCTGCTCTATTGGCGGGCCGACCGTCAATCATCGTCGCGCATGTCTCAGATCAGTTCTTCTGGGGAAGCGAACTGGAACGATTAGGTGTTGGCGGAAAGACCCTTCACCGAAAGGGGCTGACTTCCAGGCAACTGGCCGACGGCATCATTCGCGTTCTTAGTCGCCCGGAAATGAAACAACGTGCCATGAACATTGGTAACAAGATGAGCGACGAAGATGGGGTTGCAAATGCGATTCAGTTAATCGACAACACTTTCAAGGGTTGAATCTCTAACGCATGACATGAACACTTTATGAGAAGACGCTTCCTTTCTCGGTGGCGATTTGGCCCATACGACATCGACCGAAGCGAAGGAAAAAACCGTGAGCGAGCAATCGGCTCCCGTCACATCATCCGATCGGTTGGTTCCAATTGACGTTCTTCGAGGCTTTGCCGTGTGTGGCATCCTGACGATGAACATCCTCTCGCTGGGACTTCCTGGCACGGCACGCCTTAATCCAAACGTCGCTGGCGGCTTCAATGGGGTCAACTACGTGGCCTGGCTCGTCGGCTTTTTCTTGTTTGATGAGAAGATGATCACGATCTTTTCGATGTTATTCGGTGCGGGTCTTGTCTTGATGGCAGATCGAACAAATCAACAAGGAAAGTCGTCCACCATACTGTACTATCGGCGGGTCGGCATCCTTCTGTTCATCGGTCTGATTCACGCCTATCTGATCTGGGACGGCGACATCCTCGTCGCGTATGCACTCTGTGGAATGCTGGCCTACCCGTTGCGAAAGCTCTCGCCTCGAAACCTCGTCGTTGTTGGCGTTCTGTTCACGCTTCCCTCGGTACCACTGACGGCCGCGGTCGCTGGGTTATTTCAATCGTTTCGTGACGCATCGGTTCGAGTCCACGCGACTGAGCAGAACGGCCGACCCATTTCCGATGAAGACATGGAACTGGCCGAAGGCTGGAACGGCATCAGAAAGGCATTTCATCCGACGAAAGACGAAGTAATAGAAACGATCCAGAAGAATCGAGAGTCATCCTACTGGAGTCTGGTCGTCAAGAATGCGCCGCAAGCGTTTGGAGTTCAGACAACCATCTTCGGTTCGTCGTTTATCTGGACGGTCACAGGTCGAATGCTGATTGGCATGGCCTTGATGAAATTAGGAGTCTTCTCGGCGACGCTGTCAACGCGGTTCTACGGCCTGCTCGCCCTCGTTGGTTACGGCTTGGGATGGCCGATCGTCGCGTTCGCTGCAAACCGCTTGATCCAAAACGACTTCGATGTCGTGTCCCTGTTCGCCGGCTGTTTTCAGATTAATTTCTTCGGCAGTCTTTTGGTGGCCCTGGGCCATATTGCGGTCGTCATGTTGGTCTGCAAAATGGATTGGTTCCCCTGGCTCATCAGCCGACTTGCAGCAGTAGGACGTATGGCACTGACGAATTACCTGATGCAGTCGTTACTGTGCACGATCTTCTTCAATGGGTACGGATTCGGCTTCTACGGGACTTTTAACCGCGTGCAGCTCTACGAGATCGTGGTCGCCGTCTGGGCTTTGCAACTCTGGTACAGCCCGCTGTGGCTAAGATATTTTCGTTTCGGTCCCGTCGAATGGCTGTGGCGGTCAATAACCTACGGAACCATTCAACCGATCTGGAATGTGGTAAAGACGTAACGGAATTGCATTGATCACATTTGGGACAGGTCACTGATTTGTAGAGCCGAGTTCGTTGGGAATGTTGGGGATTTCATGGAAGCCATCACACCAGCCACTTTAAACGACGTACCTCAGTTGGCACTCCTGCTGAATCTGTTGTTCACGCAAGAAGCCGATTTCACGCCCGATCGAGAGAAACAGGAACGAGGGTTGCGCCTGATCATCGAGTCGGCTCACG
>CAILLA010000086.1 GCA_903834925.1 uncultured Schlesneria sp.
ACGAATCTTCGCCTGCCAGGACCTTCGAAATGGTCAGCAGATCGACCCGATTCACAGACCGTTTGTCTGGAAGTAGTGCGATCTGTCTGACGAATTGAAGACCGTCACCCGAATCTGCACGTTGCGGATTCGGGTGATTTTCTTTCATGACTCACGGATTCGATTTACCTAGCGTTTCCAGCAGTCCAATCGCGGACCAGGCCGTTCCCCAATAATGATAGATTTCGTCTCGCACTCGTAATCGTTCGGGATCAGTTGACTTGGTGATGTTCTTTGAGGGGGTCAACCAGGAGCCATCCGATTGCTGTGATTTCAGCAAAAACGCGCGAGCTTCTTTTAGCGCCGCGAAATCCTCGCTGGCGGAGGCCTTTGCCAGGACATAAATGACCAGGCCAGTTGTCATTGAATCGCTGGCAATTCCCTTTTCCCAGCCCCAGCCGCCATCCGTGTTGCGGCTCTCGAGTAATAGTTGATGCCACCTGGCGACGTCGTCTGCCGAACCGAATTCCCGCTCAAACAACAATCGCGTGGCGAGCCATTCTCGATTGTCCAGATTCGGTGGTTGTTGACGCTGATAGGCGATCGCTTTCTCGATCGTGGCTGATCGTTTCGATTCCCGAGTCTTATAGGGGGCGAGTGCCAGTGTGGCCCACATCGTTGTCGCCTGATTCGCTGCGGGCAGCGGCCAGCGTCGCATCGTCGCGAACTGAGTCCCCGGGGTCCACGAACCATCCTCCAGCTGAATCCGGTTCATCAGTTCGATCACACCGTCCCGAAATTCCGGTTGTGTCAGAACACTCGCCGTCCCCTGATTGCCCAGCAGCAATTGTCCCAGAACATCCAGGCCGCCACCCGCGCGATCGACAGCGTACGGCGTCCGCTCGGCTGTTTTCAGCACGATCGCTTGATACGACTTCTGTTCCTCCTCGGTCAGCTCCGTTGCCAACTTGGTCAGGAATTCTTCCTCGGTCTTAAATGGTAGTTCGATCAGCGGCTTGAGTTTTTCCTTCACCGCGTCTGGCAGCATGGCTGGATCGACTTTGCCGAGATCGTAATTCTGAAGACGATAAAGATTGCGATGCGAAAGAGAATCTTTCCGGGTCCACTCATCCCATTCCGCTAACTTCGTGGCATCGACATCCAGCCCGTGAGCCTGAGCCGCTCGATGAGACCACAAAAGAAACGGGACGTGATGACACGAAGCACAACCTCGATCGCGCATCCATGCCACGCCATCAGTCTCAAGGACGTGCAAGCTTCGTGACACGGCTTCGCGAACGGCTGCATCACTGACTCGGTTCGAATCGTCAGCGATCGCATCGGCAACGTTCAGACCGAGATAACTAACCGTAACGAAAAGAGTGTCGATAACATAATGACGGGGCATTCTCATTTTCGCCGTCCTCTTTGATCATCGTTTTGAACGATCGTTTTAATTCGTCTATTTCTTCTCTGAAATCGTAACGATACGATCGGGCCAATGTCGAACGGCATCAGCGGCCTGATGGACTAATGGATCGATCAGATCCGACAATACTTTTTCTTTTTGATCACGGTCGGTATTGAAGAGGACCGCCCAATTGAGGCCATCGTGACGGCGAACGAGCAGCGAAGAGGTTCCTGCGATCAGTCCCCCATGCCACGTATTGGCCCGTCCCTGATTGCCGACCGGACGGACATTCCAGCCACAGCCATAATAGGCGGCTTTCTGCTGACCAGCTGGCTCGTGGCCCGCAGCTCCCGCAGGACAGGCCCACATTTCGGTAATCTGATCGAGCTTCAGTAACTTCGACGACCCCGGATCATCAAAAGCACTGGCAAACTTCACGAGATCGACGGCCGATGCGATCCAACCACCGTGTGCTTCGAACGCCTCAAAATTCTCGGCACCGTAGACAAGGGGAACTTTGACATTCAGTTTTGGCCCGTTGACGGCCGGACCTTGACGACGCAAAACGTCGTAGTAATGGACTTCACCCTTCGCCAGGTCTCCTTTCCAGACGCGACCCAACTTCATACTGGTCACACCTGATGGTTTCAGGACGTGCTGCTGCACGTATTCCTCGTAACCCAGTCCACTCAGGTGTTCAATTAATCGACCGAGTAACAAGTAACCGATGTTCGAGTAGGCAAAACGAGTTCCCGGGTCGAAGTCGAGCGGTAGCGTCAGCGAAAATCGGACAACCTCTTTCGGGCCCATGGGAAGCTTATGCTGTAGAACTTGAGCCACCTGATGCGGCCGGCTGATCGGGTCAAAGGACTTGTCGCGATCCCAACCTGCTGTATGCTGCAACAATTGTCGAATCGTAATCGATGCCAGTCGCGTATCGAATTTTTGGGGTAGCCAGTCTTTGGCTGGCAGGACATCGAATACTCGGTCATCGAGTTTCGACGCGGGAACAAGCTGTAAAACGGCGACTGCTGTTATTGGCTTTGAGACACTTGCAATTCGAAACAACGAATCCGGTTCCACAGGACGCTTTGATTCAACGTTCGCCCAACCAAAACCCCGTGCGTAGATGAGATTCGAATTTCGAGTGACGGCAAGTGCCGCTCCGGGAACTTGATGTTCCTGAACAAAGCGAATCATCAATTCGTCAAAAGATACAAGATCCTCGTGCGGTTCTCCTGAGACCGGCAATTTTTTTGCCCCAGACTTGGCTGTATTGCGATCCTGCGCCCACAGGTCTGACGACTGAACCGTGATCGCAGACGCGACCGAAACGATCGATTGTAAAGCGTATCGACGCGTCAGGCGATCGTTCATACTACGAGCCTCAACGAGGGGCGGGTGTTCGGGTTCTGTGCCACTGCATCGGAGTCTTCTCCGACGCAGTGTCTTCTCATCCTGCCGTGCAAAAAGCACTGCATGACCGAAGACGGTCATACAGTGGCACTCAGATTTCGAACCATCAACATCTGTGCCACTGCATCGGAGTCTTCTCCGACGCAGTGTCTTCTCCTCTTGCCGTTCAAAGAGCACTGCATGACCGAAGACGGTCATACAGTGGCACTCAGATTTCGAACCATTACGAATTCATTCTGGCTTTGACGTGATCGACGATTTCTTTCACGGGAACACGAATCTGTTCGAGTGTATCGCGGTCGCGGATCGTGACTGTGTCGCCCGACATCGTGTCGCTGTCGATTGTCACGCAGTAAGGAGTACCGATTTCGTCCATGCGGCGATAGCGGCGACCGATCGCTGCCTGTTGATCGTATTGCACCGCGATACCGGCCTGTTTGAAGGCTCGATAAATCTCGGCGGCTTTTTCGGGCATCCCTTCCTTTTTGATCAGAGGGAACACAGCGACCTTGATTGGCGCCAACTTGGGATGCAGCTTCAACATCACACGTGACTGCATCACTCCCTTTTCATCCGGTTGCTCGTCTTCGTAATAGGATTCGCAAAGGAAGGCGAGTGTCGCTCGGTCGCAGCCGGCCGCTGGTTCGATCACGTGAGGCACGAAGCGTTCTCGCGACTGGTCGTCGAAATAACTGAGATCCTTTCCGCTACCGACGTATTTCGGTTTGCCATCGGAACCCAGTTCCACAACCAGCTTGCCGTCCTGCTTACACAGCTTTCCTTCCGAATGCGAACGAAGGTCAAAATCACCACGATGGGCAACCCCTTCCAGTTCACCATACGAACCCGCTTCCAAGAACGGGAAGGCGTATTCGAGATCGGCCGTTCCGACGGAGTAATGTGCCAGTTCTTCAGCGGCATGTTCGCGGAGAATCAGATTACTGGTCGAGATCCCGTGTTTGATGTACCAGTTGTATCGACGGTCTCGCCAGTATTGATACCACTGTAACGACTGACCCGGATGACAGAAGAATTCCATTTCCATCTGTTCGAACTCACGCGAACGGAACGTGAAGTTTCGCGGCGTGATTTCGTTACGAAAGCTTTTGCCGATCTGGGCAATCCCGAAGGGGATCTTAACCCGGCTGGAATCGCAGACATTCTTAAAGTTGACGAACATCCCCTGAGCGGTTTCGGGCCGCATGAATGCCTTGGTATCGTCCGAGCGGACGGCCCCGGTGTGCGTTTCGAACATCAGGTTGAAGTCACGAGGTTCGGTCAACTGACACTTGTCGAATTCGCCGGGATGCTTTGACGGTTTGAGCGGACATTCGCTGGTCCCGATATGATCGGCGCGGAAACGGCCTTTACATTCACGGCAATCGACCAGTTTGTCGGCGAACAGATCGAAGTGACCTGACACCTTCCAGACCTGGGGGTGCATGATGATCGAAGTTTCGACGCCGACCATGTCAAAGCTGCTGGGGGCACCTGCCGGTTGCGAGATTTCGTCATGTTCGGTGATCATGTCCGACCACCAGGCCTGACGGACATTCCGCTTTAATTCGACGCCAAGTGGACCATAGTCCCAGAAGCCGTTCAGGCCACCGTAGATTTCAGATGACTGAAAGACGAAACCCCGTCGCTTCGCGAGCGCGACAATCTTGTCCATGCGATTTTCGACGGCCATGTCGGGAAAAACCTTGAAAAAAAGGATCTAACTGGAAGGATAAAAATTGAATCAGAAAGAGGTGCGGACAAAAATTCGTCCGTCACCCGTTCTTATTGATCGAGAAAGTTTTCACGAAAGAGTGAATTCTGGCAGACGAATGACTTCGCCACCTTTCAACGCCGATTCGTGAGCGAGGATACCGACACACGTCCAGTTTGCCGACAGCGTGGCGTTCGGCCAGGGATCGCGGTTTTCAACCAGAGCACTGACCATTTCGTGGACCAGGTGCGGATGCGACCCCCCATGCCCGCCACCTTGAATGAACGACAGGTGATCGGCATCTTGGATCGTCTGCGTGAATTTGCGGATTGGCTCGGGCAACCGATGAGCGAAGTCAGGGACTTCGACCTTGGAAGCAATTTCGTGTTCCGGCTTTTTGGCGGTATGAATGACGTGTGGTTCCCCTTCAACCAATGTCCATTCAAAGCTTTTCTTCGTGCCATAGACGTCAAAGCTTTCACGGTACTGACGTGCAACGTCATACAGGAATCGCCAGATATGAGCTGAAACGTCCGAGTCTTTAATCTTGATATGACAGGACTCGACGGCGAATTTGTTACCCGACTTTTGAGCGATGTCATCGCGAACGGTCCCGGAACCGAAGCAGCTGACGTATTCGGCCCTGCCGTTGACCAGACCAAGGCACGGGCTGACGACGTGCGTCGCGTAGTGCATTGGGATCATTTTTTCCCAGTAGGCAGGCCAGCCGTCCATGTCTTGCGGGTGCGAAGCTGCCAGGTGCTGAATCTTGCCGAGTTCACCTTTTTCATAAAGATCTTTGATGAAGAGGAACTCGCGTGAATAGACGACCGTTTCGGCCATCATGTATTTCAGGCCGGTCTGCTTGACCAGTTCGCAGATCTGACGGCATTCCTCGACGGTCGTCGCCATCGGGACAGTACACATGACGTTTTTACCAGCTCGAAGAGCCTGCATCGACATGCTGGCGTGGTCAGGAATCGGCGAATTGATATGGACGAAATCGACGTTCGGGTCCTTCAGGACCTCGCTGTAATCGGTAAATCGTTTTTCGATTTTGAACCGGTCACCGATCGTGTTCAGATGCTCTTTGTTTCGCTGGCAGATGGCATAGACATTCGCGTTGGGATGCGCCTGATAAATCGGAATGAACTCGGCACCGAATCCCAAACCGATCATCGCGACATTGACTTGTTTGTTTGACATGGTGAGTAACCTCTCGGAAATGGATGTGGTCGATGATCGAGCCATCGCAACGCAGACTTACGGAGTTCTATTTTATAAGGATTGGCAAAGCGGATGGCGTCAGCTGACGCTGTCTTTGATCAACGGATCAGCTGGTAAACCGATGCTATCGAACAATGTGGCTGACCCTGGCCGATTCGCTTGATCGTTTTTTTCCCGCCGACAACACCATTTTGTAATCCAAATTTGAACGCGTTGCCAACGACCGACTTCCAAACGGCTTTTGGTTTGGGAGGGCACGGCTCGTACCAAGCCGCGATATGGGGACACACATCGACGAAAAGGCGGGGCGAGTGCAGGATTCTGTGCCACTGCATCGGAGTCTTCAGAGACGCAGTGTCTTCTGTTTAAGAGGGAAAGAGCACTTCTTGACGGAAGACCGTCAAGAAGTGGCACGTTTTCCGATGAGAAGATCTAGCGATTCACCAAACCAGATCGGTCTTGAGGAAAATAAAGCTTCTTTGAGAAACAATTTGGAAATCTTTTGTTTCAGGACTAAAAAACATCCGTTGACAGATCTTTATAGCGCGCATAATGAAAACCACGGAGGCAATGGAGACTGTTACAAAACGAGCTGACTTGTGTTGTCCTCGTGCCCCATGCTGCGGATCGGCTGAGGCTTTTTGCCGTTCGATTGGGTTTAGCTTCAGAGAAGCGAGACAACAATGTATTTCCCCGCCCTGGTTCGCCCCGCCTGTGTATTTTTCTCAATTCTCGCCGTTGCCCCATTGTCCGCACAGGACCAGGATTGGGGCAAAAAGATGTTCGATAAGCGCGAGATCAAATTTGGCTCCGTTGCCCGGAATTCGGACGTTACGTTCAAGTTCACTGTGAAGAACATCTTTAAAGAGTCGATTCAGATTTCCAGCCTTTCGACGAGTTGCGGGTGCATTTCTTGGCAGGAAAAATCGCCAATTACGATTCCTTCCGGACAATCGCAAGAATTGACGATTCGTCTCGACACGGTTCGTCACCAGGGTGACAAGCGAGTGACTGCGTTTGCTTCGCTGCTGGAACCGACACGCGGATCAACCGCAACGGTTTCGATTCCTGTCGAAGGTCGCATCCGTCAGGATGTCGTTCTGCAAACCAATACCCTCAATTTCGGTCAGGTTGACCAGGGTCGCGCGATGGAACATCGCTTAAACGTTTCTTATTCGGGTGGGCGACCTGACTGGAAAGTGACCCAGGTCAAAGTCAATAACCCACACCTGACAACAAAAATCGTAGAAAAAGGGCGAAGCGGGGGAACTGCCAATTATGATGTCGTTGTGACGTTGGACGGGACCACCCCGGTTTCGAAACTTCGCGATCAAATGTTGATCATGACAGACGACGTGGGAGACACGGGATATGCAGTTAGCGTTGAAGCGCAAGTTGAACCGGATATTGTGGTTGCGGACGTACAGTTTGGTCAGGTCGCTGCCGGTCAGCCAAAGACAGTGATGGTCGTTGTTCGGGGCAAGAAACCGTTCAAAATCGAAAAAGTCGAATCTGCGAAGAAGGACGAACAGTTCAAGGTCAAACCAAGCGAAGCCGCCTCGCAAGTCCACATGTTGTCACTGACTTTCACTCCTTCTACTCAAGACGGGTTGTTTGAAGAGGAATTCTTTCTTACTATCTCTGGTCGTGAGCAACAGGTGACCTTTAAGGCCAAAGGTCGCGTCGTGGAACAATCCGTCACGGTTGCCAAACCGGTGGTGCCACCATCGGTGACACAACCGTAACTGGAAAAGTTGCTCAGCACGATCATTTGTCGTGTTTGCAGGAGGTGTGAGCAATGTCGAATACGCTCGTTGTCCGTTGTTTAGCGTCGATCGGAATCCTTCTGACTGCCGTATCGACGCTGCACGCACAAGACGCCGAATGGGCGCGGGCGATGATCGACAAGGATCAGCTGAAGATCAACTATAAGAGCGTCGCCAAGGGGCAAGACGTTAATTTCAAGATCCGCATCAATAATATCCATCCCGATGATATTCAGGTGACCGCACTGTCGACGTCGTGCGGTTGCCTCTCTTGGGATGAGAACCGGGTTGCTCCAGGCGGTCAATTAGTTCTCCCCGCGCCAATCAATATCCCTGCGGGCCAGGCAAAGAATGTAACGCTACGCCTGGACACAATCCGGCATCATGGTGAAAAAAAGGGGACCTATGGGACAGTCACATTCTTCATCCCTTCCAAAAATCAGTTTGGTTTAGCCACCATCTATGCCGAAGGCTACATCCGAACAGATGTCGTGCTTCAACCAGGTTCCGTCAATTTCGGGTCAGTTTCTCCAAATAAAGGAGCCGAACAACGGTTGACCGTAAATTATGCGGGACGCAATAACTGGACCTTGTCGTCTGCCAAATTCAACAGTCCTCATCTGTCAGCAGAAATCGTCGAAAAATCTCGCGGAAATGGGCTCGTTAACTATGACTTGATCGTGAAACTGAAAGACACAGCTCCGATCGGCCCGATACGCGATCAGATGGTGCTGGTGACCGACGACGCCAACAACCCTCAAATTCCCGTTCAGGTCGAAGGGAGGGTTGAGCCTGAAATCGTCGTGACCGACGCAAATTTCGGAACATTGATCCCAGGTAAGCCGAAAGAGATTCAGGTCATCGTCAGGTCCACGAAAACTCCAAGTAAACCGTTTAAGATTGAAAAATTTGAGCGGACTGAGCAAGATTCGTCGGTCAAAGTCAAAAAGACGGACGAAATGAAAGCCTTGCATCAGTTGACGCTGACTTTCACGCCGCCGAATAAACCTGGCGTATTCGAAGAAACGTTTTACCTGACGGTCAGCGGTCAGGAAGAGCCCATTACATTCAAGGCAAAAGGGCGAATTATGGAAGCTCAATAGCTTTCAGATTCGCCAAGAGACGTCAAAACTAACCTCGAGCGATTTAAAACTACAAAGGAGTCGGCAGATGGCGTATTTCAAGGATAATTCTGAGTCCATTGGCCGAACACCGCTCATCAAGATCAATCGATTGACTGAAGGCCTCAATGCAACAGTCCTTGCAAAGATTGAAGGCCGAAATCCCGCTTACAGTGTGAAGTGCCGAATTGGCGCTGCCATGATCTGGGATGCGGAAGCAAATGGGACCTTGAAGCCAGGAATGCACGTCGTTGAGCCGACCAGTGGAAACACCGGTATCGCATTGGCTTACGTCTGTGCCGCCCGTGGATATTCACTCACGTTGACGATGCCCGAAACGATGTCGGTTGAACGCCGAATGATGCTTCGCAGTTTCGGCGCGAACCTGATCCTGACGCCGGGTGCCGATGGGATGAAAGGGGCTATTTCCAAGGCTGAAGAGCTTTCCAGGCAGGAAGGCTGGTTTATGCCACAACAGTTCAAGAACCCGGCCAATCCCGCGATCCATTTCAAGACGACCGGTCCTGAGATTTACAACGACACCGATGGCAAAATTGACATTTTTGTGGCAGGCGTGGGGACCGGAGGGACGATCACCGGTGTCTCGAAATACCTGAAACATGAGAAACACCTAGCGATTAAAACCATTGCTGTCGAACCAGCAAATAGCCCGGTCTTGTCGGGCGGTGCTCCTGGAAAGCATAAGATTCAAGGGATTGGAGCCGGGTTTGTGCCCGATATCCTTGATCGGTCGATCATTGATGAAGTGATGCAAGTCACAGATGATGAAGCGATTGAAACGGCCAAGAAGTTGATGAAGCTTGAGGGGATCACTTGCGGTATCAGTTGCGGTGCTGCGATGGCAGCAGCATTGAAAGTTGCTGCCCGACCTGAATCAGCCGGAAAAATCATCGTGACGATACTTCCTGACAGTGGCGAACGATACCTGTCGACTGCTCTGTTTGAAGATCTTCGCGGTTAATCCGTATCCAACTTGCATCCACGGACGCAATAGTTATACTTTTGCGTTCCGCACTGGCAGAATTTCGCCAGTGGCATTCATAACAAGAGATTTCAGCACGCGATTTGAGGTTGTCATGGGTTCGGAATGCGCAATTTGTTCAAAGAAACCGGTTCGCGGCAACCAGAAGGTCGAGCGCGGTAAGGCGAAGTACCTGGGTGGTAACGGTCGTAAAACGACGGGAATCACCAAGCGATGGTTTCGTCCAAACCTTCAGTCACTGCGGATGCAGGACGGCGAAACTTCAAAGCGAGTTCGCGTCTGCGTTCAGTGCCTGCGTTCAGGACTGGTTGTGAAGCGAGTCGTGAAGAAGCCGTTCACGATCGAAGGCTGATTGAACCGTAGATCCAAATTGGGGGGGTCACTTTGTGCCACCCCCTCATTTCGTCTTTGAATGAGACCATCAATGGAACTCTCACGGGATGTCGTGCGTAAAGTTGCCGACTTGGCACGCCTGAAGGTGTCCGAGGACGAGTTGGATTCGCTCGTCACTGATCTGAGTGCCATGATTGGGTACGTACAGGTGTTGAACGAGGTCGACACGACCGATGTGGCACCGATGGTTCACGCGGTTGAACTGCACAATGTGCTGAGAAGCGATTCGATTGTTGAATCTCTTCCACGTGCCGAGGCGCTATCGAACGCACCCCGTTCGGACGGCAGCTATTTTCTCGTGCCAGCAATCATCGACAGCGAATGATGCCTCGGGTTTGTCAGAGACGCCGCTTGACTCGCTTCTCTTCGAGGCGCGGTTAAACGATTTATCTTCGAAATGCGCTACGCGACGCGGCGACCCGTATCGGGTCGCGAAACCAGTCGGTCAGCAGGCTTTTCTGGAACGTTGACCCAGAAGAAGACCCGGAAAAGATAGCAGCAGCGATGACACCGCGCGGATTTCGTCAAAAACCCAAAGAGACCGGAATTCCCGCTTGAACTCAAATAGACGTCATTTGTCTTGCACTGTGGACAACGCATACTCGACCCCACGCGAGAATATCAGTTCATATCTCTTGGCAGACCTGGCACGAACTGGCCTTGTCTGGTGGTTTTGTAGTTTGATCAACGTTGTCTGAAAACCCCAGTTTTTGCGTCTCGTCCGGCCCAAGGATGTCAGTTTTATCATTCGAAAATGACAGGCCAAAAACCGTAGCAGCGGCTTCCAGACGCAGAGCGAAAATTCGTGCGGAGGCTGGAAGCCTCCGCTACAAAAAATGATCGCTTTCCGCTCATACGGATTGGCTGGAAAGACAGCTTTCAGCGACTGGCTCGGGAATGACAAGTGATTCGGTCGGTTCGAGGATCAGCTCGAACAAGCCCTCGTCATTCAGTTTAAAGAATTGACGGAACCAGAGCATTCTTTGGACGTTTGGTTGCGGAGGTGTTAATGCAAACCGCGTCCCACACTTCTCTTGCCAGTCGAATAACATCCCAAAAAATCCGCTGGGGATGTACTTCACGTACAGCATGTCGATGGCGATCGAATCGCAGCCTTCCTCGTCAATCAGACGAAACAGGCCTTCACGCAGCAGGGCTAAATCGGCGCCGTCCCAGATTTCCATCTCGCCGAGATGGAGAAGAAGGAAATCATCCCGAACGTCGATCAGCATCCGTTTAAAGCGTCGCTGAGCTATCATGCATGGCCCTGTCGTGTCAATGTGTTGACCGAATGTCATCTCGAAAATCAGATCTTTCGAGCACGAACACTCCGTAACGCAAACACCGGGCCGACGAAAGAAATTGTCAAAAGTTGAGTCCGAATTAGATCGCAACTCTAGAAAAAGCAACACCTTGCAGCAATCCTGACAACCGATCAAGACTTGCCATAGCTTCATTAACGTTGATATTTAACAACGTGGTGAACAGGCAACGTGGCGAGACGGCATCATTCGAAACGGATTTTTTAGCTCGTAGCATGGGCTTTAGCCCGTGCAATTCCTAATTGCACGGGCTAAAGCCCATGCTACGATTCGGACGTTTTCCTGCCCTGAAAAATTCATTAATCTTCATCAGGAACGTACATCAATCGTCCGCAGGTACAAAACCGAGTCTTGCCGGCTCGAAGTTCAAGATAGACTTGAGTGGTGAGGGAAACGTAACAGGAACTGCACGACTTGTTGACGACGGGGGCAAGTGCGTCTGAGCCGTAGGCCTGCACAAGTCGGCGGTACTGAGGAACCAGATCTGGTGGCAGAACCTTTTCGGCTTCAGCGACTTCGACCTCTAATGCAGCGGCACTCGCTTTCAGTCCCGCCTCTTTTGCCTGGACCTCAGCAGTCAAGACTTGTAGTTCCTTCTCGATTGCAACGATGTCGATTTCCACCTTCTTGGCGTCGATCTGAACGGCGTCGACCTTTTCAAGAGCTTCCAGGATTTCGTCCTCGAGTACGCTCTTCGCCATCGTGTCCGCTGCAATTTGCGAACGCAATGCTTCGTATTCGCGATTATTGGCGGCCGAGTTCAACTTACCGGACAAGTCATAAATTCGACTTTCGCTCGTTTTCAGTTGCAGGTTCTTGGTATCTGCAGCCACCTTCATCTGCTTCAGCTTGTTGCGCTGTGCTTCGAGTTCTTCTCTTTTCTTCTCGATCAATTGCTTTCGTGCGGCAATCTGCCGCGGTCCTTTTTCCAACTGATCGGAAATCTCACGCAGCTTTATCCGCAAGTCATGCAACTGTTTCATGCCAGCTGAAGTCGAACTCATCCACTACTCTCCTCGGGGTCAAACAATGCGTTGTTCCAAGTACTATATCAGAAACCTTCCCGATGCGCATTCCGTTCGATGAAATCTCGACGAAGAACCTCGTTTGGCTACCAGGCCGTACCGCGGTAGGGAACCTCGCCGGGACTTTGAGAACTGACTTTCGGCACAACCGGCTTGCACTTGGCTCGCTCTTCCTCCATCCTAATTCTTAAAGCACCAATCCGGACGAATAAGAGGATTTCGTGATGACGGGTTTGATTCTGGGCGCGGTCGTACTGCTGAGCGCAGGCTATGCAAAACTGTCGTCAATGATCTTGAATCGACTTTTGGCAGTGACGCTGCCGACGTGGGCGAACAAAATCCTGGAAATCATTCAGCTGTTATCGATGCCTGCCTACGGAGTGACCTTATTAATCGCTCTGTATTCTCGCAACGCTGGATTCGGTGGTTTGAACTGGCAAACAATCACTTCTGGAGAACTGGCTCTTATTCTGGCGGGGGCAATCGGGTTCGGATTTCTGGTTCATTCAACGATTGCTTTTCAGTCTTATCGGCCTCCACTTTGCGAAATCGCCAATGACTCTCGAATTATCGACTTTCGTACATCCGGCACCAAACGCGTTTCCGATGAAGTCACTCCCCCCGACGACTGGCATACCGCACTCGTCGGACCTGGACCAAGGCGAAAAATCGCGTTGCTTCCTGGTAACCAACAATTTTCACTGGAAGTGAGTACAAAAACGTATTCGCTCCCCAGGCTACCGAAAGCTTGGGACGGCCTGTCGATCGTCCAACTTGCCGACACCCATTTTCGCGGCGCAGTGACTCGCAAATATTTTGAGCTTGTTTGCGAACAGGCTCGGGGACTCAAACCAGATCTGTTCGTGTTCTCGGGGGATCTTTTCGATGACATGGAACTTCTGGACTGGCTTCAGCCAACATTGGGTCAACTGAAAGCACCTCTCGGACAGTATTTCATCCTGGGGAATCACGATTGGTATCTCGACCCGAACGTGGTCCGACAAGAGTATGAGCGAGACGGCTGGATCGATCTGTCGAGTCGATGCATCGAGTTACACACAAGCAACTCCGCCCCTCCGATTGTCATCGCCGGAGATGAAACGCCGTGGATGGGTAAGCACCCCGATCTGAGTCACGTTTCCCCGGAAACGTTTCGGATCTTGCTCAGCCACACTCCGGATAACGTCTATTGGGCGAGGAAGCAGAAATATGATCTGATGCTGGCAGGCCACACTCATGGCGGCCAGATTCGACTACCGCTGTTGGGCCCGGTTTACGCTCCAAGCCGATACGGATGTCGTTTCACATCGGGTGTCTTCTGGCTCGACCCAACGCTGCTCTATGTCTCACGCGGAATCAGTGGTCGAGAACCGATCCGGTATAACTGCGTCCCCGAACTGACAAAGCTCGTGCTGCGAAGCGGACAAAGTTCCTCAATCCTTTGACGATGGCATATGCTGATCGCCGATCACCGCGTCTTCAAATCGAAAACCGAGGTTTCAGATCATTTCAGGGATTTTGTTTTGATTCGATCTGCGAGGATAGGTGAGAAGCAAGAAAGCGGATACGAGCGTCAACGGAATGACAATCGACCAATACGGGATGATGCACATTTCGATTTGTGCAATCGCATTGTTCTTGATCCGGCCGTCGCAAACACTGAAGAACAACCAATCCGATTGCCAGGTAAGGTCCAGCTTTTCGTACGGATTGAACGGCAATGGTTTACCGTTGACAGCAAATTTGAGAAAAGGCGGGGCCCAGAGGTTTTCAGAACCGAACTGAATTGGAGAACTTGGAGCGACTGGTGTCCCTTTGGTCAGAAGAATCATTCCGTGAAGCGATTCGATGCTATAGCAAGAGGTGTTAGAGGGATACCATACGAAATCAGCGGTCAAACAACTCCTCACCCACCCCGCTGCAAACGCGCAGGCCAATACCAAGGTCACCACGCCAATTTTCCGTCGAAACGGTTTGAAGAAGGTCACTTTCAGGCTCCCTCGGAAGTACACGGGTCAAGGGATTAATCAACAAATATCAGTTCGTCTGACATCAATAACACATGCACAAAACGTTCCCAGGGGCTTAGTGGGCGCAAACCGGCCTTCGCACCAGGATTGGTTGTCGAACGTTTTTGCAGTGATGACGCCGCTAACTCTTCGGCATCAAGGTAGCGGGCGGCCAGTTCGATTTCGGTCGTCGTGGGATCGCGTTGGAATAGCTGCTGATAGACGTATTGGATTCTCTCCTCCGTAGTCTCAAAAAGCTGAAAATCGGCTTGCGCCGCAAGACTACACGCCTGCCGCATGACAAACAGGTCATTGAAAAAGAACAGCGCCTGCTGTGGCACGGTTGTGATATCACGTTGAGCCGTGGAAAGGTCCGGGTTCGCAAAATCGAAGTACCCAAACCAGGACTGTAAGTTGTTTCGATCAATCGTTCCGTAGACGGTGCGTCGATTTGAGAACATGGTCTGACTTGTCTGCTGCTGATCCACCAAAGCGACCGGCCGGCCACCGATAGCTGGGTCGAGTTTGCCTGTCACAAACAGCAGCGTGTCACGCATCGATTCGAAGTCGAGTCGCCGTCGGTTCATTTTGTAGAGCAGTCGGTTGTCCGCATCCAGAAGGTCATTGTGCTGGTGGTTGTCGCTTTGCTGCTGATAGACGCTCGACAGCATCAACAGGCGGTGCATTGCTTTGATCGACCAACCGTCGTTCATTAACCGCCATGCGAGGTAGTCCAAGAGTTCGGGATGGCTCGGAGGTTCTGAACGCAAACCGAAATCATCGGTGGTCGTCACTAGACCGGCACCGAAATGATGTTGCCAGATGCGGTTGACGATCACACGGGCCGTGAGTGGATTGTCGCGACTGGCGATCGCTTGTGCCAGTTCCAGTCGGCCGCTGCCACGGGTGAACGGTTGCGGGTTGTCGCGCGTTAAACTTGCCAGGAACTGACGCGGGGCCTCATCCCCCAATCGATTGGCATCGCCACGGATGAAGATTCGGCTATTGTGCGGGTGCGGACTGTCGGCGAGCACCATGGCTCGTAGTGGAGCACCGGGATGCGTGGCATCCAACTGGTCGACTTGTTCCTTAAGTGGTCCTAGCCGCATTGCGGCCGACGTAGGAAATAACTGCGGCATCACCTCTTTTGGCAAGTTACCGGGACTCTCCTTGCCGTAAAACACTTGACGAAGCGATTCCTGTTCGGGATCGGGCAGTGCTTTTGAAGGAGTCGCATTTGCACCTCGGGTGGTCTCGCTCTGCAGATTCTGCCATTGCTTGTCTGCGTCCAGAAACAGCTTAGCATAGCGGTCTGCGGCGTCATTTAGTGAAGTTGGTGGTTCGCCTGCAAAAGCCTGGGCAACCAGTGAGTTCAGCGGATGACCAAGCCCCTTATCCGCAATTTTCGACGACAACAACTTGGCGCGGTCTGCAAATTCGGATGCGGGCAAGGCGGCAAACGCGAACCAGGGAGCGAAAATCGGATCAGTTTCCGGGTTCATGCTTTCCAGCGCCTTTAGCCAGCGCTTGGCACCGGTCTGAAGGATTTTCCGATCACTCAGAAAGAATTCTCCCTCAATGAGATCGTCCAGTTTTTTCGGATCCCGACTGAGCAAAAGGGACTGAGCCGTCTGTTCGCGGTGTTGGTTGAGAATCGCCGCCTCCTGCTCGTGAACGAATTCATCGAGTTTGGCTTTGCGCGACTGATGTTCCATTGAATAGTTTGCGAACTCTGTCGGGTCAGGTTCGATCCCAAGCGATGGCAATTCACCCGGTGCGACCGAACTTGCGAAGACGCCGTGAAGTCCGTAGTAGTCTCGCGTGCCAATCGGATCATATTTGTGATCGTGGCATCGTGCACAACTGACCGACAGAGCCATCGTGCCGCGCGTGACGACATCAATTCGGTCGTCGATCGTATCGTGATTGTTCATGAACTGCCGACCGACGGTCAGAAACCCAAGAGCGGCGAGCGGTCGTTTGTCCTCGCCAAGATCAAGTTGATCGGCGGCAATTTGCTGCACGAGGAAATGGTCGTATGGCAGATCCTCATTGAATGCGCGGATAACATAATCTCGATAGGTGAACGCAAACGGCCCATCGCTCGTGGCAAACCGAGCGACATCCAGCCAGTGCCGCCCCCAGCGTTCACCATAATGCTGCGAGCGAAGCAATCGTTCGACGACGGTTGCGAACGCGTCGGGGGATTCGTCAGCAACAAACACTGCAACTTCTTCGGGAGTCGGTGGCAGTCCGATCAGGTCGTAGGTTGCCCGCCGGATCAGCGTTCGCTTGTCGGCTTGCTGCGCTGGTTCGAGTCCCGTTCGTTCCAGTGTCGCAAGGACGAATGCATCGACGGGCGTTCGCACCCAGCCTTGCTGTTTGACGGCTGGAATGGCCTGCTCGGTCACTGGTTGAAAGGCCCAGTGAGTACGCGATTTTGTAGCGATCTGGTTTTGACGAACATCCGTCTTCGGTAGCGGCGCTCCAATCTTGATCCACGCTTCCAGATCCGAGATTTGAGCCTCGGTCAGTCGTTCGCCGTTCGGCGGCATGCGCTTGTCTTCATCTTTCGAACGGACGACTTTGATGAGCAGACTGTTGTCTGGGTTTCCAGCGACGATGATCGGTCCTGAATCGCTTCCCTTCAGCAGCCCCTCGTGACTGTTGAGCAGCAGTCCTCCATTGGCCTTTTTGCTCTCTGGACTGTGGCACCGATAACACCGATCAGCCAGCAACGGGCGGATCTGGCGTTCAAACAATTCGACGCCCTTGGCATCACTGTTTACTGGCGGCTCCGCGCCATGTACCGGCGGGGCAAACGCCACCAGACACAGAGATACCGTTAGCAATATCCATCGGACATTCAGCGTGCTCAACGTCGATTGTCGCACAAGGTTTTCCTCAACATAAATCGTTTGTCATGGTCGCAACGTCAGGCAATCAGTTCGTGGACCACTTCACCATAGACATCGGTCAGGCGAAAATCGCGGCTGGCGTGTCGATAGGTCAACTGAGTGTGATCGAAGCCGAGCAGCTGCAGAATGGTCGCATGCAAGTCGTGGACATGCACCTTCTTTTCAACGGCCTGAAAGCCGAATTCGTCAGTCGCCCCGTGGACATATCCCCCTTTGACGCCGCCGCCTGCCAACCACGTAGTGAAACCGTGGTTATTGTGATCACGGCCGTTTCCAAACAGGTTATTCGGCAGCCCCATCGGCACTTCCACCGTCGGAGTCCGTCCGAACTCGCCTCCCCAGATCACGAGTGTATCGTCGAGCATCCCACGCTGTTTGAGATCCTTCAGTAAGGCTCCAATCGCCTGGTCGCATTGCTTCGCCATAGAACGGTGACTTTGTTCCAGATTCTGATGGTGGTCCCAATCGCTGCCGACCCAGGCTTGGACGAAGCGAACGCCGCGTTCCACAAGTCGCCGGGCAATCAGAATCTGTCGCGCCTCAGTGCCATCCCCATACATACGTCGAATCGATTCGGGTTCCTGACTGAGATCGAACGCGTCGGTTGCTTCCAGTTGCATCCGCGACGCTAATTCAAAGGATTGAATGCGCGCTTCAATCTGCGCGTTGTGGTCACGTTCGCGGCGATGGCGTTCATTGAGTTCCCGCAACAAATCGATTTGCCGAGTCTGCTCATCCCGAGAAACTCGTTGGTTGATAGTATTTTCAATCAGTTTCTCAATCTGCGTATGTCGGGTGTCGACATATGTTCCTTGAAGGGCACCCGGCAGGAATCCTGATCGCCAGTTTTGGGTACCGCCGTTTCCCGGATACCCGCCCGGCCGCATGGCGATAAAACCAGGCAGGTTCTGGTTTTCACTCCCCAAGCCGTAGGTCGCCCATGATCCGAGGCTCGGTCGAATCAACCGCGAGTCACCACAGTTCATCAGCAGAATCGACGGAAGATGATTCGGCACGTCCGCCTGCATCGAACGAATCACGGCGATGTCGTCAATGCACTCACCAATGTGTGAAAAGATCTCACTGACTTCGATTCCGCTCTGGCCATATCGCTGGAACTTGTAAGGCGACCTCATCACCGTTCCTGTGCGGCGTTCAGTCACCCGATGCATGCTCTCGGGAAGCGGCTGACCGTGGTACTTGTCGAGTGCCGGTTTCGGATCAAACGTATCGACATGTGACGGACCGCCGCTGAGGAACAAGTGAATCACACGCTTGGCTGTCGCGGCAAAGTGAGGTTGCCGTGGCGTCAAAGGGGACTCGGTGTCGGCTATCGACCGTGTCTCACTGCCGAATGCGTCCCGCATCACACCAGACAATGCCAGTGAACCGATCCCCATGCCGCCGCAACGGAGTAAGTCTCGGCGGGTAACGAGCCGATCAGGTCCATTCATTTCGTTTCCTTGTTCAGTTGTTCGAGCACGCGATCAATCTCGGCTTCGGCTTCGAAAGGTCGTCCAGATTCCATGAGCGGCCGGACGTTTTCTTGCATGAGTTGTGCAATGGAGGACGCATCGCGACCGCTTGCTGCCCATTTTTGAACTCCCGTAGTGACGAGTTCAACTTTGGCAGTGATCCGTTTTCTGAACTCTTCCTCAAGCTTCGCGACCCCGTCAGGATTTCTCATGAGATCGCGCAACGTGGCTTGTTGTTCCTTCGTCAGCAAGTTTTGAATTGTCACTCCCAGACCAAGTTGAAGTTTCTTTGTTTGGCTTTCGACATCCAGAAGCTTATTGAGTTGCGTAAGGGCCGCTTCCTCATCCACACGTTCTTGCGAAATCAATGCCGCAAATGCAGCTGACTCATGCTCCAGTGCGATCTTTAATTCGTCCAGTCGCGGCTGCGTCTTTTTAACCCGAGCCAACAAGACATCACGTTGTTCCGGCTTCAGAGCGATGCGATCACTGGCGAGGAAAACCAGTTGCTGCGGGAAAAACCCCGCCATCGGGTCGTTTGCTTTTTTCGAGTCGTCTGTGGTCGTGTGCCGTTCCGGTTGAGCGTCAGGAACGACCTTAACACCGATCATCTCCAGAATCTCCTCGGCGGTCTTTGCTCCTTCAGCGAATTTCTTAGCCGCCAGTTGTTCTTTCAGAAACCTCATCAATATATCCGCTTCCGCCTTCTTACCTGTTTTCTTAATCCAGGCAGGAAGTTCCTTCTGGATCAGATGAATCTTTGTCAGCATGCGATCTTCGTCTGATGATCCGTTGGCGGGAGCGACAGCTAGTGCATTGATATCCAAACCGAGCCGTTTGAGCACACTATCCACGACCGCCTCAGCTTCGGAGACTTTGCCTGCATTCATAAGCGGCGCAAATTTCTCTTGCATGATCTTGATGACTTCCGAGGGATCGCGGCCGCTGGCTGCCCATTTTTTGGCACCGGCCGTCACTCGTTCAACTTTTTCCGTCAAACGCTTCTCTGTCTCTTGAGGTGAACTGGCTGCTGGCTTGTCCGATTTTTTTTCACTCTTCTCTTGTCCTGACGCCGTCGAAAAATCACGCCCAATCAAAAGCAGTGGAGCCAGCAACAGGAACGTCGAAGGTCGTATCATGACAGGTGTTTTTCTCATCATTCAAGAACTCGATTGTGAGGTGGCAGGTTCAGGAAACAGACCGTTCGGTAAATCATACTCAAAAAAAAAGGATCTCGTTTCACGATCGCAGGGAATTCCGCACGCATTCTTTCAAAAACGCGAACGAGCGGCGCGTTTCGACACTAGCAGCATCGGCTACGTCGCCGAACTCGACTAGCGTCGGATGTGATGGACGTGACCATCGTAGTTTTCGACGAGAAAGTTGCACGAGTTCCTCTGACTCATCAAGCCAATAGCCAGCCGTTACAGAACCGTGAGTGCTACGGCGCTTTATTTCTGCGATACCAAAGCCGAATCATCCGCAGTGTCTGTTTGATTCGGTTCAGGTACTGGCCGCATACGGCTTTGATCGTAATCAGTTTGGATCGAATAAGCTGATACAGTGGCAACGCGTGAAGTGCAACATGGATTCGATCAGTGATCTGCATCAGCCAGTCATGAAGTCGCCTGAACCAGGCAATCGACATCAGTTGCGGCTTGCAGATGACGAACATCCGCGCTTCAATCGCAGTCCCCAGGATCTTTGCTGAGATGATCACTGCCAGGCTGGCGAGCCAATGTCCCTGAGTCATCCAGTAGACAGCCAGAAGCTTGAACGGCAGCAGAATCGTCAGCGGCAACAAAAACACGACGATCGTCGCGTAGGGCGGCAGCTGTCGAATCAGCGACTCGATCCATTGTACCCATTTCAGTAACGCGATCTTCGCGGTGATCCACTTAAGGTTGTCCCACAGCGTCTCTTCGATCCAGATTACGAGGGACGCAATCAGGATCAAAGGAGCTGTCAGCCAGCGTTTCCACCACCGCGAGTTTCGCGTCACAGGATCTCGGTTCGCAGCTTCGTGAGCAGTGCCGCAGCGGTTCCAATATCTCGCCGTTGACGTTCTCGATCATGCGCTATTTCACGCTCGATCGTCAAAGGTCCGGTATAACCGACCGCCTTCAGAGTTCTTAGATAGGTTTCCATTCCTACGTCGCCTTCGCCCAGCGCGACTTCCGATCCCCATTCTTTTCCACGAACAGGTTCAGCTGCCCACTTTGCGTCTTTACAATGAACGCTGCGGACGAGATGGCCAACTTTCTTCAGAGCTTCGATAGGATTGCCGGTTCCATACAGAATCATGTTGGCAGGATCGAAATTGATGAACAGGTTTGGTCGCTCGACGTCATGAATGAATTCCAGCAGATGTTCGGCCGTTTCCTGGCCCGTCTCCAGATGCATCTTCTGGCCATTTTTTGACACGTGATCGAGCAAGTCGCGAGTGGTTTCGATCAACCCTCGATAGCTGGAACTCGATCGATCACTGGGGACGAAACCGATATGCATCCCGACCGTGTCGCATCCGAGCAGTTTCGTGAAGTCCGAAATCTGTTTCATTTCGTCGGCGCGGGCGGCACGAGTTGCTTCTGGAACAAGGCCAACCGTACGTGCTGTGATTTCGATGTCAGCATAGCTTTCACCTTCAAACCCGCCGAAAACGCAGGTGACCGTGATTCCGGCAGCATGACACGAAGCCAGAAATTTGTCGGCGGCAGATTTGGTCCTGGTTCCTGCGTGAGGCGAATGAACCTGAACGGTTGGAATCCCTAATTCTTTAGCAACATCCAGGTGGACACCCAAGCCAGCATCAACGCTTGCAAAGACTCCAATGGGCCATGTCGACATGATCTTGTCCCTTGAGGGTGGAAAATCGGAGAACTGTCGCCGATGATACGCCCCGATTGATGGAACGGCTAGTGAATTGCCAATCTTCTCAATTCGGGTGCCAGTGCATGGCCGTGTTCGGTCACTCAGTGCTCGTTGATCGGCAGAAGTTCTCTTTCGAATCGATTTCCACATGAACCGCTTTTACACGTTCGCTGTTCTGCTAGGTCTGATGGGCTGTGATCCTGGCGAACCGAAGCCGAGTGGTGCTGTTAAACCTCCGCCACAAGAGTTGATCGATAAGGATCGCATTAAAGTTGTCCCCGGCCCGGCCGACTCGGATGCTCCGACGGAATTCACAACGACGGAAAGCGGTCTGAAGTATCGCATACTTCGTCGTTCCGATGGCAAGAAGCCGACAGCAGAAGACCGTGTCCGTGTCCACTATCGTGGGACATTCGACGACGGAAGGATTTTTGATACTTCGTATGGAAAGACCGGTATGGCCGTCGAATTTCCTTTGACCGCTGTCGCGAAAGGCTGGGCTGAAGGACTGCAGTTAATTGGCGAAGGAAGCATGATCGAACTCGAAGTCCCTCCGGAACTTGGTTACGGCAAGGACGGGTATCCGCCGACGATTCCGCCGGACTCGACGCTCCATTTCCTGGTCGAACTGCTGAATGTGAAATAACTCGTTTTGTTAGAAAAGTACGTCTTTATTGTGAGGTCTCGATGAATCGCCGATCGATCCTGGTTGCGAGTCTGCTGTGCATGCTCGCCTTCTTCTCAGAAAGAACGCCCATGAATGCTGCCGACAGAAACGCTCTTGAACCTGGTCCCGCCGACAAGGATGCGCCGAAAGAATTCACCGCCACGAAAAGCGGTTTGAAATACCGTGTTTTGCGGAAAACCGAGGGGGTCAAACCGACGGCCCGGGATACGGTCGAAGTCCACTACAAAGGTTGGCTTGATAGTGGAAAAGTGTTTGACCAGTCCTATGGACAGGATGGAGAGACCATTAAGTTTCCGCTAAACGGAGTCATCCCAGGCTGGACGGAAGGGATGCAACTTGTTGGCGAAGGTGGAATGATCGAACTCGAAATTCCCTATGAATTGGGCTACGGAGTCGAGGGGCACCCGCCGGTGATTCCGGGCAAGGCCAAACTCCATTTTATCGTCGAATTACTCAAGGTTGTTCCCGCACCAAAGCCGATTGAACCGGGTGCGGTTGATAAAGACGCCCCTGAGGAATTCACGACCACTACAAGCGGTCTGAAATACCGTATCCGCCGCAAGTCGACTGGTAAAAAGCCAACTGCAACTGATCGTGTCGAAGTCCATTACAAAGGCTGGTTCGACAACGGCGACACTTTTGACAGCTCGTACAGCCGAGGGAAATCAATTGCATTTCCACTTAATGGCGTGATCAAGGGCTGGACGGAAGGGATGCAACTGATCGGCGAAGGGGGCATGATTGAACTGTATGTCCCCTACGATCTTGCTTACGGCGAACGGGGTCGACCCGGAATTCCGCCGAAAGCCGATTTGCACTTCCTGGTGGAATTGCTGGAAGTGAAGTAGGCCATCAATCCGATCCCGTTGAGTTTTCAGTGTTCAGTTGGTCGTTTTCTCAGGAAAGCAACAAACTGAACACTGAAAACAACCAACTCTCACCCTCAGAGACTAGTTAAACGTTGGCAGGGGATTGACGGGAACAAGAGCTGCATTGTTGTAAATCGGAGCTCCTTGGACCACGGCAGGTGCCGTCACCGTCTGCTGCGGAATGAAGGCCGACTGGGTGGTATACCCAGCTGGTGCGAAGGCCGTCTGGCTCATGTCACCCTGGTACAGTTGCGCTCCTTGAGGAACGTAGCCGGCACCGGCCGGTGAGCATCCGTTTTGGCACGGAGCACATCCACCACCCATCGGATAACCAGCGGTGTATCCGCTGCGGCCAAAACAGCAACATCCGACCGATGAAACGGCCATCATCAAACCCGTAAATACCAATGCGTACTTGTTGAACATACAGTGTTCCTTTGAACCAAATTTCCAGCAGACAGGATGTAGGGAGGGGGAGATGTGACCGGCGAACATTGCTGGTTGCGGTGGGAGAACCGTCCAGCCAAAGTCTGAAGTCCGTCGGCGCGGGCGTGATATATGCGAATTCGGGATTTTCAGGAAATACCATTTTTCAAAAAAATGGGATTTTTTCAGGAATCTTCTCAAGAAATCCATTACGGAAGTGGTTGTTTGAGTTGTTGGGAGTTTTGAGTATCAGGCTGGACTGAGTCGTCCAAGGTCACGATGTAGATCAGCATGGACGTCAGCATTAGCGATAATGCGACCCAGAATTTCCAGTCGTGGTGGGCTCGCTTCCAGTAAGGCAGGTTCTCTATGTACCGTTCATGTTGGTCGGGATGATGTTTGGTATGGGTCATGGGTTTCCTTCCAAAAATTGGTTGGGGACGGGTGTTGGTTGTGTTGGTGGGGCGGTCCATTTCCAGTTCCGAATCTCTGGCATGTCCTCGCCGTATTTGTCGATGTATTGCTTGTGTTCGAGCAATTTTTCCTTGAGTTGTGCTTTCAGATAGATCCCCTTGGCTCCGGTCTGAGGAAGTCGGTCGATCGTGTCGATCACCAGATGAAACCGGTCGAGGTTATTCAACACGGTCATATCAAAGGCGGTCGTGATGGTTCCTTCTTCCTTGTAGCCCCGGACGTGGATGTTGTTATGGTTGGTTCTTCGATAAGTCAGTCTGTGAATCAACCAAGGGTAGGCATGGAATGCGAAAATCACTGGCCTGTCTTTGGTAAACAGGTCGTCGAAGTCGCGATCACTTAAGCCGTGAGGGTGTTCGGACTGTGGTTGCAGTTTCATCAGATCAACGACATTGACCACGCGGATTTTCAGGTGAGGCAAATGCTCACGCATGATTGAGACTGCGGCGAGTGTCTCAAGCGTGGGGACGTCGCCACAGCAGGCCATCACGACATCGGGCGTCACCCCTTGATCATTGCTGGCCCATTGCCAGACACCGATCCCTTGAATGCAATGCTTTACGGCCGCTTCCATCGTCAACCACTGCGGCGACGGGTGCTTCCCCGCGATCACGACGTTGACGTAATGACGGCTGCGCAGGCAATGGTCCATCACCGACAAGAGGCAATTCGCATCCGGCGGCAGATAGACCCGGACAATTTCGGCTTTCTTATTCACAACCAGATCGATGAATCCCGGGTCCTGATGCGTAAACCCGTTGTGGTCCTGGCGCCAGACGTGGGACGAGAGCAGATAATTCAATGACGCGATCTTCCGACGCCACGGCAATTGAGCCGATACCTTCAGCCATTTGGCATGCTGGTTGAACATTGAGTCGACGATGTGGATGAAGGCTTCGTAGCAGTTGAATAATCCGTGTCGACCGGTCAGAAGGTAACCTTCCAGCCAGCCCTCGCACTGGTGTTCGCTGAGCATTTCCATCACGCGACCTTCCGGCGCGAGAAACTCGTCATTGGGAACCGTTTCGGCGTCCCATTGGCGCTGTGTTGTTTCAAACAGGGCTTCCAGACCGTTGGAAAGCGTTTCATCCGGGCCAAACACTCGGAAATTCCGCTGGGATTGATTCAGCTTCGTCACGTCTCGCAGAAACTTGCCCAGGACGTGTGTGTCGCCGATGCCGGGGATGCCCGGTGTGGCGACCTCAACGGCGTAGTCTCGAAAATCGGGCATACGCAGGTCCCGCAGCAGGCTGCCGCCGTTGGCATGAGGGTTCGAACCCATGCGGCGCTGGCCCACTGGTGCCAGTTCGGCTAGCTCCTGATTCAAACGGCCCTGGTCATCGAACAGTTCTTCGGGACGGTAATTTTGTAGCCATTCTTCCAGCAATTCGAGATGTCCCGGATGGTTGGCAGGGGCTGAGATGGGAACCTGATGCGATCGAAAAGTTCCTTCGATCTGGCGACCATCAACGATTTTTGGTCCTGTCCAGCCTTTGGGCGAATTCAACACAATCATCGGCCAGCGAGGACGCGGAAAGGATGAAGGATGAGGGATGAAGGATGAATCAGAATCTTGTCCTGTCTTTTTTTCATCCTTCATCCTTCTGCCTTCATCCTTCGCTTCACGCGCTTCGCGCTGAATCGATTGGATCTGTTGCACGACTTTGTCGAGTGTCGTTGCCATCGCCTCATGCATCAGGTCGGGTTCGTGACCTTCCACGAAATAGGGTGTCCATCCATAGCCTCGGAGTAGCTGTTCCAATTCTTCTCGTGGGATTCGGGCGAGCACCGTCGGGTTAGCAATTTTGTAGCCATTGAGGTGCAGGATCGGCAGGACTGCACCGTCCGTGGCAGGATCGAGGAACTTATTAGAATGCCAGGCTGTGGCTAATGGCCCCGTTTCCGCTTCGCCGTCGCCGACCACACAAGCGACAATCAGATCGGGGTTATCGAACACCGCTCCGAAGGAATGACTGAGTGAATAACCCAGCTCGCCCCCTTCGTGAATCGATCCGGGACATTCAGGCGATGCATGGCTGGGGATACCACCGGGAAATGAAAACTGAAGAAACAACTTCCGTAGTCCCGCTTCATCCTGGCTGATGTTGGGATAGATCTCGCTGTAGGTCCCTTCGAGATACGTATTGGCGACGACAGCGGGGCCGCCATGCCCTGGTCCCGATACGTAGATCATGTCGAGGTCATATTGTTTGATGACTCGATTCAAGTGGGCATAGATAAAGTTTTGACCGGGCGTCGTCCCCCAATGCCCGAGCAGCATCCGTTTCACATCGGCGAGAGCCAACGGCCGTTTCAATAACGGGTTGTCGTAAAGGTAGATCTGTCCGACCGAAAGATAATTGGCGGCTCGCCAATACGCGTCGATTTTGTGAAGCAGATCCGGTGTCAGTGTCATATTGTTGATTTTCAAACAGTGGTGAAGGAACGCCGAATCAAGCCGTTACTCAAAACGGGGTTCGGCGGCGAGGGAGAACAGCACGACTTCTTCCCCCGTCACGGTACTGATGTCGTGGTGCATGCTGACCGCTTTGACGCCAGTGACTTCGTGGATCAGCGATTCCAACATCGGACGTGCCAGTTCCAGCAACTGCGTTCTGACCTCTTTGATCAAATCACGTCCTTTGGCCGGAACGGACGCTGTCCCCAGTTGTCGTTCTGCTTGAGTCAGTGTTCCATGGGCCCGCACAATCAGCAGGTCTTTAATGAAATGAGCGTGGATTTGTTCGGATGTCCAACCCATGTACTCTTGTTGAAAACGCCGCACTCCCAGACTGATGGCCGCTTCGCATTCAATGCGTGTCAATGTTTTTGATTTGCGTTCCGCCCGAATCCGTCTCGCTTCATCGATTGACAATCGTTTTTCATTGCCAGGATTGTCAGGTAAAGTCGCGGGACCTGGGGGTCGGATCTTGTCACTGACGTTGACGCTGGCCAGAATTTCTTTCATTGCAGCGAGGGCGACCGGCTTGACGATCAACGCATCGAACCCGGCCTTCATGGCCAGTGCTGCATGTTCAGGGTCTTTATGGCCCGTGACTGCGACCAGTTTCGTATGAGCAAAATCGGGCAATTCTCGAAATCGTTTGGCGAGACGACAGCCATCCATGTCTGGCATCACCAGATCGACAAGCAACAAATCGGCTCGAAAAACTGCTGCGACGGCGAGAGCCTGAGTTCCGCTGTAGGTGACGTGGACTTGATTACCGAGTGCTTCCACGAGCATCCCTAATGCGTCGGCACCATCGCGATTGTCATCTACGATCAGAACTCGAATCGACTTTCCGGTTTTCGTCATGGGCTTACTCCTTCCCCGAGTCCGTGGATTGTCTCTTTTCGGACGCGGCAGCAAGAATCTCGTTCAGTTTTACAAAGTCGGGCGGCTTGACCAGATGGTGGTCAAAACCCGAATCGTGCGATCGTTTTCGGTCAGAGTCCTGTCCATACCCGGTCATCGCGACAAGGACGACGTCTTTAAAAATGGCCTGTTGTCGTAGCCTTGTGGCAACTTCATATCCATCCATTCCTGGTAATCCGATATCCAGAAGGACGACATTCGGACGAAAGTCGAGCGCCGCATCTAATGTTGATGGGCCATCATGAACCGTTAACACCTCGTGTCCCGACGCGAGCAGCAGCATTCCTAACATTTGGGCCGCGTCGGCGTTATCGTCCACGACCAGGATTTTTAAGGATGTACCGTTAAATTTCGAAGTGACGACGTGCGATTCGAGGCATTGTATTTCCGACTGGGGCATTAATGGAAGACGCACGATAAATTCGCTGCCGCAGCCAAGTACGCTTTGTACTTCGACTTTGCCTTCGTGCATTTCGACAATTCTCTGGACAAGAGCCAATCCAATTCCCAACCCACCTTGCGATCGGTCAAGCGAGTGTTCAGCCTGGGTAAACAGGTCGAAGACATGGGGCAGCAATTCTTGTGCGATCCCAATGCCCGTGTCCCGAACGCGTATCACAGCAAATTGCGTGGCGTGCGATTTCGGGCTTGCGAGGGATGAATGAGACTTTGGCAGATCGCTGCTCACCTCTTCCCACTCCCCATTCTCAGTAAGGCATTCCCTCGTCACGACGACGTGAATGTGGCCACCGTCATGAGTAAACTTTGCGGCGTTCGACAGCAGGTTCACGACAACCTGTTCAAGCCGTGCCGCGTCCGCGAAAAGTTGGATTGGTTGCTGAGCAATCGACAATGTGAGACTGTGTTTGTGTCGGTCAATCAACGGACGAACGCTTTCGATGGCATTCGTCACGACTTCGTTCAGCAGGATTGGTTCTTGTTGCAAGTGGATTCTGCCGGTCGTAATTCGAGAGACTTCCAGCAAATCGTCAATCAGCCGGGTCAATTGCCCCACTTGACGTTCGATGATCGTGCGAGCCTGGTGTTGCAGCCGATCTTCATTCTTTTGCAATCCCAAGAGTTGCAGGGCGCTTGCAATGGGAGAGAGCGGATTGCGAAGTTCGTGGCTGAGCATGGCCAGAAATTCGTCCTTGCGACGGTGCAGTTCCTCTAAAGATGCCGATTGTTCCTGCATCCGTTTTTCCAGCCGGTTACGCTCGGCTTCCAATCGGCTGCGCTCGGTGATATCGCGGATGTTGCACTGAATGACGCTATGGTCGTCTTCTTTATACGAGTTTGCGACAATTTCGACTTCAACTCGTTCCCCCAGACTCGTTTCCAGCGGCAAGTGTTCGAAACGAATGTAGCCTTGCTCTTGCAATTCGCGGACTGCGGCTTCATTTGCCGACCGGTCGCTGAACAATCCAATTTCCCAGAGCTCCTTGCCGGAGAAATATTCTTTCGAGTACCCCAAGAGTTCGCTCATATAGGGATTCGCGTCCGTGATTCTTCCCGTGTGAGTATCGAGAATCAGGATTCCGTCTTTGGCCGTTTCGAAAAGCCTGCGATAACGAATTTCTGATCCTCGAAGCGCCAATTTCGAGACGACCAGTTCATCGTAAGTCTTCTGATGACTAAGGTCCGTGACCAGCAAACAAACCCTTTGTAATGGCAACATAAACAGGGCGAGCGATGCGGGGAACCATGTTCCGTTTTGCCGGTTCAGCTGAACCTCTTGATGAGCCGCCACTGGTGGTTTTCCAGGGACCCCCGCTCCATCAACCATTGGAATTTTTGTGGCAACGACAATGTCAAGCTCCTCAAAAGTTGGCGAATTCTCAACATCGTGCAACATTTCCGCCCAACGGACGGAATCGGTTTCGCAGACAAATCTGTCGAGCGACCTTCCAATCAGCGTCTCGCTGGACGACGCGAACAGATCGGCGAAGCAGGGATTGCAGTAGAGGATCATCCCTTCCTGATTTAACACGGCGACACCCTGCTGCATCGCTTCGATCAACAGTCGATAGGGACGGTCTGCTCCTTCCAACGTGTAAACGTTTTCGCCGGGATTGGAGACGACAACGGCATCGACAATCCCGTTGCGAATGGCATCGACGATTGCATCGGCTTCTTCGAGGCGCCAATGAAGCCGCTCATTTTCTTCGAGAAGTTCGTGATATGTCTTGGGGGTGATCATCGTGTGTGCTCAGAAATGGCGAGGAATGGTCTAAACGATGATGTTCAAGCCAAGAAAGATCTTTTTTTCGTCAGACAGGTCTCCGATGAATAAACGCTTCGGTGACGGAGACTGTTTGATCAACGTCGGGGCAACAATGATCTGGGCTTGTCGCGCCATTTCCGGGTAGACAAATAGATCGATAACAGTCAGTTCATAACGTCCTACCAGATAGCGATCACAAATCCGTTGGATCCGTTCGACGGCAAGGGTCGAACGAGGCGATAGACCGGCGATATAGAGACATAGCACGAAGTATTCGTTCGGGACGGACCCCGACGTGACACCGACCGTGTCCGTCGTCACGTTATCCGTTGCTTTTGTCTTTTTGCTTTTCACACTTTCGCCTTATTCCTTCATTTTCAATCCCGAACGCAACTGCAAGCCGACCAGCGTTCGTTCTGTGTCGGAAAGATCGCCAATGATTTTGCGAATCGGTTCAGGTAATTTTCGCACGAGAGTCGGAATCGCCACGATCTGATCGTCCTTTGCCAGGCGGGGATTAGCGATCAGATCAACCACTTCGATCTCGAACTCACCGGCCAGGTATTCCTCGCAAATTCGTTTGAGATTCGCGAATGCCGCGACAGACTTAGGTGTTTGCCCAGCAACGTACAAGCGAAGTTGCCATTGCTTCGGAGTTTCCGTTTGTATTGAATGGCCATTCGACGCGGACTCCCTGTTCATTTGCGAACTTTCTTTTGGCTTCCCGGCGACCCGTTTGATTCGGCTTTACGGCTGAACGCCATTTCCTGACGACTCTGTTCCAACTTTTTTAAATACACCTGCTCAGTGGTGATATCGCGTTCCATCTCTTCCTTATCAGTCTGGAATTGCAATTGAAGAACCGCGATTTGTGCTTCCAGCGCTTGTTGCCTGCGGGAAAGTTCGCCCCGTTTTCGTTCGATTTCCTGATTACGCTGTGCTGCTGTTGCCATTTCCTTCGCCTCCTGAGCCAGGCGGGCAGAACCTGTCAGTACGCCGTCGGGCCCCAGATAGACATCCGTCAGCAGAATTCCTTGATCAGTTAAAAGAAACTCTCGAATCTGGTTACTATGAGACATGCCACGCGACTTGAGGATATACAGCCCCCGATTACGCTCACCGTTCAGTTCGATGTCCCGTAAAAGTAGCCAGGTGTCAATCAGCGACGAGATATCGAGTTCCGTCTGCTCCAAAGCCCCTCCGTTTCGGTTGAGATTTGTCAGCAGCGTCGTAATCTGCCTGGCCTTCAAATAATCGACCAGCCGCATCATCATGGAACTTGCCTCAGAGACCGTTCCCGACGAAATGAAGTTGGTAATGGGATCGACGATGACAAGAGAAGGCTGAAATTCCTCAACCAACTTGTGAATGCTCGCCAGATGCATTTCCAATCCGTTCATCGTTGGTCGAGCGGCGTGAAAACGAAGAAGTCCCTTCTTCACCCACAGTTCCAGATTGAGACCGATCGAACGCATGTTTCGCAGCAGTTGGGCTTCTGATTCTTCGAAAGCAATGTAAAGGCATCGTTCGCCCCGACGACAACAAGCATCGGCGGCATGGCATGCGAGACTGGTTTTTCCAACTCCTGCAGTGCCGGAAAGCAAAACGCTGCTGCCACGAAAAACACCCTCTCCGCCCAGCATGGCATCCAGCGCGGGAACACCGATCGAAACCCGTTCGGTCGACGCTTCGTGTTGTAGTTGAAGGGATGTGATCGGGAAGACCGAAATACCTCCTTCGTCAATCAAGAATGGAAACTCGTTGGTGCCGTGTGATGAACCTCGATATTTGACGATCCGTAAACGGCGGGTCGAGATCTGACCGTCGACGCGATGGTCCAATAACAACACGCAGTCAGAAACGTACTCTTCCAAACCATGCCGCGTGAACGTGCCGCTGCCCCGTTCAGCCGTAATGATCGCCGTCACACCTTTTTCCTTGAGCCAACGGAATAAGCGGCGAAGTTCGGAACGTAGAATCGCAACGTTTGAAAGACCCGCGAACAGGGTTTCAAGGGAGTCGAGGACAATCCGTTTTGCACCGATGGAATCGATGGCATAGCCCAGGCGGATGAACAGTCCCTCCAGGTCGTATTCACCGGTCTCTTCAATCTCATTTCTCTCGATATGAATGTAGTCGACTGCCAGCTTCTTTTGTTCGATCAATCCTTCAAGATCGAAGCCGAGCGAACGAACATTTTGAGCGAGTTCTTCTGCTGTCTCTTCGAACGCAATAAACACACCCGGTTCGTCAAACAGTGTGGCTCCCCTGACGAGAAACTCGACCCCGAGCAGAGTCTTGCCACAACCTGCACTGCCACACACCAGCGTCGGTCTCCCTTTGGGCAACCCGCCGCTGGTAATCTCATCCAGCCCCTGAATGCCCGTAGTACATTTCGGCAAACCTGGTGGTGCCGAATTTTTTTTTCCGACAGTCTTGGAAATAAGGCGTTCCTTTAAACAAAAAAAGCCGACGTGGTCGCCCCCGTAAGGGATTCGACCACGTCGGCTTATTCATTGACGAGCCACCCGAAATGAACGGGCGGCTCTTCATTTAATCTTCCGAGCACGGTAAAGACTATACGCCTTGTATCAGGCAAAGGCAATCCGAATCCGGTGCAACACAGTAAATCAGTAAATCAATTCAACGTGACAAACTCGTGACCGCATGATCTTGAATCCGGCCCCTGGCGTGAAACGTCACCGGCAGATTTCGGCCACGGATCGTGACCATAAACGTTTCGTCAAACATGCCCGCTTCGTTGAGAGGCGTGAATGTCAGCCGCAGCATGTGAACCTGAGTAACGCCGGATGCAAATTCGGTTTTGAAAGCGTCGATTGGATCGATTGGCGATGACTCGATTGGATTGGCAGCCTTCAGTTGAGCGTTTTCACGTGGCACTGCCTTCCCTTTTCCGTCGCGAGCAATCCGTTCGAATGTCTCGATTTCAAAGGCTTTTTTGCCTCGCAAAATCACGGTGATCGACTTCGAGTCACCAATCGTCACTGAGCCAAACTGAGCATCCGTCACAACGATGTCGTCCTCAACGCGCGCTTCGACGGAGATCGCGATTTCCGAGCCACCAACCTCGTTCGTGGTGAGGATCAAGCGATCTCGGAGAACTCCGACCGAAGCATCGGGTTTCAATTCTACGACGACATCGTATTGTATCGTTCCATTACTTCGAGCTTTTTCCACGATTTGGGTTGTCAAATAAGAGCTGTCCACTTTGGCTGATAAAATCTTCCAGTCCGCTCGTCCCTTGTAAGTGACCGAAATTCGTTGTGTGTAACCGGTTCCCAGGTCAACGGTACCAAAGGCCACAGAACTCGGTCTGACTTCGAAATCGTCTCGAATCCGGCCTTCGACCGGCAGCGTCACAGTCGACGACAGTCCTTTGATGGGTTCAAGCAAACCCACGATCGCTTTGACTCGTTTGTCCCCGACATGGCGAACCGTATCCAGGCGGATCGTCAAGACTCGCTCAGCCCGGGACGCAATTGAAACTGGTGCTTGGTCCGTCCAGGAAATGCATCCGCATGAAGTGGTCAGGCTGGTTATCCGAATTTCTTCTGCGAACGGGTTTTTGACAGTCACTGTGAAGGTGGTGTCCGCCAGCCTGGCCACGGTGCCAAATTTGATTTGCAACCGGTCGAACATCTTCTCGCCCCATTCCTCGGCCATGATCGGTCGAGACAACATCGTGAGGACAAACAGAGAAGCGACACATTTTCCGTAACAGTGAGTTTTCATTTTCCAAAGCCATTACCCGATTTCGGGGTTTGAAAATCCTGACGCAGCTGCGTCGAAATGCAAGAAAGTCGACTGGGGAGATCATCAAAGTCTGGATGGACTTCATTGCCAGCGGTGTCGTGGCTCGCCATGTACGGGCCTTTCAATCGAGACACGTTCTTTTCGTGCGCAATCAATGCAGTGCGCCGCATACGGAACGGCCCTGAGACGTGGTGTGGCAATCATTTTTCCGCACAACTGGCAAACGCCGTAGGTTCCCACTGGAATCCGTTCAATTGCCGCTTCGACCTGCTCTAGCAGTCGCTCTTCATTTTGAGCGATGGCAACCTGGACGTCGAAGCCCTCAACGTCTGCGTCGGCAGGATGAGTCGGCAAACTGGAAATGTCTCCTGCCTTGACCACATCCTCACGCAAGGACTCTTCCGCCGAATCCACTTCATGGATCAGTCGTTTGCGTAACGTATCCAATTGCAACGCAAAACCTGATTGTCTCTTTTGGTTCATTTGTCTGTTCCTGGAAAGCTTAGGTAACCGGCACCCGATGACTCGGATTGCCTTTCACGGTGTCGTCCAACGACTTGTTCTCAACTGATGTGTAAGAACACGGGGTTCTTACACCGGCTGGCATTTAAGGGTTCAAATGCCACATAGTAAAATTCAGTACGGCGGCAAAGCTGACCCAGGCCAGATAGGGAATCAGTAAATTCCCGGCACGCTGGTTGACTCGATAGAAGCAAACCACTGTCGCCGCGAGTGCCAGCCAGAGCATCAAAATCTCTGCGAAGGCAAATCCAATAAGGTGTGCCCCGAAGAACAGAGGCGTCCAAAGCACATTGAACAGCCATTGAACCAGAAACAAGCTCAACGGCAAGGTTTGAGTTTTCCAGCCCCCTTCTCGCCACACCAGCCACGCCGCGACCCCCATCATGATGTAGAGCAACGTCCAAACCGGACCAAAGATCCACGCGGGCGGATTCCACTCGGGCTTATGCAGGCTGGCGTACCAATCACCGGTCGAAACGAAGACTGCTGTACCGGACGCACTAAGACACAATACCAGCCACAGAATCAGGGCAATTGTCTGATGACCTGGCGGTGTTAATGTCGTCTTGTCCGTTGTTTGTGTGATAGTACTCAAATTCAAACTCCTCTTGTTTCGGAACTTGACAGCGTTGCTTGGTTAGGCATCACTCCTCAATGCAAATCGATTCACAAGGGACATGTTCGGCAAGAAACCAAACCTGCAATTCATTGGTCCGAAGGACATTCGAAATGAGAATGTCATTCGTCCCCATGTCACCATTCGCAGCGGAATCGCGGGCCATTGCCCTGGTTTCCAGCAGGATGACTTCATGCGCATGAAGCAGCCGTGCAATTTGCGTTGCTGTATTCTCGCGGCCTTTCGGAGCACGTGGAATCAAGGTCGCTTCCGCGACGTCGGGAGCCATTGCGATAGCAACACCACCCAGCGTCTGGACTCGTTCAGCAATCAGATCGACAAGTGCAGACTGCTCTTCGAAGTGCTTATCGAATAGCAAATGCATTATATAGAACGTTGGTCCCGATGCTTGCCAGTGATGTTTCTTATACAGATCTCGCAGAGTCATGACGTCGGCCAGAAGCTGGTTCAAGTCATTGATACTGGAGGCTGCAACGGTTTCATCCAGGGCCAGCGGAGTCCTTCGTATCATGTGGAATGTTTGCGTTTCGCCTCGCTTCGAGGCAGTGATTGGCTCTTTCATAGGGAATGCACCATTTCGTGTAATGAGTGAGGACGACATTGTTTAATTTCTACGTTTGACGCCGAGAAGCGGCTGAATTTGTCTTCGCAACCTATGGAGTAACGGACATGACAAAGACTCTCCTTGTCCTGTCCATTGAAACCACGTTTCAAGCGAGCACGGCAACAGGTTTCTGCACCATGTTGACCTCGGTTTTTGATGCTCCGGATGCTGTAAGAATCGACTTTGCCCGAGTCACTTCGTCCGGAGTCCCGTGAACGAGCATCATAAATTTTCCTGCTTTGATCGACGTCTCGTATTGCACGATGCTGTTTTCAGGAATTCCGATACTGGCCAGAGCCGCTCCGAGGGCACTCAATCCGCCAACAACGACGGCGCTTTCCAGGGCGGCGACGATCCACGCGGCCATGGGACCAGCGACCAGCAATGGACCAAAACCCGGAATCATAAAGAATGCGGAACCGAACAGCAGGCTCCAGAACCCGCCCCAGAAGGCTCCCTGTTCGCCCCAATACAACATCCGATCACCGGCATTGTAATAACCGACTGCCTTTTCTTCGGTGTGATACCCCTTGCCGACAATCGATAAGTTTTTCATCTCGAAGCCGGCCTTTTGCAACTGTTTCACAGCCTCTTCGGCTTGTGTGTGTTTGTCAAACATCGCGACGACACAATTCAGGTGTTTCATATTTTTTAGTTTTCTGTGAAAAATGATTAGCTGGACGCGAAAGTGCTACGCAGCTGTTCGATATAGCTCTTGTGCCACTGAATGACCGTCTTCGGTCACTCAGTGTGTTTCGGTCGCGAGTTGGCAAGTCGGACAAGACACTGCGTCGGAGAAGACTCCGATGCAGTGGCACTTCCGACCGATACTGGTATGACAAAAGCCATTCCACCGTTGCCCATTGCGACTACAAAATGGCAAGGTTGTTCTGGACTTCGGTCACTCCTGGGGCACTCCACGCGGCTCTTCCCGCTTCGTCTCGCTCGTCCCAGGTGCGGATGGTCCCTGTCAATGTCACCTTGCCACCAATTGCTGAAACCGAAACGTGCTCGGCGTCAATTTCAGCATCACGTTTCAAAGCGCTTTCGATGGCCTCTTTGACCGCTGTTGCCTGAACCTTTGGCTTCAGCGTGATATTGTTTGTGACCCCTTTCACGCCCGAAAGATAGGAGACAGCGCTGACTGCGGAATTCTGTTCGAACCCGAATGTGACGGCACCGGTTAGTGTCACCCAGCCCTTTTCGATGGTCGCCTGGATGCCGCTCGGCACCCACACGTGCCATTTCAGTGAATTCGCCACGGCTTCGGCGATTTCGGTATCGGCATGGTTGCGGTCATCCGTCAGTTTGACGTCCAACTCCTCGGCGATCGCCTTGACGCCATCCACTCGCTGGGTCGCCCGTTCCGCTGCTCCTTTTTCGGCATAATGCGGAACTGTGCCACTGAGTGTCACAACGCCATTATGCGTCGCGACGTTTACGTTAGTCGCCGTCAGGGATGATTCCCAACGCAGTTCCTGCAGCACGTCTTGCTTCAACTGTTCGTCTGTTTTCATTTTCATACCGATCTCGCCTATGGCGAAAAAAAAAGCCGACGTGCTGAACGCCGAATTGGCGTTCAATCACGTCGGCTTACTCTGCAACAGGCCCGCCGGCTGTCCGGTGTGCCTTTTACTTTGTCGTCCAACGAAGTCTGTTGAGTCATTGTGCGGAAATTAGGATTCCTCGCACAGCAATGATACTAGTAACGTTAAACGTCAGATAGCAATGAATAACAGTGAATTTCCAAAGAAGACCATAAAATAAAACGACATGTCCTATGAATGAGAAAACGTTTTCTTCGTGTCGATGATTCGTGTCTATCGGTTCGGCCATTCAACGGTGACACGCATCGATAAAGGTTGTTATGATCTCAAGACCTTTTTCGAATCAACTGATTGAGAGCTTGGCCCTTCGAGAAGTCGCGTTTGCGTACGAGTCGATGACTGGCGTGATGGCAATCCAACAAATCGAGAGCAATATTAAGGGCATTCGACATGAACCGATCGTGTTTTGCTCATCCACAATTGTCGCGTCGTACTGCGGTACAGATAGGTTCGATTGGCCTGCTCGGACTCGGCATGAATCATGTCGACGGCCTGCATTCGTTGGCATCCGAAAATCAGGTAAGTTTGCCGAATCGCCGGGTGAAAGGCGTTATCTACATCTTTCTGTCGGGGGGACTTGGTCAGCACGACAGTTTCGATCCAAAGCCCGACGCTCCGGAGAACATCCGCGGTGAATTCGCTCCCATTGAAACGAAAACGCCTGGTGTTTGCGTCTGTGAGCACCTGCCGATGCTGGCGGCCCGAAGTCATCAATGGGCACTCGTCCGGTCGTTGACGCATCCCTACAACGAACATTCGGCAGGCCACCATGTGATGTTGACGGGCCGAACACCGCTGCCCGTCGGGTTTGACGGAAATCGACCGAAACCGACCGACTTCCCCTCGATTGCATCTGTCGTAACGCGAGTGGTCCCGACAAGAAACAATCTTCCTCCAGCGGCAGTGTTGCCTGAAAAGCTGATTCACGTCACTGGCCGTACGATCCCCGGCCAATTCGCGGGTGAAATGGGGCCAAAATCTGAGCCTTGGTTTATCGAAGCCAGTCAGTATCGAGATACGAAGTACATTCACGGTGCCTTTCCGGAGTATGGATTCCAACGCCAGCAAGGTCGGATGAATCCCCCGAATTACCGCTTTGAAGCACCGAAACTGGAACTCGCCGAAAATATGCTGAGGGACAAGTTTCAGTCCCGTCTTCAACTTTTGGAATCGATTCAACGACAGCGAACATCCCTTGATCAGGCCGCTGATGTCCTTGAGTTTGATCGTCATCGCCAAACCGCAGTCTCGATGTTGCTCGAAGGAGGTGTGCATCGGGCCCTTGATGTCCATGTGGCTGACGCGAAGGATCAGGATCGGTATGGTCGCAATTCATTTGGCTGGTCCCTGTTGATGGCTCGTCAGCTGGTCGAAGCAGGTGTCAGCCTGGTTCAGGTCAATCTCGGTAACGACGAATCCTGGGATACCCATGAAGCCGCTTTTGGAAATTTGAAGAATTTTCTTTTGCCGCCAACTGACCGAGCCGTTTCTGCGCTGATTGACGATCTTTCCGAACGAGGAATGCTCGACGATGTCTTGATCGTTATGGCCGGCGAATTTGGGCGCACGCCGAAAGTCTTTACGTTCCCTGGTGCCGAAACGAAACTCCCCGGGCGAGACCACTGGGGTGCTGTTCAATCCGTCTTCTTTGCTGGTGGAGGAACTCGCGGAGGGACGGTAATCGGATCTTCCGACAGCCTTGGAGGGTATCCAAAGTCTGATGCTCAAACCCCTGAAAATATGGCGGCAACGATCTACGAAGCACTCGGATTACCGGCAACCATTTCTTGGAAAGACGTTCTTGATCGGCCGCACCACGTTTATCATGGTGATCCAATCAAAGGCATGACGTGAACCTGATTCTCTTGATCGAGTGAGCGACTTCGCTTTGCTCGCTGAGATTGCACGTGGGGCGGCTAAGTTTTCGAACAGGGACAAACCGTCCCCGCGTTTGCCGAGTTTTCCGTAGTGGCGTACACTCTGGGTTGAAGAAACTCTCTCAGGGAAAATTCGACCATGTCTGCATCGCCGTATGTCATCAACGTTACCCGAGCTACGTTCCAGCAGGACGTCGTTCAGAAATCCATGGAACTTCCAGTCGTTATCGACTTCTGGGCGCCGTGGTGTAATCCTTGCCTGAAGCTGGCCCCGATTCTTGAAGCACTTGCCGTCGAAATGGCGGGAAAATTTATCCTGGCCAAAGTGAACACCGACGAGGAGCCCGAGATCGCTCAGGCGTTTCGTGTCGAATCGCTTCCGACGGTGTTCGCACTGGTTCAAGGTCAACCCGTCGATCAGTTCGCAGGTTTGTTGACGGCTGAACAAGCGCGAGAATGGGTGACTCGACTCCTTCCCTCACCGGCTCAACTGCTGGCACAAGAAGGGATGCAGTTAGCCGAAACCGATCCGAAAGCAGCGGAAATCAAATTCCGCGAAGCATTGGCGCTGGCGCCGGAAGAAGACTCGCTGAAGATTTGTCTGGTGAGTGTCGTACTGAAGCAGGGACGGCTCGACGAATGTGCGTCGATGCTTGAAGAGCTGGAAAAGCGAGGGTTCCTGGAACCCGAAGCCGAGCGATTGAAATCGGAACTCGACGTTCGACGATCAGCGGCGGAAGTGGGTGGTGTCGATATTGCCCGGAAGGCCGCCGAGGCCGATCCGACAAACCTTCACCTGCAGATTCAATTGGCAGATGCCTACGCCGCATCCCAACAGCACCGCAAGGCACTGGAACTTTGTCTGAAGGTCGTGCAGGAAGATTTTGGTGAGGCCCGGGCCGAGGCCAAGTCGACGATGGTCAAAATCTTTGACATGCTTGGTCCGGCTTCCGAGCTGACAGGCGAATACCGACGCAAGCTGGCAACGGCGCTTTATTAAACCTGCTCGATCCAGTGGAAGTTTTCACTTTGCTCAATTCCTTCGCCGAGATCGAACCTCGGGTCCTCGCCACGGGGTATCTCATCGCGTTGTTGTTCGCGGGAAGCGCCTTCGTTTGGAGGCAATTGTTCAAACGACAGTCTCACGAAAAGTCATTCTTGCCGTTGAACGAAGAACCACGCGCCCGCTGGAACTCTTTTCCCGAAAATTTCATCGTCATTCTTACGGTCTCGCTGTTGTTGTTAGGGCCGATACTGTGGTTATTAAAGACGTCTACCGAAGACCAACCGTCGATCTCCCTGGGCACATTGGTCGAGCGCGTTCTCTTTAATCTGAGCTTAAGCCTGATTTTTGCGGTCGTCCCCTGTTCAAAAGAACGTCCGTGGTCAGCGATCGGAATCCGATTTAACGATCTTCGCGAACAAGTCAGATTGGGCGTCTACGGATTCTTTGCGTCGGTCATTCCAATGATCGTTTCGATGTTCATGACATTGCCGTTTCGAGGTGCCGAGAATCAGCATTCCCTGTTGAAACAGCTCATGGAATCTCCTGACATGGCGACGGTTTCGATGATCGCCGTGACTGCGGTCATCGCGGCTCCCATTTTTGAGGAGTTAATTTACCGAGTGATCCTGCAAGGCTGGCTATCAAAAATCTTTCCCGCTTCCGTTTCAATCCCGTTGGTTGCCGTGTTATTCGCCAGTGCTCATGGCTGGCGCGATGGCCTGGCATTGATGCCGCTGGCACTGATCCTGGGCTATGTCTTTCACCGTCAACACAGTTATCTGGCGGTGGTCGTGATTCATGCGTTATTCAATGCTACTATGCTGACGTTACAGTTGCTGAGTCCAACATCAACGTAACGAACTTGTTGCACGGATGCGTTGTCCTTCACTCTGTTTTCCTTCCTGGAAATGGAATCCCACTGGTAAGGTGTCTGTACAATCGAATTCCATGTGAATCGCATGCATTTGACACCAGGAATTGACGATGAATTTCCCTCCCGTAGATGAACAACTCGCGATCATTCGTCGCGGCGTTGAGAAAATTGTTCCCGAAGAAGAACTGGCCGCAAAACTCGCCAAAAGCCGCGAGACAGGCAAACCATTACGAATCAAATACGGGATCGATCCGACGGGGATCGATGTCCATCTTGGTCATACCGTTCCGCTGAGAAAAATGCGGCAGTTTCAGGAATTGGGGCATCAGGCCGTCATCATTATCGGGAACTACACGGCGCTGGTCGGCGATCCCAGCGGTCGCGATCAGGCCCGGTCGAAAAAGCTGACCGAAGCGGACGTCGAAGCGAACGCAAGGGATTACCTGAATCAGGTCGGCAAGGTCATCGATATTTCGAAGGCAGAAGTTCATCGTAACGGCGACTGGTTTGCGAAAATGAGCTTTGCCGACATCCTGCAACTGTGCGGCAAGATCACTGTCGCCCAATTGCTGACTCGTGACGATTTTGCCAAGCGGTACGCCAACCAGTCTCCGATTTTCCTGCACGAATGCCTGTACCCCATGATGCAAGCCTGGGATTCGGTCATGATCAAGTCGGATATTGAACTGGGGGGGACCGAGCAGCTTTACAGCTTCATGCTGGCCCGCGACCTGCAGCGGGACCAGAACCTGCCGCAGCAGATCGGCGTCATGTCACCGATTCTCGTCGGTACCGACGGCGAACAGAAAATGGGGAAGAGCCTGGGGAACTACATCGGGATCTCGGAATCACCATTCGACATGATGAAAAAGTTCATGCAGATCCCTGATGCGACGATGGGGATCTATTTCAATCTGCTGACGAATGTCCCTCTGGAAGAAGTGGCCACGATTCTGGCGGGACATCCGAAAGACGCAAAAATTCGACTCGCAAAGCTGGTTATCGCCGGATACCACTCCGAACAACAGGCCAACGAAGCCGCCGACCGCTGGCAGCGTGAAGTCGGTGGCGGCGAACTACCAACCGATATTCCGACCGTCACGCTGAATCTAAAAACGCTGGCGGGTCAGCTTCCGCAATGCCAGGCCGATCTGGCCAATGGTCGTCTGGCGATTGCCCAGTTGATGAAAGCAGCAGGCCTGGTTCCGTCGACAAGCGACGCGATGCGAATGATCTCGCAAGGGGGAGTTTCCTACTACGACGGAGATCAGCCAACCCCGATCACCGACACAAAGCTCGTTCTCGATCTGAAACCCGGTCGACTGATTAAGGCAGGACGGAAGAAGATCGTACGTCTGGAAATTGTCACGGAGTAGCAGAAACCGATCGCAGCAAGAGTTCGTGGTGATGAACCGCGAACTCTTGCTGGCGCGTGGCGACGAAATCGATTTGCGGCACGATCCAACGGCAGCGGCACCAAATCCGACTCAATCTCGGACTTGTTTGACGAGTTTCTTGACGGACTGGGTGATTCGATCTTCCACGTCGCCCGACCAGCGCAATGCCGGGCGACCGTATTCGAAAAGGTTTGATCCCCCTTCGTAACCCCCTTCTTCCCATACTCGACGGGAGGGGATGTACGCGATCATGTCGTCGACGTAGCCGCAGACCCACGTCCCTGAACCGAACTCGCTTTTGAAGCGAAGTGCGTAGTCAACAACGGTTTCGGCCCCTTGACCGATGACCAGCGTCTCTTTCCCGAGACACCATGCGTGTACCGGATAGGGATACGATTCTGAAAACACTTCTCCGGCATCAAGCTGTTTCAGCAGCCTCGCTGCCCAGCGAGCGCGGATGGCGTTGTTATCCTTGGCGAAGACTTCAAGTTCTTCTCGAGTCACTGTCTTTAAATAGGGCAACTCGATGATCTCAAACGCGGTACGAAGTCCCGAGGTAACGAGAGTCATCGGTTGAGCCAACGCTTCGTCGACCCCAACAGCCAGCATGTGACCGTAACGCTGACACAGTTCTACGGTCCGGCGTGGTAACGGGTTCTGATCGCCGCCGCAGGTATTCACGAACATGGCCGTCGCGCCCGGATGGTTCTGTTCCAGCTCAAGTTGTGCAAAACCGGGATAATCTCCGCACCAGGTGAGAAAACTGAGCGTCGTCGGATGACAGGCATAGCCGAACAGGATCGCTTCCAGTTTCCCATCGGGTCGAGTCACCTTCATCACAGGGACCACATGATCTACGGGACCAACAAAAGGGATTCCGCGTTCGATCATTGAGGGAACATCCGCTTCTCGGTTATTACGCCGATTGACCGCGAATGTCGCTCGTCCTTCCCCAAGACTGAGAGTTGCCGGTGCAAGATTCGCCAAAGACTGGCCCACCAGATCAACCGTTCGCTTGACCATCAGCGAGGTATATTCCTCGACCAGTTGCACTTGTTCGGCATCGACCGGGTAATAGTCGACCAGGTCGTTTCCCAGCCGGGGTCCGCAGTGATTGTGTGAGAACGTGAACATGATCTGGCTGCGGTCGAGACCATGTTTGAGCTTGACCTGTTCGAAAACCAGATCACTCATCCCTTTGGGAACTCCCTGAAAATCGCTGGTGATCAGGACAGCTCGATGTCCGTTGTGATCCTCAAGCGCCAGGGCTTTCATCCACAAATCGTGCAACTTGCCGTCCGGGGCGCGTCGGGTGCCATAACCGGCGAGCCAGACTGGCTTGTCGGGTGTGATCACAACCTTCGCGACACCGGCCTTCCAGACGAAAACGGGTTGCTTCGTAACGACGACGGAATCATCAGCAAGGCTGATGCTGATGAAGAGATAGGTCGCCGCGAAAAATAACACAAACAGATTGACGACAACCTTCATCGCGAAGCGACTATTTCGATTTTCGAGTGCGACCATCGACAAGTTCACTTATTCTTCGTCATCGTCAGATTCGGTTTCGACATCTGGCTTTGGCGCTTTCTTGCGACTGAGTCGTTTGATGGGTGATGGCTTTTCTTTTTCGGAAACCATTGCCCTGGTTTCAAAAATCCGTCGCACAGATTCAAGCAGCACTTCCATCGGAAATGGTTTACGCAGGTAATCGGCGACGCCCAGCATCTCTGCATAAGCTTTGTGCCGTCCCCCTTCATTGGCGGTGATCATGATCACTGCGGGAGGGGCCGGCAGTGTTTTCAAGAACTCAAGAACGGGAAATCCACCCATGCGAGGCATCATCATATCCGTGATGACCAGGTCGGGATTCAACGTTTCGATCTGTCGCTGGCCTTCGATACCATTCGGAGCGAGAAAGACTCGATAACCATTTCCGGTCAGCACGCCGTGCAGCATCGACGCGATTTCACGGTCGTCATCAATAATCAGGATTGTTTTGTCAGTCGGTTCAGCGGCCATCAAATCAGCCTCGGCGTGGAGATAATTTTCATCGTTATGTCACAGTCCATCGTAGAACGCCATCGCAAAGGAGACAAGCCGATCAACTTTGATGCTTTGGGATAACCTGGGATTTGCAGTTGTGCGAGAGTTTTTGCGGTTCTACGCAGTTTTTTACGGCTGTGCGCGGGTCTCCTGACCCCGTACCACATCTTCTCGGGGTCTCTCGACCCCTCTTCAATCGATATAATCGGGAAATCTTCCAAATTGTTCTTTTCAAGCATTGCGTTATGTGAAATCGAAGAGGAGACCTTCGGTCGGTTCCGGTGAGCGGTCTCTGTGCGGGGTCAGGAGACCCGCGCACAACGCGACTCGGTTCAAAAATCAGACGTTTGAAGTGGCCTTTCCCCATATGACACACCGTTTGGGGTCAGAAGTTTAACGTAAACATGCGGGTCGATTTTTTCGTTCAGGAACCGTACCGATCCATCACAGAACATCACGTTAACCCCACCTTCGTGATTGGAGCTCGGTCGTGGTTGAGTTCCCGTCTTGGCTTTGAGCCCCGCATTAATCCTCCAGTCTTGAGGAGCGGATGAAGTCAATGTTCCGCCGGAAAACTGGGTATTGAGCGGCGATTTAACCGATTCGAAAAATGTCTCGGCACCGAAAAGAACTTGTCCATTTCTGTCATTAATCGGCAAACCGAATCCAATTTTCGCGGTATCCGTATCGTACCAGAGACCTGCCTGAAGATTTTCGGTTAGCATCAAGGTCGTTGACATCCCGTCACCAGTGCCAACAAAGTCCAGACTTGGCTTAAACGAGGGATGCGCTCGCCAAAAAACACCTGTGGCCGTACTGACGATAACATCCTCTGGTTCGTCACTGGCGTTATTCCCGTCCCAGCTTAACTTCCCAATCTGGTGCTTTCCTTTGGGGTCACCATGATAAAGGCTTCGAGAAATAAATCCCGCGTTGGCAACGTAACTCAAACCACCCGGGGTTCGATCTGAGTCTGTATCATCCGGGCACGCGAATTCTGGTAGCCAGATCCGTTCCGTTTCGGCAATTTCCATACGGAAAACTGGATCTTCGCCGGAGACAACCACGGCGTTTTTCTTGATGTTTTTAAGCACTGCAGTCGCGTCGAGTGTCGGTAGGATTTGCATTTGCCAGCTCATCGGGATGGTTCCCTTTTTTCCAGACGCGTTCGTGACTTCGACGTCTTTACTGAGAAAGGGGAGTTCGCCGTTATAATTTGAACTGTAGTTGATAACGCCCAACCCGACTTGCCTGAGATTGTTCAAGCACCTCATGACTCTCGCTGGTCCACGTTTATTTTGAAGTAACCCTGGGCCGATGATGGCACACAGCAGGACGCAGACGGCGAGTACCACGATGACATCGACTCGACCGATCCCTCGCCGACTTTGTGAACGCGCTGGAAGAATGAGTTTCATGTTTACCCCTTCTGCGGTTGAGTCACCTCGCGAATGCGGTCATTTTCACGCGAGTTTCATGGTAGCATGTCCTGCGATAATTCCAGCACAAAAATTTCGAGTCGTTGGAATTCGCCTTGTTGTGCGCGGGCCTGTGGTTCTGCGCAGGTCTCCTGACCCCGCAGAACATCTTCTCAGGGTCTCCCGACCCTTATTCATTCGTTTCAACCCAGATTCCGGCCCAGAAAATCAAACGATTCCTGCATCACTTCAGGTGCCATATGACTATGGCGACTTAGTTCCACATTCAGACTTCCGGCGTAGTTGAGAGCTTTGAGTGTCTTCAACACCGGCTCAAACTCAATTGTCCCTTCCCCGAATCGCAGGTGGTCGTGAATCCCTCGTCTCATATCTTCAATGTGGATTGTGAAAATTCGATCGTGCCACGTTTCGAGATAGTTCGAAATCGGTAGCGGCTCAAGACAGTGTACGTGGCCAATATCGACGGTGAGTCCAAAGCCGGGCCCGTCAACCAACGAGAGTAAGTATTGATAGTCGTCAAATGTCTGGACGAGCATCCCAGGTTCCGGTTCAAAGGCCAGGCGGATGTCTGACGGCTCGGCGTAATCGAGAACTTCACGACAACCATCGGCAAGTCGACGATAGGCTTCCGTCGGTTCGGGGTTGTCACGAACGATGCCGCTCCAGAACGAGACCGCTTCCGAATCGAGTTCTCTGGCGATCTGTACGCAACGTTTGAGAAAGTCGATGCGCACGGCACGGGCTTCTGCTGAGGGGCTGACCAGAGTCGGTTCATGTTTTCGTCGAGGATCAAGCAGAAAGCGGGCACCGGTTTCGATGACACTTGTCATTTCAAACCGCTCGAGAACTCGTCGCATGCGAATCAATTCAGCAGCAAGGTTGGTCGAATAGGGATCGAGACAGTGATGGTCAATAGTGATCGCGACCGATCGATAGCCGATCTCAGCCATGAGTTCAATCGCCTGATCCCAACGATGTCCGGTCGTCCCGTTGGTGTTATAACCAAGTCGCATATTTCATCTCGGTTGTGAATGGGGAAGTTTTTTAAAAGGTCCCGAAGGGCAATGTCGTTTAGGAGTTTTTACAGAAATAAATCGAAACCCCACCTCCCCTGCGGAGGTGGTAAACGGGCCTTTGCCCTAGGAATTTGCAGTTGTCTGAATCGATGAAGTTGGCACACCCTAAAAATGTGAACGATAACCAAATCTCGATAGTCAGGTAACGTTCAAAGAAATCTCGGGCTGTGACGATTGGGATCGAGTCACCCAGTCGGGTATGCTGCTGAACGCAAAACATTGCTGTTTGATGATCGTCTTCGGACTTCGGATATTTTATGACTTGGCTCTATTCGTTGTATTGGCTGGGTGCCTTGGCCGCCGCAGGGCCGGTTTTGTTTCACATGTGGCGGAGGATGCCGCGTGGCGAACGGCCGTTTTCGACTCTGATGTTTCTGACACCGTCACCACCGCGTATTACCAGCCGCAGTCGGATCGAACATTGGTTACTGATGTTGCTTCGCGCAGCGGCGCTCGCGCTGCTGGCGTTTGCATTCACAAGGCCACTGTGGCGAGCGACCGCGACGGAACCCGACGAAGCGACAAACGAACAATTGCTGGCGATCCTGGTCGACACCAGTGCCAGCATGCAACGAGAGGGTGTCTGGAACGATCTGATTCAACAATTGGATGACCGGATCGCGAAGTTGCCCGTACAAACGAAAGTTGCACTGTATCGATTCGATCGGACGTTTGTTCCCGTCGCGGATTTTAAAGAACTCAAATCGTTGGAAGCTTCCGCTGGACGAGAATTGGTCAGAGCCCGACTGAAGGATTTGAAGCCGACCTGGGAATCGACTCGGTTAGGCGAAGCCCTGATCAGGACGGCGACATCGCTTCAGGAAGTTCAGACCGAACGAGCCAAGCAGGCTTTTCAGCGAATCTGGCTGGCGACGGATTTACAAAGTGGTTCTGAGACCGTTACCTTGCAAGGTTATGAATGGCCCGACGACTTGCCTGTCGAACTGATTCTCGCCCATCCGAAATCAACATCGAATGCGGGACTGCAGGTCGTTGAACGAAACCCGGAATCCGCCGACGACGTCTTACGAGTTCGAATAACCAACTCCGCCGACTCCGTCAAGGAAAAGTTTACGTTGAAATGGGGTCTGGACGATTCGCCTGAAGTTTCTGTTTACGTTCCACCGGGCCAAAGTCGGATTCTGCTTCCGCCGAAACTTCCGGCCGGAATGGTTTCATCTGTCCTTCGGCTGGCAGGGGATGATGACGACTTTGATAACCGGGTTTTTGTTGCAGAGAGTGTTCCCGAAACACGCCTGGTGATTTATTGCGGACCGGAATCGACCAACGATACCGAAGGAGCACGTTTTTATCTCGACCGACTTTTTTCCGCTTCACATCGATTCAAAATCGAGTTGCGCGAGCCCGGCCAGGTGAATATCGCATCTGCAGATTTCCAACCATCATTGATCGTTTTGACCGAGCCGGACTCTGCGGTGCAGCCGATCGTTCGTAATCATCTGGCGAACGGCGGAACAGTGTTGATTGTATCGGCAACACCGGAAGCAACTGTGGCAAGCCTGACATTGTGCGGACGTGAAGGCATCTCGGCGAGTGAAGCAACTGTTTCCAAATATGCGATGCTCGGCGAAATCGATTTCGAAAATCCGGTGTTTGCCCCGTTTGCGGAATCTCAATTCAGCGACTTCACGGGAATCCGATTCTGGAAACATCGAAAACTGGATGGGTTAAACGTCGTTGATGCGAAATCGGAAAAACCTGGGGTCGGAAAAATCGAGGACGCCGATCGGGTCTTGGCCCGGTTCGATGACGGAGATCCTGCGATTGTCGAATTTTCATTGGAGCGGGGTAATGTCATTGTGTTCGCGGCTGGCTGGCAACCAGCTGATAGTCAATTTGCGCGCAGTTCAAAATTCCCAATGTTAATGTTTCGCCTGCTGGAACACTCGACAAAACTCACCCCGCGAACAGAAGGGCAAGTGGTTGGTAGCGCTCTTGACTGGCCAACCACATCGCGAGCAGAAACCTCGGCGACGGGAACCGCTCGACTGCCGGATGGAACCGAGTTATCGTCGTTACCGACCGATGTCTCCTTTCAAGCGACGGCAACACCAGGCCTGTATCAGTTAAGCGTTCCGGGTCGAACGGAACAAATTGCCGTGAATCTTTCAGCCGACGAGAGCCGGACGAATCCGCTGACGCTTGAGCAACTGGAAAGTTTTGGATTGAAAATGAAAGGGCGTGAAAGACCGGATGATCCGCAACGTCAACGCCAACGGCAGCGTCAACTCCAACTGGTCGAGCTGGAACAATCGCAAAAGTTGTGGCAACAGATTCTGGTGGCGGTAATTGCGGTGTTGCTGCTGGAGACGTTTTTGACAGGCTGGTTCGGGTCAAAGCAAAACACAGAGGTGTCTCAAGCATTGCCTGTCTGATAGAGACCTGTAATCCAGTGCACGTTCGACGGTGGTTTTCAGCCAATAGAATTGATGGTTGCTGAATGTCCTGTTTGTGGGAGTTCGGGGTGACGATGAAGAGATTTCACGGTTCTACGGGTTTTGAGAATTGCAAGTCTTAAGCCACCGATATTGTGGGTCACCGCAGCCTGACGGTTTTTGGAACCGCCGATCGGTTTGACTCTTCGCGTTGGTGGTTTAGAATCAGAGCCCGGCGTGCAGGGATGCTGTTACGGAGGCTCAGTTTTTTATAGCGGGAGTCGCTTATGTCCCTGCGAGTTTTGACGGCGTTACCTGTGTTCAATGAAGAACGTCACGTGATCGATGTGATCACTGAGGTCCGGAAATACTCAAAAGAGATCCTAGTCGTCGACGACGGGTCATCCGATAAAACGCCAGAACTGCTGAAATCGATGCGCGACGTGCATGTCGTGCGACATCAGCAGAACCAAGGCTATGGCGCTGGTCTCCGGACGGCATTTACGTATGCCCTATCCGGTCAGTACGACGTGCTGGTGACGATTGATTGTGATGGCCAACATCAACCGGCGTTGATTCCCGAAATGGCAGCGACTGTTTTCAATCAGGAAGACGCACCAGCCGACATTGTCTCGGGCAGTCGTTATTTGAAAATCTTCGATGGGGCCAGTGAGCCGCCGATCGAACGACGCCGAATCAATCTTCAGATTACTGAATGGTTGAATCACCAGTTTTGCCTGAACCTGACCGACGCGTTCTGTGGTTTCAAGGCGTACCGAGTTGATTCCCTTGCCAGGCTGCGAATTACCGAACTCGGCTACGCAATGCCGCTGCAACTTTGGGTGCAGGCTGCCGCTCAAAAAATGAAGATTGTCGAGTTTCCCGTGCCGCTGATCTATCTGGAAGAAGAGCGATCATTTGGTGGTTCATTGGATATCGCAGCGAAGCGACTGGCGTATTACCAGGAAGTGCTCGATCGCGAGATGGCATCACTTCAACTGACTCAAACCAAGAAGTGCGAATCGACACCTCCCTCGGGACATCGGCCTCTTGCTTGTTGCTCGCGATAGCCCTTCATCAATCTTCTTATTTCCTGTGCCACTGCTTGACCGTCTTCGGCCAAGCAGTGCTCTTCGACCAGCATGAGAAGAAGCCAATGCGCCTGAGACGACTCCACCGATGAGTTATCTCAGTCCAAATTAGCCATCTCGCTCCGCCGAGACGATAGCCGAATTACAACAAACCTCGACTGGCACTTGAAAGCCCCGATGGATCCCAAGGCAAATGGCAAATTTACTCGACCACTGCGCGCGGTGATTCATCGGTCTTAATCGTCCACTTTACAGATTGTTTTTGGACTTCAGGGTGTTTTGAATCGAGAAACGCGCCAAGTCGCTCACGCAGCTCAAACAGCTTTTGAGCGACCGCCGGTTTGTATTCAGCTGTTCCGGCGTCTTCGGAATTTTTCTTTTTTAAGTCGACTTCGAGACCAAGAAATTCTTTTACCGCTTCGGCCACCGCCTGCCGAGATTGTCCGGTCACCAATGTATAAGCGGTCAAATATTCCACCAGTTGCTGACCTTCACGGTAGGATTTGAGCCTGAGGCTGGGCGAGACCTTCGGGTCTTGCGGATTACGAGCTGGATAGAACAGCGACAGTGCGTCCGGCTTGTCCCAGGATTCTCTTCTTCCGATCGTCTGCCACGGCAAAACTCCGTCCGCTCCGAGGCACCACGCATCCAGACACCATGCCACGGGCTGCACAGGAAATTCTGTTGGCGGCGCGGTCGTTCCATAGAAGGTCACCATCGTGCCAAATCGGGCCTGACGGCGTTCAATCCGTTCGCGATACGGACGAAGGGCACCACTGATTACTTCCACGCCACTCACGCCGTCGAGTAGATCACGTTGCCATTCCGGCCTGGAAATGTCGCAACGAAAAACGGCATTCGGGGCAATCGATCGGGCCGCTCGATTAAATTCCTGGCCGTAACGACGCAAGGCCCAGAAGTCTTGAGTATTGACCGGTTCGTCGAAAACCCAAGGTGCAGAACAGGAGTTCCAGTTTCCTCGCTGCTCTTTGAAATAGACTTTGTTGTTGAGATAGAACTGCAGCCAACTCTTCGTCCAACCCCTTTTCGCCGCGTGTTCCGCGAATTCTCTGGCAGTCGTCGAAAACTCGTTCCAATAACTTTCGTCGAAGGCATCCTCAACCCAATAACCTCCTTTGAAATGACGATGAACGTCCGCAGGCCAATGTTCGTTGAGCGGCAAATAGAACGCATCAACAGGAACGCCGGTTCGTGGCAAACCGGAAAACGCCGTCCCATCCAGCAGGGGGCCAAACCGGCGATCCCAGGCCTCCCAATCCCACGCGTTAGCTTTCTTGACCGGTGCGCAACCATCGGCCACACGTCCATTCCAACCATAGCGTAGGACGTTGAGGTTTAATCGATGCTCATGCGCCAAACGGTACCAGGCGACTTCTTCCTCGGCAGGAACCGGCAATCCATAAGCATTCATTTCGGGAACAAAAGAGAGCTGATCCGGCAGCGTGAAATCCCAGACAAGCAGCGTGATTGGTAAGCTCTTTTTACCAATGCGAACCGTCACCGAATGCGCACCACTGCGAACCGAGTGTGGCAGATAGATTTCACAAACGACACGGCTCTGGTGAATAGAATCGATCAATACATCCGCCACGTCACCTGCAGAGATCGCTTTGACGAGCGAAAACAGTTTTGGCTTCAGACCTGCCGCTTCGACTTCGACCGGTTCATTCTCGTTGCGTTCAATGAAGAAAGTGACCGCTTCGTTTTTTGCGGCGTACAGCTGGTTTCCAAGGGGAACACCCATCAGATCGGTCAGCAGCGATTTTTCCGCGTTCGGTCGTTTGGTCGTCGCAACAGGAAGAATGCACTTTTCCGTTTGATCGAGTTTTGGTTTCATCGGAACTGGTGATTGACTTGCATTTCCGTCCGTCCAGACGATGAAGTAAGGTGCCACCGTCTTATTCATATCGCGTGAAGCGACCATTCGATTGGGAAACAGCTTCCAGGCGAACTTTTCGCCATCGCGTTCGTACTCAGAACCGACATCGTCTTGGACGAATACTCCGTGACTTCGTCCGTCGGCGCAGGCCTCGATTACTTTGGGATCAACAGGAATGACCTGCCAGCCATTCGCGTCGGGCGGCGTTGCATCACCAAAGCCCCAGATGGATCCGGCTTCGCTATTGACCACGGACGTGACATCCGAACCAGGACCATTCCAGGATTGGTCGGGTTTCGCCCAGCGAAACGAAGCTCCCGTCCCCTTCGCGTATCCACTGCCAGTACCTTCTTCCCAAGGGCTGGCAACCGTGGAAACCGTCATTCGCCGTAAAGGTGCGTCCTTCGATTCCAGATGCAGCCATAACTGTGCACGACTCACCCGCTTTCCTCGCAATGCCTTACTGTCAAAGTCGAGCAATGAAAACTCTTGAATCCCCTTAAACTTTAAACGGGGCGCCCCACCGTTATTTCCTTCCTGCTCGCCAGGATAGGCGGAGATCCAGACGTCTCGCGTCACGGGCAATTTCAACGGTTCCGCTGCCGAAACAATGGTGACGAAACTTAGTAAGAAAACGCACGAGAGAAGTTGGGTGAAGGTGTGCATCACAAAAGACTAAGCATCCAAAGTGAGCGATGCAATTGATCTGCGGGCGTTTCGGGAATGAGCAACAAATCTTGTGCCACTGAATGACCGTCTTCGGTCACTCAGTGTCTTTCAATCACCCCGTTACAAATCAAAGACACTGCGTCGGAGAAGACTCCGATGCAGTGGCACCTCCGATTTCGAATGAGCAACGTTGAATTCAACGGCTTTCACTTTGTCGAATCCAGCCACCACCCAGAACTCGATCGCCCTCATAGAGAACAAGTGCCTGACCAGGCGCGACGCCGAATTGTGCTTCGGTGAAATTCACTCGCACATGGTCCGGGGTGACACGTACGACATGAGCGACCGCTGCCGTGTGCTGATAACGGATTTGGGCCAGACAATCGAATTCCTCGGGAAGGCCATCGACCAGCCAACTGATTCCGTCCGCTTCCAGTTCACGACAGGCCAAATCTTGATGAGTCCCCAGGACAACGCGGCGTGTTTCCGGCTCGATCCGAATCACGAAACGAGGTTCACCGAACGTGATGCCCAGTCCGCGCCGTTGGCCGATCGTGAATTGATCGAATCCAGAATGCTTTCCAAGAACTTTACCTGCCGGATCAACGAATTCACCCGACATGTCGGGGCGACCACGGTAACGTTCCAGAAATCCGACATAGTCGTTATCGGGAATGAAACAGATTTCCTGGCTGTCGGGCTTGGTCGCCACTCGAAGGCCGGCCTGTGCCGCCAGTTCGCGAATCTCGGGCTTATTGAAACCGCCGACTGGGAACAGTATTCGATCGAGGATATTGCAATTGATCCCCGCCAGCACATACGACTGGTCCTTCGTCAGATCGCGACCTCTTATCAGGGCGGGCTTACCTTCGATTGTCTGAATTCTGGCGTAGTGTCCTGTTGCAATCAGGTCGGCTCCGACGCTGACAGCAAAATCCCAAAGCTTGCCGAACTTCAGCCAGTTGTTACACATTACGCAGGGATTGGGAGTTCGTCCCGCGAGATATTCATCGACGAAGTAATCCTTAATCCGCCCGAATGCGTCCGAAAAGTTCAGCGCGTGAAAGGGGATATCAAGCACATCCGCCACGCGACGCGCGTCGGCAGCATCCGATGCACTACAGCACCCTTGTTTGTTGGCCTTTGTTCCGAGAATCGGCAGCGTTGGAAGTGCCGTTGAAGCGTGCTGCTGTGATTCTGCTCCAGACATCGCACCGGATGACACTAAGTTTGCCTTGGGTTCGACGCGACAGGCGGTTTCTTCGACAGCGCCTGAGCGCATGAAAAGTCCGATGATCTCGTACCCTTGCTCTTTCAACAGTACCGCCGCAGCAGAACTATCAACGCCACCACTCATCGCCAGGACAACTCGCTTGGACATTTCGTCTTTCATTGGCAAAGCAGACAATGTCCGCGGATCAAAATCTCGGTCACGTTGCCGACTTCCGTTACGGACTTGAGTGCCGATTTCGGAAAATCGAATTTGTGAAGACAGGTGACACGACCACAATCAACGCAAATAAAATGGGCATGTTCGCAACCGTCGGGATGTGATGCATCACGCAGTTCAAATCGCCAGACGTGGTCACCTAATTCCTTGCGTGTCACCAGTCCCGCCTCGACGAGTTCGGTTAGATTGCGCAGCACGGTGGCCTTGTCGATACCCATCGGAACCAGGTCGGCAGAAATCTCGGCGTGCGTTGAGGGCGAGTTCGCTCGTTGCAACCAATGCATTACGGCCAATCGAGCCGCTGTCGTTCGCAAACCGCAATCCGATAGCAGCTTCCGAGTTTTGGCAACTGTACCTGCCTCTGTGTTTAATGACATCTTCAACCGTTCATGCAACTCGCAATTCGTCTCTTCCAGTAAAACAGAGAATACCTTCCGCAATCAGGTAACGCCAATTCCAAGGGACAAATGGGAAACGCCGTGTATAATCTTTTCAAAACGGCACCGAACTAATGTGCCACGGCATCGGACTTCTTTGAAGTTGAAGCTCGACTCAATCAATCAAGTTTCAGGATTTTTCCCAAAGTAGCCATCATCGCTCCGCGTGATGAGCATGTGTCGAAAACGATTCAAACGTTACCTCATCCTCGGAACAGATACTTCGTTTGAATTCCTCATTTGAAAACATGCTGATTCGTATTCGCCTGGTTCTCGAAAAAGGCTCATCACGCGGAGAGGTTGTTAGTTTTTGTAGTGTGGGCTTTAGCCCGCACAAGATGTTGTGTAGCACGGGCTGAAGCCCATGCTACGGGTTGTGGCTTACCATTCTCAGCTTACAAAAACTGACAACCTCGGAGCGACGACGGCTGCGTTGGTCTGAGGCAAAGCCTCTCTGGAGTCTTCTCCGACGTAGTGTTTCCGCGTCGTAAACTTTTAGCCGATGAGCACTGCATGACCGTACTCGGTCATGCAGTGCTCACGATTCCTCTCAATTGTCCCTGTTTTACCGTTGAAGAATCCTTCAACGGCATTGCTAACACGTGTGGACAAGACAATTCGGGTCAGTCGCATTAGGCTTGTCGGCAAATCCGCCAATGAGCGATTTGAAAACTTGCGGCAAAATGAGAAACGAAGGTCATTTCCAGCCGGGACCCCGCTTCTCAACATGAACAAGAGAATCGAATGGACCTTCAATTACGAAATAAAGTCGCCGTCGTAACAGGCGGAGCAAGCGGTATCGGGCTTGCTTGTGCCACAGAACTGGCCCGTGAAGGTTGCCGAGTCGCCATCTGGGATGCCTCATCGAAAAGCGTCGACGCCGCTTCCAAGCTAAGCGCGGATTGCGGTGTTTCATCGCTAGGACTGACGGCCGATGTCAGCCGCCTGCAGGATGTGGAATCGGCCGCAAATCAGACGGAACAACAACTCGGGCCGATCGACCTGGTTGTTCATGCGGCAGCCGTTTCGTCTGGAAAATTTGGATTTCCATTCACGAATGTCGGTCCCGCCGATTGGAATCGGGTGCTCGACATCAATATTTTAGGAATGGTCAACGTGGCACACGTGATCGCGCCACGTATGATTCCTCGATGCAGTGGTTCGATGATTTTCGTTGCTTCGGTCGCAGGCCAGATTGGATCTCAAACCGATCCGCCGTACAGCGCAAGCAAAGCAGCGAACATCAATTTTGCCCAGTGCATGGCAAAGGACCTGGCTCGGCACGGAATTCGAGTGAACACAGTCTGCCCCGGAATGGTTCAAACGCCACTGAATCGGTCTGTCTGGCAAGCCTGGAATGATCAACAACCGCCGGAGCTTCAACGCAGCTATGAGGACTGGGCGAACGAAAAAGTCCGAAATGTGATTCCTTTAGGACGCTGGCAGCGGCCCGAAGATGTCGCCAATCTGGTGACGTTTCTCTCCTCTGACCGAGCCTCAGAGATGACCGGCCAGACCATCAACATCGACGGCGGGTTTGTTATGCACTGGTAACCACAATTTTCACAGTGATCCCTACCCTCGATTCAGTATATCAGTGCGAGCCTCATGGTTATGATGGCACCCCAATCGTTTCCCCGTGACCGAAAGGATTTTTTGAATGAGTGCCGAAGCCCGCGTCGCCGAATTGCAACTCGAACTTCCTCCAACTCCGAAACCGGGCGGGATTTATCATCCGGTCTTGATCGTGGGGAAGCTGGCATACGTCTCCGGACACGGTCCGCTGCGGGCTGACGGTTCGATGATTACGGGAAAAGTCGGCGACACGATGACCGAGGCTGAAGCCTATCAGGCGGCACGTCAGGTTGGGCTGACGATGCTGGCGACTCTTCGTCGCGAACTTGGTTCACTCGATCGAATCGACCGGCTCGTGAAAACGCTCGGCATGGTGAATTCAACACCGGATTTCGGTAGCCACCCGCAAGTCATCAATGGCTTCAGCAATCTGATGGTCGAAATCTGGGGCGAGGTCAAAGGCCGAGGGGCACGCAGCGCCGTCGGTATGGGTTCACTTCCCGCGAACATCGCGGTCGAAGTTGAAACGATTTTTGAACTGGTCGATTGATGACTTCAGGTACGAGATTGACTCAATTTTATGATCATTGATTCTTTAGATTAAATAGTAAGAAAGTTCGGACATGGCAGAACAAGTGTATCTGGCGATCGATTTGGGTGCAGAAAGTGGCCGCGTGATGGCGGGGATGTTTGATGGCCAGCACATTCGCCTGGAAGAACTGCATCGATTTTCGAATGGACCCGTCAACGTCGCCGACACGATGCGCTGGGACCTGCTCAGATTGTGGTCACAGATCCAGGTCGGTCTCCAAAAGGCGGCGGCCCGGTTCGGACAGAACATCGTTTCAGTCGGGGTCGACACATGGGGCGTCGATTTCGTATTGCTGTCGAAGACAGGCGAAATGCTGGGACAGCCCTATCACTATCGTGACGCAAGAACTCGCGGCGTCATGGAACACACATTCCAACGTGTTCCGCGAGCCGAAGTCTTTGCCAACACAGGCCTGCAGTTCATGGAGATCAATTCGCTGTACCAGTTACTGGCCATGAACCAGACGAATCCGGCTCTTGTCGAAATGGCCGACAAGTTCCTGATGATTCCGGACTTCTTTCATTGGCTGCTGTCGGGGAGTCGAGTCGTCGAGTTCACCAATGCAACCACTTCGCAAATGTATCATCCGACAAATCGGAACTGGTCGATCGATATGTTGCGAAAGCTCGGCCTTCCGACGCAGATGTTCCCCGAAGTTGTCGCCCCAGGGACGAAGCTAGGCCGATTGCGTGAAGATGTCGCCAGGCGAGCCGGCTTGCCTCGCCTAGAAGTCGTCGCCCCTGCAACTCATGACACTGGTGCCGCAATCGCTGCCGTTCCAACGGAACGAACGGGGTCAGCGAACTGGGCCTACATCAGTTCCGGGACGTGGTCGCTGATGGGTCTCGAATTGCCCCATGCGGTTCTGACACAGCGGGCACTGGAACTGAACGTCACCAACGAAGGTGGTATCGATGGCACGTACCGACTGCTCAAGAACATCATGGGCTTGTGGCTGGTTCAGGAATGTCGCAAATCGTTCGAACGAAGCGGTTCGGCTTATGACTACGGGTTGCTGGCCCAGGTTGCTCGCGATGCCAGACCGTTCCGAGCCTTCGTCGATCCCGATTCCCCCGCGTTCCTGGCCCCACATGACATGCCCGAAGCGATTCGAGACTGGTGCCGCCAAACGAATCAAGAAATTCCCGATACCGACGGAGGCCTGATCCGCTGTGCTCTGGAAAGCCTGGCGCTCAAGTATCGAATGGTCCTCGGCTGGCTCGAAGAATTGTCTGGTGAGAAGACCGAAGTGATCCATATCGTCGGTGGTGGGACCCAGAACGAACTTCTGAATCAATTCACTGCCAACGCCACAGGCCGACCGGTCATTACCGGTCCGGTCGAAGCCACGGCACTTGGCAACGTGCTGGTCCAGGCACGAACCAGCGGTTCGGTCGGCTCGCTTGGCCAGATCCGGGACATCGTCCGCGCCTCATCGACGATGCAACGGTACGAACCGCAGAACACAGAGCAATGGAACGACGCCTACGGACGATTTCTCGATCTGGTGAAACGGGCAAAATAGGAAAGATTGAAGCTCGGCTTTCCACTGCTTTGGAGTCTTCGGAAAAGCAGTGGCTTCTCCTTTGGCCGGTCCAAGAGCTCCGTATAACCCCAGGCGGTCAAAAAGTAACACCCAAAGAAGGCGAGAGGCCGGTACGCTGCGGGCAACGTACCGGCCTGTGTAGGCGGAAAGTCGAGGTGTGGTGTAGGCGGGTGCTTGGCCTGTCTCCCTCAGGCCGGCAGGATGTATGAATCTCGAACTACCGAAGGGTAGTTGCGTGAATCACTTGGGTGATTGTTCACTCCGATGCTGTGTAAAGCAGTCGGCGTGCCAAAAGAGTATTTCTTGAAAGAATTTTTCGCCGAACTGCGAATACCCCTGAAAAACAGCCTGTTTTCAAAGGGGAACCGCTGGGGCATGCCGTAACCGTTGTTTTGGACGCCGCCGAATTGTAACGCTTACAAGCATTCTCGATTGAAAAAGTTGCAAAAGGAGAGTGCGGCGTTGCCTGAAAACGGGGACAGACCTCCGGCCAGAAGAGCGGGTGCCGACGGCGAACAGAGCGGGAGGGGCGAGGCTGGCCGGATGAAACCGACGAGCTTCATACAAAAAATGTGATGCCTTAGGCCTAAGTAGGGTCGAAACGCAGGGTGCCACGGTTTTGGAGTCTTCGACAAGGCCGTGCCTTCATGGTTCGACACCGTGGTCCGAAGAGCACGGCTTTAACCGAAGACGGTAAAACCGTGGCACCCATTTTCGTGACTTTCTGTTCTTAAAGAAGATTGCCCCATTAACCTAAACATCCCGACCTCACGTCGTTTCATCAGGACTGACTGATGCCTTACTTCAGGACAGTATCCGCCAGCCATTCTTCCAGTCGTGACGGCCAGCGAGCGGCGGCTCCTTTGTTCGCATTGCGGACTCCGAATCCGTGTCCGGCGGCAGAATAGATATGCAGTTCGGCCGGGACCCCCGCTTCCTTAAACTTCAAATAGGCTTCGGCCATCCCATGCGAAATATCCTTGCGGTCTCCGTATCCGCACACGATGAACGCTTGGGGCATTCCCTTGGTAACGGCAATTCGATCGGATTTGCCGGGATAAATCAGACATTGAAAATCGGGCCGAGCACTCTCTTTGTCGACGTCGTCCGAGGCGGCGGGATCTCCCATGCCTTCCTGCATTGCAGCGAGGAATGCGAGTTCCCCACCTGCTGAAAAACCGAGAGCTCCGATTCGCTTGGGATTCACATGCCAGGCCTTCGCCTGGTTTCGAACCAGCCGAATCGCCCGCTGCATGTCGGCAACCGCGTGTCCTTCGAGCGTGTAAGTCGAATCTTTCTCACGACAGAGTCGATATTTCAGAATAAAGGCCGCCACGCCATGTTCCGCCAGCCAATTGGCCAGATTATGCCCTTCATGGTCCATGCAAAGTTTGCTATGTCCGCCACCCGGAGCGATGACAATAGCCACACCATTCGCCTTGTCGGCATCTGGTAAATACGGGGTCAATGAAGGCTTATGGACAGAGGTAATATTCCGCTCACCCGAGCCAGTCGTTTCCACAACTTCGTCCGCCGTTTTTCCCTCAGAACCGGGGGCACCATTCGGCCAGAGCAATATCGATTGCGGTTCGGCGGCGAACAGCGTTTGAGCGAAACCAACGGTCAAGCAGACGGTCAAAAGTCGTAACATCGAAATAATCTCCAAAGCGGTTCTAATCAGGGTTTCGTTCTAGAACTTGGTCGATTTCATTTGTCGGACGGATTTCGAAATTGCGGGAAATTCTTAAAGCAAACGTCGAGTGGCGTCGAGTCATCAAGGCTCAAAAAACGTCAATCATTCAACTCTTCGCGATCCAAAAAAAGTTGGCAGATTTGACTAAGTTCCGTATTTCATAGGCTTTTTTGCAGAGTTGAATTTGGCCAACTTGGCTAAGTTCTTTTCTTTTTCGTGCTTTCGTGATTGGTTTTCATCTTGAATTCGCGGAAAACAAAATCACCAGAAGGATCACGAAAGAATGAAAGCACGAAAAAATGCGGCCGTTCATGGTTCCAAGGAAATTGATGTCACAATTCGATCGAGTTTGCGTCCTATCATTCCTCCCAGGCGAGCCGAGGATGTGAATCCTCGGATTTCTTTGTCGGCAAGAAACGCCTCTAGGCATCTCACATGACCAGAATTCCCCCTTCCTGAATCCACTCACTCCGTTAAATCAAAAAGCGACAACAATATTTTTTAGAAGATGCAGTTTGTCAAATAGAAAGTAATAGGTACATTCTTAACGTTTGGAAGGTGCTCAGCGCAGGTCCATCGGCTGCTTGGCGTGGGAGCCAAGGGGGTCGGGCAAGCTCGTCTTCGAGCACCCGCCCTGGATTTGGTCTGACGAGATATCGTCCCTTGAATGGGCATGGGAATCGGTTCCCGACACTTTGATTTTACCGCTTCAACAACCAACAAAATCACCCGAATCCGCAACGTGCAGATTCGGGTGACGGTCTTCAATTCGTCAGACAGATCGCACTACTTCCAGACAAACGGTCTGTGAATCGGGTCGATCTGCTGACCATTTCGAAGGTCCTGGCAGGCGAAGATTCGT
>CAILLA010000087.1 GCA_903834925.1 uncultured Schlesneria sp.
GAATCCCGACATTTTCGAAAACCGTCGATCGTCCAAGGCGTTCAAACCAACCCAAGAGACTCAACGGAAATTCGTTTTTGGTTTTGTTATATGAGTGAACAATATGGGAAGACGGTGGGACTTCGAAGGCTTGTCCGAGCCCTACCTTGTTTCTTTGATCTTTGACAATTCGGTATCAATTCATATGGCTGACCCCGTCGTCGTCGAATTGAGGCGACGGGCCAGCTGTGAGCGGTTCGATATGCGCCTTGAGGGGGCGGCGCCGAAGCAGCGGAAGAGTCGTTCTAAGAAAGTGGCAGATAGGCAGACCAGGAATTCAAAGTTGTTTTTTGGTCTAGAGTACATTCCATTCGCTTCAGACCAATTTTGCCGCTGCTTCGGCTGGCCGCTTACTGCATTTTGAGAATGCTCGCCCAAGGTACGCAAGCTGGTGACCAAGGCACTTTCTTTTCCAGAAATAATTCTCGCGTTCTATAAAGAACCATTGGCGCAGCCTGAACGAATGCTATTTTAACGCGGCGAAAAAATGAGAATTAATCTTAATTTAATGAAAGTTGGTTGTTCTGGTGATGTTTCTCCGATAGATTTCTCGATAAAATGAAGGGAGGAAAAATAATTACCATTGAGGAAGTGTTTTTTCCATAGTTGATTCTTCAATCTATTGGCCGAATTAATGATCACCTCAATAAATCGGAAATTGAGCTTGAGACTGCCTCGAGACAGCTGGGGATTTCTTCGATCAACGCTGATTGGCTTGATTGGCGGTACAATTTTTCTTCCAGTGTTTTTTGCCATTTGGATTGGCATTAGCTTCGATAAAGATTTTGTCCGCAGCTGCGATGAACACGGTGCTCGAAAAGCGGATTTCGATCACTATCTGGTGGTTCTTCTCTTTGTCGTATGGCTGGTGGGAATCGTGTACGGATACCTGTGTTGTGGCATCCACGGGGTCATTTTGGCAAATTTTGCCAACGGAGCCATCTCAGGGGCCTGTCTCGGCTTTTGGCTACATCTCCAAGAGAATTCCGGCAAGTAGTAGCCAAGCCCGTTATTCTTGATGAGTGAATTCCTGACTGCGGCCCAGGGCTCGACGACGAGACATTCCAGGGAAACCAAGCAAAAAAGCCTTGTCCACAGAGTTTGTGAACAAGGCTTTTCGAGTGGAGCGGAAGGGAGTTGAACCCTCGACCTCTGCATTGCGAACGCAGCGCTCTCCCAACTGAGCTACCGCCCCATGTTTGCCGCATCGCGTTGAATGCGAAACCGAATGTAACAGAAATCGGTTTCTGTGCAAAAGCGATTTGTAGGATTTTTCGCTTTGGGGCTGTGCAACGATTAAACGCAGGGCATTGGAGTGTTGTTTGTTCTTGCGATGGGTGTGGTTCGCTGGCGATTTTGTGCGCACGGGCTAAAGCCCATGCTACGGGGGCGTACTTCGGAGAGACGAGAAAGCTGGAGTTGACGGCGGTGGGAAGGTTGCTGTCATTGGTTCCCGCGAGTATCGTTTCCGTTTGTTGCCGCAAATGAGTCGATTTGGGCGATTGACACTGTTGATCGGGGCTGGGAGGCTTCGCTTTGAAAGTCACTCGGAGGGTGGAAGCCTCCGCTACGAGGATTTTTCGCTTTAACGCATTAGATATAGAGGAGTTTCAGCGTGACGGAACGCGTGGTCATTATCGGGTCCGGCCCAGCCGGTTGGTCGGCAGCGATTTATGCAGCAAGAGCGAATCTTGATCCTCTCGTCATTGAAGGGGCGATTACGGAAGATAATCGCATCCGGGGGACATTGCCGCTTGGTCAACTTTCGATGACGACCGAGGTCGAAAACTATCCTGGCTTTCCGGCTGGCGATTTGTCGCCATACCTTAAGTCCGCACTTCCTGAAGACAACGTCCCATACCGCGACAAACATATGACGGGCGTCACCGGGCCGGAATTGATGGAATTAATGCGGCAGCAGGCCAAGAACTTCGGAACTCGGATTATCACTGACGACGTGGTTTCGGTCGATCTGTCGAAAAAGCCGTTCGAATTGAAGTTGCTCCAAGACGAGAAAGTACTGTCGACTCATTCGCTGATCATTGCCACAGGTGCCAGGGCGAATTACCTGGGACTCCCTTCCGAAGATCTTTATAAGAATCGAGGGGTTTCCGCGTGTGCCGTGTGCGATGGGGCACTTCCCCGATTCCGCAACAAGCCTCTTGTTGTCGTTGGCGGCGGCGACAGTGCGATGGAAGAAGCGAGCTATCTTTCCAAGTTCGCTTCAACGGTTTACCTCGTTCATCGACGGGGTGAATTTCGGGCGAGCAAGATTATGGCTCAGCGAGTTCTTGAAAACCCCAAAATCACGGTGAAGTGGTTTTCGGCGGTAGACGAAGTGCTCGGTGACGAACAACGAGGAGTGACTGGTGTCCGGTTGAGAAACCTGCAGGATTCGTCGTCGGAAGTGATCGAGGCGACTGGGATGTTCTGCGCGATTGGACATACCCCGAACACGGATTTCCTGGCCGGTCAAATCAAGACCGATGACAAGGGGTATATCGTCTATTCTCAACCATTCCGGACGAATACCAGTGTCGATGGAGTCTTCGCGGCGGGTGACGTTGCCGACAGCTATTACCGTCAGGCAATCACTTCGTCAGGAACAGGGTGCATGGCCGCTCTGGACGCCGAGCGATGGCTTGGAAGCCACGGGTTTCATTGATGGGTTTGAGAGATACCACAAGCATTTGAAACTTACTGAAAAACATCGATAACAACGCAAACAACACAGTTTGAAAGCCATTGTAAATGCTGACCAAAGAAGGATGTCTGGCTCGTCGTTCTCAGTTGTGGGATGCCGTGCCGACGGCGTGCGAGTGGCTGCTCATTGCCGACCCGAGGCACGTGTTGTATTTGTCGAACTTCTGGATTCACCCGCTGACCTTTTCGGCCGGTGAGCGTTGCTGGCTGCTGCTGGAACGCGATGGCAAAGCGACCCTCCTTGGCGACAACTTTTCGCTCAGATCTCGTTCCGCCGATCCGTTTGTGGATGGCGAGGTCATGGTCAAGTGGTACGACCACAAGCATTCGGTAATGAACCGGGATCATGCGTTGCTGAAGGCTGCCGAACTGATTGCCGACCGATTATATGGACGGAGTGGAGCGGTTGAAGCCGAATGGCTTCCGGTCGGGGCGTTCGAGCTACTTGGATTGGATCATGAACAACACTCGGTAAAAGCCGAAGCAAAGGACATTGGCAAACCGGGGGCGATCGATCTGGGGACGATCCTGCGGTCGCTGAGACGTCAGAAACATCCGGACGAAATTGCCTTGTTGAAAGAATGTATGCGAGCCGGTGAAGCAGGGATGCTCAGGCTTCGGGAAATCATTCGTCCAGGGATCAGCGAGTTCGAGATTTTTTGTGAAGTGCAGCATGCGGCCATCGCCGCAGCGGGCCGCCCAGGTCTGATCTATGGCGACTTCCGAGCGGCAACGGCAACGGCTCCGAAAGTCGGTGGGTTGCCGACTCATCACAAACTGCAAAATGGCGACATGTTCACTCTGGACTATTCCGTCGTGCTGGAGGGATATCGGTCTGACTTCACCAATTGCATGACCGTGGGTGAACCGAATTCGCAACAGAGACATCTTTACGATCTGGTTTCGGCGGCTCAGCGCGGAGGCGAATCGGTGCTAAAGGCCGGAACGCGAGCAAAAGATGTGTTCCATGCGGTCAACAAGCCGATCCTTGAAGCGGGGTTGGCAGACAAGTTCGCTCATCATGCAGGACACGGGATCGGGTTGGCTCATCCTGAAGCACCGATTCTTGTTCCAGACAGCGAAGACGTGCTGCTGGAAGGGGATGTGATTACGCTAGAGCCCGGCCTGTATGTCGAAGGGATTGGCGGCATTCGCATTGAACACAATTATTTAATTACGGAAACCGGATATGAACGGCTGAGTAACCACGTGATCTCGCTGACCTAGGATACGCCATGACGCAGCCGCTGATTCGATTTGATCGCGTGACCAAGCGATTTCACGCTGTCACGGCGCTCGATAGCGTCAGCTTCGATGTGTTGCCGGGCGAGTTTCACGCGCTGTGTGGCGAGAACGGAGCTGGTAAAAGCACGTTGATGAAGATCCTGTCGGGTGTCATCACCGAGTACGACGGGCAAATCGAGCTGGCTGGTAAGCCGCTGGTGGTAAGTGGGACTCGTGATGCGGAGTCGCGCGGCATCAGTATCATTCATCAGGAATTGAACCTCGTCAGCGACTTGTCCGTGGCGGCGAATATCTTCCTCGGTCGCGAATTGCGGACGCCGTTCGGTCTACTCGATGACCGCCAGATGGAACGGGAAGCGGGCAAGCTGTTCGAACAACTCGATTGTCGGATCGACCCGCGTGCGGCCGTCCGTTCGCTTCGGATTGGCGATCAACAACTGGTTGAGATCGCCAAGGCGTTATCGTTGGAGGCAACCGAACAAGGTGATTCCAGTACAGTTCCGACGCGGCGGACGCTGATTATGGATGAACCGACCAGTGCTTTGACGGAGTCGGAAGTCGAGCGATTGTTCCGAATCATTGGGCGATTGCGCAGTCAGGGCGTCACGATCGTTTATATCTCGCACAAAATGGACGAGATCTTTCAGCACGCCGACCGGATCACCATTCTGCGAGACGGCCAAGTCGTCAAGACACTCGACAGGTTTGCGACATCGCCGCGTGAGGTGACTCATCTGATGGTCGGGCGCGAGATTGGTGCCAGTGATTTCGGGGCGAATCGATCTACCGGAGCCGAGGTATTGAAGGTTGAGCAACTGTCGCTCCCGTGGCGAGGCCATGTCCGACAATGGCGATTGAAGGATGTGAATCTTACCGTTAGACGGGGTGAAGTGCTTGGAATTGCAGGACTGATGGGGGCGGGAAGAACTGAGTTACTGGAATGCTTGTTCGGCGCGAGTGCCGAACCACCGCTCGGTCGAATCGAACTCGAAGGCCAACCCGTCCAGTTCGCTCACCCGAATCAGGCTTTGCGAGCAGGAATTGGCCTGGTGACCGAGGATCGCAAGCGTTACGGCATCTTCACCGAAATGTCGGTTCGCGAGCACATCACCTTGTCGTCGTTATCAGAAGTCGCCTCAGCCGGTTTCGTGAACGCTAACGCCGAAAACCGCGCGGCAGACGAATCGATTGGTTCGTTACGAGTGAAAACGGCCGGTCGTGAAGCAGCCATCACCAGTCTCAGCGGAGGAAACCAACAGAAGTGCATCATCGCCCGCGCACTGAGGACTCGGCCCAAGCTTTTGTTGCTGGATGATCCCACGCGAGGGATCGATGTCGGTGCCAAATCCGAGATCTATCGTCTGATTGATGAACTTTGCGGACAAGGTCTGGCAATCATTATTACTTCCAGTGAATTACCCGAACTGATCACTGTTTGTGATCGCATCATGGTACTGTGCGAAGGCCGAGCAACTGCCGAATTCAAGCGAGGTGAGTTCACCGAACACAAGCTGATGGAAGCGGCGACGACGGTTGTGGCATAGCTAATAGCGCGTGGGTAAATTGGCGAGAGTTTTGTCCTCAAACCAATAGAATGGCGACGTTCCCGCTAAATTGACGCGTGTACCGAAGGGGGGCGGGCGTTCAAATTTCAAGATTGGCCGATCAAGCGAACTCCGTTGATAAGATCGGCCTTCCTGCCAATTTCGAAATTATGGCACCGGACCCCAGGCCATTACGCTACGTAAAGGCGAGGCGGCTTTCGTTTGATGGGCTAACGTTCATGGGCGATTTTTTCCACGGTTGGAGACGAAAGGTCGGCGCTATGGCGCTTGTCGTAGCGTGTCTGCTGTCGATCGCATGGACCCGTAGTTACTACTTCAGTGATTGGATCATCGTTAAAGATGTTGGCTTTGGTTTGACATCTCGCTTGGGAGGTTTTGATTACGGTTTTGATTATCGGCATGAAGTGCCTGATTCAGTCTTCGAATGGATTGCTACCGATGTTGCCAGGGAGGTGAGGCCGAGATATCGCGAACCTGGCGGAATTCCCTACTGGTCCATCACCATCCCATTGACTCTCTTCTCGGCGTATTTGCTGCTCACCAAACCGCGAGTTGCGAAACCAAAAACAAATATCGAGAATTAGACTCCTTTCCAACCGATAACATAGACTAGGGCTGATGCGTTATTGAAAATCGGTTACAATTACCGATCGAATAGAATGGGCGTGACTCCTCTTGATTCCAAGTGTGTACCTGCTTCGCGGCTCGGCAGGAGCATCGCCCTCCCAAAGACGAAGCCTCGTGGCGCGAGGCAACAAATTGTTATTACCAAAAACTTCGGACAATCGTTATGGCGTTGACAACTCGATTCTGCTCGGGACCCGTAAGACGACGAGAATTCCTGTCCGCTGGGATGCTGGGCGCCGGTGGTCTGTGTCTGCCCGATCTATTCCGTTTGCAAGCCAGTGCTGCTGACGCCGGAAAGCCCATCGATCAGGAGACGTCGGTCATCTTCGTGTGGCTGCCAGGCGGTCCACCGCACATGGACATGTACGACATGAAGCCCAACGCAGCTGCCGAATATCGCGGTGCGTTTCATCCCATTCCAACAACTGTTTCCGGGATTGATGTCTGTGAACTGATGCCTCGACACGCGGCAATGGCCGACCGTTATTCGGTCGTTCGATCAGTGGCACATACGTTTGCCGATCACGGTGGTGGCCATAAACGGATGATGACAGGTCGAGTTCCCTTGACGCCGGTTGACACCGTCAATGACGCACCGGCGACCGGTTCGATCGTGGCCAAATGTCGCGAACGCCAGAACAACGGTATTCCGAATTATGTCTCATTGAACCCGGGCGGTCGTACTGGCGACGTGTTCGCTCAAGGTGCTGCTTATCTCGGCCAGTCTTACCTGCCATTCACCGTCGAAGGTGATCCAACTACTCCCAATTTCGTCGTTCCGAATATCAGTCCGCTGGAAAGCGTCGGAAAACGGGTCGGCGATCGAATGTCGCTGCTAGGAAGCCTCGACCGTATCGAACGTCAGATCGATGCCTCGCGGCTGATGGAATCGATGGACCGATACCAGCAGCGAGCGGTCAGCATGTTGACCAGTGACCGGGCAAAGAAAGCGTTTGACCTGTCGCTGGAATCCGACGCAACGCGAGATCGATACGGTCGGCATTGCTGGGGCCAGCGGGCACTGATGGCTCGACGCCTGGTTGAGGCCGGGGTCAATTTCGTCACCGTGATCATGGAAAACCCGTATCAATCGGGAGTGCCACAGCTCAAACAAGGGGTCTATAACTGGGACTCGCACGCGGTGAACTGTCACATCTGGGACGACTTGAAAGTCCGGTTACCGATCTACGATCAGGCGGTCACGGCGTTGATCGACGATATTCAACAGCGAGGCATGAACCGTCGAACGCTGATCCTGATCACGGGTGAATTTGGTCGAACTCCACGAATGGAAAGTTCGGTCGGATCACAAACGGGTGTCATGCAGCCCGGACGCGATCACTGGCCTCAAGCGATGTCATTCATCATGGCGGGTGCTGTTAACACCGGTCTGGTCGTTGGTTCCACCAATTCCAAGGGAGAACATCCGGCAGACCGCCCGTTAACGCCGAACGATCTTTGGGCCACTGTCTATCGGCACCTGGGAATCGACCATTCTGATTCGTTCCCGGATCATCGTGGTCGCCCGATGCCAATCCTTCCTTTCGGCGAGCCAATTAGCGAACTATTGCGCGGATAAGTGCGACCGTTTTCTGACTAATCATTCGTTAGCCCGACGCGCAGTTTTGAAGTTGCGCAATTGGGGTTTGGATTACGGGTTCCGTAAAAAATCAAGCAAAACCAATCAGGATTTAACGCAAAGACGCCAAGGCGCAGAGACGCAAAGTAAAGAAACCAAAGAGGTTCATTATCAGACCAAAGTAGCCATCATCGCTCCGCGTGATGAGCATTGTTCGAGAACCTACCAAATTCCAATCCGCATGGTCTCAAATCAGAAATTCAACCGGAATATCTGTCCCGATGCGTCGGCAACGCTCAAATCGTTTCCGACACATGCTCATCACGCGGAGCGATGATGGCTACTTTGAGCACTGCGTGACCGAAGACGGTCATGCAGTGGCACACTCCGGGCTTTAGACGATTGGCAAAGCAACGGTTCTTCACACGATATTATTGCTGGGCGTTCTTCAGATTCTGGCCTTCGTGGTCCCCGTGAGCGATGAGCAGGTCGAGGAAACGGTTGGTCAGCTTTTCCGCGAGGCTATTGGTTCGAAGCCGTTGCCTTAAGTTTGCGAAATCAACGCAGTCCATTTCCTGGTCCTGGTTGAAACACGAGAAAACGACTTCGGTTGGAGACTTGGTTGTCGGATCGACGTGTTGCTGGACACATTGCCCGCAGACTTCTTTCATCATGCACTGCATCATCGAGTTGATCGAGGCGATGCCGACATGATTCGGCTTAAGATAGGGCTTAAGGACCGTGTGCCGGGCTTCCGAGACGGCGGCCATCATGCGATCTGAGCCGATGGCAATGATACGGTCGACTTCATTCAATGGGATCAAGGGTGTGCCTGAAAGTTCCCCCTTGGCATAGGCCAGCATCGATTGCACGATGTTTCCGACAAATGACAAATCGGTCTTTCGGCGCGGAACGATCGGCTCGCCCTTATCGACGGACCAGACGACTTGATCGGTGGCCTCTTCGAGTGCTTCTTGAAAGAAGAGTCCTTCGTGATCCTTATAACCTGCAAAATAGATGACACGCGAACCGCGAGCACGCAGGGCTTTGCCAATAGAGAACAAGACGGCGTTACCCAGTCCACCACCGGCCAGCAGCACGGTTTCTCCGGCCGGAGTTTCGCTCGGTGTCCCCGTTGGTCCCATAACGACAACAGGTTCGCCGGGTTTCAGTACGGCACAAAGCCGTGAACTGACTCCCATTTCCAGCACGATCATACTGAGCAGGTCACGTTCGGGATCGACCCAGGCACCGGTCAAGGCGATCCCTTCCAGCGTCATTCTGATTCCGTCGACCAGCGGTGCTCGTGATTCATAGTTTTGCAGACGGTAAAACTGGCCAGGTTGAAACCGTCGAGCGGCGTAAGGAGCCTTAACGATGACTTCGATGATCTTCGAGTTCAATCGTTTGACCTCAACGACCCGAGGAACAAGGGCTTCGTCCAGACGTTGAGTCAAATTATTGAATTTGTCGAGCGAGGTTGTTTCGTGTTCGGCATCCGCGATCTCTTTGGCAAACAGACGCGTGACCTGGCGGATTCCATGCTTGGCCGAGGCCATCGCTTTCACGACGTTTCCAGCAAAGTCGGGGTGATTATCACCGTAGAACGAAACGAATCGGCCTTCGTTTTCGTAGGACAAAAAGAACGCCTCCCGCGACGGGTTATGAACGGGCTCCAGCTTCCATCCGTCGGCGTCAGGGACGAGTTTGTGCTTTTGAAAGAATCGGCCTTCGGGATCGAGTTGAAACGTCCCCGGTGCCTCACGCTCGCAGACGGTATTCGGGGTCGTCCCCGCAGCATAGCAGACGGCTTTGGCAGGAAGTGTCACTTCTTGACCGTCAGCCCGCTTGAATCGAATTGCCGAGACCGCGTTGTAGGAATCGGGAATCGCCTCGATCGGGACAACGTTTTCGACGAACCGAATCCCTTCTTCCAAAGCCTTGGCAACTTCTTCGTGATTCAATCGATACGCAGGAGAATCAACCATCCGCTTACGATAGGCGACCGAAACACCACCCCATTTGTCGCACAAACCTGCAAGGTTGGGGAGACGTTCGTCCCGTCGAGCCGACTCTCGTTCGGCGCGCACGGCCCGGCCATGTTCCAAAAACGTTTGAAGGATTTCGCTCTCTTCGGGATCGCATAGACTCCAGACGCCCTGTTCGCCGAATTCGGTTGTGAGTTTCTCGAACTGTTCCAGGGTCTTTTCAACTTGTACTGGGTAGTAGGCCAGCATCTCGGTCGCGGTATCGATTGCGGTCAAGCCACCGCCGATAACGATTCCCGGCAGTCGGACTTGCAGATTGGCCAGAGTCGTCTTCTTAAAGGCACCCGTCAATTGCAGCGCCATGAGAAAATCGCTGGCTGTCCTGATCCCACGAAGAATGTGGTTCTTCATGGGGACGATCGTCGGTTTGCCGGCTCCTGTGGCCAGTGCCACATGGCGGAACCCAAGATCCCAGGCATCGTCAATCGTCAGCGTTCCACCAAAGCGAACACCACCAAAAAATCGGACATTACGCCGCCGCAACAGAGTCAGATACATCACGGCAAGAAAGGTTTTGTCCCAGCGAACGGTAATGCCATATTCGGATACACCTCCGAACCCCGCGAGAACTCGCTCATCCAACTCTTGCTTTAAGATTGAAAAGTCTCGAATCGGGCTGGCGACGGATTTTCCTTTGCCGGTCAGGGAATCCGAAATCGGTTCCAGTTTAAGACCATCAATACCGACGACTCCGAATCCTTCGTTGGCCAGGTAATGAGCGAGCGTGTACCCCGCAGGCCCCAGTCCGACGACCATGACATCGACGCCATTGTAGGGAAGTGCATACGGACGATGTCGATTGAGCGGATTGAATCGGGTCAAAAGGCTGTAGATTTCGAATCCCAAGGGAAGGTTCAGTACGTCGCTGACAACGCCCGTCTCCGCTTGCGGAATGTTGACGGGGTCTTGTTTTTGAAAGATGCAGCCTTTCATGCAGTCGTTGCAGATCCGATGTCCCGTTCCAGGACACATCGGGTTGTCGAGCATGATCATGGCCAAGGCGGCAATCGCCGCCCCCTGTTTACGTAACTGATGCATCTCTGAGATACGTTCTTCGAGTGGGCATCCCGCCAGAGCAATCCCCAGTGGGTTACGCTGCAATCCACCAGACTTGTCGCGAGAACCGTGGGAGCATGAGTCCTTTTCACGTGGATGACAGATGATGCAATAGTCGATCTCACGCAGGTACTCTTTGCGAGTCATGCGGGCATCGGTCAGCTTGAATCCATCGCGTAGACGCCGATGCTCGTTCGGCCCCACGATCAGTTCTTGAAGATCCTGTTGCGGTCGCTCAATCTGGACGAGGTGTTCGTAATCGAGCGTTTCTGGTCGCGTAAACGAAACCCAACCTTCAACAGGCCGACGGCGCTCAGGTGTCGCATTCACTTGAACGCACCACTCGGCCAGTTGATCGAGAGCCTCATTGACATTCCCCTCCAGCGTCGCTTCATTTCCGTGGGCACAAATCAGTTCGGCCGCAGCATTCTGCGAGTCATCAGCCTTACCTGCGAAATAATTCTGGCAATGCAGAAGCGTTAAGACGGTATCAGAAAAACGGATTTCAGGGTCAAGCTGAGGGGGGACTGCTGAAACCAGATGCCAGACATCGTCGTCGAGAGATTGAAACGCATCGTCGTTGATACACGATGTTCCAAAGAGTTTGAAGACCCGAGGGCGTAAGAACTGCTGCTTGAACTGAAATATTATCTCGTAATTGAACGTGTCGTTTGCCAGGTTCTGAACGTCGCTACGAATATCGAACAAGCGTCCCAGAAAATCGCCAAGAAGCCCGGCGACATCGATCAGCACTTCGGATACTTCCGGTTTTGCTACCGATGGATCGTCGAGATTGTTGAAGCGTGTGGCGAGATCGGGACTGACATTGCCCGCATACTTCCAGAACTCGTCATGCAAAGCACGCAACCGCCGTGGTTCGTAGAGGTCGGCAAACGAGAATCCAGCAATTCCCAGTGGAAAATCATCCTTGATTGCGACAGTCACTTGGCAGCTCCAGTTACAACGGGGTGGGTTGGATTGAGGATCAAATTGACGTGCGTCCGCACAAGATGCAGATGCAGTCTTAAGTTGTAATATTCTTCCATATAACTGAGAGGCACACCGACTCGCGCGATCCGTTGTTCCAGCCGTTGAAGGTGTTCTAAAGACTTCGCGGCTTCTTCTTGAGACATTCCCTTGATCGTCTGCTGGTCGATTTGCCGAAGCTCTGCATACCACTTATAAATCTTGCGACGGGTCTGCCACCGGACAAGCGGAGGTGTCACTCGCAATAAGGGCATTAACAGCATGATCAAGGGGATGATCATGATCTTCAGTCGATCAACAAGAGACGCAAGCCAGAATGGCAAGAACTGTTGTAGTACGGGAGGCCCGGAACGAAAGAATCGTTCAGCATCCTCGCTTAGCGGAAGATCGGTCATCTTCGGGGAAGGGAATTCGCCCACATTCGATAAAAGATCTCCCTTCTGGTGAATCTTGCCAGCGATCTTTAGTAGCAACGACACGAGTGCGGGATGTAATGAGTGATGAGCGACAAGCGTTGCTGCCGGGGCGATTAATTCAATGTCTTTAGAGGGAATGTTGTGCTCAAGATCAAGCAGACCCTCGTGGATTGTTACTGACGTCAGGAACCGGAATTGACGTTCGTACGCTTCGACATGCGCCAATTCAATCAGGTGAACGTCCTGGTTTGTAATCAGTCGTTCAATATATTTGGCATCGATACCAGCCACAAAGAACGCGGCGTCAATCTCGCTTTTTTCAAGAGCATCTGCGGCATCGTTGCTACCCAAACTTAATAATTTGTCTGATTCCTCATCGAATCCGTTGGCTTTCAGTAGCTGAAGCGCGATCCCGTGAGTTCCGCTTCCCGCCGAACCAATTCCAATTCGCCGCCCCTTGAGCTGGGTCAATCGGTCGATCCCTGTCGGCCCTCGATAGAAGATCCAAAGCGGTTCTCGATAGAGGCTGGCAAGTGCGTATAACGAGCCACTGTGCTCAGGATCAGCAATTCCCGTTTGAACAAACGCAACACTCACATCCGAGTGTTCATCCATCAGGAGTTTCAGGTTTTCGACCGACCCCTGAGTCGTTCGAATATCGAGAGTGACTCCCTCACGTTTCAAGAGTTCCGCATAACGTTCAGCAAAGCGGTAATAGGCCCCTTCCCTGGCACCAGTCGCAATGACCAGCCTCCGTGGAGGCGGCGCTTCAACGAAGAGATAGTAGGTCGTGACCAGCCCGCCAATACAGACAAGTAATATGGCGAGCCAGGTCAACCAGGGAGACCGACCAGTGTCGACGTTCCGTGTCACGACGCCCCCCATGTTTCAGTCGCCTCGCAATCGCTTGCCAAGGTTATTGATGGCGTCACCACATTCTTTTCGAGCGGCGTTGTAACCCGCGACTGTGACTGTGTCTGTTTTCAGATAATCGAGCACGATCGCTTCAGCCCGGGCAATCTCACGGCAGACATCGGGAACTTCCGTGGCGATTTCGGTGGGGATTGTCGTGACTCCATTCAAGTCGCCGTGCAGGAGGTCGCCGGGATAGATGATCATCCCACCAACCGTAACCGGGCCGTTGATTGTCAGAATATGACAGTAACCATGTGCCGCACAGGCCCCATTCGTGAAGGTGGGAAAACCGAGAGCTTCGACCTGGGCGAGGTCGCGTCCGGTTCCTGAAGTGATCAGACCTTGTGCTCCAAACCGCTTATAGGTGGAACACATGACCTCGCCAAACGTCGCTGAAGCACTCGGTTCGTCGAGATCCTGGAACACGATCACCGGTGGTCCCGGGATCTCCTCAAACGCTTCAAGCTGTGCGCCGATGCTTGCATATGCGTCGCCGCCTCGTGGTGGTGCCATGCTTCGAAAGGTGGATGTCAGGGCATATCCGACCATTGGGGGAAAAGTCGGAAAACAGGCCTTGATCGCCAAGCTCATATAGCCGGTGTTACGAGGTCGCAGGTTCCACAATTCAACCGCATTACAAATCGTCGGCGAATCAAATTGTCTAAGGGCGTCTAATTGTTCTTTTGTCAATCCCGTGGCAGCCATCAAATCCCTTTCAATATCAGGAAGGTCTATCGGTTAAACGAACAAAATCGGTTTCAGCTCAAACTCTCGAACTGCTCTTCTCATGATTCCAAACATTCTTTCGACAAGTGGCATTACTCAACTCATTCACGCTCGCAGATCGTAGCGGAAAGTGTCCAGCTTTCAGAGGTGTCCGGAGTCTGTATTTAGGACAAGATTTCATGTACCACTTTCCCGTGGACATCCGTCAGTCGAAACTCGCGGCCAGCATGTAATGCAGTCAACCGTTCGTGGTCAAGTCCCAGCAGATGCAGAATTGTCGCCTGTAGATCATGCACATGGATCGGTTTATCGACGATGTTAAATCCCAGCTCGTCCGTGGCTCCCCATGTCAATCCGCGTTTGACTCCGCCTCCGGCCAGCCACATCGTAAAGGCCTGAGGATGATGGTCCCTGCCGAGACGTCGACCCAATGCAGTGTTGGATTCCACCATGGGAGTCCGACCGAACTCACCTCCCCAGACGACGAGTGTTTCGTCCAATAGCCCGTGTCGCGCCAGGTCCAGTATCAGGGCTGTCGAAGCCTGGTCAGTGTTCTTACAGTTGTTCCGCAGGTTTCCTGCAACATCCGAATGAGCATCCCATCCTTCATGATAAATATTGATGAAGCGAACGCCCCGTTGAACCATTCGGCGAGCCAGCAGGCAGGCGCGAGCGAAAGAGGGCTTGTCTGGATCGCAACCATAAAGATCCAGCGTCTCCCGGGTCTCACTCTTCAGGTTCATCAGTTCGGGGGCTGATGTCTGCAATCGAAATGCCATTTCATACGAGGCAATTCTCGTCGCGATTTCCGGGTCGCCGACGCTAGTTAATCGTTGTTGATTCAGGTTTCCGATCAGATCGAGCGTTTCCCGCTGCAATTGAGAATCAATTCCGGCTGGACTGGAAACATCAAGAATCGGATCTCCCTGGTTTCGCAAACGAACGCCCGCATAATTGGTTGACAGAAATCCGCTGGACCAGTTCGCAGCACCGCCACTGATTCCTCCTCCGGTCGACATTACGACGAACGCGGGAAGGTCGTCGGCAACCGCTCCCAAGCCATACGTAACCCAGGAGCCAATACTTGGACGCCCCGGCTGTGAAAAACCCGTGTTCAGAAAGATTTGAGCCGGTGCATGGTTGAACTGATCCGTATGGACTGCTTTAAGAATCGTGATTTGATCAACGATCTTGGGGAGATGAACCAGCACCTCAGAAAGCTCAGTCCCCGATTCCCCGTGCCTGGCGAATTGAAATTGTGGACCAAGGCAATGTGCATCGGGGCGTATGAATGCATATCGCTGCCCACCGACAATCTCAGGAGGAACGGGCTTTCCTTCGTACTCTTTTAACTTTGGCTTGTAATCAAACAGGTCGAGTTGGCTGGGCGCTCCTGCCATAAAGAGGTGAATGACCGCTTTTGCCTTTGGAGCATAGTGAGGTGCTCGTGGTGCCATCGGATTCAAAGGAGGCGCAACCCCCGAAATCTCGGCCCGTGCTGCACCTTCTGCCATTAGCGAGGCTAATGCCATCTTTCCAACCCCGACGGCGCAATTCTGAAAGAAGTGGCGTCGGGTGATTTCGAGGTTTTGATCGAAAAAAGTCATCTCACATTCTCCTGGGCAGGAAAGCGCCGAGGGATCACGTATCTGAGGTTTGAAGACACTGGTTTTACAGTATTGTCGCTTCAATTGCATTCCGATCACATGAGGTCACAGTAACAATTGAGTCGACTCACTGGAAATACGAGTGTCCTCCGCCGAAGATGACGGCTTGAAACAGAATCCGACTGAAGATCAACATCATCTGGAACGACTCCAATGACATCCCCCACGACACTTGTCGTTGAACAGCTGACGAAAAGTTATCAAACCGCCGAAGGCCCTTTATCGATTTTACGTGGTGTTAATCTTGCCATGAATCGTGGTGATGCCTTGGCTGTGACCGGACCATCGGGTTCAGGCAAGAGTACGTTACTTTACATTCTTGGTGCGCTCGACTCGCCGACATCCGGTCGAGTCGCTCTGAACGGCCAACAATTGGATGGCCTTAATGACGTCGAACTGGCTCAATTTCGAAACAGTCAAGTCGGCTTCATTTTTCAGGATCATCATCTACTACCTCAATGTTCGGTTCTTGAAAATGTGTTGATTCCCACGTTAGCGGGCCAAGGAGCTGATGCGGCGGCCGAATCGAGGGCTCGCGAGTTATTGCGGCGAGTCGGTTTATCCGATCGCCTGACACATCGTCCCGCACAACTGTCAGGCGGCGAACGGCAAAGGGTGGCTGTCTGCAGATCTCTGATCAATTCGCCCGTACTGTTGCTGGCCGACGAACCGACCGGAAACCTTGATCGCACGACAGCCGAAAGCGTCGGATCACTGTTACTGGATTTGAACCGCGAACAAAACACCCTATTGATCTGTGTGACGCACAGCCCGGAACTGGCAGGCCGCTTTCCAAGACATTGTGCTTTAAAAGACGGATTGCTCGAAGAGCAATAGCCGGTCGCCAGCTTTCGTTCAGGCTGAAGGCCAGATGGCAATGAATTGATTCGCATACTCAAGACGAACCGTAAGACATGCGGTTTAAACATCAACAAATGCCAGGGGATTTCGATGTTGATTCGTTTCATCACAGCCTTCGCCTTTCTAGTGCTGCTGGCTCAATCGGCATTCGCCCAAAAAGAGGCCCTGTCGACCAGCATCCGGCAGCGTGAACAGGCGACATGGGAAATTGCTCTGAAGATCTGGAATCTGGCGGAACCTGGCTATCAGGAGGTCGAATCCTCGAAGTTGCTTGCCAACCTGTTGGAACACGCTGGCTTTCATATGGAACGGGGAGTTGCCGACATCCCCACCGCGTTCACCGCGACATACGGAACAGGAAAGCCGGTCATTGCCATTCTTGGCGAATACGATGCACTGCCTGGGCTTTCGCAGCAGGCTGTTCCAGAACAATTGCCGCGGGATCGAGCCACCTACGGTCACGCCTGCGGCCATCATTTGTTCGGAACCGCGTCGGCATCAGCAGCCATCGCCGTTGCGGAGCAAATCAAAGCTGGCAATCTGAGCGGAACTGTTCGCTTTTATGGCTGCCCTGCTGAGGAGGGAGGTAGCGGCAAGACGTTTATGGTCCGAGCCGGGTTGTTCAACGATGTCGACGCTGCTTTCCATTGGCATCCGTCTGGAAGAAATACCGCCGGTGATTCGTCGTGTCTGTCGCGTGCCGCCGTAAAGTTCCGTTTTCATGGACGAAGTGCTCATGCCGCTGGCGCACCGGAACAAGGTCGTTCGGCCCTGGACGCCATCGAACTGGCCTGTCATGCCTCGGAATTGCTGCGTGAGCATACCCCCGACTTTACTCGTATTCATCATGTGATCACCAGCGGCGGATCGGCTCCAAACGTGGTTCCCGATTTTGCCGAAGTCTTCTTCTACGTCCGTCACCCCAAAGCCGAAGTCGTTCGCGAGTTGTATCCGCGGCTGGTGAAGTGTGCACAGGCTGGAGCACTCGCCACCGAGACGAAACTGGAGGAAATCTATCTTGGCGGGACGATGGAACTGCTTCCAAACGACCGGCTGGCTCAGGTGGCCCTCGTCAACCTTCGACAATTGAACGACTTGAAGTATGACGCTCAGCAGATGGAATTCGCTCAACGGATTAAACAGTCGCTGGTGAAGCCTCAGCCTCTGGAATCGATCAGTCAGGTTGCAGATACCAGCGGCGAAGTTGGGAAAGGCTCGACCGATGTCGGGGATGTATCGTGGGTTGTCCCCACAGCCGGTTTCACCACCGCTTGCTTCGTCCCAGGGACGACGTCCCATTCCTGGCAGGCGGTTGCGACGAGTGGCACATCGATCGGAAAACAGGGAATGCAGCTCGCCGCTCGTACTCTCGCAGCAAGTGTCTGGGATCTGATGAAGCAGCCTGATGTAATCGTCCAGGCAAAGGTGGAGCACACTCAGCGACTTGCCGGTCGAAAATATGAACCGCTCCTGTTGCCGGGCCAAAAACCACCGCTCGATTATCGAAACTCGCCGGGAGTCCAATAGTTTTAGTCTGCTGCTGAGATTGGAATTGGTCCCAGCAACCTGTTTTGTCGAGTTCATTGAAACCTCGCTCGAGTCTTCGGAGAAGCAGTGGCCCTATCTGACTGAAAGACAACGCAACGGATGCGAAATTGTGGCTCGCCTGTTTATAATGGACATTCCGTTGTCGAAAGATCGTTTTTGGTGGTCTCGCAAGCAAATTTGGCTAGTGTTGAGCCTTCTGCCAGACTCGAAATTGTTTTTTGATTTCAAATAACCTCCGTTCATCGATCCAAAACGCAATCAAAACCCTCCATTTTCATTCGAGCCTTACATGACAAATTCAACTCCGATTCCCGGCCCGGTTGCACCACCTCGACGAATTCTGATGGGGCCTGGCCCGAGTGACATTCATCCACGCGTTCTGCTGGCAATGGCGGCTCAAACGGTCGGACACCTTGATCCGTACTTTCTGAAGATCATGGACGAAACCCAGACCATGTTGCGGCAAGTCTTTCGGACCCAGAATAAGTTGACGCTCGCGGTTAGCGGCACCGGTAGTGCCGGGATGGAAACCGTTGTCGCCAATCTGATCGAACCAGGCGATAAAATGATTGTCTGCGTCAACGGCGTCTTCGGCGGGCGTATGGCCGATGTTGCGGGCCGCTGCGGAGCCGAAGTGATCAAGCTGGAACGCCCCTTTGGCGAAATCTTCACGTCGGAAGAAATCGAAGCGGCCGTCAAACTGCATCGCCCCAAAGTGCTGGGGATCGTTAACGCAGAAACATCGACGGGGGCATCCCAGCCTGTCGAAGACATCGCTCGGATTTGTCACGAACATGGTGCATTGATCGCCGTCGATTGCGTGACGTCGCTTGGTGGGCAACCTGTCGAAGTCGATGCGTGGCAGCTTGACGCCGTTTATAGCGGGACACAAAAGTGCCTGAGCTGCCCTCCAGGACTGGCCCCCGTAACATTCAGTGATCGAGCTGTCGCGGCAATCGATGCCCGTAAAACAAAGGTCCAAAGCTGGTACCTCGACATGCAAATGGTTAAGGATTACTGGGGAAGCAACCGAGCCTATCACCATACAGCTCCGATCAACATGAACTACGGCCTTCACGAAGCATTGCGGATCGTGCTGGAAGAAGGTTTGGAAGTACGGTTTGCCCGCCACCAGCGAAACCACCTGGCTCTGAAGGCTGGACTGAAAGCCATGGGGCTGGAGTATTCCGTCAAGGAAGGACAACAGTTGCCCATGCTGAACGCCGTCTGGATTCCCAACGGAGCCGATGATGTCGCCGTTCGCAAACAATTGCTCAACGAATTCGGGATCGAAATCGGTGGTGGTCTCGGTCCGATGAAGGGGAAGACATGGCGAATCGGCTTAATGGGTTCAGGGTCCAGTGCCACTAACGTCCTGGTATTTCTCGCCTCGCTGGAAAAATGTCTGCTGGATCAAGGTTTAAAGGTCCCCGCAGGTGCAGGTGTTGGTGCCGCCAACGCAGCCTATCGCGCCACGGCGTAAAGAGTTGTCCTTCGGCCATTCCTTGGATGTGCCACAGCATGACCGCCTTCGGTCACGCAGCGTCGAGTTACAAAACGACCCTATGATGTCAGCCGGCAGGAAAAATGTGTTGCCACTTTGCCTGCCGGGCCGTTTAAACTTACTTCGCCGATCCATCTCGAGATGCCAGTTCTTCACGAATCTTTTTCGCAATGTCGGCCACGATAAGGGGTGTATAAACAATCCCCGAATAGTGGTCTGCAGGAAGAATCATCTCGTGATCGACATCAAGTCCCGCCGCCTTGCGTAAAGCGGTGGCATGCTCCGGCGGGACAACCTGGTCCTGGCTGGCGGTGTACAGCCACGTGTTCTTGCGGTCATAACGATGAGCTAACCGCAGTGGTTCAATCGGTGCGAATAATTGCTTTAACTGATCACCGGTAATACCGGCGGCAGCGAGGGTTTCTCGCAGCTTGCCCGCTTCTCGATTGCCATTCGCAACAACTTCATACAGGTTTCCGCCAGCAACCATGATATGCACCGTCGTGAATCCGTGGTCCAGGCCGGCCGTCGTCGCGGTGACGAAACCCCCGAGACTTGTTCCCTGGATACTGATTGACCGGGTATCAACATGCGGCAACGCTGCCACGGCATCGCGAGCACGCCGGGCATCGGCAATTCCCTGCTTCATGACGGCAAAAACCAACTCCTGAGGGGGCTGCTCACCAGTTGGTTCGGGACGACGCAATCCATACGTGGGAAGATGGATCATGAACGCGTGCAGGCCCTGTGCATGCAGGGCTTTCGCAATCAGGCGACCAACCGTCATGCCTGAACCCGATTCATGCACCACGATGATGGCCGGCGCATCGATCACCTCGTTCGCTTCGTTTTTGGCTGAATACCACTCCAGAGCGACGAGGTCATTGACGGCAACACCACTGGGACGTGGCGAGGGAAACCGCACGATCGCCGGATCAAGAGGATGCACGTTCGGTTTGACAGTGACTTCGAATGATCCTGTTTTCCAGACCAGTTCATTCAGACACTGCTTTGCATCCTCTGACGGTTCATCACCGGGAGCCAGCCTGTCCTTGGCCTGATATGTCTGAAGAGCAGGTTTTTCCTGCGACCAGACAGACATCGGAACGACCAGCAACATCACGCAGCAGACGGTTCGCAGGAACATCGGAAGTCTTTCTATTTTTCTGGATCGCGTTGAACCAGATCGCCGATAAACGGAGTCACCTGTTTTTCATACGAAACACCTTCAGAATCGCCCGTTGATCCGTTGAAACGCTTCAGCAGCGCCCCGTCGCGCCCGTAAACATAAACTGCGGGAATGGAATCAAGCTTGATTGCATCAAACAAATCTTCGGCAGCCGTTGTGGACATTCGATGCAGCACCGAGTTCTCAATTTGCGAACCGAGAAACTTGAGGACTCTTTCGCGGTAATACGCAGGCGGCTTGCTCTTAATCCCGGCATAATCGACATCGAACGAAATCGCGATCACGTCGTTCGGAAAACGCTGGTGTAAGGCGATCAGATGAGGGAACTCTTTCATACATGGTTCGCAAGCCGTGGACCAGACGTCAACAACAACGACCTTTCCTTTGTGCTGTTCGACCAACGCTTGAAGCCCGGTCCAATCCGATTCAACCAGATCGACGGGTCTGATTGGCATCTCATTTTCTTTTTCTGCCGAATCGGCGTCTGAGGGAGTTGCCACAGAAACTGCGTCCCCGGCAGTCGTCGATGTCACGTCCGATGTCTCCATGTCAGGTCGCGTTGGACGAACCGGTCGAGGAGGCGGTCCACCGCACCCGACCGAGAACTCGGCCGCAATCAGTAAAACCCAGACAAATCGCGATCGGAACATGACGCAAAACCTTTCGGTAAGTTAACGATTAATCTCAGCAATCTCGGCTTCGATCTTCTCAACGATCGGGTCGAATTGAGCAATTTCGACGGCGTTGTTACCCTGTTCGTGCTTTCGAAAGCCGGTCAGATATGTAATGTTTTGGGGCCGCCAGCGGTGAAAGAACTGCATGTTCTTTTCCACGACCTTACGCCGAACAGCTTCTCCCTTTTCATCACTGGGAGAGAGCCTTGGCCAGTTTTGCTGGGTCTGTATCGCGGCGACGAGTGTCGAATAACCTCTTTCGCTGAAATGAATCCCGTTCTCGGTGAGATTGGTGCCCGACGCTGGCAATTGAAACAAATCGATCACAGGTGAATTCCTACGAGCAGCCAGTTCTCGAATCGAAGCTGCATACCTTGCAAGAACAGGATTCTGCCGACTGGCGTCTGGCAGTGGAGTGGGTGGTCGTTCCCACTTGTGCGGCGTAATAAAGGCGAGTCGCGCACCCGTCACTTTCACATCGTCGCAAAGCTTTTCGTATTGAGCCACGAATATCGGCATGCCTGCTTCACCCGCAAACGATTCGTTCTGACCATAATTCAAAATGATCAGAGTTGGTTTCAGTTCCTTGACCAGTTCGATCATGCGTTGATACCCAGCCTGAGCCGGATCAAAAATCCCTCGGCTTTCCGCCCAGACGGTATCACCGCTCCAGCCAAGATTCCGAAACGTCGCATGCCGATTCGGCCACGCGGTTGTCAAAGCTGTTTCAAGATATCCGAACTGGCCTTCACGTTCGATAAATGTGCCCCCCAGAAGGATGACTCGGTCGCCATCGACCAGTTCCAGCCTGGTCCGAGAGTCTTGTCCTGTCACGGTTGAAACAATTGCCAGCAAGCAAAAAACGGAAACGGGCAGCAAACCCAACCGACGACGTATCACGATGAATTTCCTCTCGTTGAACTGAAAAGGCAACATTGCCCTGACACATGCAACATACGAATGTTTGCCGCAGGTGCAACCGTACCCTGGAAAAAACCGGGGGAGCGAATCGAAAGCGGTCCTGACGACCTTAAGAAATAGGACTTATACGACGTATGGGACCTATGGGATGGAATAGCGATACGGGAGCTGTCCGTAAGTCTTTGAGCGTCCACCAATCCCAATCCTTCCGTCCCGGCCAAACATCCCAAAAAAAGTTGGCCAAGTTCGACTGAGTTGGCCAACATCCCTGTTTTGTAGTGTTTCCCCGGTGTCGAACTTGGCCAACTTCGCCAAACGTGATCAAGTTCCTGCCCGCATGAAGCGATCCATGGTGCTGTCGAGACTAGCGTTGCCGCCCTCAGGGCCACGTCGTGACGCTCGCTCGTCCGGGGAACCAATGAGCTCCCAAAACAACTACACGACCGGATGCCGAAGGCATGACAGCTATTAGCCGGTGGCTGAGCGAAAGCGACGCCACCGGAATTGATCCCGTCTACGGCATTCGAATCCTAAAGTGATTCCAGACTCATCCGTCGGGTTGGTGTCGGTCTGTTAATGTCATTGGCATCGGGGGCAAACCCGATGTCGCCGCATCCACCATTAAACCGTGAACTCTTCGTCGAAATTACCCGTGGTCCACTCGTCATCTTGCTCCTCTTCCATCCGGTGACAACCCCTCGATCGTCTTTGCCTGCAAGAAAGCGATAAGATAACGACAACAATACATATGTTACATCCGCGTTTCAAGCTGTCAAGCCCCGACTTCCAAACGTTAAGAAACAAAATGAAAATATTGTCGGTTGTCCTTGTCGTGATCTGCGGATCTTTCGCGACAAGGATGGGATCTTGATAGACGAGACCTGGCGGGACAAGATTTTAAAGGGATTGCAGTCGTCGAAGATGATGCTGGCCGTCGTTTCCGAAAATTATTTTAAAAGCGAATATTGCAAACTCGAATGGGAATATTACGTCGAGACCGAACGCGACCACGCCCTGCCAGGCGAAGGGATCACGCCAATTTACATTATCCGGTATCCCGATTTTGACCAGATGAAATTGGATGAACGCTTAAGGCGCTGGGGGCGGGAGTTGCATCAGCGACAAGCCCAGTACGAGTGGCAGGATTGGTGGCCGCTTGGCCATGCGGCGCTCGAACGGGAAGACGTCGTTAAACGTCTGCGTGAGATTGCGTCCGTCGTTCATAATCGGGTAGGTCTTTACGAACAACGCGAACGCTCGCCGACGAATCAGATGCCGCTGTTTTCGAGGCATTTCAAGGGGCGGCAACGCGAATTACATGAATTGCGCGCGAACCTGGCGATAAGAAACGTGGGCGGGATCACTGCTGTCAACGGGGTAACCGGTATCGGCAAGACAGAACTCGCCCTGGCTTACGCGTGGGGTTACGGCGGGTATTATCCCGGCGGCCGGTTTTACCTGAATCTCGCCGGCCAATTTCCCGATGGCAAAACGGCTCTTGAAGCCTTACGGAAAAAGGTGGCCGATATCGCCGCGTCAAAGGGAATCGCCGTTTCCGATGCCGAACTTCAGACACCGGGATTTGTCTACGGCAAGGTCTGTGCTGCATTTCAGGATCATTCGCAAGAACCGGCGTTGTTTCTGCTCGACAACATCGACGATCCCGTTTTGCTGCATCCGCAACTGCTGGTGCAAGGCTTGCCGCAGGGATCCCATATTCACGTCATTCTGACGAATCGAAAAAGGGAGTTCGATCAAGATCGACTGGCGTGGGTTTCGATCGATTCGCTCGAACCCGAAGAGGGAGTGACAATCCTCGACAGCTTTGTTCCCATCCCCGAATCGCCGACTGACGAGGAATGGAACGCCGCGTATCAGATCGCCGAACGGCTTGGCGGGCACGCACTGGCACTGAACATCGTCGGTGCCTATCAGCGATGGAAAAAAGAGTCATACCCAAGGATGCTCGCCTTCATCGACAAACTGGGGTTGCCGTTGCTCAATCAGGCCGGTCGCGAAATCGAAGGGGCAAAAATCGGACTCGATTCACAGTACCAGGAATCGGTGTTGGAACGACTGCTGGAACCGACGCTCAACGATCTCGCATGCCAGTCACCCGCCGCTTATCAAGCGTTGCAGTTCGCAGCACTCTGTCCGCCAGATAACGTCCCGCTCCCTTGGCTGGTCGCATTGATGTCTGCTGAAAACCCCGAATGGAATACAGATCAGCCGGGTGGTACGCTCGCGTCGCAAGCGGTGACGTTGCTGAAGGGGTTGCGGCCGTGACACACCTCCCGAGTCTGTTAAGGACAATTCCGACCCAACAACGACGATCCCGAGAACGGTACGGAAATCAAGAATTCAACGCAAAGACGCCAAGGCGCAAGTACGCCAAGACTTCAAAAGACAGGAGCGCCTTGGACTACGTCCAAAGTAGCCATCATCGCTCCGAGGTTGTCAGTTTTTGTAAGTCGAAAATGGTGAGCCACAACCCGTAGCATGGGCTTCAGCCCGTGCGACACAACATCTTGTGTGGGCTAAAGCCCACACTACAAAAACTGACAACCTCTCCGCGTGATGAGCATGTGTCGGCAACGATTAGAGCAATTCCATTATGGCGTTCCCCCGCTGGGTAAGTGATCGACACCAAAACAGGTCCATGACATTCGATTAAGTTTCCGTCACCGAACCTGAGATTTTCGATTTCAGCTGATTCAGTTGAATTAGACTTGTAAACTTTTTGATTTTTCTGATTAGTGAAAATTAGTGCGGATTAGTGTTCCAGTCTTTCTTTTCACGAATCCGAAACTTCCAATCCCCGCCATCTCTGCGAAGTCCCGTCCGTGTGACCAAACCAGTTCGCACTCCCGACTTTTACGGCAGGTTGTTAACATCTCATTAACGCTTGGAAACTTTCCACGATGACCAGCGGCGGGCATCTAGATTACACTACATTCACCACAACATAACGACAGGCTTTCAATGGCGAATTCGGATCGATTCTCGACGGGTATCCCGGCACTTGATGACCTTTTGGGAGGGGGCCTCATCCCCGGAACATTGACCGTCGTCATGGGGGCGACCGGGATCGGGAAGACTCAGTTGGGGCTTCAATTCGCCAATGCCGGTCAGCAACAGGAAGGCGAACGAGGCATTCTGTTCGATATGACCTCACGCGGTGATGCTCAAAATCACTCCGATTATGCCAAGCGTATGTGTAACTGGGCCTTGAAAACTCGATTAATGGATGCGCCGAATAACCCCGAAGACGTCTGGAACCGGAATCAGATTCGCACCGACTACTTTCATGTGTTTGACCGCACGGGGCGTCGAGTCACCATGCGTGACCTTGATAAAGAACAATGGGCGGAATGGCGAGCCGAACTCAATAAGAAACTCGATCAGGCGATCGCCTTTTTCTATGGGAATTTCGCACATGGGGTTCGTCGAGCGGTAATTGATGGAGTCGAACCGGTCGATCGAGCCAGCGATTCCTTTCAGTTCCAGCTCTTCGATTACATTTATCACCAAATTCTTCACAAGGACCACGACTGGGTCGCTCGTGACCTGTTTCGAGTGAACTTTCGAGCGAATGAAGCGACGGTCGCTCAACATTCCTATGACCACAGCAAACTGGCGACAATGTTGATGTACACGTCGCACGAAGTTCGGCTGGATGATCTGATCAACCGACCGTTGGAAAGTGGCGACGAACTTTGCAATGCGAATACGATCATCCTGATGGGCAAAGTCCGGGAAGGAAATCGCATGCGACGCGCACTGCACATCGCCAAACACCGGGGAAGTGCAGCCGACGATGGCATCATCCCGTTCGAAATCGATGATTCGGGACTTGTCTTTCCGAAGGCATAATGCGACAGCGTGTTCAGGAGGCTTCGCGATGTCGCGATTGGTTGATTTGTTTCCGTCACAACTGTTTCGCTGCAAGTTCCCTTGGGCGATCGTTTTGATCGCAATGCAGCTTGGCGCAACGCCACAGTTCGATTTCACTCGATCGGGAGCTGCCAAAAACTGGCGTCCGACTCATGATGTCGGGCCGATAAAAGTCGACAATGACGGACTGGTCATCAACATCACCGGTAACGACCCCTTCATTGAAGGGCCTGGTTTGAAGGTTGGGATTCCGAAGCCGGTGCAATTACGAGTGCGACTGAAATCCGAGTCGACCGGCCTCGCGCACATTTTCTGGTCCCAGGACAAACATTTCAAAGAAGGTCATTCGGTTCACTTTCCGGTCGATACAAACAACTGGACCGAAGTGAGTGTACCGCTTCCGTCGCTCGAAAAAGGGACCAGGTTTCGATTCGACCCACCCGGAAAAAGCGGAACCTGTACGATCGCCTGGCTGCGATTTGAGGAAATCGGTGCGACGGGAATCACGCAAATCACCGCCACGGACGACGAGCTGAAATTCACCTACAGCGGCCTGGCAGACGAATTTGATCTCGTCGAAATTGCTCCGTTTCAACCCCTGGGTGATGCTGCATCCGCCCCTGTCTTAACTCACGTCCTGCCAGACAAAAGTGGCATGGTTTCCGTTCCTCGATTCGATGAGACCAACGCCGTGAAGCGAGACCGGATCTATTCGGCATTCGTTCCGGTGCTGGTTCATCCCAAGTCAGGACGAGTCCCCGCAGCGGGTGCAAGATTTGTCGACGGCTTTTCCGACGTATCGAAATACGAAGCACCCTTCCCCGTTTCGAAAAGCAAAAAAGGTTTGCAAATCCAGATGCCCGACGATGCACTGAAGTTGGGAGTGCAACACGCCGCCATCAATGTCAATTTGAACAGCCTGGTCGATCTGACAAAGAACCCTGCCAATCTCGAATGGATCATGGATGGGGAAACCTACTATTTCCATCGAAATCAGATCGAGAATATGCCGGTTAAGCAATTGAGCGATGCGGGATGTACTGTGGCGATGATCATCCTGAGTTACGAGAGTGGTGATCCCGCCAAAGACGCCCTGATGCTGCATCCAAAGCGAGCTGCCGTTCTGCCGAATCATTTGGCCGCTTTCAACACGGTGACGCCAGACGGAGTCCGTTATTACAAGGCGTGTCTCGAGTTTCTCGCCGATCGCTTTTCACGTCCCGACAGCACGTATGGTCGCGTGGCGAATTACATTATTGGTAACGAAGTCACCTCGCACTGGGAATGGTTCAACGTCGGGCCGATGCCTGGCGAGCTTGTCGTGGCGGAATACGAACGAGCCGTGCGGATCGCCCACACAGCCATCAAAAAGTTCTCGACAAGTTCACGCGTCTATTTGTCAATTGACCATCACTGGTCAACAACATACGGGAATGATCCGCAAAAGGGACTTGCGGGCCGCAGGTTGCTGGATGAGTTCAGTCGTCGAGCGCGAATGGGAGGCGATTTCGACTGGCACCTGGCTCACCACCCGTACCCTGAAAATCTGTTCGAACCCCGAACCTGGCTCGATAAAACAGCCGTTTCAAACTTCGACAGCCCCCGGATTACGTTCAAGAATCTTGAGCAACTGACACGCTACTTTCGCCGCCCCGAAATGATGTTCGACGGTCAACCACGGCGGATCATTCTTTCCGAACAGGGTTTTCATTCCGACAATACGGAAGCGGGCGATGCCGCACAGGCTGCCGCGTATTGTTACGCATGGACCAAAGTCAGCCAAGAAGACGGCATCGATTCTTTTATTCTTCATCGACACGTCGATCATTCGGGCGAAGGAGGATTGAACCTGGGCCTTTGGCGACGGCAGCCCAATTCCATCGCTGATCCCTCCACCCCTCGACCGATGTATGAGGTCTTCATGAAAGCGGACACGCCAGAACGAGAAGAAGCATTCCGGTTTGCACTTCCCGTGATCGGGATCAAATCCTGGAAAGAATTGGATTCCAAGCGGTAGCGCCTCGCCTCTCCAATAAGTAACGTGTAGGAAATACTACGGAGAATGATCGTCGAGAGCACTGGCGTGCGTCTTCGCTCGCCAGTGCTCTTTAAATCGCGGTCTGCTTTTTGAAGACACTTGCGGCTCAAAGCTGCCGCCAGTGGCACACAGTCAAAGTCCGATGGGGCGTAACCCCTTCACGGAACCAGATTCGGCAATTTCGGCTTGGCGTCTTTACCATGGTCCTGCAATGTGGCGTGGATAACAACTTTGACTGGCGGACCACCACCGAAATCAAGGCTCATGTCCTGATGCAACCCACCAATTCCAAATGGAATATCACGATTCACAAACAATCGATGGACCATCTTCATCGTCATCTGGCCCAGGCTTTTTTCGTTTTCGCCCGAGATCACTCGACACTTTAATTCGCCCTGTTGCCACACGATCTTTTCTTCGGCCGTCTCGAACTTCAGGTTTTTCTGAGGGCCTTGAAAAAGAGTTGCAAAAATGGGGTCCTTGAGCTGAAGCGATTCGACCGCCTCCGGTTCCTGAGTGCCGTACTGCACCCACTTAAGTGTCGCCTTGCTGACTGGATCCTTCCCTTCGCCAAACGCTTCTTCAGGGATCAGAAGCCTCCAGGTCAAATTGCCAAGCTGTGGAATATTGATGTCTGATGCGGTTCCCACCGTCTGCTCGTATTCAATAAACCGGCTTTGTTTTCCGTCAGACATGGCCTGCCCAACCGATCGCCCGGTGATGGTCATGATGGACTCTTGCTCATTCACCTTGACGTTGACATTAAATGTGACCCAGACCCCGTCGGCTGGCAGAGTCTGCATGAGCGCCCCAGATTTTGGTTCATCGGCGAATGTCAGCAAAGGTAATAATGCGATCAAATGCCAGACGATCATCAACGAAGAAAGGCAACGATTCATGAATTAATCTCTTTCCCGAACGCGGACAACTGAGTATGGGGATGCACGCAATCGTATCGTTTATCGTCAAGGTATAAAGCCGGGTTTGCAAAAGATTTCAGCCACAGATACACGCAGAACCACACAGATAACGAGGAGTAAATCTCAAGAAATCCAATTGAACGTCTCCTTTGCCCGTGTTTTTACCTTTGCATTTGTCCGTGTGCATCTGCGTGTATCCTTGGCAAACTCTCGTCGCTTGAGCATCGCTTTCAGGAAATCGTTGACACGCTCTCCGCACATCTTGACACCCTGGTAAATTCCCGGGATGTTTCCGCTGTTTTACAAATCAGGCAATTGAAATGTCGTTGACAATCACATCGCCTTGAGCTCCAGTTAGAGCTTGGTCTTTGAATGCTCGAAGAGACGTTCAACGCACGTTTTTCTTACAAAACCATTCCGAGAAAAGGTAGAAGAGATGCACGACGGACTTACGTTTCTGCTTCAAACAGGAGCCGCCCTCGTAATGGGAGTGGCAATTGGATCGGAACGCCAATTCCGCCAGCACACGGCTGGCTTACGAACCAACGCTTTGGTTTGTGTGGGTGCAGCAATGTTTGTCTCGTTGTCCCATATGGATCACGAAGGTAGCCCCACTCGGATCGCGGCCCAGATCGTCAGCGGGATCGGATTTCTGGGTGGAGGTGTGATTCTTCGCGAGGGTTTTAATGTACGCGGAATGAACACGGCGGCCACCCTGTGGTGCAGTGCCGCCGTGGGGACGATGGCTGGTGCGGGGTACGTCCTGCAAGCGGCATTGGGAACTGGAATCGTTCTGTTCGTGCATTTGGCTCTACGTCCACTCGTACGCATTATTGATGCAAACGCACGAGCCTCACAAGATGTCGACATGCTTTACCGCATCCGCGTTCTTTGCGAAAAACAGCATGAAGGGGTGATCCGGCTGGTTCTATTGCGGCACGTGAATTCCGATCCGAATTCGGCAATTCAAGGGATCACGAAACAAGATGAAGATGCGCCCGATGAAACGTCTGTCGTTGCAGAAGTGCATTGCACGACCAGAAATGACAAATTTCTTAACGACCTTGTTTCCCGCGTCAGTATTGAGCCAAGCGTCACGAGCGTCAGTTGGGAGCGGGTTCAATAAGATTCGTGGTACGTCGTCTCCACTCCCGCACTTTACGCAACCGAAGATGTCCTCTTTTGAAATCCTCGAATCGCTCAGTCTGCCATACATCAACTTCGTCAGCGGCTCGGAGAACCCCTCTCTCTCACTGGAACGCAGACCCCATGCCTCAAGACCTCTTCTACCGCCTTGAAGAGGATGTACGTGTGACCGAAGATACGAATCATAACCGTTATTACAACGCTCCCCATGCCGACCGAATACGAACTCACTACGAAAACTTGCCTCAAAAACTGAGAAAAAACGGAATCGCGACGGTGATTCCCTGGCTCTACAACTACAACCTCGACTTTCGTTTCCGATAATCTTTGGAAGTCAAATCGATAGGCCCAGAAAAATCGCTGTTGAAACGGTGAGCTCTTATCGGCTATCCCAAAGGGACAAAGAAGCCAGTCCAGTTTTTCGTTGATTCCGTCAAGACTCGCGTTTTGGCACGACGATCTAGTTTTTGATTTCACCGACGGGCACTCCTGCATGAATCGGTCCCAATCGTAAGAGGTGATCAGTTTTTTGCCGTCATCATCTACCACGGCCCAATTCAAAATGTCAGTGACAGTGCAAATTCTTAATGATTCGCTTCCAAACGTTAATAACGTATGTATGTTTTTCTATTTACGTGCGACAAGTGTTATTGCGTTGTTATGTTGCTGTCTGTCCGGCAGCGAAATCTGCAAGGACGAGGAGAAAACCTTGATCAAAAGTTAACGAAGGTAACGAAGTGATGAAAATCAAAAACAAAAGATTGTCGTCAGATTTACCCGGGAATATTGGAATTGGTTGGACTCGAAGACTCGACCGCACCCTACGAATCCGCAAAACGCATAAACCTGGTCGAAGTTGGCCAACTTCAACACCTGGGAAACCCTGCGAAATAGCGAAGTTGGCCAACTTTTTTCGAGGATTTCAAAAAAGGTGTCCTTCGGTCGGGCTGTTGTCAGGAGGCCCGCATTGCGAGGCGAACGAAGTGTCCGAGGGCTTACGCACCCCGGCTCACCAGGTCAACGCGCGAACGATTTCCCTATTTTAAACCCATCATCCGACGCCCGTGAACCGTTTTTACGGAACACCGAGTTGACTTAAGGTGCTGCAACATATAGATAATATGTGATGTGTTCTGCTGTCGCGGTTCGATGAAATAGTGTCGTTTTCGGTTTTTCGATTGAGAAACTTAACTCGATGCCATCAAACGGACTGTGACTGTAGCCGATGAAATACCCAACGCCTGAATTGGCGGACGCCAATTCAGAACAGACTTGATAACAATGCATTGTGGAATGCTAACGCTAAGGTGAGGAATTCCATGCTGACAATCCTGGGTCGTCGACCTTCGTCCATGAAGGGGTTCTGTGACGGAATCTCACGTCGTGATTTTCTCACTGTCGGTGGAATGGCGCTCGGGGGAATCTCCCTGACAGATACACTTCGAGCAGAATCGCTGGCGAAGGCGGGGACGTCTCACAAGGCGATCATCAATATTTATTTGCCAGGCGGGCCACCGCATCTCGATATGTGGGACCCCAAGCCGCAAGCGCCGGTCGAAGTCCGAGGCGAATTTCAGGCGATCCAGACCAACGTTCCAGGGATCGAAATCAGCGAGATGTTCCCGCGAATGGCTCAGATGATGGATAAGTTCATCCTGGTGCGATCACTTTCGGATTCAGATGGCGGACACGATGCTTATCAATGCATGACAGGTCGGAGGAAGGGTGGCCGAACTCCGCCTGGAGGTTGGCCTCAGGGGGGAGCCTGGGTTTCGCGGATGAAGGGCCAGGTCAATCCGGCAATTCCCGCGAATGTGGCCCTCATGTATCAGACGGGCAATCGGACCTGGGGTGAAACCGGCGACGGCGGTTTTCTGGGTGTCGCCCATTCCCCGTTCAACCTGCTGGGCCGGGAAGCTCGCAGCAGTTCTGAAAACATGACGCTTCACGGGATTACTCTTGATAAGCTGCGTGATCGTACCTCGCTACGCGCCTCATTGGACAAATTCCAAAAGACTGCGGATCAACGCGGTCAGATGGAAAGCATGGACGTTTATGCTCAGCAAGCAATGGGAATCCTGACCACATCGAAACTGGTCGACGCACTCGACTTGTCAAAAGAGGATCCTCGGATTGTCGCTCGGTACGGCAAAAGTCGCGAAGAGTTTCAGCGAGACGGCGCTCCGCCGATGATCGAGAATTTCTGTGTGGCCCGGAGATTGGTCGAAGCGGGAGCACGATTCGTCTCATTGAACTATAGCCGTTGGGATTGGCACGGCGGTGACGGGATGAATTATCCAAAATGCCGTGAAGAGTGTCCGTTGCTGGATCAAGGTTTATCAGCATTGGTGACTGACCTGCATGAACGGGGTCTTGATCGCGATGTTTCGGTTGTTGTCTGGGGTGAATTCGGTCGAACACCGAAAATCAATAACATGAACAGTCGCGATCACTGGCCGCAAGCGAATACCGCCGTCCTGGCGGGGGGAAGCATGCAGACGGGTCAGGTTGTCGGTTCGACAAACCGGAATGGCGAGCATCCGCAGTCTCGCCCGGTCAAATTCCAGGAAGTCTTCGCAACGCTTTATAAATGTGCCGGGATCGACGTCCAAAACGTGCGAGTCTTCGACCTTGCAGGCGTACCACAGTATCTGGTCGACCCCGGTAACGAACCATTACACGAAGTCGTCTAACCGGCACAGCCGGTTTATGCGCGTCGAACGATGGGATTAGAATCGGATGTTCGTTTGCGCGTTGCCGGGCACACCTGGTTAGCGCGCGTCGGACGACGGGTTCAGAATGGTGTGATCGTTCTCGCTTTGATTTGGGAGAGCCTGACTGGACCGATGATATGACCAATCCGACCTGCGAGAATTTTTTTTTACGGGCTCTGAGCAGAACAGGCATCGAAACTCGAAGTGACACGGTCTCGCCCTCATTTGGTTTCGAAATTTGACTTATTGAATCAAAGTTAAGGATTTCCGCCAAAGTAGCCTTCTCGCTCCGCCGAGAAGAAAGCCGAATTGCCATTTGCCGAGTGATTGATCGGCGCTTACAAGTGCCAGCCGAGGACTGTTGCGATTCGGCTATCCTCTCGCGGAGCGAGAGGGCTACTTTGAACAGAGGCAAAGCCTCTCATCAGTCTTCGACAAAGCCGTGTATTTTAAGCTTGATCGTTCGCGCGTTGTTCGGCTGGGCGATGACTCGTAGCGGCAGCTTCCAGCCGCCGATGTCTTTGCAATGCGAATTGACTGTCGTCAGTCGGATCGACATTCGTTATATTTTGACTTTGAGTACTTCCACACTGCGGCTGCATTTCGCCGAGGCTGGAAGCCTCCGCTACGTTAGGCCCCCCCAGAGATCTTCACCATTGATTACTCATCGATTATTCACCGCGTTTTTTGTCGGTTTTTGCATGTCGAGTGCAACCGTTGCGTATTCCGCGCCGCCTGATTTTGCTCATGATATTGCTCCGATCCTTCGTGAGCATTGTGGCAAATGTCATATCGGGGCGAATAAGAAGGGAGGGTTGTCGCTGAATACTCGTGCGACACTTCTTACTGGGGGTGATGATGGCAAGGTGATCGTTCCGGGAAAAAGTGGCGAAAGCCGGTTATATGCGGCGGTGATCTCGCGCGATCCTGATGTCCAGATGCCGCCTCAAGGGGCTCGGCTGACTGATGCTCAGGTGGCGAAATTGAAAGAATGGATCGACGCCGGAGCCAACTGGGACGAAGGATTTGTTTTCCAAAAGCCCAGTTATGAGCCGCCGCTGAAACCGAGGCGTCCTGAACTTCCTCCAACGGTGTCACAACGCTCTCACCCGATCGATCGGTTAATCGATGCGGATCTTGCTAAACAGCGACGTCAACGACCTGCTGCTCTGGATGACATTGCGTTCGTCCGCAGAACGGCACTCGATCTGACCGGACTGCTTCCTTCGGTTGAATCCATCAAAGAGTTCCTGGCCGACAAAAGTCCAGATCGGCGAACGAAGTGGATTGACCAACTTCTGGCGGATGAGACAGCGTACGCCGAACACTGGCTGACATTCTGGAACGACCTGCTGAGAAACGACTATGGCGGAACAGGCTTTATCACTGGCGGACGCAAACAAATCAGCAAGTGGTTGTATCAGGCATTGATTGAAAACAAGCCTTACGATCAGATGGCTCGGGAATTGATTTCACCCAGTCCCGAATCGGCCGGTTTCAGCGAAGGGATTCGATGGCGCGGGACTGTCAGCGCCGGCCAGACGGTGGAAATTCAATTTGCCCAGTCGGTCGGACAAGCATTTCTGGGAATTAATCTCAAGTGTGCCTCATGCCATGACAGTTTTATCGATCGCTGGAAGCTGGACGAAGCGTATGGCCTGGCCGCGATCTATGCGAACCAGCCGCAAGAGATTCATCGCTGTGATAAGCCGATTGGACGTCAAGCAGTCGCGAGTTGGTTGTTTCCAGAATTGGGCCAGGTCGTTGCCTCAGATCCTCAGCCCGAGCGACTGAAGCAATTAGCAGAGCTCATGACTCATCCCGACAACGGGCGATTTACTCGTACGATCGTTAATCGATTGTGGCAGCGCATGATGGGGCGAGGAATCGTGCATCCGGTCGATGCGATGCAGTCAGAGCCGTGGAATGCCGATTTACTCGATTATCTCGCAGTGAACTTTGCCGAGAATCGTTATGACTTAAAGCAAACCATAAAGTTCATTGCGACGTCAGCGGCGTATCAGTCGCAATCCGAGGTCATCGACCCTCAAGCGGATCAGCAGAACTACACGTATGGAGGACCGCGAGCCAAACGGATGACGGCCGAGCAATTCGTGGACGCGGTTTGGCAGATTACCGGTTCGGCTCCCAGGACATACGACGCTCCGGTTGTTCGAGGCAAAGCGGACGGATTATCTCCCGAATTGAGTAAACTAACCGCCCAATGGGTCTGGTCGACAGCCGAAGGTTCGTCAGCGGTCCCTAAAGCAGGGGAAGCGATCACCATTCGCAAGCAATTCACGTTACCCGCCGCGCCGACGAGGGCCGGGGGGGTGTTCACGTGTGACAATTCATGCGACTGTTACGTCAATGGCAAGAAAGTTTTTGCCTCAACCAGTTGGGAACGGATCGAAGGGGTTTCGCTGGAGTCTTCACTTCGAGCCGGGAATAACGAAGTTCTGATCGTGGGCAAAAACGGCGGCAGTGATCCGAACCCCGCAGCCATCTTGTGCGAAATTTTTGTGCGGTTGCCGGATGGAACTTCGCAGACGATTGCGTCTGATGCGACCTGGGAATGGAGTTCAACATTGCCGAAGCCAGACGGGAAGTTCGCCAAAGCTCCGCAAGACTGGGCCAAGGCGGTCCCTGCTGCCAATCAAGGCGTCTGGGGAAGTCGAATCAATGGCGAAGTTTTGACGCAACTGACACATGTCGCGTTAAAACCTCAGCGAATGGTTCGCGCCTCGTTATTGAAAGCGGACTTTTTGCAGAAAATGCTGGGACGTCCGAATCGGGATCAAATTGTGACGACCCGCCCGAATGAATTAAGTACACTGGAAGCGATTGATCTGAATAATGCTCAACCCCTGGCGGACAGCCTTGTTGCGGGTTCAAAAACATGGGTGCAGAAATACGCTTCACAGCCGGATAGACTTGTCGACAACATCTACCTGACGCTGCTTTCGAGAATGCCGACGACCGAGGAACGAGCGTTGTCGGTCGAAGCTCTTGGGCCGTCGTATGATGAGCAGAGTGTTCAGGATCTTTTATGGGCCGTCTTGATGCAGCCTGAGTTTCAACTCGTGCGATGACCTTGATAAATGGATGATAAGTGCCATGACCCGTCCAGTTTTGGAATCTTTAGATTTGTTTGGTAGTGAGTCCGAAGCCTTTGCCCGGCGTTCATTCCTGAAGCAATTGGCGATGGCCGGTGCGGCGACGCTGGCGATGAACGAGCCGAAGTTGCTTCGCGCCGAGTCTGTTGAGCATCCGCGTCCAACCGCCGATTCCTGCATTCTGCTTTGGATGGGTGGCGGGATGGCGGCTCCGGATACGTTCGATCCGAAGAAGTACGTGCCGTTTGAAGTTGGCGTCCCCGTAAAAGAGATTGGCAGTACATTCCCTGCGATCGACACGGTGGTCGACAACATCAAGATCACCAAAGGGTTTGAGAACGTAGCAAAGATCCTGGATCGCGGCACGTTGATCCGCTCGCACGTGTTGCCCGATTTGGGCAGCATTCTGCATTCGCGACATCAATATCACTGGCACACAGGATACGTTCCGCCTCAGACGGTCGCGTGCCCACATCTGGGTGCGTGGATGGCTCGTGTGCTCGGACCGAAGAACCCGGTGATGCCACCGTTCATTACGATCGGTCAGCGATTGGAGGGTGTTGGCGAATCGGAAGAATTAAAGGCGTTTACCACGGCTGGATTTTTCGGCAGTGAATTCGGGCCGATGGTCTTGCCGTACCCGGATCAAGCGGCTCAATCGGTCCGGCCGCCGAAAGGGATGGAAGCTGGCCGCTTTGAAAGTCGGCAACGTCTATTTCAGAAGCTGCTCGACCGATCGCCTCAACGTGACCGGATGAGCGACTTCCAGCAGCAGTCCTATTTGCGTTCGCTCGACGGAGCACATCGGCTGCTCAGTTCCAAAGATCGGGCGGCGTTTGATCTGAGCTTGGAACCGAAAGAGAGTGCCGAACTTTACGGAGCCAGCCAGTTCGGACGAGGTTGCCTACTCGCAAGGCGACTTGTCGAGTCGGGCGCACGGTTTGTGGAAGTGACAACGGAGTACGTCCCGTTCCTGAACTGGGACACTCATGCCAACGGCCACGAAACCCTGGTCCGCATGAAGCAGGAAATTGATCAACCGATTGCCCGATTGATTCTCGACCTGGAATCGCGAGGGTTACTCGACCGGACGCTGGTGATTCTGGCCAGCGAGTTCAGCCGTGACATGATCATGGAAGGAAAGCCCGGTTCAACGGCCAATGATCAGACATCATTTCCGGTTGAGAAGCTGGCCGAGATGAAACATTACGGTCAACATCGACACTTTACGGGCGGATCGTGCGTGCTGATGTTCGGTGGCGGAATGAAGCGAGGCGTGTTGTACGGTGCCTCGGCACAAGAACGTCCCTATGTGGCGATCGAAAAACCGATCAGCGTGATGGATCTGCATGCCACGATCTTTACCGCGATGGGAATCAGCCCTAAGACAACATTCGAAGTTGAAGGTCGACCATTTTATCCTACGGAAGATGGCCAGGGGAAAGCCGTTCGCGAACTGTTCCTGTAATCAACGAATCATCTCAAAGTCGGTTGATTGGGATGCCTCGCGACGCGAAGATATTCGTTCGTATTATTCGACATTGAAAATTCTCGACCCAGATTGAATGGGTACGAAGAAGGAACTGACATGACGACGCATCCAGTACTGATTGACGGGCAGTGGAAAGCTTCAGCCGGTAAGAAAACTTTTCAGGCCGTGAACCCAGCCACGAAAGAACCACTTCCCGGCGATTATCCGGTCAGCCCCTGGTCTGAAGTCGAAGAAGCCATCAACGCCGCCGCGCGGGCCGCCGAGGCGGTACGAGGCTGGAATGGTTCGCGGTTCGCCGAGTTTCTGGAAGAATACGTTAAGCGAGTCGAACAGCGTGCGCCTGAACTGATTGCCATCGCCAATTTGGAAACAGGCTTGCCGGTTGTTCCGCGACTGCAAGACGTCGAACTTCCTCGAACAACGAATCAATTGCGTCAAGGAGCGAAAGCCGCCCGAGACGGATCGTGGGTCGAAGCGACGATTGATACCGCTTCGAACATTCGTTCGATGTTTGGACCAATCGGTCCTGTAGCTGTGTTTGGTCCGAACAATTTCCCGTTTGCGTTCAACGGAATTGTGGGTGGTGACTTTGTTGCAGCGGTTGCAGCGGGAAACCCGGTGATTGCAAAGGGTCACTCATCACATCCGTCAACAACCCGATTGTTCGCGGAAATTGCACATCAAGCGGCAGAAGCCACCGGAATGCCAGCAGGGTTCGTCCAGCTGATCTATCGGACAGAACATAGTGATGGCGTGAAATTGGTTTCACACCATTCTCTGGGTGCCATCGGTTATACGGGAGCACGTTCTGCCGGTGTCGTCTTAAAGGAAGCGGCCGATAAAGTCGGTAAACCGATTTACCTGGAACTTTCCAGCATCAATCCCGTCTACTTTTTGCAGGGTGCGCTATCCGAACGAGTAACCGCATGTGCGGAACAATTCTCGACAAGCTGCCTGATGGCGGTGGGCCAATTCTGCACGAATCCCGGACTGATCTTCACACTGGCCGGCCCCAACACCGAAGCGTTTATTAGTCAGGTCACTGAAAAGTTTGCGGCGGCTCCTGTCGGAACATTGCTGAGCGAAGGGGTTCAAAAGAACCTGCATTCAGGAATCGAGACACTGGTCAAAGCCGGGGCACAGTTGTTGACCGGCGGTTCGCTCGGTGGAAGTAAAGGATTTTCTTGTCAGAACACATTGCTTCGCGTTACAGGCGAACAGTTCGTAAAAAATCCAGACCTGCTTCAGACGGAAGCGTTCGGCAATTCGTCACTGATCGTCGTCGCAAACAGCGAAGCGGAATTGCTGGCAGCAACCCGGTGTCTCGAAGGGAATTTGACCGGAAGCGTCTATTCCGCGAATGATGGTTCTGACGATGTGTTGTATCGGAAGATCGCCACCATTCTCCGTCAGAAAGTCGGACGCCTGCTGAATGACAAAATGCCAACAGGCGTTGCCGTAGTCCCGTCGATGAATCATGGTGGCCCATTTCCCGCAACCGGTCATCCCGGATTCACGGCCGTCGGAATTCCGTCGTCGATCAAGCGATTCGCGATGCTTCAGTGCTATGACAACGTCCGCCCTCAGCGATTGCCGGCAGCACTTCAAAACAAGAACCCAACCGGTTCGTTGTGGCGACGAATTGATGGAACATGGAGCCAGGCAGACGTTCCAGCTCCAACGACTTGAAATTAGCGCTGATACATGGTCTGCAACTGTCCCCGCAACTGCGTTCGTCGTTGCGGGGCAATCCCGTGAACAATTTTGAACGTGTGCCACCGGCGGCAGTTTTGAGCCGCCAGTGGCTTCAAACTGCCCTCGAAGATTGAAGACAATCGCGAGTGAAGACGCACGCTATTGGCACACAAACACCAAGGCCGCTGTTTTCCAAACGAAAAGTCCTTTACATCGCTACGGGGCGTTTGAGCGTGTTACAACGGTGATCACCCATCCTTACAAAGACGCGATGATGCTTAATGTTTCCATGACTGTGGAAGCCCCACTTGCTGCTTTGAGAAGATCGATTTGGCGGGCTGTTATCGGGATTGCGGTTCCTTGTGATGGGACGACAGGAATCAATCGGTTTACGATTTGCTGTTGCAACTCGACAATGCCCTCACCCGAAAGTGATGACGCTCTAATCGCTTGAGCGGGCAAGCGATTGTGCCATTGGTCTGGCAGATCGCACTTATGTGCAATGACTAACGCGTCTGGCCATTGACTAAGCAGTTCGTCGTCATCCGATGTGGGCGACTGGCTGAGATCGATCAGAACCAGTCGCAGGTCAGCCCCCCTCAACCGTTCGCGCGCGAATGCAATCCCGGCAGACTCTAACTCACCGGCACCGTGTCTGATGCCAGCCGTATCCGCAAAAACGATGGGCCAGCCTTCTAACGCAGTGTCACCGGTCACAACATCTCGCGTCGTTCCCGGTTCGTCAAATACAATGGATCGTTGATATCCAAGCAACGCGTTGATGAGACTCGATTTTCCGACATTCGGTCGACCGGTTAGAGTAACACTCCACGACGTTGCAAGATGCAGCCCGAAATGAGCCCATTGCAGCAGATCGTCAAGTTCGCGATGAATTGACCAGCCGGAGTCGGCATCAAATGTTTTCAGCTTTGCAAACGCAGTCTCCAGTAAGCCATTTGACTGCTCAAGAACGATCTCGGTCGTTCTTAATGTTGTCGTACGACTGAGAACGTCGAGACATTCCATTTTGAGAATGCCATCGGTTAACGCGTTTTGCTGTCGCCAATCGATGACGTCACAGTCGGCTGCTGACAAATCACGCAGGACTCGTTGAACGGCCGCATCACCGCCGTGGCAATGAATCTCGAGGAGATCGCTTGCAAGACGGCAGATCACCAGATCTTCGCAATCAGTCATTCCCCACTGACCGAATGCGATCTTGTTTAACGGCTGCTGTTGGACTGGTAACCGATTCGCAGCTCGAAAGAGGGCCTCGATTGCAATCGATGAAGAGCCTTCGACTGGCAAAGACAAGTCTCCAACGACGCGGATCGTGGCGACCGCACCGCGACCGAAAGGAGTCAAAACAGAGGCTGTTCGACGTACTTTCGAATTCAGAGAGTCATCGGAACGGTTGGTTTCACACGGCATGAATCACACGAGTTTCTGTTTCCATGCGGTCAAAACCAGTCCGTGCATACCAAGCGATGGCAATGCAAGGAAGCCAGGGAATTGAGAGCTGAGGACAGGTCCGCCGCCGCCCGTGAGGATCATCCACGGGGAATCAGCCGTGTCGTTGATTCCGCTGAAATCGGGTTCTTGTAGCTGTTGATGTCGACAGACCTGCCGAACGAGTTCGCGGATTGCTCCAACCTGCCCCCAGAACAAACCGTTGCGAATGGCTTCCCGCGTATTTCGACCAGGGGTCACCGGCGTATCTCCACCGAGATCATGCACGGGAATCAACGGCAAGACAGCCGTGTAGTAATGCAGCGCCTTGGCAGACATTTCCAGACCTGGAAGAATTGCTCCACCGCAGAAGACACCCGTCTTCGAGACGAAATTCACGGTGGTCGCAGTTCCTGAGTCAACCACAATCGCAGGCCGGGATGCGGGTCGCAATGCATTGGCGGCGACTGCATTTAACAGACGATCAAGTCCCACAGTCTCGGGAGAATCGACGTCAACCGTGACTGGAATCAACGATCTTTCGCGAATGACGATCGGGGTCTTGCTACCAATCTGCTGCCAATCCTTCAGGACTCGGTCGACGGCGCGCGGGTTTGAACCGGCAATAATCGCGCCTTCGGGTTTCCAGCTTGCAAGGGTTTGCCAGGGGATCTCATCATCAACAGGAATCGCAAGAAACCGAAGGCAACTTGGCCATTCTTCTGCGACGTCAATGACTTTGGAGATTGTCACGCCGTGACGTCGATAGAACGAGCTGATTGAAGGAACAAACAGCCCGAACTTCAATCGGCTGTTTCCTGCTTCAACGACCAGCAACGGGAACGACATCAAACGGTCTCCAATGAAAAAAGAATGGCAGGCGAATAATACTCGGCTCGCGAAATCAAAACAGCCCTGGATACCGTCAAATCCTCGACCAATGTCTGGGTCAATTTTGATTGGATTCCCGCAAAGTCACGTTGAATTGAAGAATCTTTAGAAGAAAATTGCGTTGGCAGTGGTCGAATTCCGTTTTGCCTTCAACAATGTGATACGTATTGCTCGTATCTGGGAAACGACGTGCAGTGTTTGGAACGGATCAGAGGCTCGTATTTGTTGAATCTGATCTAACGCATCCAATAGAGAAGACTTTGTGGCTGATCCTCAAAATATACTGATCGAAACTCGGGATCTCGGGATGTCGTTCGGGGCATCGCGACAGGTATTGACCGGAGTTTCCTGCGACATTCAAGCGGGGCAATTCGTGTCGCTGCTAGGCCCATCGGGTTGTGGGAAATCGACACTGCTGAAGCTTGTTGCGGGACTTGTGTCTCCTACAGATGGAACATTGACCGTGCAAGGGTTAGCACCAGAAATCGCGAGGCGATCGACATGTCGTGTCGCCTTCGTGTTTCAAGAACCGAATTTGCTCCCCTGGCGAACCGTTGCTGAGAATATTCGCCTACCTCTCGAATTACAACGTGTTCCGCGTCAAGAACACCGGGAACTGATTGAGAACTCATTGCGTTTGATCGGACTGAATCTGGACGATTCCCGCAAGCGCCCGAGAAGCCTTTCTGGTGGGATGCGTATGCGTGTCTCTCTGGCACGAGCCCTGGTCACAAAGCCGGATATTCTTCTGATGGACGAGCCGTTTGCGGCTCTCGACGACGTTCTGCGACAGCAGTTAAACGAAGAGCTCGTCCAGATCTGGATGCAATATTCCTGGACAGGGCTATTTGTGACGCACAACGTTTCAGAAGCAGTCTTTCTGTCGCAACGTGTTTTAGTCATGAACAAACGACCGGGAACGATTGCGGCTGATATTCCGGTTCCGTTCCCGTATCCGCGTAAACCGGAACTGCGAGCCGACCCTGATTTTGCTCGGCTTTGCGGCGAACTGAGTCTCAGACTTCGCGAGGCCGCACGATGACATTCAAAAAGATGAGTGCGTGGCTGGCCATCAATGTCCTCCCGCCACTCGTTCTATTTTCTATCATCGCAGCCATCTGGCAGGCGAGTGTCGTCGGCTTTCGACTGAAGCCGTACGTGCTTCCATCTCCAATCGCTGTTGGGCAAGCACTTTTTCACGATGCCCCGTTACTCGGGCGAGCCGTTATTTATACGGGATCGGCCGCCTTATGTGGCTTCTTTGCCAGCTTGATTGTCGGCACGTTGATCGCATTCGTGTTCTCTCAATCACGAATGATTCGATCAAGTGGATATCCCTATTTCATTTTTCTGCAAACTGTTCCAATTGTCGCGATTGCGCCGTTGATTGTTCGCTGGTGTGGTAATGGCTTTCAAAGCGTGGTGCTGGTCGCAGCGATTTTAAGCCTGTTCCCGATCCTTTCGAATGGAACTCAAGGGTTACTCGACATTGATCCCGACTTGCTGGATCTGTTCCGTTTGAACAACGCCTCACGATGGCAGACGCTTATCAAGTTGCGATTTCCCAGCGCCGTTCCTGGGCTACTGGCAGGAGCACGTACCTCAAGTGGGCTGGCGGTGGTCGGGTCAATCGTCGGCGAGTACTTTGTTGGTCATGGGACGAAACGGTTCGGCCTTGGCTATTTGATCAACGTTACAAATGATCATTTACAGATCGACCGATTGTTTGCTGCGGTTTTAACATCAACTCTGTTTGGCATCGCCATTTTTGGATTCGTGAATCTGATCAGTGTCACGATTCTAAAACGGTGGTACGCTGGTCCCGTCGAGCATCGCAGGTAAGACACAGGGTGACGACAACAAGTCATCCACTTTAATCGAGGATAAAAGATGAAATTGGAAAGTCTTTGGCTTTTGTTGGTTGTCAGTCTCACGATCGGATGCCAGTCAGAAAAGCCAACAACTCAGGGATCAGATCCTAAAGCGTTTACTTCGGGGACGGTCGACAAGCCGGTTGATGTCAGTCTCGCCTTGAATTGGTTTCCTGAGGCGGAACATGGCGGTTTCTATGCAGCTCTGGTTCACGGCTATTTCGCCGAAGAAGGCCTTAACGTCACGATTCAGCCCGGTGGACCTAAGGTTCCCGTCATTGCCAATGTGGCGGAAGGCAAGGTCGATTTTGGAGTCGATAACGCGGACAAATTGCTTTTGTCTCGCGCACAACAAGCGGATGTCATCTCATTGATGAGCCCTCTTCAAAACAGCCCTCGATGTATCATGGTCCACAAAACGAGTGGCATCACTCGACTGGAAGATCTTGCTCAAAAGGGGAAATTCACCCTGGCGATAAATTCGGGGCAACCATTCGCTCAATATCTTAAGAGCAAGGTGAATCTCGACGCCGTTCAAGTAGTCAATTATCCCGGGAACATTGCGCTGTTTCTTGAGCAAACCGACTACGGTCAACAGGCTTACAGTTTCAGCGAACCATTCACGGCAGAGCGAGAAAAGAGCGACCCGCTTTGCCTGATGCTTTCGGACCTTGGTTTTAACACCTATACGAGTATCCTGATCGTACGCCGTGAATTGACCGACAAAAATCCCGAACTTGTGACAAAGATGACACGGGCGTCGATTCGAGGCTGGAAGAAATACCTTGCTGAGCCTGATGAGACCAACAAGTATATCCACGAGCAAAATCCCGAGATGGGACTGGAAATCCTTGCATTTGGAACCAAGGCCCTTCGTCCGCTCTGCGTACCGGAAGGGTTTGACAAGGGTCGTCTGGGTGAAATGACTGCGGAACGATGGCAGACGCTGGTCACTCAGTTAACCGAGGTTGGTTTGCTGAAACCTGGAGCCATCAAGGCTGAAGACGCCTTCTCACTGAAGTTTATTCAAACGCCCTGATGATAATTCGAGAATCAATTTTCGACCGGTACCGCAATGACACGCGGTGGCTGCCGCGTACCGAGGGTCATCATTACGAAAGCAACGGCGACCGTGAAACCTGCAGCGATGATCCACGACGTCGGCAGGTGTTCTTGAGTTTCCGTCCCGATCCCCAGCGTCGCTAGCTCTTTGGTGAATGATGACATCGACAGCAACAACCCGTTATGAAGCGTGTGCAGCAACATTCCTGGCAGCACACTACCTGTGCGATAGCAAACCCAGCCGAGGATGATTCCCAGAAAACATGTCGGAACGAATCGCTCGAAAAAGAGTGATTCCATCACGATGACGTGGAACAATCCGAAGAGACAACCGGAAAGGACAATCGCGAGGGGGGTCGACATTCCCGTCCTCAACGAAGTCAATAAGTAGCCTCGAAAAAACAATTCTTCGCAGACTGCGGGAATTAGTGCGAGCGCCAATAATTTGACCGGCAGGGGAATCGCATCGAGTGTCGTTTTGATCTGCTTGAACAGATCTTTCATCACTTCGAGCCGATCGGGCGAGATGGCTTGCAGTTCCAGCTCGTAAGCAAACGGCCATAGCGAAAGTCCAAGTAATGCGGCAGCAATAAAGGAGATGATGCTTGATCCTCGCAATCGAAATCCGTCGCCCCATTCGACTCGGGTCCAACTTGCCAGTGCAAGCGGACCAATGGCAAACAGCAGAATCGTGAGGAGGGCATTACCGATTAGTCGACCTTCGATCCACTGGCCGAGCATGCGACCCGGAAGACCGCTTAAGATTAAAAATGCCGGGAACAACAGGGCCAGACAGAACATCGCTTGTGACAACGAAGCGGCTCGTTGTCGTGTCGCGGGACGGCGAAAGAGATCACCCCAACTTCCTTCGCTCCCATACAGCACCGCATCCGTTCCAAAGATTCGGGCGGCAACGGAAAGGGCTACGGCGGAATAAAGCACGGTCGACAACAATGCCGCGAGCACCCATGCAGAACGTGCTCGGCCATCAAAAATATCTCGCGCAAGAATCACGATGTTCACAAGTGGTGTGACCGACATCCATCCGGTCATCTCGATTCCAGGCAAAAGACAAAGGACGCCTGGCGCAAGCGATACCAGCATGACCGGGATCAAATAGGCCTGCGCTTCTTTAAAACTGCGAGCAAAACTAGTCAGGATTAAAATGACGGCTGCGAAGAAGCCGGCAAAGACGATCAACAACCCGAAAATTAATCCGAGCATCCGCAGGCTGATTCCCCCTGGCGCAAACATCAAATGTTCCAGGCCGAGTGAGTAAGCAGTGATCACCATCGAAAGCAGGTTGGCAAGAGCCGTTAAAAGTGCAACGGCCAAAACGGCGAGATACTTGGCGAATAACAATTCATGTCTGGGAACGGGTGCCGAGATCAACGCTTCCAGCGTGCCTCGTTCACGCTCACCGGCGGTTAAATCGATGGCGGGATACACCGTTCCCGTGACCGTCATCAGAATCAAAATCAATGGAATCAACGAAGCCATCGTGAATTGCGGACCGGAATCGACCGTCGAAATCGGTTTGGGACTGTACAGGATCGGAATTTGAAAAGCTGGTTCGAGTTCCCGCAGGCGTTCTGTCATCACTAAGTCGTTGACCGCACGTAACCGATCTTCAATGATCCGGCGAGCATCAAGACTGAATGGAGACGCGACACGATAACTCAATTCAAAGTGCCACGGACCTTCATCCTTACCATCTTTGAGTTGTACTCCGATTTCTGCCGTATGATCGGCCACAAAACTTCCGACGTCGACAATTGTTTCCTGGTCGTTCGACATCATAAATTGCCAGATAGGATCATCCGGGGTTCCTGATGCTTCATGGTTCGCTAGATCTGGCGTACCCGCTCGCTTTGCCTGAATCACGGCCCCTTCGTGAAACAATCGACGAAATACTCGACTGTCGTGCTGATTCGCAAAGGCAATGCGGTATTCCGTCTTGGCCTTGTTTGTGGCTTGTGTGACCAGCAGTGTCCGAAATGTCACGCCAAGCAAAGGATAGATCAGTAGCGGCATGCCGATGAGCGTTATAATCGTTCGTCGATCCCGCAAAATCTCTCGCAATTCCTTCTGCGTCATGCGCCACCAACGGAGTGACGAAAAGGGATGCAGTTGGATTTTGGGGCCGATCTGATTCGTTGGATTCATCCGTCCAGACTTCGCGGTTAGGGATTCGCAATCTGACGACGATGTCGTTAAAGAGGAATCGGTTTGATTGAGGGGTGAGTTAGTGTCCATCGGCATCACCCTTGATCAAACTGGCGGAAACTGATTGAGATTGTTTCATCAATTGGAGAAACATGTCGAACAGCGTCGAGCAACCGGTCGCCTGCTGCAGCTCGGCAAATGTTCCTTCATGACGCAAGGTCCCGCGATGTAAAAGGCCCATGCGATCGCAAATTTGCGATGCTTCATCCAATCGATGCGTAGAGACCACAACGGCCTTTCCGAGAGAACGCAGATGTCCGATGTATTCGAAGATGACGTGTGTCCCGACGACGTCCAATCCGCGCGTCGGTTCGTCGAGCAACATGATGGGCGGATCGTGCATGAGCGCACGGGCAAGCGTCACTCGTTGTTTCTGACCTGTACTGAGCGTCGAACATCGCTGGTCAATGAATCGCCGAAAATCAAGCAGATCTGCTAATGATTCCAATCGATCGCGGGCATTGGCAGGATCAACACTGTAAAGGTCAGCGAAGAACAGCAGCATCTCTCGAGGCGTCAGCCATTGATACAACCCCGCGCTGGCCGAAACCAGACCAATTCTTCGTTTTACTTCGTCGGGATATTGAGAAACTTGAAAACCGTCCACGACAGCATCGCCGCTGGTCGGTTGTAGCAATCCCAAAATCATTCGAAGTGTCGTCGTCTTTCCGGCGCCGTTGGGACCGAGTAGACCGTAGACCTCACCTGCCTTCACTTCAAATGACAGACAGTCGACTGCGACAATAGTCTTGCCGCCTGCATTGAAGTGGCGAGTCAATTTATCGACGGTAATCATCGTCTATCCGCAGAGATTGTGATACGTCCCGGCGCATAATAGCGAGTCTGTCATGACGTCGCGAACGATCGATTACGATCGTTCGCTGGAGTTTTTGCATATGGATCAAAATATTTTGATATTCTCGGCTGGGGATATCTTCAAAACGGTCAGAATCGGACATAGAATGACCAGTCTCTCCCCGCATATGTTTTAGATCGAGGACTTCCCGCTGATGCTGACTTACGCTCGTAGATTTGCTTTCGTTTTGCAATTCATCTTGTTGGCGGAGATTTCTGTCGGGCAAGATCAGAACTCCCCAATCGCTTCTCAAGCGGTGGTCCATTTCACGTTTGCAGAAGAAAACGGGTCTGCAAAGGATGCAGCGACGGTCGGGCAGGTTCTTGACGAGGGAAAGTTGATCAATGACCCGATTCGAGTCGCCAGCCCATTTTGGAATCAGGCTGGGAAAAAGGCTTTGCAACTCGACGCTTCGAAACAGCAATATATCGAAGTTGCCGATGGCGCTGACGTTGATTCTCCTGTGGGAGTCACCGTTGCGATGTTTCTGGTCAATCTAACGGAACCTGCGGACGCAGCCTTCCACGGACTTTTCGCAAAACGAGGAATGGCAGACGGTAAGTATTCAACCAATTACGGAATCAACTTTGTCGCGGCGGGCGACAATTTTCAGGTCTATATTCACGATGGAAATGAATATCGAGTGGCAACGTATGGATCGAAAGACGCGGTCCCATATCGCAAGCTCACCTATATCACAGCGACTTACACAGCCGGAGACGCACCCGGCCAGGACGCAGATACAGATGTCGACGACGTCAGGATGCAGTACTTTATTAATGGGGAACCGCTCGTTCCCAAATCCGCCACGAAAGGTTTTATCAACGGTAGCGAAGCGTGGACACTTGATGTCAACCTGGCTGGACTCGTAAATAATCTCCCTTTATCGATTGGTCGAAGTGAAGTCGCGGGCGAATATACAAGCTGCGTCATTGGTGATTTTCGACTGTTCCCCCGGGCCTTATCGGCCGAAGAGATCAAGAAATTGTTTCTCGAAGTGGCTGGGGCGAATGTCAACGAATTGATTGCTGCCGACAAACCTGTTGCCAGGACGGCCCCCGTTATCAGCAGCCTCTCTCAACCCGGCCTTCAAGCAGGCCAGACGACGCAATTGGTCATCAACGGGACGGATCTTGGCCCCGATCCGACAGTATTATTCCCCTTTCCGGAAGTGAAGTTTGACGTTGTCGAAGGGGCCGTACCGAATCGCCTTGTTGTTAACGTCACGATTCCCTCGGAAACCGTACCTGGACTTTACCCTCTCTGGGTGAAATCCAAAGCGGGTATCAGTAAATCGATTCCGTTGGCGGTCGATCGGTTGCCGCAAGTTGCCATGGGAAGTTCGGCAGAAAAGCCTGCGACACTCCCTGCCGCCTTTTTTGGAAGCCTGTCCGGTGGACAACAACAACAGGTTTACTTCGCAGGAACAAAAGGCCAGCGAGTTGTCGCTGACGTGGAGCTTAAACGGTTAGGTGGAACAGCGAACCCAGTAATCGAAATAAAATCTCCGGCGGGAACTCCGTTAAAGATTGGCTGGGGTCAGAACTCGCTTCGCGGTGATGCACGAGCCGAATTGACGTTGCCAGCCGACGGCATTTACACCGTCGAGTTGCACGATCTGACCTTTAATGCACCAGGGACATTTCCGTTTCGGCTGAAGGTCGGCGATCTCAAGTTGGTCGATGGTTTCCTTCCTGCTGCGGCGGTTCCCGGTCAGATTGAGATCGAGCCGATTGGCAGTGGATTCGCGACGGGGACAAAACTCGCCGGGACATTCTCGTTGCAAAACTCCAGTGGCGCGGGATCGTTGTCACTGGGTTTGGATGCGGGAGTCGGAGGTAGCCTTCCGTTTGTAGCGCTCAGTCGTGGAACCGAACTTGTTGAAACGACTCCCAATGCCGGTGGGACTTTCCAGACAATCGACGCAACGTTCACTCTAACACCACCGAAACCGGTCGCCATCAGTGGACGAATCGCGACGAAGGGCGAGCGGGATACGTATCTACTGAATGTGACTGCGGGTCAGAAGATCAAGTTCACACTGCAAAGCGATTCCCTAAGTTCCACGCTGGAGGGCGAAGTCAAAGTGCTGGGGCATCCAGGAGGAAATGTGCTCGCGCAGACGAGCGACCAACCGACGATTGGGGACCCAACATTGGAATTTGCCGTACCTGCTGGTATCGGTCAGATTCAAATCCAGGTACGAGATTTGTTTGGTCGCGGAAGTGTGAGGTCATTCTATCGACTGGTGATCGAACCAGCCGATCAACCAAAGTTCGGCCTGATCCTGAATACGCCTACCGCCGATCTTCCTGAAGACGGATCGGCGATCATTGAACTGCAGGTGAATCGTTCTGGATATGCTGGACCGATTCAGCTAAGTGTCGTTGGCGACGATTCCGTCAAAATTTCCCCCAACCAGATTCCGGCCAATCAACAAGGCAAAGTCCTTTTGCGACTCGTTCGCGGTGGACCGAACCAGGGAGCAAAAAGCTCTTTAATGCGACTCGTTGGCGAATCCGTCGGCGTTGAGCCACCGATTAAGCGGATCGCAAACTTGCAAACGGTCGCGACCCCCACCTTTACCGACACCTTGGCGGTTGGAACTTCTGCACCTGCAGGCTTGTCTGTCGAATTATCGCAGCTTCCCACAGTTCTCTTCAGGGGAACTACTTTCGACTTGGGCTTCGATGTAAAACGTCATGCAGGCCACCCCGCCACGAGTTTACCGGTCAGACTCGCTCTTGATTCGACGGAACCGGTTCGTAAGCGAGACCCGAACAACCCTGCCGCCGGAACGTTTCCCGTCGTTGCCATCGCGCCTCGCATGATCCTTCCAAATGAACCCGAAAAGTCATCGGTCAAACTTTTCATCCCCATAGAAGTCGCAGAACCCGTGATCGACTTTGTCATTAAAGTCGAAGCAACACCGCATGCCTATTCTGATCGCGTCCTTTCGACGGCCTACTCGCAACCGTTCCACGTTGAAATTAAAATCGGCGTGACACCTAAACTGGACGATGCAACACTCGCCTTTGCCGGGGAAGTCGATCACAAACTAAGAGGAGTCCTGCAACGAACACCGGGCTTTACGGGACCCGTTGAAGTAACGCTGGTGGGACTTCCGGCAGGATATACCGTCCAGCCAGGCAACGTTGCTGCCGATCAAGATGCGTTTGAGATCATCGTGCGAGGACCGAAGGTCGCCGCTGAGACTCCAATCGCCAACGTCAAGCTGCGCGTCACATCGGCTGCCAGTCTGCTTATTCCTGAAAGCCCGGTTAACCTCAAATCAGTACCTTGATCGAGATGTGACGATGACACCGCGCACCGGAAGTTTCTCGAGCTTGCGATAGTCGGGACTTATGGCCCTGACCGTCTTTGCGGAATCAATTACCGCCAGATAATCAAACCGACTTCGTCCCAAATAAACCGGCTCGACCCCAAGTGAAATTGATAGTTCGGGTGGTATTTCTACCACAGCTGCCGGGGTTGCCGGGAAATCAAGCTCAATAAAGTCGCCATCTTGTGTACAAGTGAGTACGCCACTACGAGTTTGAAAGTATAGAGGAACTTGTTGAGGTACGAGGTCTGAAGACCATAATGCATGAGCCGTCGCCAATGTGGCGTGCCCACAAAGATCCACTTCCACAGTGGGGGTAAACCAACGCAATTCCAGCCCGTCGTCACGTTGCCGCACAAATGCAGTTTCCGAAAGGTTCATTTCCGCAGCCACCGATTGCATCCATTTCGTATCTGCGTCCTCGTTAAGCCAACAGACCGCTGCGGGGTTCCCTCCAAATGGCTGGTTGGTAAATGCATCGACTTGCCAACATTTGACGGAGGGCATTGTTTTCCTTTCAAAGTCTTACTGAGTTTGTTCTATAATCTACGAAAAGGGATTCTACGGCGCGCGACAATACTTCAGAAATGACAAAGGTCTCTTTGGCATTCTTAACACAATTTCAGCAGCGTTTTCCGCATTTGTAACAATGGAAGGCCAAAGTACTATGACTTGTTGAGAACGTCGCAGCACAAATTGAGCATTTATGATTGAACATCGTAAGTTCACCCTTCGATTACTTGACTCTCACTCGTTTCTTTTATCTAATCAAGCCTTCACACATTTTTAATGGAGACGCGCAATGGCCAAGAAAGCATCTAGCATCGATTTCAATATGTCCGAAACCATTCGTGACATCCTGACCGAAAACCCAAAGATGGGTCCAAAAGAAGTCACGGACGCCATTTTGGCCAAGCATCCCGGAGCCAAAATTAACAAGAACAGCTTCTCAGTCGCGTTCTACACGGGCCGGAAAAAGCTCGGTATTAAGACGTCGTCTGGCCGTGGCAGAAAAGTTGGTGTTCGCAAATCAATTTCAGGTGCCGCTCCGAAGGTTGATCTGGCAAGACTGCAAGCCGCTGCCAAGTTCCTCAGCGAAGTCGGTGGCGCCGAAGCCGCTCTGGAAGCGATCAAGCAGGTTCAGGCTGTTCAAGTTAAGTAAATAAGCGTTCTTTCGGGATCGTGGAATTCAACTCCACGTATTTCGATTCGGCCTAACTGAGTCTGGTCGACATTGTGATCTCAAGATTCTCAATGTTGGCCAGATTTGTTGCTTTGAGATCATGTGTTCATCAACTGAAATACCTGCTCCAGAAAGTTCATCTGGTCTCGATTTGGTGACGCTTGAGGACGATGGGTTCGAATGAGATTGATCGCTTCGGTTGCGGAATGGCAGATTCCCGAATACCCAAGCCAGGCCGCAGCGAAAGTCACACTTCGACCGTGACCATTTGCGCAACAGACATATATCCTCTGTTGCCGCTTCAATAGCGATTCATACGCTCGTCGGCACGATTCCCAATCCAGAATGCATCCGTCGAGCGTCGGAATACAAATTGTTGGAAGCCGCTCTCGAACAGAACACGGGGTCGGAAACTCGGCGGTGAGATCAACGAACATCGTGATCCCATCGGGTAGTGATTCGTAATTGCAAATTCGTCCGACAAAGAGATCTGGTGTAACCTCGCTGTAGAGCGGCGAACGAACAATCACGTTTTGAAGAGTCCACACAAACCGGAAGAATGACAGTAACGGTGTCATCAATACCGCCGGTATCCATCGCAATTTTCCTTGCTCGGTTTTGCCAAAAATCCACGATGAGTTCGTGAAATAAGCAAAACTGACGGCAATCGCATTTGCAGTGAACCAGCCAATCATCAAACGGAGTAAGCTTGAGCTTGCAGGATTCGCCTGAAACGCGAGTGCCGCACTCAGAGCGGCAAAAACAACTGCAAACAAAATTCTCCGGCTGATGAAACGGCCTTTCATGCATTCCCTCGCAGTCGAACTCTTACGAGCAAATCATTCAATGCGGTGACGGCAGACGGCATTTCAGGCAGTTGGCTTTCGTCGAAGGCGGTTTGTAAGACCGATCGAAGCCTTTCGTACTCTCTCTCATGAAAACGAAGGTCTGCCGCCTCCAAACGTCCTAACTCTGGTCCACCCGTTTTGCGTGCAATCAGATCCGGGATGAAAGATCGCTTCGCGTCGTCGTTCAGTCTGATGAGATTCGCTTCAACCGTTCCTGTCCTCATCAGATGAATACCCGTCAGCAGCACCCGATAGACATACAATAAAGGCTTGACGTGCGGCGGGTCCTCCTTGAGGAACAGTTTCCATTGCGTTTCGGCAAATCCAAAATAGTGATGAGCATGATGTTTTGTGATGCAGTCAGCGGCGATCGTCTTTAACTCGTCGTGTTCTGGCGTCGTAAAGACGATCAGAGGAGAAAATAATTGTTCCAGGACATAGCCGTTTTTCTTCAGCATCAGCCAAAAGAACTTTTTGGCATCATGTGTTACGAGGTCAATTTCAAGTCCGTCATGGATGCCCGACTTCTCAACCGTCTCTTCGGATTCGGTCATTCCGATGACATCCCGTAACGGCAAGAGATGCACACCGCGCAGGTCGAAATCAGAATCCGGCGACGGAAATCCATAAAGGTGCGCGCCACTGATCGTGGCAAACAATAGTCCATAAGGATGTTCGGCGACCTGCTTTTGCAGTCGTTTATCGATGTTCATGGAAGTTCCTCCGACATCGCCGCGCGTCTTGCCTTAATTAACAGGGCATTGACCCGTTCATAGTCTGGCCGCTCGGGCAGTTTGGATTCTGACAACGCACGATCGAATTTTATGTGCAGGCTCAGTCGCCACTTTTCCGTTTCGTCCCAGGATACTTCGCCCTTTTTAATCGCCAGCAGTTGGTCCCGGTGTTCCTCTACTCGCACAGGAACGAAGCCATGTTTCAGCACGCGAATTCCGGAAATCAATAGTCGAATCAGATGCATCACATGCTTCCATTTCACTTCGCCCTGATTACGAAGATCTGACTGCATCTTCTTGAACTGCGACATCACGTAGCCGTTGTAGGTCTGGTAAACCAGCCTTGAAAGAAACACAGACCGCATTCGCAACAATTCTTCTGCCAGTGGAGTGGCCTTCTCCACCAGTGGTGTATAGAGACATTCCAGTACGTTCGGGTTCGCCTTCAGGGCCAGTACCAGAAAACGCTGTAACTCCCAGTAATGTTTCTGAGTCTCATAGCACTCGAGTTGATCCGGCACGCCGTACAACGACCAGTGCAGTTCGGCAGACGGCAGGAAGATCCCCCGATAGTCGGTGTCTGACTGGTCATCGTCGAGCCCATATGCCCGCGAACCAATCACACATCGAAGAATCACACGGTCGTACAAATTACTGCTAGCAGCAGAAATTTTAGCATCGCCGATCTCACCTTCCTTGAAATGAGCCAGCATCACAATGTCTTCCCGCAAAAGAGCATGCTCGCCACCATCAGAAAAACGGATTCGATAAGCATGATCCAGATCACTCGGCGAACGGACAATCACCCCGACCGCACCCCGTGGATGCAGTGTCCGACCATTTTGACCGACGATTTCCCGCAAAGAAACGACTTGCGTCCCTTCGGAAAAAATCAGATTCGGGTTTTGATGAACTCGTTCAGTCACGTTGACATTCCTTAGCGACGCCAAAAGGCTCTATTCGCTTGGTCTTCAATGGTGCATTTCCAAAAGTATTACGTTGGTATGTCCGTTTTCAGTCCACTCTGAAGCGGTAAAACAGTATTCATTGGGAAAGTCATCAAGCCGGAATCCGTATTCTACGGCTTTTGGCTCAACCAAATGAGGTTTCACTTCCTTTTTCCAAAAACGGTAAGCGTCCTCGACCGCAATCCAATTCAGTCTCTCACCCCCGTTGGCAACAGCGAAACTCACCGATCCCTGCCGAAGCAGACTGGATATGTGCTCAATTCCGACGTATTGGCCTCGTTCCAATGTCAGATCACCGTGATCGTTCCAGAGTCGCGTAAGAGGTAACTGATTGACGATTCGCTTTTCTGGCCGCATGGAAAGCTCCATATACGCAACAACCGTCTGTCAGTTGTTATTTAACTCGCAATTCAGTGGTTTGTATCACATCCAGCAGGGTCGGCATGCGGCCGCTAGCTACGAATTTCATGGAATTGCTTAACGAGAATATCGGATCGTACGAAGTCTCGGGTAAGATCGAATAGAAGTCGAATCTATTCGACTTCAGAACATTTAATCTCCCAATCAACCTGAATCAATTTTGTATTTCGAACGTATCGTGAATTAACTTCGGCAACACGGTCCCGGCATCCCCTTCCAGCCAGCAGCCGCTGCGGGGTTGCGGGTCAATTGTTACCACTAATGTTCCGGCAGCTTTGGCGTTGTCTGGCAGCATCGCTGCCGGATAAACGGCACCGGATGTTCCCACTGAGAGTAACACGTCACATTCTTCGACAGCCTCGCATGCTTTGGCCCATACCGCTTCTGGTAAACCATCTCCAAACAGGACGACGTTCGGTCGATGACGGCCCATCCAATCGAACGGATATTGTTGTTGCAATTCCAATATCAAAGTCTCTGCCGACTGCTTTTTACTCGTATATTGATGTAAACAGTCCGCGATCCGCATCAAATCTTTTCGCTCGAATCGCCGGACCAACTTACCCGCTGAAGTATCTGAGACTTCTAACAGCGATCCGTGAACTTCCAGGACCTCGCTCGAACCCGCCGACTGATGAAGGCCATCAATGTTTTGTGTGATGACCGTTGTTTTGACTCGTTGTTCCATCCGCACAATGGCTTGATGCCCGCTGTTCGGCTCTGCTTTGGCAACAGGCTCAATCACATTGAGAACGAATTCGGCAACCGACAACGGTTGAGTGACAACCGTTGTCAACAGACCATTCCAAGTCGCATAGAGTTCAGGCGGAAATCGTTGCCAAAATCCATCCGCGTCACGAAACGTCGGAATACCGCTTTCGGCAGAGATTCCAGCGCCCGTAAAAACGACGACTCGCTTCGCTTTGCGTAGCGCCAGGACAGCCGCAATCCAGTTGTCGATATCCATGGTCAAGTATCCATCTGATACGGAGTTTCATCGAGGCACGTTTAAAGGCAAACATCACATAATAAACCTATCTGGAGCCTCATCGGATTTAAGATTCGGCAAAGAAGGACTCAATAAACCGGCTGTAGTCATCTTTCATGGGCAGTTCCAAATCTCGTTTGATCCGGCGGCGGCTCGATATCACACCACTGCCAGTCACCGGATTGCTAGAGGGCCTTTCGAAATCTTCCCAATAAAGGCCGATTCCTCGCTTTTGCCAAAGAGGAACGTCATTAAAGTTGATCCCCTGCTCGAATAACAGTTCATTTTTCTGGCTAATTGATAATCCGAAGAGCTTCTCTGTGGCGGCCTGTTCGGCGAGCCCCTGTTTGCGATACGTCCAATAGCAATAGGCGGACAATGCGTTTCTGGCGGCATCCTCGTTCCGCCAGCGGAAGTAGTCGACGACCAGGCCGGCGTTTGGCAATTGCGAGATCCGGCAATCGAACGTGGCCACGCGGCCGAGCAGCAGCGAGAACTTGGCACTCGCTTCTCCCGCCAGTGTGGAGTTGTATTTCCGCATCTTCCGTCCGAAGTGTTGCTCGTCCCGGTCAAAGAGTAATGAGATTTCATCGCTTTCGGTATAGGCATAAAGCACTCGAAACCCACAATTCATCAGACTCTCGGTCGTCTCCAGCATCAGGTCACGAAACCGCTCATCGAATGGAGCTTCGAATTGACAGACCTCCTTCGTTAATCGTGTGAAACTGCGGCCATCGAGCCGAGCGACGATGAACATTTCTGGTAACACGCAGTAGTCAGCAGCGGTCTCGAAGACTCTCATTTTCTGGTCAAGGTCGTCAAACTTCATCGCGCCATTCCTCAACAACAAACCGACCGTCCTCCAATCGGACGTAGTACAGCTTGTCGAATCCTTCTTTCCAGTTTGGCAGTTCAAGTTTCTTCGCGGTCGAATAGATCGCCACATCGGGAACACGTTCAGCCTCGGGGCGGCCAGCGTTTCGACGAAGACAACTCTCGATTTCCGATTGAAAATAGTATCCAACGACCTGAAACCGAGCCGCTTTAGCCGCTTCGATATATTTGGCTCGTTCGGCTCGCACCGAATTGGTGTTGTCAATGACGAATCGCTGATCAGTCTCGAGACAGACCTCAAGCAGTCGTTTTTCACGATTTCGGGTTTTCAGGAGATCGAGGCTGATTCGGAGGTGGGTCGTGAAGAATCGCTCCTTGAAGAACGACGACTTTCCCGACCCCTGAATCCCGATGAATACAACCGCTTCCATCGGCCACCCCGTTTTTTCATTCTCTGAAAAAAGTGATCTCGGTTAACCCCGTCAAAAGCCACCTTTGGAAAGGCAGCACTTTTTGAAAAGTCTCCCGGAACCGCAAGGACACAAATCGTTGCGCCCTAGTTTTTCTTCAAGCTGTTTATCGCCATGAACGATTCTCACGCCCCGTTTTACGCTCGTTTCCGAAGGAAAACCCTGTCGCCGTTTGCTCATGGTTTCGAAAGGAATCGTGTTCTTCAAAGTCGTTTGTTCGCATGATTCACCTTCGGTTTCTGGATGATTCATTAAAAAATGAGGATCGAGTTCTGTAGGAACACCCACGCAGATGCGCAAGTGACAATTCGACCACGCCGCAGGTTCACTGTAACCGTTCAACAAACCGGGAAGCCCTGGGTTCTCAACAACAAAAAAGCCGGTTGATTCGATTCTGCACTTTAGGCGATCCTCGGTTGGGGGATCGGATTTCAGAAGCAGAGGTTGAAGAGTGATTTCAATTTGCTGAAGAATTGTACTGGATCTGGGTCTGCTGGCAGAGGTTTGAGGAATTCTTCGTGCAGCATTTCCC
>CAILLA010000088.1 GCA_903834925.1 uncultured Schlesneria sp.
GGGAAATGCTGCACGAAGAATTCCTCAAACCTCTGCCAGCAGACCCAGATCCAGTACAATTCTTCAGCAAATTGAAATCACTCTTCAACCTCTGCTTCTGAAATCCGATCCCCCAACCGAGGATCGCCTAAAGTGCAGTATGGAATGAATATGCCAATTCCGGAAAATCAGTCCCCCTGGATGTATCCGATCTTCTGGATCATCTGCTTCGTGACTGTCGTGTTCATGGTAAAGATCTTCAAACGCCGAGGTTGGATGTAAGCCTCCTACCGTTCCACCGTTAATGGCTTGGTGGAATCAAGTAGCATGGCACAGAAGCCTGCCAGGACGAAAACTCCGCAGCAAACGGCAAAGACGGTGTTCCAATCGTTTAGCGATGGATTTTCGCCCAGCAATCCGTTGTAAATCAGCGGTGCAACGGCGGCACCGAGGTTCCCCCACATGTTGCCCCAACCCAGAATCGACGCCGTGTATCGACCACCCACGTCCTGAGCGTACGACCAGATCGCTGGCGACCCAAAGTCGGTCGACATCGAAGCGATACAGAGTCCCACAATATACAACCACGGAAGCCACCAGTTCTCGGGGTTCGGTGCAAACAGAATGTTGAGCAACAGGCACATGGCATAGCCGGCGGCGGCCGTGAAGCGGGATGCGGCTAACGGAATCTGACGGCCTCGCTTTAGGCCAAATACGCGCACCGCCCAATCGGTCGCTCGTCCTCCCGCGAACAATCCAACGATGCCGATTCCGCTCGGAAACGCTGTCATGAATCCGTTCGTTACCAGTGGGACGCCGTGGACTTTGTCGAGGTATCTCGGTAACGACGTGACGACGAATAACCAACCGATGTTCGTTAAAAACTGAGTCAGACTATTGCCCCATAGACTGGGGCTTGTCATGAACGCTCGAAAGGGAAATTTCGGGTTGCCCGGTTCTTTCATCTTCGCTGTACGAGTCGCTTCGTCGTCGATGAATTCGCGTTCGGCCTGATTGCACCACGGATGTTCTGCAGGACTGTTCCGAGTCACTATTGCAAAGGCGGCTGCGACGAGCAGTCCAATAATCCCGTAAAGAATCATTGTGGGTCGCCAGCCCGGACCATAGATTTTCCGTATTTCTTTGGGAAATATCGCCTCCATGGCCAATCGGTTCAGCCTTAACGTTTCCAGACTGGTCAACTTGGTCCCTCGTGTTCGTCGGTCCAATAAACCTTGTGCTTCGGGATTCAGGCGGATTGAAACCGCCGAAAAATTGATAAAGGCGGGGTCGGTCATGCCTACGGTCAGCGATTCCATGATCTCGGTCAGACCATTGGAACGTGTTTCAACAACGATCTGATTTTCATAGGCGAACGGAAACCAGTCACGAAAATCGATGAACGGTCGTTTGGCTTCTTTTTCTTTTTGTAATCGAGATTCTTCTGCCAATTTTGCATCGATGACACCGGATTGAACCGCCTGCAAATCGGCGGGAGCAAGTTTTGAAAGAAAAGCGCTCACGAACTCTTGGCGCGGCTTACCCACGTCCATTTGTTCGTCGAATCTTGCGACGAAGGCATCCGCGTTCAAAATGTCCGCAGTCTGGAGTGTCGAATCCGATTCGACCGGGACATAAGTCAGAATCAACCAGGCCGTCAAAAGGGGAGCAAGCACGGCACCAAAGCGGCCCCCTAAACCTACGATCGAACTGGCTGTACCTCGGTTCGAAATGGGATACCATTGTCGGATCATTCCAGCGGACGTGGGATAAGCTCCGGCCTGGGTAGTCCCGCAGAACAGCCTCAGCCAAAGCACCAGCCAGACCGCATGAGCGACCCCCATCAGCCCGGTGACGATCGACCAGGCCAGGATGTAAATCGTCAGCATCATCCACCCGCCGAAACGGTCGCTGAGCCAACCGGCGGGAACCTGGCAGATGGCGTATGACCAGAAGAACGCACTGACAAACCAGGCCATTTGAGTCTGCGACATGTGCAGATCTTCTCGAATGTATTCGGCTGCGATACCAACAGCGAATCGATCGAGATACAGCAGAACCGACATCAACGTCAGCACAAATAGCACGGCATGCCGCACCAGGGTGGCCGAACCCGGGTTGTTGTACTTCGTCAGAAACGCCTCGTCATTCATACGGATCTCCCGTTGCCGAATTTCAATCGCGCGCAGCGGTCACGGTATGCCTCTGGAACAGAGGCGTCAATCAACAAACCCGAAGCCGATCTCCTTTCATTATTTCCTTCTAAAGCGTTAGGCACTCTTTCTTGAGATTTCTGTGCGAACTTTTTTTGTGGTAGTGCGTCTCATTGGCAGCGCTGGTGACGTTGATGGTCATTGGTCGCAAGTTTCAGGAAGTTGCAAAAAAGGTCTTGTCAATCATGACGGTGTTACCGCTGATGTCCGAGCGTAGAGAGAGCGATACGCAGCGGTTCGCCAAACCGGCGAACCACTTGACTGCACAGCCTTTGTGTCCCCAGATCCCGCAACAGTTTGCTGGACAGTTTTCAGAGATCCAGGCATTGTGTCTGCTGAAGGCAGGGAAACTCGGTTTGCATTGCGTCAAGTCCCCGTATCCCCTGCGCTCGTGACATCGGCCTTAAGTTCGAATAAGCCTGGTGTCATAAGAATGACACTGGGCTTATTTTTTGGCGAGCCGAAACGGAAGACACTCTATTGAATAATGAATTGGACCGTGGAACTCGATTGACGCTGAAGTCATGTGGCGTGGCGGCGGCCTGCAAAACCGCATCCGGTGGGTTCGATTCCCACCAGCGTCTCTTTGTATGTGAGCATTGATGTTGTCTGTCCAGCGGCGGATCGGATCACTCGAAAGGGTTTTGGCCCGGCTGTTCCGAACATGGATTATGACCAGCAATATCAGTGTCAGGTTAGCTCAGAGGTAGAGCACCAGACCGTGAATCTGGCAGTGACGGGTTCGAATCCCGTACCAAATCGGCTGACACCCGAAAAAACGAACGGGTAGGTTGAAAGACCTGCTCAACCAAGGCCCAAGGGAGGTGAATGATTGCAGGATCAGCCAGGATCAGGGTTCGCCCTGTTTATGGCAGCATTGAAAAACGCCATGCAGGACCCGGATTCCGTCGTGGGGCTTGTTCGGCAACGGTGCATGTCAGGGTTAGCTGACGAATCGTAAGGTTCGCCTTACGGTGAAGGATTTCTCCCCAGGCATCGACGCCCATCAAGACCATGACGAAAAGGTCTCTCCGTGTTTTTTTACGTGTGATCCACCAATATTTCACCTTCTGCGGGTTTCTTTGCTTTCTCGAAATGAAAACGATTGTTTCCCCCTGACCATTAAGGCTGTTTTTTGCTTGATCCTCCAGAAAGGAGGTGGTCCATGCTGCTGTTGAAGCGTTACAAGATTCGTTCGTATGAAATGGGTTTGCTGTTCCGGGACGGTGAATTTCAAGGCATGATTGCAGCAGGTACTCACTGGTACTTTGACCCGCTGGGCAAGGTTCGTGTCGATGTCGTATCGCAGCGTGAGCCCTTGCTGGTTCATGAGCAACTCGACTTGATCATCAAGTCGGGTGCGCTGGCCGAACGCGCCATCGTGCTGGATCTGAAAGACAACGAACGAGCCCTGGTCTGGATTGAGAACCGATTCAGTCATGTCTTACCTGCTGGTCAATACGCCTACTGGACGGGCCAGAAGCAGGTCCGGGTGGAGATCGTCGATATCCGATCGGTCCGTTTCGAGCACGAACAATTCAAGACGATTGTCCGCTCGACCCTGGCCAGTCGTGTGCTTGATGTCTGTTCGGTCCAGCGTGATCACGTTGGTGTCCTGTTCATTGATGGTCGGTATATCGACTCGTTGGCTTCGGGAGAATATGCCTTCTGGAAGGGTACCGCCGACACCAAGGTCGTTGAAGTCGACTTGCGTGAAACAATCGTCGACGTCGGGGGGCAGGAGATCATGACCGCCGATAAGGTCACACTTCGTCTCAACGCCGTCGTGACTTACAAGGTTGTTGATGCTCGTAAGGCGGTCAGCCAGACCGACGACGTGCGTCAGGCCCTGTACCGCGATACTCAACTCGTACTGCGCGGCGTGGTGGGAACTCGGGAACTGGATGCCTTTCTGTCGGACAAAGATTCCGTCGCGAAAGAGATTGAAGAGAATGTCCGACGTCGCGCTGGTGAATTGGGTCTCGACATCGCCTCGGTCGGTATCCGTGACGTGATCCTGCCGGGTGAAATGAAGGATCTGATGAATAAAGTGACGGAAGCTCGCAAGGCCGCCGAGGCCAACTTGATCGTGCGACGTGAAGAGACGGCAGCGATCCGCAGCCAGGCCAATACGGCCAAACTGTTGGCAGACAGCCCAACCCTGATGCGCTTGAGAGAACTGGAAGTTCTGGAAAAGATCGCCTCTGCCGGCAAACTCAATATCGTCCTTGGCGATAAAGGACTGGCGGATAAAGTCGTTAACCTGCTTTAATGCTTTTTCATTCCACTGACACGATCAATACGATCCCCGAGGGTCAGCTGTGCTGAACCTCGGGGAATCGGCGTTTAATGCGTTGTTTTATCGAAGGGGGACCGACGACGGTCGATTCGTTCAATCTGGACAACATTGCCATCCTGTATGGTGATTGTCACTTGACCAAAACGCAATCCAATTAGTGCCTTGTTGATTTCATCGAGCAGCTGCTTGCTGATACGTGATTGAGATTGCTCAGTTGGATTTTGGGCCCCGAAAGTCATGCCTTAGGTCTCCTTTTCGTGCGCTAGTGCGGTTGCCACTTTCGACATTCAACTTCTTCCAGCGTAGTAACCAAAGGGCACTCACAATGACGACGCAGGCAGAATAATATACACGACTTTAGTGGTGATTTCAATATCCGTCTTTGGGTTCGGAATTGATTTTTTCGAGACATTGAAAACACACACTGATTAAGTCGTGCTTATTTGGCTTTGAAATTGGGCTTGATCTGTGGGCGCAAGCAGAAAGTCTCAACAGAAGCACAGCGTTTGCCGGTCGAATTGTTATCAACCCGCCTTGCCCCTCCGACCCTGAGGCTGTAGTCTGCAAAGCTTGACGTCATTTGAAATGAGTTGACTTCAGGATTCGTGGTGGGACCGAAGTCCATTCGCTCAAAGTGGTTAATGATCCAAGCTAAGCGGGGAACTGAAGCCTGCGAAGGTTTCAAGCTTTTTTGTGCACTTCGACGTAGTCTGCGGAAACGAGCAATCGTCATGAGGGCTGATTCATCGCCGCGAGAGGAAACATGTCTGCCCAGTTAGATTCCCCGCCAATTCCTGCATCCTTACGGATGGCGAATGATGTTGAGCAACGCCTGCGCGAGCAGCAGGTCGGAATCTATTTTGTGATGCCTCGTGTTGTCCGTCGGGTACTGCAAAATGAATTAGATATCGCCAGTCCGCTACAACAACCACCGCACCGCAAGTGTTGCGTGGTTCAGCGTGACCGCCTGCTTTGGCTTGTCGCTCGGGACGAGCTTGGTGTCGATGACCATATCGAATTGCCGGAACAGATCATTTTGATTGCTCAGCCGGAAGAACATCAGCTCGAAACGATGACGCGTGAAGAATTGCAGCGGCATTACTGGCGACTGATGTTCCACGCTCGAATCGACTACGAAATGCTGAATCGGACCAGTCGAGCCCAGATGTCAACGTCCGAGTTGCGGTCCCGGATCGATCGAATCGGTCAGTCATCATTTGACGAAATCCGTACGGTTCTGCGATCTGAACAGATGCTGATGCGGCCCGACGATGATCGGAATGTCTACGCGGAATTTGTGGCCGTCTATCAGGAATTACATGCCTTCGCACCGCAACTCGTTCCGCTCTATTTTCCAAGCTTGCCCGCCCCTGAAATTGTTCTTGATACGATTGGCCCTGAGTGTAACGCGAAAATTCTGCTCGAAGAAACGCGTCCTACCGATCTGCCGCGTGACATCCCGGCAAATATGGAAGCGCGGGATTTTTCAGCGAATATCAACCCGAACGTCCCGAAAATCGAAGTCGCCCCACGTCGGTCGGCGCGACAATACGCCAATCTTGTTCGGGCAGCCGGAAAGTTCAGCGATCAACAGAACAATGTCCGTGCGGCGATCGTTCGGCAAATGGCACTTGGGATTTCTCCCGAAGAGTCAATTGATTCGGCGAAACAATTTTTAAAGGAAGAAGTTCAAAAACTGGCGATTCGACTTCAGTCGGCCTTGGAAATGACTGAAGCAACAACGCGTTCCTGGTGCGAGATGTGCGAAAAATTGCTGCCCAGCGCGTTGCGAGGGTTTTGGAATGCGAACGCACGTTTGCTGTACGACCTCCAAACCGTCTGCTTCGATCATGAACAAGAGATTTACAAAGTCGATTTGCTGGGGTGGCTCGTCAGTCGCGGCAAGTCTCCATTAAAACGGCCGCTACCAAAACATCGGGTTGTCTTGATGGCGAAACATCTCAGGCGAGCGGCGTTGCGTGCGCCGAATGTTGAGATCGATGCCGAAGGGCGTCGCGAATTGAGCCGACTATTGCATGACGCAGCCGACTCGGCCGAACATATTTTGCGAGTAAGTCTTGCGCCAACAATTGACCGTGCTCTCCTTGACGCGGGGTTCGTTCCATCCAGTGTTGTCGAACGAGTCGCACTGAAAAAGATGGTTCACGAATTGTCTGACGGGGTCGTCGAGCGAGGATTCATTACACTCGGCGGTCTCCGCGACGTCATTTCACGTAACCAACTCAAGATGCCCGATCTTAATGATGCGGCGGAATTTTTTACGGGAGACCCTTTATTACGGGCGGACAAGTTGATGTCCGTATCTCTCGATGGCGTTTATCAGCGTGGTCCATTTTATCTTCGCTGGTTACAAAAGCTGAATTCCCTCGCGTATGGAATCCCGTGGGGCCGTTTATTGACGCTGTACGTCGCTTTGCCATTTGGTCTTTCCTTTCTGTTGCTGATGTCGATCGAAGAAATCGGGCATCTGTTGATTGGCCATTCACCCGCTGCCCATGTAATGAGTGCCGTGGTGACGCCTGAGGTGGTCGAGGATAATATGGGTTCTGCCGAGGCTTTAGTGGCAGAGGAAATCATCAGTCATGCGCCCCCCCCTGCGCACGTTCCTCATGTCAATCTGGTCTATAGCACCGATCGGATGCTATTACTTGGTTGCGTCATCTTTGCATTGATCCATTTTCCCATATTTCGCCAATGGGTCATCTGGTTTTTAAAAACAACCTGGTACTTTTTGAAAATCGTATTGATTGTGATCCCGCGAGCGATCTTGCGTTGGCGCTGGGTCGATTGGCTATTGAAGAGTTTTCCAATGATGCTCTTCAGACGTTTCCTTCTTGCGCCTCTGTTAGCAACGACGGTTTTCTGGAAGCTTCTTCCAATCCTCGGGGTCTACGGCAATCTGAATTCCTGGTGGGGAATTGCCATTTTTCTCGCGTCATTCATGATGTTGAATTCTCGCGTCGGGCGAGACACAGAAGAACTTGCCCGCGAATTTTTCAGTCGAGCTTGGTATCGCATTCGAGTCCATCTCGTCATGGGTCTGTTTACATTGATCATCGATGTTTTTCGGGCCTTCATGGACGGACTGGAGCGGGTGCTTTATGCCGTCGACGAATGGCTGCGATTTCGAAGTGGCGAGTCCAATCTGACGCTGGGCATTAAAGCGGTCGTTGGGATCGTGTGGGCTTTTGTCCACGGGGTGATTCGGTTCTGTGTGACGTTGCTGATTGAACCACAGCTCAATCCGATCAAGCACTTTCCCGTCGTGACCGTTTCACACAAGATCCTGTTCGCCACGTTTTATCTCCCTCTCAGCTATAATCTCGAAAAATTTTTCCACCTGAGAACGGCCGAGGCCTACACCAGCGCTACGCTGATCCTGATGTGTATTCCCGGCGTTTTTGGTTTTCTTGCCTGGGAGTTAAAAGAGAACTGGAGACTCTATAAGGCCAATCGTTCGCCCAATCTGAATCCGGTACAGATTGGCGATCACGGCGAAACTTTACTGCGTTTACTGTGCCCAGGCTTTCATTCCGGGACAATTCCCAGACTGTTTGCCAAGCAGCGCCGCGCTGCACGTCGAGACGTCACGGCGCTAACAACGAACAAACAGGCTCGTTTTGCCGAACGGCTTCATCACGAATCAAAGGCGCTGCAACACTTCATCGAACGAGAGCTGATCGCATTGCTTGATGAGAGTCGGACGTTTCATGATTATCGAATTAATGTCAGAGAGATCGAACTGGCAACCAATCGAATTATGGTCACGATCGAAGAGGACACAAATCCAGATCATCCGTTGAAGCTGGAGTTCGCAGAACAGTCCGGATGGCTGATTGCAGTGATTCGCGAACCCGGCTGGTTAAACCAGCTTCCCCCTGCAGATGCAGAGATTTTCAAAGTCGCAATGACGGGACTCTTCAAACTTGCCTCAGTAGATCTCGTTCGAGAACAAATCGAGAGACATCTGTCCACAACAAATCCCGTCGCAAACAATGGTCAAGAAAGCTCGCACGCGTCACATCCGTACGACATTGGTCCGCCTGGACTGATTGTCTGGCCGAATGGTGTTTACGAACACGAAGTTTATTATCCATTGGACGATCAACCGGTGACTCACCCACGACCCCGCAGCTTCGCGCGGGCCGCAGGTCTGAAACCACTTCCGATGGATGAGCTGGTTTTTGGCTTATACCAACTTAACTGGGACGAATGGCGTCGGTTCTGGGATAACGAGCAACAACGATCACCTGATTCCGAAGTGAAATTCTCATTCAAATTGTGAAAAACGTCGGACAACAGTGATGAAAAGCCAAATGATGTAGGCGCGTATCATCCTATCCGGTATCTTTTTACAGCGACGTAACGTCCGCAGGCGTGATCACGCTTACGGCATTCGTGGGGCGATGGAGCGCACCGTGATGAAATTGGCAGGAAGCTCGAAAAGCGTCATTCTCAAGATACCAACGGCAACAGTAGCCGAAGACGGTCTCGTTGATCATGACTTGACGTTGGTTATTCCAGCATATAACGAAGAATCTCGACTGCCGAAAACGCTGGCCGATGCCAAGGCGTATCTTGAAAACTGGGGAATCAATTACCGGGTCCTTGTCGTCGACGACGGTAGCAGCGACGCGACTTCGACGATCTCGTCGTCCTTTGGTCGCCGCTTCTCGACGATGTATCAGCCAAATGGCGGCAAAGGATCTGCCGTCCGAAACGGAATGATCGCGGCGACCGGGCGTGTTGTTGGTTTCACCGATGCGGATCTGCCGTACGATTTAGACGCTTTGAAATCGGCATACGAGACAATTTCAGCGGGTAAGCGGGACGTCGTCTTCGGAAGCCGCACAGCCGAAGGAGCCAAGTCAAACGTTGAGCGGCAATGGATGCGAACCCTGGCCTCATTCATTTTTCGCTCATTCATGGCGTTACTTGTCTCACGAAAGGTGACCGATACGCAATGTGGCTTGAAGGTTTTTAGCCGCCGAGCCGCGCGGAAAATTTTTTCGCGAGCAACAGTAAACGGTTTCGCATTTGATGCAGAGGTCGTCTATCTGACACATCTTCTCAAACTGTCGTTCGAGAAAGTGCCGGTCACACTGGTGAACGACTATTCGACGACGATTTCGCTGACGAGAAATGCGATTCCAATGTTGATGGATGTTGTCGGAGTCCGCATCCATTCCTTGTTGAATGGATATCATCCGCAAATTGATGTGATTCCGGCCACCGAAGCAATTCCGCCAGCAGCCACGAAAGCAGCGTAATGCCGGTTCACGCCGAATCCAACCGCCGAAACACGCCCGAAGCTCTCCAAAGTCGATCGGGGGGGTTAGACGGTTTTCGCGATCGCTCACGTTTTGCCGGGCGTGGTTCGAATTCCACTCAAGTTCGACGCGTCGTTTTTCATGCAGACGATTTCGGCATGAACACTGCCGTCAACCTGGGAATCTTGTCTGCGTTTCGAGACGGACTGCTGACTAGTACATCGATTTTGGCAAACGCTCCCGCAGCTGAAGTTGCCTGTCATCAGTGGGGGAAATTCGTTATTGAACACGCGTCAGGAGCTTTTGAATCATCCGAAAAGCGACGTCAAGTTTCCGAGCAATCTTTGCTGTTTGATCTTGGAATTCACCTCAATCTGACCCAGGGGCGTCCGCTGACTGGGGAACAATTCCCTGCGGTGTTGCTCGACCCGAACGGGAATTTTCCTGGAATCGGAAAACTGTTCGCTCGACTGAATCTCGCAACTTCAGCTCAGCTCAAAGGTGTTGAAGCGGAACTTCACGCACAGGTTGAGTGGATGTGCGATCACGGGTTTCGGCCAACGCACCTGAATGGGCATCAGTACATCGAGATGATCCCTCAGGTCTCTATGATGGTTCCCCGGATTCTCCGCCATTTTTCGATCGGGACCGTCCGCGTTGCGCTCGAATCCGGACTCGTCCGCAACGTCTTGTTTCGGGGCGATATTGCAGGATGGGGCCTGGCGCAAGTGAAACGACATTTTGCGAAAAGCTTTCGTCGTCAGATGATTCGAGCAAACGTCTCGTTTACCGATCGCTTTTTTGGAACGTCGCACGCGGGTCGAATTGATCGTCAATTGATCTCCCGATTCTTAACGCAGTCGTTAAACGCTGGAACGATAGAAATTGGCGTTCATCCCGCCGTCCCATTCACAGCGGATCATCTTCCATCCAGTGATCCCTGGTTCGACCCGCTGGCAAAATCGCGACCAATGGAACTTCAGTGGCTCTGTGATAACAGCCTCGTTGACGAGTTGATGGCGCGGGGGTTCGGTCTCGGTCGGCTTGGTTCGCTTTAAGTCCCTTTCGCCACGGCATTCAACGCCTGACAATTGACTTTATTCAATCTTGGTTCGGCAAATATGGACCGAGAACAGACCTGACTTGATTGTACAAAAAGCCTGAGTTGTGCAGCGTGACTTGATTTCATCAATCTGCCCATTGCCGTCATTTTTCCGCTTTTTTTGTAAATAACGCCGCGCCATCGATCGATTTTTCCGGTTGCGACAACATCGCGGGCAATTCCCGCAAATTCAGTGTACGAGGCGGAAAAATCGAATTGGATTAGTTGCCTGTTGTCGTTTTGCATGCAATCTTGAGATCATGCTCAAGATCTGCCAAACGCCGTTCCCGCAATCGACGCTCAGTTATGTCGCGCTTCGCGTTGCATTCCTGCAAACGTTCGAAATTTTTGCCCAACAAAGGCTCTTAATGGGAGAAGACTCCGAGTCGCACGGATATCTTCGTGAAGTGCCGTTTCTGCAAGAAGTAGCCCCAGCCGTTCAACTTGAATTGCTCGCATCGACCTGGAACAAGCATCAAAGCCGGGATATTCATCGATCAGATTTGGTTGATGAAAGTGTCATCTATGCGGCGTGTGAGGTCGCTGCTCGGGCGGTTGAAAACGATCCAGAATTTGTTCTGCGATCGCTCGCTGGTGGTCCTGTCGATGTCACGATTCCGCTGGATTCGTATTTTGCCCGAGAACTTCGCCTGCTTTACCTCGAACTTCCGAATGATTGTGACTTTCTACTGGTCAGCCAATTCCTGGATCTTGATCCTGAGGACGCGATCGATCAGAAGCTTCAGATGGGTATTGATCCAAACTGCATGTTGCCAATGTTCGATGCGCTGGGGCGTTGGCATGTTTCGCCTCAAATGATCGGTTTTCTGCATGGACTATTGACCGAAGCGGAAATTGCTCGTGTATCAACAATCTTGCGAGTATCGTGTTTGACGTGATCATTGATTTGCAAGGTCTGAATCCTGCAAGGCGAGACAAAAAAGAACCGCCTCAAGAACGCAAGTATGCCTCATCGCTGCGATCAATCGCCGAACTGCCCAACGATTTCTACTTGCTTGACGTAAGCGGCAATTGGTCCGGTTAGTTGACCCGCGAAAAAGAAGCGGCGTACCATCCAGCAACTGGCATCATTGTTTCCGTTCGACACTTGCATGAGCGACATCGTGACCGAATCATCCGACGAATCTGTTGAGCCCAAATCTGCCGCGAATGATCCGTCTGTCGAGAATCCGGATGGATCAGCTTCCGTTGATCAACGGCCTGATCAGACGATTCCTCCCCTTGCTCCCGAAGACGAGGGGCTGCCAGAATGGGAACCGCTGACCCCCGAATTGGTTGAGGACGAAGCCATTCGCGGTGATTTCGTGATTCGATGGGTTGTCGTCGGTTTGGCATTGCTACTTGGGATTTCTCAGATCTCTGAGACTCGAACCCTGCTGCACTTGAAAAGTGGCGAATATCTGTTAAGCCACGGCTTTTTGCCGGGTTCCAAAGACGTCTTGTCATTCACCGCGAACGATCGCAAGTGGGTCAATTTGTCGTGGATGTTTGACATCGCCACGGCAGGTGTCTTTTCCATTGCAGGCGGAGTCGGTCTTTCGATCGTTCAAGGGCTGCTGGCGGGTTTAACGTTTGGGCTGATTGTGCATGCCGTGCGTCCGAATATTCGGACGTGGTGGGGGTCACTTTGTGCCGTACTGGCGCTTCTGGTTTGTTACACCCAGTTTACGGTTCAGCCAGAACTGGTCACGCTCCTTGGTCTCAGTTTTGTCTTATGGACCCTGATTCGGTCTGACGAACCAGGTCAATCAGGGCGACTTTGGCTGCTGGTCCCGGCTCTTTTGGTTTGGGCTCAATTCGATCAGCGGGCGTGGTTTGGCTGGTTCTTATTACTGTTGTGGGCGGCAGGAGACTTCTTCTTCCGCAAGAGCACGACGTTAAACGAGAAGACTCCGGTGGGAACGGTTGCGATCTTGTCGTATGCGGTGGTTGCCATCCATCCATTCTTGTGGGAATCATGGCTGGCGCCTGTTCGGTTGTACCTCACAGATTATCCCGCTTTTCGGTTTGCCTATCCGCAGCCTTCACCGGCAGACCAGGTTTTTCATGAGATCTGGAAGCCATTTTTCTGGCGATCGATTAACCATAGGGGAATTGCAGCACTAATTCTTGCTGCCGCCACGGTCGTAACATTTGTGTTAAATGGATCGCGTTTACGTTGGTCGCATCTTTGTGCCTTCGTTGGCTTCAACGTATTAAGCCTTTTTGCCACGCATGAACTGGCCGCCGCCAGTCTGGTCAACTGCGTTCTCAGCACGATTAACGCCCAAGAATGGTATCGAGAACGCTTTGGCCAGGTTTACTCGATTGATTGGCGCGAGTTACTCTTTTCACGCGGGGGACGGGCTGTCACCGTCGTCAGTTTCTTCGCGCTTGCGTGGCTGATCTTAAGTGGTCGTATTGATGGTCCAGGGGGCAAACGAACAGGACTGGGCTTCGACGGTCAACTCGCAAGTGCGATGAGTGGATACCAAAGGCAGAATTTTCATCTTGTCGACGATCAAGCATTCAATTTTTCTCTCAGACAAGGCGACCTGATGATCTGGGGTGGACTGAAGCCATTTGTCGACAGCCGTGCGGGCCTCTACTTTGGCAACGCGACGACGAATTTGCTGGATGTCCACAATAAGACTCGTCAGTCTCTGCGACAAAAACGAGATGGCATCGATCCATCCAGCGAACCGACCTACTGGAAAGAGATCTTTGATAAATATCAGATTCGTCAGGCATGGCCACGTTTAACCGGTCCGTTTCAGGTTCCCGATTACTCGACGTTTCATGCATTGCTGTCGACGCCAGAGTTTGAATTGAGCGATCTCAATTCGGCAACAGCGATCTTCCTCCGAAAAGAAAACAACGATGAAACGGTCGCTTCGAATCTGAAAGACCATTCATTCGATCTGATTGTGCAGGGCTTTCGGACTAAGCCAGAGCGCATCGAAGATGTCACGCGAGAATGGTCCAAGCCTGCCAGTACGTACGATAATCTGTTCTCGTTGCGTCGTCCCAATGATCCTGCTGGAGCACAGTTGGGTCAGCACTATGTTAACTTGATGGTGGTCGGTCAAGGTCCCCAAACGATCGCCAGTGCTCTAATGGCGATCCGGAATGCGAATGAAGGGCTGCGAAGCGATGCCAATTCGGCCGAAGCATACCGGGTACTGGGCCTGTGTTACACGATTGTCGGACAATTGGAATCGGCAATCCTTTCCCAGCCTGGGGCACCGCCAAGCGGTCCAAATCTTTTGCGATACTATCAGGCTGTTGCGGCGCTCCATCAGGCAAACTCTTTGAAGCCAGGCGATAGCGGCATCAATCAACTGCTCATGCAAAATTATCGATCGACGAACAAACAGGACATTCAACTCGATCTGATGAAGAAGCTGAAACAACTGCGGCCTTATTCGAAGTCGATGACAGTTGATCAGCGTCAGGAGAGGGAAGGGATCGTCAATGCCATCGATCAGTTGTACGAGCCTGTCGCTCAAGTGGAAACGTTAGTCGAAAAGGCGATGAGCGAAGGTATGGATCGATTTCAGGTCGCTGCCCGTGCGTATCAGATGGGCTGCGTTTTGTTGGCCGTGAAGACGCTGGAAGAAGATGCGATCTATCTTGAGAAAAACCCGCAAGCAAAGCTGGTTTTAGGAAGCTGGCTGATTGAAGTGGGTCGAGGGCGCGAGGCGGAATCAATCATTGAGAGTCTCGAAGGCTTTGCCGCCCAAAATGCACTGTCGGGGTGGCAAGATGCCGCAGCAATCTATGCATTGACGGTCGCGAATTACTCCCGCGCGATCAAAGTCTGGGGAGATCAACGGGATGCTGCTGCGACGACTCCCATTGTTCAAACCATGTTTACTCTACCGTTTCTGACGCTGAATCCACTTTGGATGGGCCCCGATGCCTACCCAACTTCAAACTTGGGGGCAACCGCTCAAGTCATTCAGGGGGTTCGTCAGGAAGGAGCACTGGCAACTTATCAAATCGCACTGGCACAGATGGAGGCGGGAATGGTCGACGAAGCCACTGCTTCGGTCAGACGCGCCATTGAGCTTTATCCCAGTTCTCCACTCAGGCCGGTTCTCCGTTTTTATCTCGGGTGCCTGACCGGAGAACAAATCGAACTAAAGCTACCGGAATCAGAATCGCAAGTCGAAGAACTGTTCGATCTGGCTGAACCTGAACCTGAACCCGAGACCAAAGCCGAGCCGGAAGCGAAAAAAGAAAAATGATTTTTCGCAACAGCAAATTTGAGTGACACTGGCGGGCAGCTTTGACCCGCCAGTGTCTTCGCGGTTTCAGCGAAGAGCACTGGCGAGCGAAGACACAAGCCAGTGGCACGCAAACCCGCAACTAACTCGATTATTAATTTCGTTGAAGCAATCGTCTCTTGGCAAGACGTTGAACGCCAGGAAAGGCAACCATGACTGGATCTCGCTGGACTTCACTAGGTGCCATCTTCTGTCTGTTTTCCGTGGCATTCGGTGCATTTGCGGCACACGGACTCGATAAAGTCTTCGTGGAAAAGTACGCGGGCCGTACAAAGGAAGTTGGCGGACAGACATTGCCTATGGCCGCTAAATTCTTAAATGACTTTAAAACCGGGGCAGAGTACCAGATGTATCACGGCCTCGCCCTAATCGCCGTCGGCTTAATCTTAGAACGCCGCCCGTCCCGCGCGGCGAGTATCGCCGCATGGCTATTTGCCGCCGGAATCGTTTTGTTTTCCGGAAGTTTGTATGTCCTCACACTAACAGGTGTCACAAAGTGGGGTGCAGTAACGCCCCTGGGTGGCCTGGCCTTTCTGGCTGGCTGGTTCTTTCTTTCGCTAGCCGCGTTAGGAAAACCCGCTGCTGTTGTGAGCAGGTCTCCCGACCTTACACACTGAGTCCTTACTCGTTACCAAGCTCCAGCTTGGTATCGCAATTCTTCGAAGCTCCGCTTCGCAATCGTCCAGAACCGTAGCCACGTCAAACACCCCAATCCCCAAAGCAGACAACACGCAAATATTCACGTGTACGTGTTTCATTGGATGGTTTCTATTCTATTCAATTGCCCCTCTCGGCAAAGCGAGAAGGGCAACTTTAGTCTGACGAAACCCCTGCTCGTTCAAGGCATCAGCTCAAAACGTTTCGAAGATCGATGAGAATTCCCATTGCTTCTGCACGATACTACTGCTGGTCGTATCAACGTAGGTCTTGGCTGTTGTGCTCGCGGTATCGCGGTTGAGCGACCAGATCGAGATTCGCCCCATCCCCTTCTGCTCGGCGAAGGCCAGCAGTTCGCTGGCGGCATTCAGATCGAACGTTTCGGTAGTCACGTCATTCAGTCCGATCATGGGTGTGACGCCAATCATAGTCCACAATTCCGCACTGGTCTTACTGGTTCCATATAGCGTGCTTAACTGATTGAACAGACTGTTGGCGGAATCGATCGCGTAATTGCCCATCTGTTTCGCGGGACTCGGAGCGGCGCTGTCGCCGTAATCCATCGCCATCACGTTAATGCCGGCAATCTGCACGCCGTACTTAAGGGCCGATTGCACTACGTACAACCCGTCTGCAGTCAACCCCGTGGGAAGCACGGGAAGGGTAAACCAGACCTGCAGTTTAGTGCCGGCCGTAGCGGCATTTTGTTCCAGTGCCGCCAGGGCCTGCGAACGACGATCAATCGCAGCATGGTCCGCCGACGCCGCGCCTTCGATGTCGAAATCCAGGTGAGTGATATTGTAGGCGCTGACCACCGTCTGATACGCCGCCGTCAATTGGGTGACATTGGTGATCTGCTGGGCCAGTTCCGCATTCGACGCTCCGCCGAATGAAACCATGACGTCGCCCCCCGCAGCCCGCAAATTGGTGATCTGCTGCCTAAGCGCCATGTCAAAGCTCCCGCCGTTGACTTCATACTGGGTATATCCACCCCAACTGGGCTGATTGTTGGAATCGGCCACGATGAAGGCTAGCGAGAAGTATTTGATTTTTCCGGTGGTGGCGGCCGTCACGAGGTTGAAGGTCGGGTACAGCGTCATGTCGACGTAAGGGGCGTAGAAACTCGTCGGCCAGTTCGTGCTGGTCGTCGCCTGCGCTACTGTGATCGCGACATTGGCCGTGGCTGTCCTGCCGTGGCCGTTGCTCACAGTATAGGTAAACGAATCGTTCCCGGTGTAGCCGGTCGTGGGCGCGTAGGTGACCGTGCTATCGGCGTTAAGGACGGCGGTCCCGTGCTGGGGGATTGTGACCGCTGTGACGGTCAGCGAAAATCCGTTGGGATCAGAATCGTTGGCCAGCACATTTATGACTTTGGCCTGGTTGACGATCGCTGAGACCGAATCATTGGCGGGTGTTGGTACCTGGCTCGTGCCGCCACCACCACCTCCGCCTCCGCTCTGCGTCCCTACCCAGGCATAGTTGGTCGGGCCGACCGTTACGTTACCGGGACTGCCGTCGAAGCCGATCGAGACGTTGGCACCGGGCTGGATCGTGCTGTTCCAACCGGCGTTTTGAATGATGTAATGATTTCCGACATGGCTACTGATCGTCGCGTTCCAGATCGATGTAATTTGGCCTGGAAAATCGAAACCGAGCTGCCAGTTGGTGATCGCCGTCGTGCCGGTATTCGTGGCAGTGATCTGACCGCCGAATCCCGTCCCCCAGTCACTGGTCACGGTGAATTGGAAGTTGCCGCCGGACGATGCGGCCGGATTTTTAATGGTGCCGGTCGCCTGTGTCCGGCTGAGGGTAGCACCCGAGGGATTGCTGAGCGTGAGATTGAAGGCAGTCGTCGCGGCCGCTGTCGGTTTGCTCAGCACCGACACATTGATCGTCGCTTGCGTCTGACCCGGCGCAAAGGTCAACGTTCCACTGGCAGCCTGATAGTTCACGCCTGCGACCGCCGTGCCGTCTGATGTCGAATAGGCCACGGTGATTGGCGTGGTTGCCGCCGCAGACAGCGAGACCACGAACGGTTCGCTCACTGATTGGGTCGCCGACTCGGTCACGGAGCTGTCAGCAATAGAGAGCGTCGGTAAAGCGGTCGTGTTCCCCAGCGCAGCTCCATTCAATTTGTAATTCGACGGATTGCTGGCACTGGAACCGGTGGCGACGAAACCAAACGCCACGTTCCCCTGTGCAGGGAGATCCTGGTCCCAGCTAAGGCCCTGAATTAGATAGTGATTGCCGGTGTGGCTGACAACCTGGGCATTCCAGATCGATGTGATATTGGGGGCGTAATCGAACTCAAGCTTCCAGTTCGACACCGCTGTAGTCTGAGTGTTATTCAGTTGCATCTGAGTCTGGAAACCCGAGCCCCAATCGCTGGTAACCGTCATGCCAACGCTGACGCCGGACATTAAAGAGCGAGTTTCCAGAATTTCGACCTGAGCAGACTGAATTGTCGGCACAGCAAACCGACGCTTACGGCTTCGACTCCCTTTTGGTGACAGTAGCCACGACACGAACACTTTGGAAAGACTGGTCATTGAAACCCCTCCTGAAACGTGAGAAACGAGAAGTGTGAGACGCGAGAACCGAGCGACATGAGACGTGAGAAATGTCAGGCGTGGGGCATGTGAAAGCACATGTTGCGCCAGTGGTGTTAAATCCTATTTTCCATAAAGCGAAAGCGAATTATTGAAGCTGTTCGAGATGAAGCATGCAAAACGGAATCAAATGCCGCAGTAGTCTGCGCCGTTTGTACAATCCTGCGTCTAGTTGCGAGAAGTTCTTGAGAGATTATAAACACCAAATAACAGTCAGTGTTGCTTCCATTACTATGGAAACATAGGCAAGACGAATTTGTCATCATTAGTGGATGACATTTTTATTATCGAGCACGATCTGTTTGTGTCGGCAGCGATGAACCATTATTAGCTAATGGATTTCGCTCGGATTATTCAGCATTTTCCACGATTCGACGCGCGATCAACATCGATCAAGAGTTAATGCATCGTCACACACAGCAACGTGAAACGTTAGACTGACGCGTGATCAATGGGTATTCAGCTTCGCCTGAGTGCTCAATATCATGAACAAACAAGTTCGAGTCAGTCCTTCCATGATACTGGAAATACGAAAACGTTCCTGGATTCATCCAGTGCAATAGCATCCTTGCGGCCCATTTCACTGGTCACTATCGGTCTGTTGAAGACAGGTAAGCACGGCGTACTTCGCTTTCATTTCCAAATAGGAGCAGCCGTCGCTTCTGATTGTTGTAGTCGAATCCAAGCATTGTCAACACGAAACCGAAACGGCGTAAGTGTTAAAGTGAGAAAACTGAAAACGGGATTCGTTCGGTGTCGCCGGGTAACCCCATCCGGTAAGACCATGGCCGTCGAATGGAGTGAGAGTTGTATTCTTACTTGTTTCTGATGAGGTTCACTGATTTAATGACAGGCGGAAAGATGGTATCTCGCGTTTCGTTCTGTGATTTCCTGGCGTTCTTCGTGTCTTTCATGAGAACGAATACTTTGCTTCTTCAGGAGTAGCAATGAGGTTTCAACGAAGCTTCATGCTGGCCTGATGAAATGAAGAAAAGAGTGTTTGAGGTGAAGAAAATGAGATTTCCAGAGTCACATTATGAAAAAAGCCCGGCAAAAAGGAATTTCTTGCCGGGCGATACGAGATTTAATTCGCAAGTACTTTTGGGTTCGTTTACTTCAGGATTTGCTTCGCGGTGAACTTCAGCGGCTTTTCCTGGTTTTCCCCAGCCTTGACGTTGACCGTGTACTTTTTGTCGAGGTAACCAGCGGATTCCTGCCATACGTTGAATTCGTGTGTTCCGACAGGCAGGTCCTTGATTTCGAAGTTACCATTCTCATCGGTTACTGCGGCGTAAGGGTGATCGAGGATAACCCAGTAGGCCACCATCCACGGGTGAATATCGCAACCGACTTTGGAGGGAAGCTTTTCAGCGAGGGTGAGCGGCTTGACGGAAACACCGACTCGGTCTTTTGGTGCGACGACGAAATTATCCTGGCGATTCTTGATCGGATAGGTGTGCGTGTTGTGGGCCGCTTCGTCGTCAGAGAGAACGAGAACCGTTTGATCGGTTCGGACGAGCAGAACGTGCGGTGTGAATCGGCATCCTTTCTGGTCGAAGGTGACCTGTGGGACCGCACTCTTCTCAACGGAAGGAGCAATTTTTGCAGGCTTCTTGGCGAGGTAGACAACGACGTTGGCAATCCCCTTGTTTGCAGGATTGACGACAAGCTTTTCGTCGGGAACATCTTGAGCGGCACAAACTGCGGCATCTTTCGCGGCAGCATTGCCTTTTACGACCAGCAAATCAATCTTTGGGATATCGCCGTCAAGCAGAACTTGACCTTTTAGGGTGCCCCATTGGGCGTTGGCTGAATTGCAGAGTCCTGTACCCATCAGGGCGATTGCTGCACATGCAGCTGTCACTGAAAACAACTTTGGCATCTGTGAACACTTTCAGAAAAGAGAGGCGAGGCAACCTTGCCTGCGGGGAGAGGCGTCCAACCTCAATAGTTGTGGTTACCTGTATTATCGCTGAACAGTCGCTGGGAACAAGAACCGAAACTGTTTTTACCATCATCGAGAATCAAGAAATGCTGATATTTCCGTGAATCGGAATTGTAAATTAACCGACATTCTCGCTGTAGGATTGCATTTCGGCGAACAAAACGTCAAAAATCTCTGCTCCCATACAAATTTCGCAATTCGATGGACGCGATTTTCGCCCGTCGGTTTTTCATAGTTAATCGTAATTTCGAGACTTCCAAGTTCATGGCCAACGTGAAACAACTGGCATCCGCTGCACTGACTGAAGGCAATGGTGTTTTCCGTCTGGCCCCGAACTGGATTCCTCGTTCGTTTCTCCACCCGAGCCGCTTGTCTCGTTGCGATACTTTGGTCCGAACGCTCAGCCTGGTGCTCCGAATGTTGGCGTTCACAGGCGTCGCTAAGGTTTTTTTTCACTCCATCAATTTTCAAACTTCGCCTTGAAGGAACTTCAATGAGTAACAAATTCCCACGACTTCATAATGCGATGTGGCCCGGCCTGGTTGGAAAGGGTTCGCCCGGGGCCGAACCGTTTATTTCCCTGGATCACATGCTCGGTTTTACGAAAAACGCAGTCGTCAACGGCCAGCGGTTCGATGGAGTCGATCTGTTCCTGTTTGATCCACATGTCAACATCGACCTTTCAGATGATGACGTAAAGCGGATCGCCGATAAGATTGCTAACGAAGGTCTGGCTGTGGGTTCGCTGGTGGCACCCGTCTGGCCAGGGACGGTTGGCGACAGTGCAATGGGCGGACCTGAGCAACGCGCGAAGTTCGTCCTTGCGGTGAAGAAGGCATGTCGCATCGCAGACATCTTTAACAGGCATGGCGTGCGAAAGTACGGTGTGATCCGAATCGATGCTGCGGCCGGCCCGTCTCAATGGCTGGAAGATCCTGTTTCCAACACGAAAAAGATCGCATCGACATTCCGCGAAGCCGGTATTGTCGCCGCCGCTCATGGTGAGCGACTGGCTGCAGAAGGGGAAATCTGCTGGGGTGGAATGCACTCCTGGAAGAACATGGTTGATCTGCTTGAGCAGGTTGACATGCCAGGGACAGTTGGGTTCCAGGCCGATCAGGCTCATACGTATCTCTACCTGATGGGGTACAATGCTCCTGAGCATGCTCTCTTGAAAGAAGGTTATACTCAGGCCGAGTTTGACGCAGCCTATACGAAGATGACCGACGCACTACGGCCTTGGACGATCGACTTCCATGTCGCCCAGAACGACGGGACCGTGCATGGAACAGGAACCCACGACAAGACAGGTCGACATTGTCTTGCCGATGATCCGAAAGGTAAGCTTGATATCGTCGCGACTGCGGCCTATTGGCTGAAGGGTGCCGCAGATCGTGGTATCAAACACATTTGCTGGGACGGTTGCATGTTCCCGAATTCCACGTTGGAAGACATGAAGACATGGAACACGATTTTGGGAACGATGATTAAAGTCCGCGATAACTGCGGCTGGAATCTTTAATACGACGTTCCTGACGGCATGAAATCAAACAGGGCGAGCCGAGGATTGATTCCTCGTGCTCGCCTTGTTCTTGTGGGCTACTTTTCCCCTCTCAATCGAACTGGCGTTTCGGGGACTTGTTCGATCAGTTCGTTTGGTTGGCCTGATCGTTTCTTTAACGTGAAGCCGTCATAGGTTTGACCGGTCGCGGTACGGGCCTGGTATCGAAGTTCGTCGCCATCGATCGTGATGACCTGGAACAATTGAGTATCTTCAGCGACCCGCTGAAACTCCTCACGGGGCGGCTTGCCAATGTCATACATTTTCGGACCGCTGACAGATACGACATAGATCGTCCCAGACTCTCCCTTTGCGGCAAGGCCCGTCGTGCTGTTGACCAGTTTTGATCTCGCGTAAGTGTGGTCGTGTCCCTGTAATACGAGATCGACTTTGTATTTGTCGAACAGCGGTTGCCAGCTGTCACGTATGAATTTGTTGTCTCGAAGTTTGGCGCTGGAATAGATCGGATGATGGAATGTGACAATGGTCCAGCGGATTGAATCATCACGGCTCGAGAGTGCCTGTTCCAGCCATGGAGCCTGTTCGAGGATCTTGGCGTTCGAATTCAATGAGATGATTCGAGTCCCTTGAAAATCTGTGAAATAGGTTGTTTCAAACAGGTCTGGGGGGCCGTTTTCCGGCAGGGCAAATTGTGGCTTCCAATACTTTGAGAGGACTTGAGATTTCAGTAATCCAACAAGTTCGTATTCGTGGTTACCCGGTGTGACGATGCTCGGTATCATCGCATTGATCCACCCGCCCGCCTGGTTCCATTCGCCCCATTCCGCATCACTGTTCGGTTTATTGATGAGATCTCCGGCGTGGAGCAGAAAACTGGCTTTGGGTGCGTCGCTAAACGCTTCGCGAATGACTCGTGACCACATCGGCTTGATGTCGTTCTGGGCGTCACCGAAATAGATAAAGGTGAACGGTTCAGCCCGATTGCTTGCCGTCGTAAAATGAAACCATTCGCTCCAATTGACTCCGTCACCCACGCGGTACGCATACTTAGTACGAGGGGACAGGGCGTTAAACTCGACCGTGTGGTAGTGAGCTTTGGAAAGATCGGATTCGAGAAGAGTCGTCTTCGCTGCCAATTGCCGGGCGGTCTTCGCAAAACCCGCGTTGTCGGTTGCGACCGCGATCTCGGCCAATCCCTTGGCAACAGTCGTATTTGTCCGCCATGTAACCGCTTGAGTTCGCGATGGGTCACCGGTCCAGGTGAGGATAATTCGATCAGGAAGTGACGACGGCTTGTAGGCTTCGGCGTCTGCAACCTTAACCGGTTGACGGCCATCAGACCCATCAAACACATCAATCGCCTGCGATGACGAATCACACCCAACAGTGGAAATCAGTAATAGACTGAGGGCGGTGATGAAAACGAGGTACTTCAACATAACTGAACTCCGCGTCAAAACAGGCGGGATGCTTAACGTAAGATAAAGTATCTCCCTTTCGGAGCCATGTTATAGTCTCACGAACCGCCACAATGATGAAGACTTTGCGAATAATGCTGATTACTGAGCGTCTTCAATCAGTTCCACGACGACCTCGTGAATCTGACCGTTTCGCTCAACTCGAAAGTGAAATGGCTGCTTTTCGGACACCACGCGAAGTCGCATTTCTTCCGACGATGCGAACGAACGCCCGCCCATGTCGAGAACGACATCTCCAGCCGCGATACCTGCTCGATCCGCCGGTGATTCGGCAACAACATGCGTAATCACAGCACAATTGGGAAGAGCCGAGTCATCACGCCAGCTGGCTCCAAGGCGAACAGGATTTCCCAGAAGATAGGCATTCAATTCGATGGGGGTTTCGACTCCAGGTCGTTCGACTCGAATCGGAACCGGGTTTTTGACGGTTTGGAGAACCATTTTCAAATCGTCGGCAGTCCCCGATTTCCAAGGGCCCAGTCGTACAATTCGGTCGGACGGTCGAAGCCCGGCATTCGCTGCCGGGGAACCGGGAGTGACCTGAGAAACGACCACGACGTTTTTCCGCAATTGTTCCAGATCCCAATTGACGCCGAGTCGAACTGGAGGACTGGTCGCGGCTTTGGTGTTAAACCAGGATGGTGTAGGCTCAGAAAGTGCTTCGCGTCGAAATCGAGGAAAGTCGGAACGGTTCGCGGCTTCGAAAGCCAATCGATACGAATACTCGGTCATCCGTCGTAATCCGTCCCAGTTGATTTTGTCAGGATCGTCAGACGGACGGTGATAGTCATCGTGTTTGTCGGTATCAAGATGGATTGAGGGAACGCCAGCGGCATAGAATGGGTAATGATCGCTGTCAGCAATGACCTGAGGTTGATACGCAAGCTTCAGGTCGTTTGCGATATTGTGCGTTGCGAGAAACGGACGCAGCCCAGGTGCCGAACGCCATCCTACAGTAATAACCTTACCGTCTCTCAGCCGCCCCAGCATGTCGATATTCAAAACAAAGCGTAAATCCTGAATCGGTATCGTTGGATTGGCAACCCAGTGTTTTGATCCCAACAGGCCAACCTCTTCGGCATCCCAGAACGCAAACATTATCGATCGAGCAGGTGGGGTTTCGAGCGAAGCAAAGGCTTCAATCAATTCAAGCACTGCTGAAGTACCGCTCGCGTTGTCGTCTGCTCCGTTGTGAATCTGTCCGGTCGGACCACGGCTATTCGATGCTTTTCCGTATCCGACATGATCGTAATGAGCCCCGATGACGACGACCTCGTGCTTTAAGGTCTCGTCCGAACCGGGGAGAAGGACGAGTAAGTTTTGATAATCACGTCCAAACTCTTGTGTCTTTTCCATCGGCAAACGGCTGGTTTCCCGAATCTTCTTGAGGACGGATCTCAAATATGCAGCAGCAGCTTTGCCACCGCGTCCCCCGGCCTCCCGGCCTTCTAGCGAATCACTGGCTAGCGTTGTTACGTGCCGCTTGAGATCGTCGCCGTCAATTCGTGCCAAACCCGTTCGAATGACGATGGCGTCACTGGCCAACGCATCAGACCATAGGGCCGTAATACTCTGAAACAGCAAAATTCCAAAAATGAAAGTTGGAAAGCGCGATTCAGTCGATCCCCTCATGATTTTTATCCTCCTGCAATCCATACCGGCCGCGAGTCCATGCGGCCGGAGCACGAGATTTTCACCCATGCCGTTTTGAGATCAGTTTCCATCAACGAATGTTGCAGATCCGAGACGAATCGGCCCGTATATGATCGATCCGATTTGAATCTAACGCAATCCGTATTTTGGGAGATTACCGGTTCAGCACCTGAAATCCACCATCGGAAACCATTAAACCCCTTCGATTAACTTTGCCACTTCGTCCTTCGTAAATGGCTTTTGCAGCCGGGCACCCATTTGAGCGACGACTCGAGCGGCCGCGTGCGAGGCGAGGTGACCGGATTGCTTCCAGGTCAGGCCGTTTGTAATGCCGTAAAGAATTCCTGCCGCGTACATGTCGCCTGCCCCGGTCGTGTCGATCGCTTTTGTTGTGACACCTTCAATAGGGATTGCCTGGCTTTGATGCATGAGCAACGAACCGTCGGCTCCGAGAGTTAGCGCAACATCGGCGGCATGCTGATGAATGTCATGAGCACAATCGACCGGATCAGTTTTGCCAGTCAGGCTGCGGGCTTCTTCGAGATTACAGAAAAGCAGATCAACGGGTCCCTTGATCAGGTCCCAGAACAGATCGCGATGCATTCCGATCAGGAACGGGTCCGAGACGGTGAAGGCGACTTTAACTCCATTTTTCTTCGCCAGTTCAATCGCTTTAAGCGCGGCGGCCTTGGTCGAATCGCCGGCGAAAAGGTAACCCTCGATATAGATATACTTGGCCTTCTTGATTTCGGCTTCCGAGATATCGTCAGGTCCCAATGTTGCGGAAAGACCAAGATGAGTCAACATCGTGCGTTGGGCATCGTCCGTGATTAAGACCACGCAGGTACCGGTTTGGCCTGGGGCTTGTGGAACTTCAATCTTCACACCCAGATCACGCATGAATTTCAGATAGAATTCGCCTAGTTCGTCCTGCCCGGTCTTGGCGGCATAGGCCCCTTTACCTCCGAAATCGACCAGTCCGGCAATCGTATTCGCCGCCGAACCACCCGCACAGCGATTGATCTTGGCACCGCGAATCTTGTCGAGCACCCGAGCTTGAGTTGGCTCATCGACCAGCGTCATAATCCCTTTGGGAAACTGAAGACTTTCAAGGGTTGAATCATCGATAACAGCCTGGATATCAACGAGCGAATTGCCGACGCCAAATACGTCATAGCTGGTAGACATGAAGAATTACTTTCGAGAAGGATCACGCGAACCAGACAATCGCCGAAAAATAAGCACCGATGCCAACTGTTCGTGTCTGGAATTATCGAAGTTTACGAGCATTTTCTATCAGACGGAAAGTCATCCCGCCACTCGAACAATCGTTGACGGCGCGACTGCGTTTTCAGAAGGTGAGCCGGTTTCTCACGAAAAGGGGCGTTGCCCAGAGACGTCAGGCAAAGGCAAAGTGTTCGACAGATGGATTCAGCGATATCTTGATATGAAAACTCCTTTCGTGAAAACACCCCTGATTGGAAAAGAAATGAAGTCGCACACTGAATACCTGACCTTTAATCTTCCCACCCGAATGGGCTTTCTGAATATCACTCCAACAATCGAAGAGATTGTTCGGAAGAGTGGCATTTCAGAAGGGTTATTGCTCTGCAATGCCATGCACATCACCGCTTCGATCTTTATCAACGACGACGAGTCAGGACTGCATGAAGACTACAAAAAGTGGCTGGAAGGTCTTGCACCTTTTGATGCGTCGCCGCAACGATATTCTCACAACCGAACCGGCGAGGACAATGCTGACGCCCACATGAAACGTCAGATCATGGGCCGGGAAGTGGTCGTCGCAGTCACGAAAGGGAAGCTGGACTTCGGACCTTGGGAACAGATCTTCTATGGCGAATTCGATGGTCGAAGACCCAAGCGGGTTTTGGTGAAGGTGATTGGGGGATAGGAATATGGTCCGTCGACTTACTGAAGGCGAATTCAAGGCCACGTTGACCCACAACATGCATGACGTCACGACGTCTGCAACTGACGTTCTGGACATCTGGCCCTACGTTGAGTCTGTCCCAGTTGCCGACTTGGAAGGGCATTCCATCTTCGAACACTTTGTTGAAGTTGTCTATCGCAGCGACGACGGATGTTTCGACCACGTCCTCGTAATGACGAGAACGAAGAACGTGTATCTCGCAGTGGTCATTGATTTAGCAAATGACGCGTTTTACGGTCATCGACTGCTCGATCTAAACCGAGAGTACGGACTTTCTTGAGCGAAAGAGAGACTCGTGCCGCTGTCCCGAAAACTATTTTCATATGAAGAAACCAGATAACATCTCGACCGGTCCCCGTTGCATTGTTCTTCCGTCATCGGGAATAGAATTGTTATGGCGAATTCGATCCACGCATGCCGAAGCGGCTGCTGGTAAAAATCATCGGAGAGCAGGGTTTCCATCGCATGGGCCGAGAGACCATCGACAGTTCGTTTCAACAACTCTACGGCAATCCTTGCTGGGGGCTTCGGTATGACCGGCAGTTAAACTTGTCGATGAATTTCGGGGTCCCGTCACTCGACATTCGAGAGCCGTTCACGACGGATTCCTCATCTGAAACCGTCCAGCAAATGGCGGCACGTCGGCGAGTCACCGTGCGTGGGGAATGGTTTCTTTGGATCTACCAATGCTACTGGAGTCTCAATTCCGCCGAACGTCAACTGGCGACGGGAGCGTCTTCTTACCGACGGATTGAACGGGCAATGTCACAGCTCGAGGGACAAAAGCTTGTATCGATTGCGATTGATCCCGAAACGTGCGCCACTCGCTTCGCCTTTGATCTTGGGTGCGTCCTGAAATGTCGCAGATTCGAGCCGGGCTCCGAACAAGAATTGTGGATGCTGTACGAACCGAGAGGATTCGTCCTTTCCGTCTGCGGCAACGGACAAATCAATCAACAGCAAGGGACGGAGAAAGCCCGACCACATGGGCGATAGCAACGAGGAATTCGTTCGCGTCCGCATCAACTTTAATTTCGGATCGAAGTTGTGACGTCTAAGGATTACGGGTGATTAATCGATTGCCCGACGATCAGGTTTCAACATTTCCGCTTTGACGTATAGCTCGGCGGGGGCTTTGTCGAAATATTTAAAGAGGGCGGGACATAACCAGCCTTGCATCGCGGGAGAATCGGTTTGGTACCAATTGCCACCCATTTCTCCCCGAATCCATTCAAGCCGTTTTTGGTAACCCGGAAACGGTGAAGGCGAGAAGAGCATTCGAAATCCGTTCCTGGCATTGGGGATTTCTGCGACAAGATCATCAATCATCGCAGGAATCCCATTGACGAACGGCTCCCTGACAAGATCCGTGGCCGCGTCATCAAAGACCCATGTTCCCGCACTGTCGAGCCAGTAGGGGGCAATGACCTGGATTTGATTGGGCATGGGATATTCGATCTGTTGTGGGGCGTTCGATTTCGAAATTCTGTAAAGTGTATTACTGATTGATGCGTAAAACGCAAGGTCGATACTTTCGGGTTGTTTCCGTGAGGCATGGTGATGTCGCATGTGTTTGAGCTGGCCGCGAACTCGCCGGCGATCGATCGTCGCCGCCGTTGCCCTGCCATCGTCATCGTCGGTATCGTGTCGTTGGGAATCCTGGCAGATCGGACGTATCCAGTCTCGCTCGACGCTTGGCTGTTGTTGACCACTCTTTCAGCGAGCGCCTGGTTGATTGCGTTTTCCGCTCGACAACGATGGTCGTCTGCTCTGTGCTTATTACTCGGCTGGTTCGGACTGACAGGTGCCTGGCATCACTGCCGCTGGAATTGTCGAGCTGAGACCAATATCGCGAATTCTGCGACCAGCACTCCGGAACTGGTCCGCCTTGTTGGAAAAGTCGTTCAATCACCCTGGATCGTTCATCACCCTGAGGCGAGTCGTGCAAGCTGGCAAAGTCCCGAGCACACGATCCTGATTCTGGAAAGCCGATCATTGGTGACCGATGCCTCGAAGTCGCTGCCGGTTTCGGGAACGACGCGCGTTTCTGTCGATGGCGCTGTGACCGCAGTTGCTTTGGGTGATCTAGTCGAAGTCACCGGAACCTTGGCCCTCCCCAGTGAACCGGCAAATCCCGGCGATTTCAACCAGCGATCCTTCTTGCGGGCTCAGGGGATCTTCGCCTTAGTCCGTTCTGACCACCCTGACTGTTTTGTGATCTTAGGGAGACAACGAACCACATGGGATTGGTTGCTGGTCCTTCGAGGTAAATTGCGATCACGCGCGGAGTTATTGATTTCCAACTGGCTACGTAGCGATACCGCACCAGTGGCGCAGGCCATGTTGTTGGGAAGCCGTGTGCAAATCGATGACGAGACTCGTCGCGCCTTCCGCGAAAGTGGCATGTTGCATGTCCTCGCCATTTCGGGGATGAATGTTGGCCTGCTGTGGAGTTGGCTCTGGTCACTCAGTCGATGGCTGGGTCGTTCAGCCGAGACATCGACCTGGATCGTACTGATCGCTCTACCGCTTTATGCGATCGTCACGGACGCGAATCCTCCGATCGTTCGCGCAACGGTTGTTGCTGTCGTTGTCGCGTTGGGAACACTGCTGGGCCGTACCGGGTCGATGGGGAATTCTCTGGCGCTGGCCGGTCTGTCAGTACTAGCATGGAATCCGACCGACTTGTTCAATACCGGAGCTCAGCTTTCGTTTCTTGCTGTGTTTGCCATCCTGCACTCCACGAACTGGCTGAAGCTGGTGCAACAGCAGACATTGGTCAAGGACGACGATGTGCTATTAGAGAACTCGTTCCTGAAACGATCGGTTCGTCGAATGTTGCGAGCCATCATTGAGGCGAATGTCGTTGGGTTGGCGGTCTGGGTGATGACCTCACCGCTTGTCGCGAGTGAGTTTCATCTTGTTTCACCCATCGGTTCGTTGCTGACAGTCTTGCTTGCCGTTCCTGTCACGATCATGTTCTGGATCGGCTACTCGTTCCTGCTGCTGGGTCTGGTCTGGTCAAGCCTGTTTGGTTGGCTCGGAATTCCGTTCGACATGATGCTGCGAGGTTTTCTGTGGACGGTGCATGCGGGGGCGAGCTTGGATCTTGGTCACGTCTATGTTCCCTCACCACCCGTCTGGTGGACGATTGGATTTTATGGTTTGACTCTGCTGCCAACACTGTTAATTCGCAACCATCGCCGGGGTGCCGCAGTTTCGGTACGGGCCGGATTGACGTGGATGGTGCTGGGCCTGGCCTGGGATCTTTATCGTGAGCCTCAACGTGGAGTGACATGTACGTTCATTTCCGTCGGCCATGGACTGAGTGTTTTGATCGAGTGTCCCAATGGTCGAACCGCTTTGTATGACGCGGGAGGAATGGTTGGCGGCGGATCGGTTGCCCGCACAATCTCACAGGCTCTCTGGACGACGGGACGGTCGCGACTCGACGCCGTGGTGATCTCACACGCGGATGGTGATCACTGCAATGCCGTGCCGGAATTGAGTCGCATCGTATCGCCGGGAAATCTATTTGTGCATCGCAGTTTTCTCGATTGGAAACAACTTCCCGTCGCGGATGCGATCGAACGTTCGGCTAACGCCGGTGCAAAGGTCCGCTTGATTTCTGAAGGAGAATCGCTGGTCCTCGACCCGAGCGTGTCACTCAGAATTCTCCATCCGCCAAACGAGTTTCACTCGTCCAAAGACAACCCCAACAGCATCGTGCTTTGCATTGAATACGCCGGACGACGGATCCTGCTGACAGGCGATCTGGAACTTGAGGGGCTTGAGCGGCTGCTAAAGACTCCGCCCGTCGATACGGATGTTCTACTCTCACCACATCACGGCAGCTTGAAAGCGAACCCACCCGATCTGGCTCGCTGGGCGACACCCGAATATCTGGTCGTCAGCACTCCTGAAGCGAGCGCCGCCGATCGCCTTGCCGCACGTTACGGTCCAGAAACTCAAATTCTGACGACGGCAACTCGAGGAGCAATCCGCTGTCACATCAGTCCTGACGGACAACTTCAGATTATTCCGTTCAAGAATTAGAAAAGTCCCGAAATCGGAGCTGCGTCGAAGATATGTGTCGGTCGATTCAGGTCGTCGTACCAGGCGGCGGTATCAGGGAGACCAAGTGCAGTATAGATCGTGGCAGCCATGTTCTCAGGCTTTTGCGGATCAGCGGCGGGATAGGCTCCGATCTTATCCGAAGAGCCAACGACGCGGCCACCTTGGGTCCCTCCCCCGGCAAAGAACACAGTTTGAACGGCTCCCCAATGATCACGTCCCGGCAATTTATAGTGCTGCGGCAAATGAGTCACTTTCGGTGTTCTACCGAACTCGCCAGCCATCACGATCAGTGTATCGTCGAGCATTCCGCGATCTTGAAGATCGTCCAGCAGTGCTGAGAGGCTCCTGTCTGCTGGGGGGAAGAGTTTATCTTTCAAGTGAGGAAACGCTTCGCCATGAGTATCCCAGGTTTCGTTGTTTCCCAGATTGACCTGCACCAGATTGACCCCTGCTTCAACCAGGTTGCGAGCCATAAGCAGCGACCACCCGAACGAATTTCGGCCATAGCGATCGAGTGTTTCGGGTCGTTCGTTTTTTACATCCAGTATTTGCTTTACCTTAGGGTCCGTTAATAACGAGATCGCACCCTGACGCGAACGATCAAACGATTCAGTTCCCGCAGAGCGATCAAGATCCTGTCGCTGGCGTTCGATCGACGTCAAAAGATCCATTCGTTTGCCAAAACGATCGAACGATAATTCTGCGGGTAAAGTCAAATCCGGAATTTGAAATTTGCGATCGGCGTTGTAGACCTTTGCTCGATCCTGATGATCGAAGGCAAATTCCGGGTAGGCGCCGTAACAGGCGGAATCATAGCCGGCCGCATCGATAACCCACGGGTCCCGGTGTGATCCCAACTGCCCGGCAAATTGACCTGGTATGATCCGTCGCGTGGTATGAATCAGTCTTTCAGGAAGAATGGCAGCCGGAGGAAGATTATTGCGAGGCCGAGTGACGGCTTGGGCAACTGAGGCTATCGACGGCCAGTCGGTTCGTTTAGGACCATTGGGATCAAAGCCTGGCGGAAGCATCGTCTTACCCGTCAGCATGATCATATGACCGGCAGAATGGTCGTTCGTCGGATGAGTCAGCGAACGACAGATCGACCACAGATTGCTGCGCTGAGCGAGCATCGGCAGGTGTTCGCAAATCTCAAGTCCAGGTGTCTTCGTGGCGATCGGCTGAAACTCACCACGAATATTCTCCGGTGCTTCCGGCTTCATATCAAAACTGTCGTGTTGGCCAAGACCGCCGGAGAGAAAGATATAGATGACCGATTTCGCGGTCTTACGTCCCCGGTAGGTCGTGACGTCAGCAGCCTGCAATGCATGCACATGGTTCATTCCCAGTCCCAATAAGCCAATCCCACCCGCCTGAAGCGCAGCGCGACGGCCAATTTGGGGATGAACAAATTTCGGAACATGAGCGGGCATTGGATTCTCACTGTGGAACCATTACGAATCAGTATCGGCTTAAATGTCATACCGAATCAAGCGACACTTCGCAATTGTTTCAGCTTGCGCAGCCGGTTCATGCGCGTCGAAGTACGGGTTTAAACAGGGCTATCAATCTCGCGTTGTCCAGGCGAGCCGGGAGGCGTAAGCCCTCGGACTCTTTATTCTCCATTTCGCATTCAGATTCCAAAAAAACATCCGAGGGCTTACGCCTCCCGGCTCACCTCGGAAATCTCATTGACGCGAGCGAACCTGGTCGTCGGCTTGGGAAATTCGCAGCGGCGGTTTAGCATGTAAGGCCCTGCTTTTGTGAAAGAAACTGAATGGCCGGCCCGCGTCTGGAATTACCCGTACTTCAAAACTGGAGCTGTCACAATTGTGGTGGTTGCTGCCGACAGCACTTGATCGAAGTGACTGAAGCGGAACGTCAGCGAATTCTCAATCAAAACTGGACAGCCCAAGACGGTGTTCCTCAACCGGTCATGCAATGGCATGCGGGTCCTCCCTGGCGAAAGCGTTATCGGCTGAGTCATACGGCGGATGGGGGATGCGTCTTTCTCGATGAACGAGGGCTTTGCCGAATCCACGCGAAATTTGGAGAAGCTGCCAAGCCACTTCCCTGCCGGGTCTATCCGTTTGCATTTCATCCCTCTGGAAATTCATTCGCCGTCAGTCTGAGATTCAGTTGCCCGTCAGTCGTCGCGAACAAGGGTATGGCAGTGACCCAGCGGGCGAGTGAATTGCGACGAATGGCTGAAGAAGTCATTCCGCGTGGTGCCGAGAAATCTCCGCCACCGCTGCTGACCCGTACTGATCGCGTCGACTGGCCCGATTTGCTCCCGTTTGTAGAAGCACTTGATCACACGTTCGTGGACCCGACATCGCCACTCGTCGTGAAACTCCTTCGTGCGATCATCTGGACAACATTGGTGGGTCAGTCGTCGTTCGAACAAATACGCGGGCCTCGGATTCGCGAGCTAGTTGGTTTGTTGATGGAAGCGGCTCGTATTGAGTTCCCGCGTCTCCCTGAGCAGATTGACGAACCGAGCCGATTAGGTCGCCTGTACTTCCGAATGCTTGTCGCGCAATACGCGAGGAAGGATACCGTGGCAGATCTCTCAGCAGGTCCATTGGGGCGTTGGCGACTGTTTCGAGCCATCCTCAAGTTCACGAAGGGGAAAGGCGACATTCCGCCGCTGCAATCGGGGTTCAAACCGGTCCCTTTTGCGTCCCTGGAGACGCCGTTCGGTGCGTTGGACGCCGAGTCAGAAGAAATCTTGACTCGTTATTTTCGAGTCAAAATTCAAGGATTGCACTTCTTCGGTTCTGCTTACTATGACGTTCCGTTTGCGGAGGGCTTTCATAGTCTGGCGCTGATACTACCGGTCACGCTGTGGCTGGCACGCTGGCTGGCGGTTGGTGATGGACGAAACCGCTTGACTGTTGACGACGTTTCCAAGGGCTTGGCGATTGCCGACCATCATCACGGTTACTCGCCAGCCCTCGCACAATATGCTGCCAGAAACCGAGTCAGATGGCTGGCTGAATCGAACGACTTGAGCCGGTTGAGCCTTTGGTATTCGCGGTGAATTGAACTCTCTTTTCGTTTCGTTCTTAAAAAGAACGCCGACAGTCCATTTCATTATGTCGTCACGTCAGGTTTGTGATGTTCAACACGATTCAGGACATTCGCGATGCACTTCAATTTCAATTCAATACGAAAGTCTCCCCTCCCGTTTACCACTACGAAGAGTTATCACCCTGTGGGCGTTACCGACTGACGATCGACGAATTTGCAGTCAAGGAAAATCAGACGATCTCGGAATTCGTTGTTGCAACGGTCCTGCTTCGAGAGGCAAATGAAGTCGTCACAACGTTTCTGCGGAACGATAGCCGATTGTTTTACGCATGGATCACGCGGAATGACCATGATTACCTTTTATTTCCAGAGGACCTTGAAGGACAATCGATTGTTGACCTGACTACGAGGCGAATTGCGGGTTTCGCGGATAAAGAAGGTGGATTTATTTGGACCGAGTTTCACCCATCCCCGGACAAGGCAAAGCTTGCGGTCATCGGCTGTTTCTGGGCCTGTCCTTATCAAGTAGTGGTCTATGACTTTCGCGACCCTATGGATGTGCCCTTCAAAGTCATGGCGGAAATCGACCTCCCTGGAAATAATGCGCAGTTTGGGCAGTGGACTTCAAATGAGTCGTTCACGATGATCGATCGTCAAGGTGTTTCTCATGTTTTCCAGGTACCCAAGGAATAATTACCGAACGAAGCGATCAACTTGACCTGCTATCACTTGTGGTTCAAATTATTTGTGCGTCGATTGGAAGTCCGCCGTTCATCGCAGATAATTTTCTTGAACGTTTGACAGCGGAGACCTGTGCATGAGCGACTTCGGATCACATGTGGTCATTTATCGCGTTGATGGCCGAGAACCATCGGACGACGAAGTACGTCGCATTCGAGCCGCTGCACAATCGCTACAGTTTGCCGCCGTTGACCGGGTTGGGCCTTATGACGAATTCGATCTCAGTTTCGGAGGTACCTGTAGTGCGGAGGGTGTCGAGGGATTCGCAGTCTTTCTCTCAAGTTATTTTGTGGAGGACGAAGAAGCCAATAATGAATTTGACCCTGAAGTGATCATCGCCCGAGAGGCTCCTGTTGCTGCTCAATTTGCGGAAGACTTGCAGCGTTTGCTGGGAAATGAATTCGAGGTTTTCTCATACAGCGGCGATCACTAAATCCATGAGAAAAAAAACGATCTTCAATTGACCGCCCTGTTTGTCTATAAAGGGCGAATCGCCTGGAATCTGATCGTCATTGTTGATGTCTGACCATGCAGATGCGAATGGGTCATCGGTTTCGTCCGCCGCTCCACGCTCGGCTCGCTTCAGGTCCATATGGGCACTGAAGTCGGCGTATTCGCGTTGTTGCTCTTCCCACTCCTCACGAGTTTCCTTCATCGAAAAGGCAAATTCGTCATCAAGTTCTAAATGATGCCCGTCAATACCCGTGAAAGCGATGCCGAACATTCCGTCAGCCATCATTTCGCAAATCGGACAATCGCAATCGGCAACATGTTGGTCGGATTGCACTTCGTCGATACCGTCGATCGCAACACCTGCGCCACGAGGGACTCTTCTGCGATCGCAATCGATGATGAAGCTAGGCGGTGAGCCACCTTCGAAGGAGCTGCTGAGCCAGTCGTCTTTGGTTCGTCCTAAGAACTGAATGAGCTCATTCAGGGCTAGCTCAATCGTCTGTCGCGCCGATTTACCCTCATTGTTCTCGCACCAAACCCAACCTGCCTCAATCAGTTCGCGGCATAAGTCGAAATAGAGGCACATTTCTTCCCTGCCAATGGGGCCTGTGTCAAATCCGGCCCAGTCGTTTGGAGCTGCGATCTTCGGCCCCCCGTCTCCAACGCGAAGTTGTTGACCCCAGGTCACTCGACCAGTCCAATCGATCGCACCGTGGAGCAACTCCCGAGGCATTCGTCTTGCTTCATCGTTCCCCCAACTTCGTATCAATGAAACAAATTCGATTTTGTTGACAATATCGTAACGCGAATTACGTGAATCGCTATGACGAAAGGAAGTTACAAGGTCCGAGCAATTGCGAGATCGACGTTTTCTTCAAGATAGATTTTTTCTCTTGCATATTACGACCGTTTATCATTTTAATGGTCGTGAATCCAGTCTTGAGGTGATGAAGCTTTTCGCCCGCCGATTCTCGTCGGCCACCAGTCCAAAAGATTTATACAACGAATTCCCATTGGTGAACGGTTCCGTTAATTGGAGTACTTGATCATGACGATGTCGACGCCAACTATTCTTGCCCAAGCATTTCAACCCAACACATCACAACTTGGAGTGATTCTTGGCGGTCTGAGTTCGTTTTCCGCGATCTTGGCGCTGCTTTCAGCGGCACTCATCTTTTTCGGCGCGTGTTATTTATTTGCGACAAAGCGCCGCCCGGCTGTTCTAGCGGCTTATCTTGTGCTGCTGCCACTTCCGGTGATTGTCAGCATTTCCGGCTGGATTTCTGGAACAATCGCTTCATTAAGCGTGATCGCAGCGTCGCCAGACCTTCAAATCACCAATCAGGACATCGCCGGGGGGGTCGCCGCATCACTGATCAGCCTGTATGCGGCAATGCTCGCCTCTGCACCGACGTATGTTGTACTCGCTTACGGCCTGCTGGTTCGAACGCTTAATCCGCCAGCAGACTTCGGAACAAACCCAGCGAATCCCGTCAGATCTCCCGTGGCTCCGCAACAGGTTGCGACGGTCACGGCAGGGACGTTGCCAGCGACGACGTAAGCAAGAACGAGAAACATTAACGGAAGAGGGAGTCTCTGGCGGTAGCGTTGAGCCGCCAGAGACTCCCTCTTCCGTCAAAAAGCCACTGGCGTGCGAAGTCGCACGCCAGTGGCACACAATGTAAAATTCGAGTTCACGAACAATTAACTACTTTGGCAACCGATCGGTTCGGACCTTTGGAAGATCTCCCTGCAATGCCTTCATGTAGGAAACAAGATCTTCTTTTTCCTGAGCGGTCAGGTTCAGCTTCTTCATCTTGTCGCTGAGGTACGGATTTGGGTGACCACCTTTGTCATACCAATTCACGACTTCTTCCAATGTCTTCAAACTACCGTCGTGCATGTACGGACCGGTTTGAGAAATGTTGCGAACGGTTGGCGTCTTGAAGGCCCCTTTGTCCTTCTCGATCTTGGTCTGATCATATCGACCCAGGTCAGGCTTGGCCTTGTCCATACCGACGCCGATGTTGTGATACTTTTCGTCGGTGAAGTTAGCACCGGCGTGACATGCCGTGCAATTGGCCTTTCCGAAAAATAAGTCACGGCCACGAATTGCCGAAGCAGAAATCGGGTGAGCATCGCTGGCTCGCTTCAGGCTCCAATACTGATTATACGAATCCAGATCGTCTTTCTTGAATGCGTCGAGATCCTTCAGTTCATCACCATAGTTTTTCACAAAGTTCGCGAATGGTTCGTAATAGTCAGCAGGCGAAGGTCCAGTGACGATAGATCGTTCGAACGTCGCGATCGCCTGAGCAACCGTATCGATTGTGATCCCTTTGCCGGGAAAAATCGCTTCGAATTCGAGACGGTATCCTTCAATCCCCTTCAATGTTTTGACGGCAGCGTCATGCGTGTTGGCCATTTCGATCGGATTGGCGATTGGTCCTTTGGCTTGGTCTTCGAGCGTCGCAGCTCGTCCGTCCCAGAATTGGACAGAGCTCAAAATACGGTTGAATGCGATTGGTGAATTCCTTCCACCTTTCTGACCGCCGACGCCGACGCCGAACGTTGTGTTCCGTCCGTATCCATCTTCAGGGTGATGGCAACTGGCACAGCTGACTGTGTTGTCGGACGAGAGGCGGGTATCGAAGAATAGTTGACGACCGAGTTCGATTTTCGCCCTGGTCATTGGATTGTCGGCAGGAATCGAAATATTGTTGGCACCAAGAGCCAGGCCAACAGGGAGCGCAACCTCAAGTGGCCGATGGTTTGCCTTTTTGTCTAACCAGGTCTTGATCTCTTCGATTGTCAGATCACCTTTGCCAGGAATGCCATTTGTCAGACCGGGCGTTCCCAGCACGACAGTCGGACGCGCCCCTTGCTGAGCGTTCAATGCCCCGACGGAAGCGAACACGACCAGTGCCCATGTTACGTATTTCATCTCTGAAATCCCTCGTTTTCTCTGAATGTCAATTACCAAACGAATCAATCACAATTTCGCTGAGATTAGCCGCTGCCGGGCGGGTATCGGTACCTCGTCATGATTTTTCAGGGCTTTGATTCGGCCGGCGGGTCAACAACGCGACAGCCCCGGATTGTAGAAGCAAATCTTTCAAAGACCAACCGACTGGGGCGAGATCTTCAATCCACGACGTTCATCAAATCTTAGCAATACAACGAGCTCTTTCGGAATTCGACGCATTCCAAAAGCCACCGCCGCCTCTCGTAAAACTCACGTTTTGTTTCTTCGCGTGCCGCAGAGATTTTGCGTCGGGAGCCTGGCCCTCCGATTGGGCTGCATGCGAATTGCGTGTCAGGAAATCACGGGGTATCACGATATTCCTTCCATTGGAAAAGCAAGAACGCGGCGAACAGACAGCCGCCCGTGATCCCTGCAAGCGTCCAATAAGCTTGTGCGGCTGGAATCCCTTCGAAACCGCGCGGAGTCTTCAATCCCTCGGTAATTCCGAGACCGTAGATCAACGATCGTCCGTAAAAATTGATTGCGAGGCGTTTGATGCTGCCTGGCAGATTTCCGACAAAGAGTTCGATGACTAATGCGTAGACCAGCGCCAACATTGTTGGGTGCCTGAAGACGACGGCAAACAGTTGGAACAATGCGACATAGGCGATGGTCATTCCCAACATGGCGGGCCAGTAAATCAAAAATGCTTTTAGCCCGATAGAGCCGACCAGCAGGCAGTAAAGGGCAAAGCTGGTCATTACGATTCCACAGCTCAGCGGTAGCGACGCGAGAATTTTGGCGAGAAGCACCTGCCAGCGGGGAATTGGACGAGTGAGCAGAAAAACCAGCGTCTGCTCTTCTCGCTCAGCCCCGAGCGCCGTAGTCCCAAATCCGAGGGCACAGATCGGGATCAGAAACGATGAAAAGATGAACACAAGAAACGTGCCGAAAGCATCGAACGCATTTTCCGGAGGCGTGATCTTTCCAAAACCACGCCGTAGGACAAAAAGAAAGCATCCGACGACGGGAAGTAACACCATCATCGTATTGACGGACCAGAACAATCGTAGAAACGAAAACCTCAGCAGGGTTTTAAATGCGCGCAGCGAATTCACGATGAATGTTTCCCCTGCTGAAGGTATTCAAAAACGGCCTCAGCCCCTTCATCAAGGCTCTGCATCTGACGAATTGTTTGTCGCCCGTTAACAACAAGATCCTGAATGCGAACGTAAAAATCTGAGGCATTTTTCGTGCGAACTCGCAGACGGTTTTCTTGAAGATCACAGCCAAGGACCTGGCCAAACGTCATCAGCTCTGCCGCCAGGGAACGTGGATTATCGGCAATAATTTCAATCACGAGCGGTCGATCGTCGAGCAGTCTGCGAATTTCTGAGAGGCTGCCCGAGGCAACCAACCGGCTACGTCCAAGCACCAGGATCTGATCGGCCAGCATTTCAATGTCGTGCAAAATATGGCTCGAAACGAGAATACTTTTCCCTTTGTCTGCCAGTCGAAACAACAGATCGTTAATTTCCTGGCGACCACCAGGATCGATGCCGGTCAGTGGTTCATCGAGCAACAAGACTTGCGGGTCGTGAACAAGCGCCTGGGCTAGCTTAAATCGTTGCCGCATGCCGTGACTGCAACCCGCAATCTTCCGTTTTGCCCGGTCGGCCATTCCTACTTCTTGAAGTACCGCCTGGGTTCGGTCACGGACTTCGTCGTCGGGAAAGCCGTGCAGCGCACACATCGTCCGAACAAATTCTTCGCCTGTCATTTCCTCATAAAGGTTGGGAACATCAGGACAGTAGCCGAAAAGTCGTTTTGCCGAAGTTGACGTCGTTTTCAGCTTACCGATCCGAACTTCCCCTTGAGTCGGTCTCAATTGGCCGCTGGCCAGTTTTAGTAACGTCGATTTGCCTGCGCCATTTGAGCCGAGCAATCCCGTTATCCCCGGTCCAATCCGACATGTGAGGTCGTTCAACCCAATGACGGCTCCGTAGAATTTGGTGACCCGTGAAAAGGTCAAATCAAATTCGGTTGTAGACGAGGGTGCCAAGTCAATCACTTCGTCAATTCATGGGTTGGGCGGAACGAACATCTTAGTTGCAGGATGTTAACAGCGATCGATGGCGAGTTTCCACCGAAGCCAGCCTCGGCAATCGCTTGTGAACTGGGAATGACTGTGGCGGATTTTGAAAATTGCTTCGTTCTCGACACGACGCGTCGTAGCGAGCGAGAGCTGAGCCAATTACTATGTGCAAACCTTCCTCGAATCAAACGAAGTGGAAAGTGCTGTCGCTCGTGCTACTGGATCTTCAAAACCTATCGCGTCATTTCGGTCAGGTGCAGGCGCTCCGTGAGGTGACGCTACGGCTTGAGACAGGCACGATCGGGCTGGTGGGAAATAACGGAGCGGGAAAATCGACACTGTTGAAAATCCTGCTGGGGCTTTTACCACCATCATCGGGGTCGGGCACGATCCTGGGGTGTGACATTCGGCAAACCGGCCTGAAATTACGCGGGCGAATCGGGTATATGCCGGAAGCCGCCGCAACAGTTCCCCTGCTGAAGGGTGTCGAGTACGTCGCTCTGTCTGGTGATCTGTATGGAATGCCGTTCCGTGACGCTCGACGTCGTGCTCACGAAGTTTTGAACTACGTCGGGCTGGGTGAATTGCGGTATCGGCGATTGGATGAGTATTCCGCAGGTAACCTGCAACGTCTGAAACTGGCTGCGGCCTTGGTTCATGACCCGGAACTCCTGTTGCTGGACGAACCAACAAACGGACTCGATCCCGCCGGTCGATTATCGATGTTGCGACTTTTGGAAGATCTGATTGCAGAGACCGGCAAAAGCCTGATTCTGTGTACCCATTTATTGAAGGATGTTGAACGGATGTGTACACAGGTTGTGGTTCTCCACCAGGGGACGATCGCCAAATCGGGACCGATTGAGGAAATGACGCGCGCAGCCGAGAACCGTTATGAGGTTCATTGGCGCGACGCAAGTTCGGATTTTCTATCCAGGTTTCGGAGTTCTGGTGGAACGGTCTTACATCAATCAGAATTGTCGGAAGCCCTTGTTGCCTTGCCGGAGACATGGCAGGCGAAACAATTGTTCGAACTCGCCGCTCAATGCGGGACCGTGATCACTCGATTACGAGAAGATGACGACGATCTGGAACGGCTATTCATGCGGCTCACCGCCAAAGAAACAAAGGGGACACAAGATTGACGGCGTAGGGATCGACATTGCGAATTATCACGGCTGGCAAGGAAAACTGCGAGCACCTGTTCGTGGCGTGATTTCGATTGCGCGTGTGGCGTTGATCCAGGTGCTAAGGCGAAAAACCTACTGGGTCCTGCTGGGATTGGGTTTGGCACAATTCATCATGTTCTGGTCGGTGATCTACGCGTTGACTCAGTTGCAGTTACCCGATCAAGTGAAACAAAACATTCTGCGAGAATTTGGTTTCAGTGCACAAATGGATGAGCAACGTGACAACGGCTACATGGTTTTCATGGAACGCCAGAGTGTTGTGGTCATGATCCTGTTGGCATTTTCAGGAAGCCTGCTGGTTGGTTCTGATTTCCGTCAGCGGACGTTGCCGTTCTATTTGTCTCGGCGGATTGCCAAGAGGCACTACATCGCCGGAAAACTTCTGGCTGTCAGCAGTCTAATCCTGTTCCTGACGGTAATTCCTGCTCTGGCACTTTTTGTTGAGTACGGCGCATTCACATCGGGGTTAACATACTGGCGAGACAACTGGCGGATACTGGTGGCCGTTCTCGCCTATGGTGGGGTCTTGTGCCTAGTGAACAGTGTCTGGCTGGTGAGTCTATCAGCGTACCTTCAGCGCGCAGCCCCGATTGCCATCATCTGGTCCAGTCTATTAATTATGCCTGGACGCCTGGGCGAGTATCTCTGGAAAGCAAGCGACAATGAGTACTGGCGGCTGCTTGATCCCTGGCGAGACATGCGATTGATTGGCCAATTATTTTTCGGAAAGTTTCGCAAGGATTTTGATCGAGGACTCGCGTGGTGGGGACTTTTATTGATTTCAGCAATTACAATTGTTGCATTTATTGCACTCGTACGCCGAGTCCGTGCCGTCGACGTCGTCGAATAATTTTTATGAGGCCCATGATTTGCGCCGCAGTCAAAACTTGCTTACCGTGACAACTGTCGGCGATTCCCACCATCGCGTCGGTGCAAATTTAGTAGTGTTGTTGCTGTCATGGTTGTGATAGATGTTATGCTTCCCCGCCGGAACACGGGCTGTCCATCGTCCATCCACAGCCACCGAAACAGGTTGATCGCAATCAATGCGGATGAACCACGCTTTGCCGGCCCAAAAAAGATCCGGCATGACTTCACCCTCAACATCTGCTTTGACGTCATCCGCGACGACGATCTTAATCGGCGTTCTCTGCAGTTCTCGGATTTTTAGCTCCACAACCGCAGCAAGCACAAACGCCGCAATAATTATCAAGATTCCCAAGATACTTATGCGGATTTGCGGAAACTTGGACATGGTTCTGGCTAACTGACGGAATCCCATTTGACGCGACAAAACGAATTCCCTTGATGCCTACTTGATGTCGGACGCGATCTTCGCTTTTGCTAATTCAAATACGGAATCAAACATCGGTTCTGTCAGGCGTCCGGTAAATGTATTTCTTGGACTCGGATGAAAGCAGCCGATCAGCCAGCGCTGATGATCATCGAGAGGCACTTCGACACCATGCCCGAATTTCGGTCGCCGCTCATCCTGTTTCAGCCATTTGGCCGCAACCGCCTGATCGACGACAGCCTGCCATGCGGTCTGCCCCAGTGCGATAATGACTTGTACGGGAAGTAGCTGAAAGGTTTTCTTGATCCATTCTGAGCAATTCGCAATTTCCTCTCGAGTCGGTTTATTCGCAGGCGGGGCACAGTGACAGGGGTTTGTAATGGCACAATCGAATAGTTGCAGGCCATCGTCGGCAGAGATCGATGTCGGTTGATTGGCAAAGCCGGCTTTGTGTAAGGCTCGATAAAGCCAGTCTCCGCTACGGTCGCCAGTGAAGACACGTCCGGTTCTATTTCCGCCGTGCGCAGCAGGTGCCAATCCGACGATCAGTACTCGTGCCGCAGGATCACCAAAGTTAGGGACCGGCAAGCCCCAATAGTCCCAATCACGATACGCTGCCCGCTTCTCGATGGCGACGGCCTGACAATAAGTCCGCAAACGAGGACATCGCTCGCACTTGACGATCTGATGATTAAGTCGATTCCAGGCTGCAAGGCTCATTCTTTCATTGTGTTCGTCGAGAATCAAAACTTCCACTCAACGAAGGTGTTCACTGGACTTCTTCGGGTTTGAAGCTTGGCTCATTGAGTCAAGCTTCAAAATTTCTTCAAAAGTTGCCTTCTCGCTCCGCCGAGAAGAAAGCCGAATTGCCATTTACCTTGTGATCCATCGGGGCTTTCAAGTGCCAGTCGAGGTCTGCTGCAATTCGGCTATCGTCTCGGCGGAGCGAGAAGGCTACTTGGTCTGAGGCGAAGCCTCGCTGGAATCTGTTCTCTTACTTTTTGAGGTAATTTTCGTGAGGGTATACCATTCTGCGGTGAGAACTCGGTTCGGATTAATCTGATCGAACTCTGATTTTCGTCGGATCGCTTTTCCATCGGACGATTGCTGCGTATGCTTACAGTCTTCGACTCGCGCTCCAACACCAGTCGGAAAGTTACTGCCGAGGCGGCCAGAGTGCCGCCTGGATTCCTCAACAATTTCGATCGACGATGAAATTACCATGTACCGAGTTCTGATTACCGACGACCTGTCACCTGCCGGCCTCAAGATTCTGCAAGAAACGCCTGGCGTTGAAGTTGTCGTTCGCAGTGGAAAACATACGCCCGACCAGGTCCGCGAGTATCTGCAAGACTGCGATGGCATCATCATTCGCAGTGCGACACGATTAACACCCGAGATTCTTAAGGATCAACCTCGGTTGAAGGTCATCGTCCGTGCTGGTGTTGGTGTCGATAATATCGATTTGCCTGCCGCTACCCGCGAAGGGATTGTCGTGATGAACACCCCGGCGGGAAACACGACTTCCACCGCCGAACAAGCCATGGCGTTATTACTGGGGCTGGCCCGAAATATCGGCCCTGCCGCAGCATCGATGAAAGCTGGGAAGTGGGACCGAAAAAGCTTTACGGGAACTCAGTTAGCTGGAAAGACGATTGCCGTCGTCGGGCTGGGTCGAATTGGATTAACTGTCGCTCGTCGCTGCATCGCGTTCGAAATGAAGGTGCTGGGCTACGATCCGTTCCTTTCCGACGAGCGCGCTCGTGCGGAAGGGATTGAACTGTTCCGCGACATCGACGAACTGGTTGGCAAGTGCGATTTCCTGACGGTGCATACTCCGATGACCCCCGAAACCGAAGGGCTGATCAACGCCAGCCGCATTGCCCGAATGAAGAAGGGTGTACGACTGATTAACGGTGCTCGCGGTGGGATCATCGATGAGAAAGCCCTGTTCGACGCGATCCAGTCCGGCCACGTCGCCGGTGCTGCGTTAGACGTGTTTGTTGATGAACCGCCGAAGGATTGGAGCCTTGCTCAGCTTCCTCAAGTTCTGGCGACGCCGCATCTGGGTGCCTCAACCGACGAAGCTCAGGAACTGGTCGCAGTCGAAGCGGCGGAAATCATTACCGGTTTTCTGGTGCGGAACGAGGTTCGTCACGCCGTCAATATGGCGCCTATCACGGCCGCCGAAATGACCGACATGCAGCCCTATCTTGATCTTGGTCGTCGCCTCGGCCTGCTGTTGTCGCAGTTGAATAAGGGTGGTGTGCGAGGTGTGAAGCTGCAGTTCAAGGGCGAAGCGGCGAATAAGAAGACGAAACTGATCGCGAACGCCTTTGCCGCAGGGCTGCTTTCCAACGCCTTGGCCGATAACGTCAATATCGTTAATGCCGATCTTCTGGCCAAAGAACGGGGTATCGAAATCAAGGAAGAACTCTCTCACGAACTGGGTGATTTCTCGACATTGATTTCGGCCACGGTCCTGACGGACAACGGCGAATTGACAGCGGCGGGAACGATCTTCGGCAAACAGTTCTTGCGTCTGGTTCGAATTGATCAGTTTCATCTCGACGCGTATCTTGATGGATTGCTGTTGATTTATAAGCACATCGACAAACCGGGGGTCATTGGTTTCATCGGAAATATTTGCGGAAAACATAGCGTTAACATTGCTCATATGGCATTGGGTCGCGAGAAGAACGAGCCGGGTGGAGATGCGATTGCGGTACTGAACCTTGATAATGAACCCGATGCAGCGACGTTAACAGAAGTCGCGGAGCACAAAGCAGTGACGGGAGTTCAATTGGTCAAGTTGCCAAGAGCGGGAGAACCGCTCCCTTGGCTCGTCAGCCGGTGATTCTCCACCGGGTCCATCAAGAGAAACATCCTTGAGCAAACCCAAACAGCACAGCCTATTTTCCGATGACGAGATTCCTCCCAACCTGGAAGCGTGGGAAGTGGCTGCTTCGGACGATCGGCTTGTAGCCGATGTCGTTTTCAATCGACCGCTGACAACGATTTATCAGTATCTTGTTCCCGAGGGACTGCGAGACCTGATCGGGCCTGGACAACGAGTTCAGGCCCCTTTCGGGCGCGGCGGGCAATCCATCACAGGTTTTTGTGTTGGGCTGAGCACGACTCTGCCAACAGGAAGAACGCTGAAGACGATCGAATCGGTACTGGATCGCGAGCCATTGATTGATTCGCGGATGCTGGAACTGACTCGATGGATCGGTGATCGATATCTCTGTGGCTGGGGGCAGGTTCTCGAGACCGTCATCCCGAAAGGGGTAAAGACAAACGCAGGAACTCGCGAAGTCACTTTTTTTACTCTTAGTGATTCGTTGCAGGCCAAGTTGGGTATCGTTGCGCCGGGAGCTTCGAAAAACAAGGAACCGGACGACGCTGAAGAGGGCACTTCAGTTCGCCCGACTGAACCCAACCAGGACGATTCCCCTTCGCGATCCGCCGCCGAGATTGTCCACATTCTGGACGGCCTGAAGCTGCGTGCAAAACAACGAACTGTCGTTGAGATCCTGCTCGCCGCTGGTCGTGCAATGTCGGTCGATGAGTTATCGGCGGCGGCTCAATGCGGAGTCTCGCCCATCCATTCGCTGGAGGAAAAGGGCTTGATCCTCTCTCTTCGGCATCGAGTGTTTACGAGTTTTGAAGCTGACGCGATCGAACCACATCGTGAGATTGTTTTGAACGACGATCAGACTCGCGCGGTGGATGCGATTCTGGATGTTGTTCGATCCAGCGAACACCGAACATTGCTGCTTCACGGTGTCACTGGCAGCGGCAAGACAGAAGTTTACATTCGAGCCATCGAAGAAATCGTCAGTTACGGGCGACAGGCCATCATGCTGGTTCCAGAAATCAGTCTGACACCGCAAACGATTCGCCGGTTTCGCAGCCGATTCGATTCAGTCGCAGTTCTGCACAGCCACTTGACGGACGCAGAACGGCATGGGCACTGGAAGCAGATTGCCAGCGGAAAGGTGCAGGTAGTAGTGGGTGCTCGCAGTGCGGTCTTTGCCCCGACCCCACATCTGGGAATGATCGTGATCGATGAAGAGCACGAGACTAGTTTTAAACAGGACAACACACCCCGCTATCACGCACGCGAAGTGGCTCGTTATCGAGCCGAGATTGAGAAGGTTCCGCTCATTCTCGGTTCGGCAACGCCGACTTTGGAATCGTGGCAACGAGTGATCAATCGGCAGGACACGTTAATTTCGATGCCGAAACGGGTCGAGAATCTACCGCTGCCTCCGGTTGTTATTGTCGACACCAGGAACGATCCGGCAATTGGAAAAGGTGCCGCGATCGGGCGCGCCTTATTTCAAGCAATGAACCAGGCATTGAAAGATGGGGGACAGGTGATTCTGTTCCTGAATGTTCGAGGTTATTCATCGGTCATCTGGTGCCGTGGGTGTGGAGTCGGGGTGAAATGTCCAAATTGCGATATCACGTTGACGTGGCATAAAGAGCGTGCCATCGCACTGTGTCACTGCTGCAACTTTTCCGCGAAGCCGCCGTCGACCTGTCCAAGTTGCGGTCGTCCTGGTTTGGCCTACCTGGGATTGGGGACCGAGCGACTCGAGAACGAAGTTCGAACGAGATTCGAGGACTATAAATGCCTGAGAATGGATAGCGACACCATGCAAAAGCGTGGTTCGCACGACACGGCGCTCGAAAAATTTCGACATGGCGAAGTGCAGATCCTGCTGGGGACTCAGATGATTGCCAAGGGACTCGATTTTCCCAACGTGACACTGGTCGGGGTCATCGACGCCGATACGTTACTGCACCAACCTGACCTTCGTTCGGCGGAACGGACATTTCAATTGATTGCTCAAGTCGCAGGCCGAACTGGACGAAGTCGTCGTGGCGGACGAGTTCTCGTTCAAACTGCGTCTCCGTCACAACCTGCGATATTACGGGCGGCTGAGCACAATTACCTGGGCTTTGCGAACGCAGAAATGTTACATCGAAAGGCCTTAAACGTTCCGCCATTTTCGCAACTGGCAAGGATTATTATCCGCGGCCCGGTGGAAAAAGAAGTGAATGCGTACGCCGTAAAGATCGGGGAATTGGTGAGGGCCGCCGCGAAAGAGCTTCTGGCCCAAGTCAAAATTCTCGGCCCGGCACCCTGTCCTGTCACTCGACTGAAGGCGAACTTTCGATACCACCTTCAACTGACTTCGCCCGATTTGGAGTCGCTACGAGCGATCTGGCTGCTGGCTGCGCCACAATTTCCAAATCATTCGACCATCGAACACCAGATCGACGTTGAACCTCAAAATTTTCGGTAGGTGGTTATTCAACGCGACTCGATGTGGAAGCCCAGAAGATCAGGGAATGCTGACCGGCGTCACCAGTCACAGACTCGTCTTGGCTTATCGAAAATCGCTGTCAACGCTGATGTCAGTTGTTCGAGCGTATCACCCGGCGAACGCCGCAGGTCAACGATCAGGTCATCGCGGGTCGTTGATGATCCTCTCATGAGAAACGGAAGTGCGTCGATCGACGATTCACCGTCCCAAACAAATTGTACGTCTGGGAATTGAGGGATCAGATCGCACGAAAGAGCCTCAACCTGTTCGGAATGAACGTTGAGCAGCCTGATCTGAAGCGGTCGACAAGATACGCGGCCAAGTATGTGACCTGCCGTGCTATGACAGACAGGATGACGCCAATTCGCATCAACCTCAACAAGTGGGTCAAGAACAAATCGGCGGTATGTTAACGCGGGATGGGGTATCACCAAATCTGGATCATTAACGATGCAATTTCCGTAGCTGAGAAGATCAAGATCAAGCGTTCGCGGTCCCCAACAGATCTCGCGAACTCGACCGAGTTGTGTTTCGACCGACTGCAGGGCCGACAAAAGTTCTTGAGGACTCAGTTGGGTCGTCAGACCGCAAATGGAATTCAGAAACGGGCTACCAGCCTGACTTCCCATTGGGGTTGAACAATAGAGTCCCGAACGTTGTTTCAATTGAATGTGACAATGCAAACTGAGCAGTGCGAGTGCTGCATCGAAGGTCGCCTTCACGTCGCCAACATTACCGCCAAAGGAAATCCAACAGTGATAGTCACCTGGAACGCTCGACGAAACCTCCTGTGGTAAGGATTCGACGTTCTGGGAAAGGTTTCTATCAATGAGCCCGGACACGGCTCCTCCTAAGAGCGTGAGATCGAGTACATGTTCTGGGTTTCGGATTTGACGACTGCCATTTGATCAGTGTCGTAAGTAATCGTAAATGTGACAACCGTGTCGTTCCGTCAATTCCATTCCATTCAGGACGATCGTCAAATTCGACGATTGATTGAGAGTTTCGAACAAATCGTTGGGTCGATCTTTCGGAAATCCCTAAGAAAAATTTCTCAAAAATTAATTTTTCTTGCGAATTTCTCAAAAATAGGTAGCATTTCTGTCGTCGGGCGAGTTCGGTCGCTCGGTTCTTTTGCAATTCGGAGCCGTTTTAGCGGTGGAGGAGGAGATCGTGAGTGCGCTGGTGATGCTCGAACAGGTCAGTAGCCATGATGTCGATCCTGTCGAGGAAATGAGAATGAGGACCTGGGCCAGGCGACATTACACTCCCGCCGAACAACGGGATGGCAACTGGCATCCGATCGTTTTGGACGAAATGTTTCGCAAAGATCGCGAGAGCCAAATCAAACCACGTTAGGAGGATTCCTGATTAAAACTGCTCGTTTCCGCCAACAATAACAGCCCGCGACCAGAAGGGTCAGCGGGCTTTTTGTTCGGAATCGGCATCCTCATCCCTCTGATTCAGGAACAAGTCATCGACGTTGATCCTGAGTTCAACTGGGATTTCAATATCAAAACCGGCTATTGCGTCGTCAATACTTTAAGCTTGGGTTGTGTGCTGCTGCATCGGAGTCTTCCGAGACACAGTGACTTCCCGATTTTCTCGGGATTCGAAGAGCACTGGGTGACCGAAGACGGTCATCCAGTGGCACCAGAAACTTCTCGCTTTGGTAACGATCTACTTTCTTACCGGGCCGCCAGCTTTTGCATCGTTCACGGCGGTTTTCAATGCCTTGGCTGGAGTGTTCGTTGGCAATGTTGCGGGAGCCGATCCCGCAGCAGTGGGAACACTTCCTTTGATCGGGCTGCCGGTTTTTGCGACTTGGGCTGGATCTTCAGCCGCTGGCGACGTCCAATTCGCGACGCTCCAATGCGGATGCGTTTCCACGACGGACTGGCCTAGATCATCAAGAACCGCACGAAAGCGTTCTGATGTGATGTTCTCATTGGGGATCACTCGCTGAAGGACAAAACGTCGGTTTGCGGCGATATAAGTGAAAAACTTACCCTTGCCCAGTTTGTCGTTGTCGGAAAGCAATCTCAACAAGGCCGTTCGAGGTACATCAGCAGCCGATTTCGGCAGTTCATCGAGCCATGCCATAACCCAGATCGAGCTTCCGTCCTGGCTCAAAACTGACGACATCGAAAGTTCCCATTCGTTGTCTTCGATTGTTGCCTTGAAGGCAAAATCATATCGCTGCTCCTGAACTTTGGTCTCAAGTCCCATCGCCTTCAGCAGCGTTCCCAATGACTGGTCCGTGAGCTTCCCTTTCACGGCAGCTGATGGCTTTTCCTGAGCTACCGAAGTCCCCGCAGCGACAGGAATTGCCGCAACAAGAGCCGCACCGATTACGGATCGTCTATTCCATTGCGTTGCCATCGAAAGACCTTCCTTTGTCTTATCTACCCCGTCAGCCCTTATCGACCGATCGGACTTTACCCCGCCTTGCGCAGTTGGTCGCGTCAAACGCAACTTCACCCGAACAGATGCTTGAGACAAATCTGAGACCACGTTTCGAATTCGTCTGCGGCTTGTATCAATTCTGCGGGATCTGCGAATCCTGTCTCTAAGATCGACTCTTCACGGGGGCGAACTTTGGCCGTGTCGAGGTCAAAAATGTGAACAATTCCTAAATGTACTCGTCCGACTGCTGTTTCATCGTCGTTGATCAGGCCAACGCAAGCGTCCTTAAACCCTGACTCCAGAAAGACTTCTTCCGAAATCTCACGGTGCATGGCTTCCAAATACCGTCGATCACCAGAAAGTTGGTCGGTCGAAGAAATATGGCCGCCGATTCCGATCGAACGTTTGCTATGCAGCCGTCCCTCGCCTCCCTTCTTACCTCTTTTATAGAAAAACACCTGACCCGAGTGGCGAAAAATGCAGTATGGAATCAGTTGCTTGTAACTCGGGTCTTCCTCGACCTCGTTACGAGGGCGAAAACTTGTATGAGCGGGATCGAGCAGAGTTCCGATATAACGATCGATATTGGAGTTAAAACCCTGGAAGTAACCGAGTTCTCGAAATAAGAGTGTGGGAACAACCAGGACATGTTCGATGGGCTCTTGCTTATCGGTCGCCGACATAAAAATCACTCTCGTCTGGGGTTAAATCACCCGTCAGGAAACGGGAAATGGAAGCGGGATGGAAACGCTCGTAGCGAAGAGATTCCGATCGCTGATAAAATGCGCCGCTGGATGGCGGCGACGCTTACTACCAGAAACCGCAGTTTCTAACAGACACGAATCATAGGTGAGCACTGTTTCACGTTCCATCTCGTCAGGCTTCGAAAGTCTTTTGGTTGCATTTCTTTTGTCACTCGGTAGATTGAGGCGCACGACCTATGGACATTGATATCCATATGTCGTTTTTTTCGGCGAGCAGCTTTCCAGGCGATTCATGATTGTTGCGCCAGCAACGCCGCAGACGCTCGTCGTTCCCTGATTTGGTTTTTTTCGAGGAGACTGGCTTAATGAAACGGTTGTTCTGCGTTGCAATGATTGTCGGGATGGTCGCAATGTTGTCGGTAGGTGCTTCGGCCCAGGTGAAAAAGGGGAAGTCCAGAGTTCTGACAACAAAGCAGATGATGACGGGCTTGATCAAGCCGAATTGCGCCGGCATCGGTGAAGGTCTGAAAGCGGCTCCTGCTGACGATAAGGCGTGGGACGACCTCGCCACTAAAGCGGCATTGCTGAATGAATCGAGCTTTATCCTGATGGACGATGGACGCTGCCCTGACGGTGAATGGGCGAACGCATCCAAAGCACTTCAAGATGGAAGCGCGAATGTCCTCGCGAAAATCGAAGCGAAAGACTATGCAGGTGCGCAAGAGGCATTTAAGGGCGTAACCGGTTCATGTGCAGCATGCCACAAAGCCCATAAAAAGTAAGCACTGCGCTGTCCGCTCTCAATATTTGGGTGCCACTGGATGACCGTCTTCGGTCGCCCAGTGCTCTTCGATTGCACCGAAAAAAGGCAAGACACTGCGTCGGAGAAGACTCCGATGCAGTGGCACACGAGTCGAACTTTATGACTTAACAACGTAGTCGTGCTCGTCCGTCCGAAAGAGGGCATGCTTTAATGCATGCCCTTTTACTTTGTTCGATACAGAAACTTCATCCACCATTGCGAAGTTCGAGCGCGAACAGGAAGCTAATCAACGTCTTGAACTTGGATACTGCTGGTGAAAATCATTTGCAATGGCAGGACAATTCGCGATCAAGACAAAAGAGCTTGGCGATCAATGGTGATTCGAATTTCGTATTTTTCGGAAATCAGGAAGTCTCTGTGAAAGATCTCGCCATACGGGTCGAGGGGTTGTCGAAGTCGTTTCGGCTGGGACATCGGCTTTCGTACCACCGTTTTTCTGAATTCCTTGAAAACTTCGCCAAAAACGTTGCACGGATCCCTGCGCGACTCTTCGGTCCGGGGACGAAAACGGCATCACAGGAAGCTGACAGCTTTTGGGCATTAAAAGATGTCTCTTTTGAGGTCAAACAGGGTGAGGTTCTGGGATTCATTGGTCGCAACGGAGCGGGCAAAAGTACGCTTCTTAAGCTCCTTTCGCGGATCACTCGACCATCCCACGGGCGAATAGAGTTACACGGCCGAGTTGGCAGCCTGCTTGAGGTGGGAACGGGATTCCATCCCGAACTGACAGGTCGGGAAAACATCTATCTGAACGGTGCCGTTCTCGGGATGACCCGTCGGGAAATTCGAGCGAAGTTCGACGAAATCGTCGCTTTTTCTGAAGTCGAAAAGTTTCTCGATACGGCTGTTAAATACTATTCGAGTGGCATGTACGTTCGACTCGCGTTTGCTGTTGCCGCACATCTGGAACCGGAAATCATGATCGTTGACGAGGTTCTGGCTGTCGGCGATGCCGCGTTTCAGCAGAAATGTATGGGCAAAATGGGGGCTGCCAGTCGTCAAGGAAAGACGGTCTTGATTGTGTCGCACAGCCTGCCTGTCATCACCAATCTTTGCCAGCGCGCTATTCTTCTTGAGGCTGGACGCGTCACTGCCATTGGTCATCCAGGCGATGTCGTCAAACAGTACATGGCGAACGTCAGGTCGGCGTCAGGCGAAGTTGTCTGGCAATCACTGGATACTGCACCCGGAACGGAAATGGTGCGACTACATGCTGTTAGGATCGTTCAAAATGGAATCGACGGACCGACAGCCGATGTCGATATCGCAAAAGATATCGGCATACAGATCAGCTATTGGAACCTGGTTCCTGACCAGCAACTCTACACTGCGCTTTGGTTAAAGGACACGAACGGAACGTTCGTGCTGGCAACATCGAATGTCAGAGCAATCAGTTCCACCGACGATCCGTGGTATGGGACCCCACAACCTGTTGGCCTTTACGAATCAACTTGCGTAATCCCCGGCAATTTTCTGAATGAAGGTCGATATGTCATCTCGGCAATCGTCGGTCGAGTTCCGCAAAAGACGACGATTCTCGAAGAGTCCGTCCTGACGTTCGATGTTCACGATACAGGCGCCATGCGAGAAGAATACTTTGGAAATTGGACGGGGCCCGTCATTCGACCCCGTTTGCCGTGGAATACAATCCAGCAAACTTCTGGATGATCTACGCTTCAAATTCTTGCGGACATTTACCAGCCAATATCCTTCGTCAATTCCTGCTGTGCCTTATGAAGTGCCGCGTATGCTCCGTTGATTTTCAGTAGCTCATCGTGGGTTCCAATTTCGACAAGTCGGCCCCGTTCGATCACCATGATTCGATCGGCCTGGCTGAGCGTACTTAAACGGTGAGCGATGGCGATCGTTGTCCGACCGCGCACAAGGTTCTGTAACGCTTCCTGGATTTGGCGTTCGGTTGTTGAGTCAAGCGCCGACGTCGCTTCGTCCAGGATCAAGATTCGCGGGTCAATCAACAGTGCACGTGCGATACTGATTCGTTGGCGCTCACCACCGGACAATGACTGACCCCGTTCCCCAACGAGCGAGTCATAGCCGTCCGCCAACTGAAGAATGAATTCGTGTGCCCGAGCGGCTTTGGCTGCATCAATGATCTGTTGCCGTGTCGCATTCGGAAGCCCATATGCAATATTTTCAGCAATCGTCCCGTAAAACAGGAACGGGTCTTGAAGCACGATCCCGACATTCCTGCGGTATGGCTCGACCTTGTAACTGCGGATATCGACGCCATCGACCAGGATAGACCCTTCCGCAACGTCGAAAAAACGGCAGACAAGGTTAATCAGCGTGCTCTTACCGGCGCCAGTATGGCCGACGAGTCCGATCATTTCACCTGCCGCAATTTTTAACGAAAAATCACGGATTACCTTGCGATTACCATAACGAAAACCGACATGTCGGAATTCGAGTTCGCCTCGCAATTTGTCGAGTGGAGCGGGCTTTGCAGGTTCAGGGACACTTGAGACGCGATCCAGAATTTCAAAGATCCGTTGAGCACTCGCCGCCGCACGCTGAGACGCATTCACGATACGACTCATCATTTCCAACTTGCCATAGAACTTCTCACTGAGAAGTACGACGGTCGTTAATGAGCCGACACTGAAATGTGGATCACGGCGGCCGATCAACCAGACACCACAGACCCAGACGACAAGAACACCCAAATGGTTGAGAAACGTGATCAAGGGCCAGAAAAATGTCCAAAGCGAATTGACTCGGTTATTTGTGGAGACAACCAGTTCGTTCGCGGTTGAAAACCGTTCGATTTCCCGATCTTCCTGCGCGAATGCTTTCACCACTCGAATTCCAGGAATCGTATCCGCTAAAACACTCGACATCGCTCCCCAGGCACGACTTGAGGCTTGGAATCCCGTTTGTAATTTGTCGCGCGCGTAGTACATCAGCCAGATGATGAATGGAAAAGGAAGCAACGCCACCAGTGCGACCTGGTAATTTTCACGAAACAGAGCATAGGCAACGACAAACAACAGGATCGTATTTGCCGTAAAATCGACGATGCTGTCTGAAAGGAACGAGCAAAGTCGATCAGAATCACTACTAATGCGCGACATCAAGTCGCCGGTCCGCTTACCTCCGAAGTATTCCAGCGACAGCTTTTGCAGGTGCGAGTAAGTCCGCCGCCGCAGATCGCCAGTGACTCGCTCACTGACCCAAGCCAGAATCGCTCCTTGGCCCCAACCCAATAACCATGCGATCACTGCCGATCCCAGCATGATTCCCAGGTAATAAAAAGCCTGATTCAATATCGGAGGCTGGTCAGGTCCATAGTTTTTTAACAGGTCAACCAACGGTTTCGTCATTTCGATCGTTTTGACTTCGGCGATAGCCGCCGTCAAAGTCATTGAGAGCGCAACAATCATCCAAAAAGCATGGGGTCGGGCGAATTGCCACAGTCTCAGAAGCGCTGTCGTATCCGGGATGGATTCATGATCTTCCGGTTCGGGGATTTCGTCATCTTCAACGACTTCAGTCGAAATCGCTCGGTGTGACTTCTGGTCCTCGAATCGGTCGCCCAGAATCAGCGCCGAGGGCCCTTGTGCAATCGTGTAGTGCCAAACCGCCAGTCGCCGAGTTGCACCAGTCAGTTCGAGCGTACCTAATCCGCCACGGTCTTTCGTTTTGATTTTGTCGATCTCGGACAGGGCCCATTCCTGGAAACCCGATTCCGCCGAATGGCTCAGGAATCGCCGATTCGTCAGAACAATAAGCGTCTTCCGATAAAACCGATTGGAATCGATGTCAGAAATCATAAAGGCGACGATGGTTTCGCCTTCCGACAGTCGCGCTACCAATGGTTCTCGCAATGACGCTTCAACGGCTGGCCAACCGTCAAGAGGGGATGTGTGACCCGTGTTCAAGGGAAAGTTCCAGTCCTGAAAATGAGGGCATTGACAATTGGAAGAGAGATTACCGTCCTTAACTCGTTCGCACCAACGATGTCGGGTCGGTATTATTCGGGCAAAATCGAATAGCTTCGTTTTACGAATAGCGCCGGTCAATTGTCACAATCTTGTGGCCTTTGGTTTTAACACGGCAATTGATTCGTAAATCGATCTCGATTTCCAAGACTGAAATGTTTCTCTTCCTACTGTTCCATTGAATCAATCAGGAGTTTCCCATGTCAATTTCCCGTCGTGACTTGCTTCATTCCGCCGTTGCTGCTGGGGCGGTTGCCAGCGTTGGCCAGGACGCCATTCTCGCCGCAGCGGATAAAGTTGCGATCAATGGACGAATCAAGCATTCCGTTGTCTTTTGGTGTTTTAATGTCGCCGGAGACAAATGGGACATCGATAAAACCTGCCAGATCGCCAAAGGAATGGGAATACAATCCGTTGAGATCTGCGGGCCTGAAACATGGGATGTCCTCAAAAAACATGGACTCACCTGTGCCATCGCGCCAAACGGCATGCCTGGTGCCCCATTTATGAAAGGCTTCAATAATCCTCGATATCAAGATCAGGTCATCTCCACGACCAGCAAGATGATCGACGACTGTGCTGCGGCAAATGTCCCTAACGTAATCGCATTCACGGGTTACAAGTGGAACGATGCCGAAGATCCGAAGAGCGGTGAAATCTCGCTCGAAGACGGAGCGAAAAACTGTATCGCCGGTTTGAAAAAAATCGCAGGACATGCCGAGAAAAAAGGAGTAACGATCTGTCTTGAGCATCTCAACTCGCGTGATGGTTCGCACCCGATGAAAGGTCATCCTGGTTACCAGGGCGACGATATCGATTACGTTTGCGATATCGTGCGAAAGGTCGGCTCGCCACGAGTAAAGGTTCTGTTCGATATCTATCACGTGCAGATTATGAACGGCGACGTGATTCGTCGGATCGAACAACACAAGGACGTCATCGGACACATCCACACTGCGGGAAATCCCGGTCGAGCGGAACTCGATGACAAGCAGGAAATCAATTACCCGCCGATCATGAGAAAACTGATTGAAATCGGGTATCAAGGATACGTCGGGCACGAATTCATTCCGACTCGTGATCCGCTGGTCGGACTTCGCGAAGCAGTGAAACTCTGCGACGTTTGATTGCTCGCTGGTGCATTGTCAATACTCAGAGATCGGGTTTTGTGCCACTGCATCGGAGTCTTCTCCGACGCAGTGTCTTCTCTTTTTTTGAGGCAATCGAAGAGCACTGGGTGACCGAAGACGGTCATCCAGTGGCACTCGAATTTTAAGCGTTGTGCTAGCGCCGAATCATTCAGCGGATGCAAGCTGTTCATGTGCTGAAAGAATCAGACGTTCGGTTTCGTCCCAACCGATACAACCGTCTGTGATGGAAACTCCATATTGAAGTTTCGTCAGGTCGCTTGTCAGCTTCTGATTTCCTGGCATCAGGTTACTTTCAAGCATCAAACCGACAATATTCTTGTTTCCAGCAATTCGCTGTGCCAGGCAATCGTCCCAGCAAACATGCTGTAACAAATAGTCCTTGTTGGAATTGGCGTGGCTGCAATCAACCATCAGGCGGGGTGGCAGCTTTGCCCCATTCAGTCGTTCAACGCTTTCTGCCAGGCTTTCCGGGTTGTAATTCGGTCCAGATTGACCCCCTCGCAGGATCAAAAAGCCCCAGGGGTTTCCTTTGGTATTGACGATGCAGGTCTGACCATCGTTGTCGATTCCGAGAAAACTGTGTTGAGAACGCGCTGCGAGCATCGCATCGATCGCGACCTGCAAGCTTCCGTTGGTTCCATTCTTGAATCCGACCGGCATCGACAATCCGCTTGCCATTTGCCTGTGAGTCGGTGACTCGGTTGTTCGAGCACCGATTGCTGTCAGTGAGATCAGGTCGGCGATATATTGCGGGGTGATTGGTTCCAGCAATTCCGTTGCAGCAGGCAAACCCATGCTGGCAACTTCCAGCAGGATTCGTCGACCAATCCGCAACCCGGTGGCGATGTCGAACGTGTCGTTCAGATGAGGATCGTTGATTAGCCCTTTCCACCCGACCGTTGTTCGCGGCTTTTCAAAATAGACTCGCATGACAACCAGCAGTTTGTCCTGGACGCGATCAGCAAGCGTCTTTAACCGCTGAGCATAATCCAGGGCGGCAACGTGATCATGGATCGAGCATGGGCCAACCACCACGATCAGCCGCGACTCTTCGCCTGACAGTATTCTCTTAATGGACTCTCTTGTTTCAATCACCGTTTTCACGGCAACGTCAGAGATCGTCTCTTCCTGTTTCAGATAGCGAGGGGCAACGAGAGGCACAGTTTCTCGAACATGAACATCTTGCAGCGGTTGATTCGGCGATGGATTCGTCATTGGTCTTTCCTGGGATTTACGAAAAATCAGTATAGGTTCGACACGGTCCGCTCGCCATTGGTTCTCCCCCATTTTTTGTCACTGAAGTTCAATTTGAACCAATTGGATAACGGGGTCTAGTTATGCGGCCCACATTTTCGATTCCTCGATTTTGAGAAGACTCCTAAAATTGCCATGCTGGCAGTTCAAAACGATCGTTCCATCTGCGATTTCCGTTTCAATCACGTAATCTCGTTTCCCTGACCTGAATCAAAAGCGATAGACCGCTGGTACAGTGGTCACAACATCGCTGGATCACTACGATTCTGTAACGAGTTCCGGTGGAAACAACTCCGCCAAGTCACGTTCTTCAGACCAGAAATTGACAGATGTCCGAAAAGACGCTTATCCGTGTCGGCCATAGCCCTGATCCCGACGACGCATTCATGTTTTATGCACTCGCTAAAGACAAAATCGAGACCGGTCCGTACCGATTCACACATGAATTGCAGGACATTCAAACCCTGAACGAACGGGCTCTTGATGGCGAGTTGGAGCTGACTGCCGTCAGCCTGCACGGATACGCCTACATGACGGATCGCTATGCATTGTGCGCGTGTGGTTGCTCAATGGGTGACGATTACGGCCCCATGATCGTTGCTCGACAACCAGGCAGCTTAAGTGATTTTCGCGGTAAGACAATTGCCATTCCAGGTGAACTGACAACCGCCTATCTGGCACTGAAACTGGCATTGGGTAACGATTTTACGGCTGTTGTTTATCCGTTCGACGAGATTCTGGCGGTGACTCGCGAAGGCAAAGTTGACGCCGGATTGATTATTCATGAAGGACAACTGACCTACCAGAACGATGGATTGCATTTGATCGTTGACTTGGGAAAGTGGTGGATGAAAGATACTGGCCTGCCGCTTCCACTCGGTGGAAACGCAATTCGACGTGATCTTGGCCAGAAAGTGATGAGTGATGTTACATCGTTGCTGAAACAAAGCATCCAATATGCCCTGGATCACCGCGCTGAAGCACTCGCGTATGCACTTCAGTTCGGTCGTGACCTGGATCGCAGTCAGGCTGATAAATTCGTCGGAATGTACGTCAATGATTGGACGCTCGACTTTGGAGAGCGTGGTCGAAAAGCAGTGAGTCTCCTGCTCGAACGAGCCTACCAGGCAAAAATCATCCCTCATCCAGTGAAACTGGAATTCATTGGATAACCACGAGGTTTGCGAATGAGTGCCCCAACTGACGATGAACTTTTGGCTTATGCCGATGAGCGACTTTCGACAGAAAGTTGTGCCGTGATCGAGCAATCGTTGCGAGGTGATCCGTTACTTGGCAAACGTTTGGCAACGCTGTTGTCGTTACGAGATCAAGGAAACTTCAGCGTCGGGGAACTCTGGCGGCAACAACGTCTGAGTTGTCCGCCGCGAGCAGTCTGGGCAGCTTACGTTGATAACCGGTTAGGTGACGGGTTATCACAATATCTGCAGTTTCATATTGAAGAGATTGGCTGTCGCGTCTGTATGGCAAATCTCGATGACCTGAAAAGGAGAGATACCTCAACCGAAGCTGAGCGACGAACTCGGAAAATCTTTCAATCCTCCGCGGGCAATCTCGCAGGCAACACAGCGAGTAGCGAGTAGTGGGACAAGTCTACGAAGTCTCACCAAAACCTCAAAGAAAGTCAGCAAGTAGTAAGTCCGCGTCAAGCTCTGGATCGAAGCTTGTCTCCAATTTGAGTTCTACTTTTACGGACCCATTCGCCACTCTTTCGAATCGTCGGTGGACTGATAAGATGCCGTGCTTGGCTTGTCAGATTTCAGTGCTGTAGTTGGATCGGGTTCGTTCGCTGAATCGTTCCAAATTGCTTCTTGCTTCGTTTTTCCTTCTATGACTCGTTTCTCAGAAAGACGACGCCCGAGTGTCCAAGATCTTGTTGACAACCTTTGGGTCCTATGGGGATTTGCATCCTTACCTGGCGATGGCTCGAATATTGAAGGGGCGTGGCGATGACGTAACGCTGGCCACACATGAAGAATACCGCGAGTACGTCGAGCGAATCGGCGTTCGGTTTGTCCCCATTAAGCCGGGGTTAGAAGAACTTGGGCCCCAAGAATCCTGGGCCGCAAAAGCCAATCATTCATTGCATGGAACCCAGTTTATTATTCGTACTTTGATTCTGCCGTATCTCAGTGACGGGTACAAAACAATCAAAGAGACTGCCGTCGGTCACGATTTGATGATTTCGCATGTGCTGACGTTTGCCACGCCGATCGTTGCGGAAGAATTGGGGAGACCATGGCTCTCGTGTGCTCTTCAGCCATCCCCTTTCTTTTCGGCCTATGATCCTCCAGCACTCGGATTCATGACTTTGTTACCTCGCCTGAAGCATTTCGGTCCAACGGTCGCAAGCTGGGTTCTCAAGCTACTGGCAAGTCCCACTCGACGCTGGTTGAAACCGATTGATGACTTGCGAAATCAGGTTGGCCTGCCGGTTTCTCCAAAAAACGTCCTGATCGACGGATTTTCTTCGTTTGGAACATTGGCATTATTTCCTTCGTCATTCGCACCGGCTCAACCCGATTGGCCCAACCGGGTCAAACAAATTGGCTTTCCGCTGTTTGATGAAGAGACGACGAGTGACATTTCATCGGAACTACAGCAATTCCTCGATGCAGGACCTCCTCCAGTCATCTTCACACTGGGGACGGCCATCGTGAAGATGGAAACGAATTATTTTGAAATCGCTTACGAAGCGATCAAACGACTCGGTCTTCGAGCCGTCTTTCTGGTTGGAAAGAACCCGCGTCGAATTCCCTCAGCCACGATGACCGACCCAAGCGTTCATATCTCGAATTACGAACCGTTCTCAAAACTTTTCCCTCGAGGTGCGGTCATTGTCCATCAGTGTGGAATCGGGACGACGGGGCAGGCTCTGGCATCAGGTCGCCCGCAAATTCTGGTTCCGTTTGCTCATGATCAGCCGGACAATGCGCGACGTCTTGTCGAACTGGGTGTCGGAATCTCCATTCCTGCTTGCCGTTTGAACGTTACAAGACTGACAAATGCACTCAAAACGGTCACTGAAAATGAAGGGTTTTCTCAGCGGGCGAAGAACCTTGTTTCCGACCTGCAAATCTCAGGATTCGATCGACGACTGCAGGATGCCATTTCCGAATGTCTGGGTAAGTGAAAAATCTTTCCTGTCGGCTGGTAGAGTGAAAACCTTACCGACTAGAGTATGCAATTCTTACGACTTCAAAGAATGCCTCAAGGATGCTTTGTTCGTTTCTTCGAGCATTCACACAACAACTTTACTGCTAGTTGGCGAAGCCCGCAGAGATAGTCTTTCAGATGTGCCTCATTCAGCGACGCGAGCACTAAAAAATGCATATTAGGGATGGGATTCTTGGTCCGGAGGTTTGTCTCGTGACGGGGCTGGTGAGTCTCGCTGCGGTTGGGTACAGCTTGCGTAAACTTCGGATTGATCTGGAAGATCGCGCGGTTCCGTTGACGGGGATGCTGGCTGCGGTGGTCTTTGCGGGTCAGATGGTGAATTTTCCGCTGATTGGGCTGCCTGTTTCAGGCCATTTGTTGGGCGGCGTTTTGGCGTCAGTAATTCTTGGTCCCTGGGCAGGTTGTCTGGCGATTACGCTGGTTCTGATGGTCCAGGCGGTGTTGTTTAACGACGGAGGGTTGTTGTCGCTGGGCGCCAACGTCCTGAATATGGGCGTAATCGGGTCGTGGGGTGGCTATGCGATTTATACCACGCTGAGGAAGTGGTTCGGAAATGGGAGTGTCGCTGCACTTCCCGCTGCTGTGATTGCAGCCTGGCTTTCGGTGCTTGCCGCAGCCGCGTTGTTTTGCGTTGAGTTCGGATGTTCCGCTGGTTCGAGAGAGTTTAGTCTGAGCGGTATTTTTACATTGATGGTCGTGTACCACGCTTTGATTGGGATTGGCGAGGCGTTGATTACGGGAACTGTATTAAGTTTCGTGCTGTCGCGGCGGCCCGATTTGATTCCGACCCCTGTGTCAGCGGGAGCGGTTTCGAATGTTGGTCGTTTTGTTGTCGCGGGCTTGATGGCTGCACTCGCCGTGGCTGCGATTCTTTCGCCGCTGAAATCTGATTATCCAGACGGCTTGGATAAAGTCGCAGAATCGACTGGGATCGAAGCATTGAATGTCGAACGACCGGGGTTGATTCTCGATGGTTATGAAGTACCGTTCTTAGATCAAATGGGCTGGTCGATGCTGGCGACTTCGTCGGCAGGTCTTATTGGAACCTTGATCGTCTTCGCCATCGCTTTTGCCATTGGAAAAGCCGCTCGGTGGAATTTGCCGTCATTGGCGACGGACGGTGGACATGCCAGCTAGTTCACAAACCGCCAACGCGATTAGTCCCTGTCATGCGATCTCTTCCGGTTGGAAGCTTGGGCTAACGTTATCAGTGATCGTTCTGGCAAGTCTCATTCCGCTTGAACATTGGCCAGCGCAAGGTCTCTTGCTGGCGGTAGTGTTTGCTGGATTGAGTATTGCTGGCGCCACGATCGGTTACCTAGCCAGACGTCTGGCACTGTTCCTGCCAATGCTACTGGTGTTTGGCTTGTCTGTGCCCATCACGCAGATAGATCAAGCGGCCGCCTGGTCCTGGATGTTTGGGCTTTGGTTGCGATGCACCGTCTCGTTTCTGGCTGGACTGTGGCTGATTCACGTCTTGCCGTTCCCGGAATTACTGACGACTCTTCTTCGATGGCGATGCCCGGTGCTGATGGTCGCCATGCTGGCATTTATGTATCGATATATTTTTATTCTGTGGGACGAACTTGCTCGACTTCGCCATGCTCGCGATGCACGAGACTTTGGTCGCAGTTCACTCAAGACGCGTTGGACAACGAATGCGCAGTTGATTGGGTTGTTGCTCTTGCGAGCGATGGAACGGGCAGAGCGAACTCATCAAGCCATGCTTGCCAGGGGATGGGACGGTTCGCCGCGGTTCCTTGGTGAAGATCCGAGAAAGGTGCAATGACCAATTCCACGAATTCGACCGCAATCGAACTGAAGGGACTGACGTTTCGTTATCCAAGCGGACGCACAGCCTTGAACGATGTGATTTGTTCGATTTCTGACGGAGAACGCGTTGCCCTTGTTGGCCCGAGTGGAGCTGGTAAGTCAACCTTATTGATGCACTTGAACGGTCTTTTGCCTGCTGCGTCAGTCGTTAACGAAGGCGATGCTCAGGTCTTCATTAAGTCGCAGCCAGTGACTAAAGGGCGATTGCGCGAGGTGAGGCGGCAAATCGGATTCTTGTTTCAGGACCCAGACGACCAGTTGTTTTGTCCGACTGTTCGCGAAGATGTGGCGTTTGGTCCGCTGAACCTGGGTCTGGATCAGGATGAGATTTTGAACCGGGTCAACTGTAGTCTTTTAGCCGTGGGAATGCCTGAACATGGTCTTCGCAACCCATCGCAGTTGAGTACCGGCGAGCGAAAGCGAGTCTGCCTGGCGGGAGTGTTTGCCTGCGAACCAGCGATTCTGGTGCTGGATGAACCGACTAGCAACCTTGATCCGCGAGCACGACGCCAGCTATTGGAAATTCTGCGAACATTCCCAGGGACTCAAATCATCGCGACACATGACCTCGATTTTGCGCTTGAGCTTTGTCAGCGAGTCCTCGTGCTGGACGGGGGCCAACTCAAGGCAGATGGTCCAGTCGAGCAAGTTCTGGCTAATTCAAGTTTGATGGACCGCCACGGGCTCGAAGTCCCGTGGCGATTACGACGAACTCAATAACATTTCCGAAATGATCTTTCGCGGATCAGGTTGCCACAGTCCCCTTACCTGTCGCGGTATAACCACTCGTGCTAGTCCCTTTCGCGGAGACGTTATACGTCGTTGCTGCGGTTAATGGTGTGCCCGTCAAATTCAACGACCAGGTCCCGGCCGACGGGGACGTCAGTTGTTTGTCAATCGTTGCTGACCCGCCAAGCGTGTAGGTCGTCGTGCTGTTGATATTCGTCGAGTTTGTGACCGTTACGGTGAGGTTTGGTTCATTGACGGAATCATACGTACCGGTAATTGTCGGGGTTGTTCCGGCACCGGTCAGCGAATTCACGGTCGGAGTATTGAGCGCGGCAAGCACTTTCACATCGAAGATCAAGATGCTGTTGGCTGGGATTTGGGGGGGGCTTCCATGGGTACCGTAAGCCAACGACGATGGAATCAGCAGCGTCGCCAATGTTCCAACTGGCAACAGAAGGAATGCTTCGTCCCATCCTGCAATCACTTGTCCGACACCCACTACGAATGGGAAGCCGGCACTGCTCGTGTTCGAATCAAACTGTGTCCCTTTGGTTCCATCCGAATTCAAGATCCATCCGGTGTAGTTGGCCGTGACAGTCTGGCCTTTCACTGGAACTGGCCCCGTTCCCTGGGTGGTCACGACGTAGTTCAAACCAGACGCGGTTGTCGTTGCGGTCAGGCTATTTTTCGTCAGGTAACTGCTGATGATCGCCTGTTCGCTGGTCACGGTCCCCGTACCGGTCAAGCTGTCACCGTTTTTATCGTAAGCGGTTGCCGTCACGGTTGTTGTTTGAGCAGTGAGCGGAGCGCCTGTCAAATCGAGCGACCAATTGCCTGCTGACGGAGCCGTTAATTGAGCGTCTGTTCCCAGCTTGTAGGTCTTGCCGTTGACGGCAACCGTCAATGTCGGCGAATTGACGGAATCATACGTCCCTTTGACCGTTGGCGTGGTCGTCGCTGCCGCCAGATTGGTCACAGTTGGGGCGGTAAATGTTGCCTTCAGCGTAGTGACATTGACGTTTCTCAATGTCGGCGTGCTTGATGTGACGATCGAATTCGTCGCTTCATAAATCGTCGGCTTGCGATTGTGAGGGCCGTTCACAGTTAAGGAACTGTTGAAATGGCTTGGTCCGTCCGGTGAACCGTACATCCCGATGACACTGTCTCCTCCCAGGAAAATTGTCACAGCGCCGGTATATGTCGATGCCGTCGAAGCGACGGAACTGTTGCGTCGGAGTTCCCAGTCAGTCAATGAACCAGTGATTGTGGAATGATTCACGGTCAATTGACCGAGCCAGGATTTGACATTTCCCTTGACGGTCGTGTTTTCCAGGTCCAGGTGATCTCCACTTTGAAATCCCAGGTTGACATTCAGATCGTTGTTGATTGCTGATTGATTGATCGTGACCAGGTTCGTGGCGAATCCGCCGTTGTGGATATTCACGGAGTTTGCATTGACCTTGCTCAACGTCAGGCCGTTGTTGTTGGTACCGCCGCCAAGATTGATATCCAGTCCCTTCAGGCTTGCCGTTCCATCGCCCGTGATGGTGACCGTGTTACCGAAGCGAATCAGGTTCATCGACAAGTCGACAGGACTTGTGATCGTGGCCGTGTACGTGGACAAATCCTTGCCGTTGACCCGAAACATCGTTCCGGTGTGAGCCGTCAACACGACTTGCGTGGCGGTGTACGAAACATCGAACGTGTCATAGGCCTTCGTATTCGGCGGATTGATGTCGTTGAGCGTTATTGCGGTGCTGCTGACATTCACCGCGACGAGATTCGTAAGAAGCTTTCGTGGCTCCAGCACTTCAAGACGTGAGACGATCGCACCAAATCGAGCCGGGTTGTTCCGACTGCGTCGAGCCGATCGTCGGCCAGCGATATGACTTCGATGACCCTGAAGCCAGGCAAACAACCGTTGAGTCCAATTACGTCGCATCGTTGAGTCTCTATCTCGAAGTTGTAAGAACCGAATGGTCACCTAAACTCTACCTAGTCTCCCCATTTTATAACATGAGATCTCAGGGAAAGACTCAGAATTCTACGGAGTGTGTGGGGGTTCAGGGAAGTATTTTCACGGAGTTTGAAAAAAACGGTTTTTCCGGGAATGGAAACCATTCTAAAGTGATCAAAAAACACGCATCAGACACGGCGAGCTTTTATGCTCAAAATATTGGTGGTGCGATGATTGCGCTCAATATAAACGCACTCGATGCGAACGCACTGCTGCCATTTGCCTGCGTCGATGAGGTCGATAGAAAATGGTCAAAACACCTTAATTATCCTTAAGGTGGACAGGGACTCGTCATTTCACTGAGGTGTTTGTCCTGTTTAATCCCGCTTGGGAAACCTGTCGTACTCGGCCAACAAAAACTCGATCTTTGGGGATTGCTCGGCCTTTGAAGCGGTCACACGAAATCACCGCAACTTCAGTCCATTCGAATGGCAGTTTTGGAGGATCGCTGTCGTACGTATGCAGACAGAAATAGTCGATATCGCCGAGATTTTCGCTGCCGGGTAATGGAACGATGGGGACCTGCCGACCGTAGAAAAACACGAATGCATGATGGATTGAATCAAAACTTACCAGTTGAGTGTCGGCGGGAAGCTCGTGTTTCAACGTTTCAATTTGTCCCGCAATATCTTCGCAACGACGCTGCTGGACCGTCACAACCAGGCTCACCTGTACTAGTACTAGAAAACCAGCGACGCTAAGCATCCCGCGAACCATCGCTCGGTCAGTCGGTTCTTTTGATGTCTTCCGGGCAATCCCTGCCAAGGCAAACGCCGCAATCGCGTATCCAATGGCGCTAAGTAAAGATAGCGTAAACCGCCATGTCGGAATTGCTAGTGATGCAGCCACAATCACAATCGCTGAGCCCACCATCAGGTTCGTCATTAATCCAACGTAGAGCTTCCAAAGATCAAAACCAACCGCATCTTTGCGAAGTGAAGCAAGGCGATCGATTGCGATTCCCACCAACGCCGCAAAGCAGGGAAAAAGAGGCATGTAGTAACGAACTTTGGAACCCGGCGGCAGCCAGACAGAAATAAACGAAAACAAAATGCAAATCGTCAAGAATAAGGCGGCTTCTCGCTGATGGCCCACAAATTCTCGAACGCGTCGGTTTCCAAATGCCAGAAGCACGATTGACCAGGGCATCAGTCTCACAAGCAGCAATTCACAGGGGAACACAACAAGATGCTCGAGAAAGACGGACCACTTGCGATCAACGAAACGACCGGCGACATCGCCGAAGTAAATATTCCAACTGTCCGCGATGCCTCGTTGCCAGGTAAACGGGCCCTGCCACGCACTGAGGACGGCCAAAAAGACGAGAATTCCGATTGAATGTCCTCGAGTCAGTAACGCTCGCCAATTTCCCGTCGCCAATAAAAACAGTGTCGTCGCTCCGACAAAATAAAGTGGCGCCTGCAACCCTTTTGTCAGCATCCCCAGCGCCGCGAAGCCGTAACCGAGAGACCACATTTGCCATGCGGGCCATTTTTTTACCCAGGCCCAGTGCCACATCAGCATCGAAGCGGCCACGAACAGGCTGAAAACCGCTTCCGTTTCTGCGGAACGGCCAAACTCCATGACCATCGTCATCGTCAGAAAGCTCACGGCACCGCCAAGACTCCCAAGTCGCCCCATCAGTTGTCGCAAATATCCGTAAATCAAGATGGCAATCAGGGATGTCGAGATCACGCTTGGTATTCGAACTGCCCAGATATCGAAGCCGCCAGTGAATAACGCCGCGCAGGCAATCAACCAGTTTTGTAGGGGAGGACGGCTTGGCAGAAAGACGCGCTGAGTGCCGGGGACCAGCCAGTCGCCCGATTCGAGCATTTCCCGAGCAATCAGTGCTCGCCGAGGCTCTTCCCCAAACAGTGGCAGAGCGTCCAACCGAACACACAAGGCCAGAACGGCCAGCAACAGAATGATCAACAATTCTCGTTCACGCCACCATTCGGCTCGACCTTCGTTGCAAGCGTCAGTCGTTTCTCCAACCATCGGGGCAATCCTTTTCCCGGTGCAATCCATGACAGTTTTGTGGATCAGCCCCCGACTTCTTCAATAACGGGCAATTCCAGCGAGCGACACAGTTCACTCGATGAGCGTTGTTGTGTTTCCACACCTTTTAACACCAAGTGTCGGGGTTCTAGGAGATTGGGAGAATTCGGTCAATCAGATCTTCCATATCCCGCAACTTCTGCCGCTGCGATTTACTTACTTTTACCTAAGTGAATGCAAGTCAATGTCTTAGTTTGTCCGATCAAGTTGAGTGAGCCTCGCACCGCATTTCGAGTCCCATTTCACAAAAACGTCCCAGCAGAATTCGAGGAAGTCAAATGGAAATTCTCGACTCGGGCAACGATCGGAACCGAATCTGTTCGCTTCCGATTCAGGTATCGATACGTGTTTGTAGAAAGTCCTTGAAACTAAAGGATTTACTTCAATGGGCTCCTGGAACAATTTTGAGTTTTGACCAGCCCGCAACTTCACCCCTCGTGCTTCTTGTCAATCAACAGGAAATGGGCGATGGCCAGACTGTTGAAGTTGGCTCATCGGTCGGATTACGCATAGCGCAGATAAAACGATTGCGGTGAGCGGTGGTCCGAGGTCAATTTCACATTAATCCAAGTACTGCGTTCGTTCCGCAACGAGCAAATTCCGTTGCCGTTCTTTCGTGAGTTTTGACTCACTTTGGCTGAAAATTGGGCTGATTCTCAACCCGCGATTTTGATTGCCTTCATCACCAAATCGATTCGCTTCGTCAATTGATGCATCCAGGCTCGTTCCTAAGCCGTCTTTCCGCGCTGTTTGTCAGCGTACAACAGGATAGTTTTAAACCCCACTTGGGGCATCGATAAAAATCCCCCAACTTCCCTTGAGGAGCATCTCAGTCGTTTGACGTCCGATGGCCTGGGTTGAGCGAATCAGGTGGCTTGAATCAACTTGATGCATAAATTGTTCTCGCGACCGATGAAGTGCAGTTAAATAGATCGCTTAGTCTGTTTTTTTAGCGATTTTTGCGTTTTTTCTCGTTGGACAAACCCAATTTCTGATTTTAGAATTAAGGGATATTCAGGTCTTCAAATCCGCCGCACTTGTGAATCGCTAGCATCATGCTTGATCTCGGTTTTGTAGCACGCCTTCAATATCTCGCATCAGGAAAGTTTGATACGCCACGATTCTCCGGGGGATCAGCCCTTCTTTTACTTGCAAGTTGCGTCACCGGTGTTGCTGCGGGGTTTCTTTATTCGGAAATTACAAACTTTCCAGTCCTTTCAAAACTGACTGTTCTTGTACCGATCGGTATTTGCATACCACTTGCCTGGTTCGTCGCAAAATTCGTCTACTTCTCTCATTGTCGAAACTCGTTGATCGCGGCGTTCGTTGGCGCGGCCTGCGGTGTCTTCACATTTCTTTCCGCATGTCATGTCGTCGGTACTGTCGCGACAGTGCGAGAGGGTAAACAAGCGACGGTGTTGGCCGCAGTTACGCGGGCGGATCAAATTAAGCGAGCTGTTTTTGGTCGGGTTTTTGGACCGGTAATTCAACAAGCGGGAAACAAAGTTTATTCCCGTTTCAACATACCTGAATCAATCATGCTCTTGATTGAACTCGGGATTTTGATTTGGATTCCCGCTCAGTCGGGACGAAGTTTTGCGCGAAGAGCTTACGGTGAGGCAATCGATCGCTGGCTAGATCGATCGATAATCCGTGCGGTTCCGGGATCGGGAGATCGAATCGTTTCTGTACTGGAAGCGGGAGATTTCCTGGTAGAAACATTATCGTCACTTCATTTGTCTCCAACGGATCCAAGACCAAAGAGCCCCACATACTCACGCCGCACAAGGTCAGACCAACCGAGTGGAGATATTGCAGCGACGTGGATGGTTCTTGAAGTCTCCCCCTTCCCCGCAGCGAACGGTGCCTACGAGGCATATCTTACCGCAACAGAAATTGACTCAAATGGCAAAAAGAGGCAGCTCTTCCACCAGTTGAAGCTTCGGTCACATGAAATTGCGGCTGCACGGAAACTATTCCTGGAATCGGCAGTGGACCGTCAGGCTCGCGAGGCCAGAGCTGAAGTTGAGCAGGCCGAAGTTGTCATGACAGGTCGGCAAGTTGGAGAGACTGCTGACAAATCAGTTCTTCACGGAATTTAACTTTCTTCGAACGATCTGATGTCTACTCAACGAAATGAATAGCCTTTCACAAGTCGTTTTATGAACGCCCCAAAGGCCTCGTTCGTTTCTAGGGACGAGGCTCCTTTCGTTGATTTCTCAACGCGACTTTGCTCTCTGATCATTTTGGGGTATTTTGATGTGAGCCAGCGCGGACTGTCCGTACGTGGCAAGTCTCCTCTCCATATTCACGGAATCTGCGATGGAATCTTTACTTTTTTCACACCTGAAAACGCTCGTGCGTCAGATTGCCTGTTTATTCATGAGCCTTGGGTTTCCAGTGTTATTGGCCTTGGCAATCGATCCCCTAGTTTCGAAGGCTCAAGACAAGCCTGAAAGCAACGGTAATCAAGTAGAGACTGATCCGGATTATGCTGTTCCGAATGGGACCCCTGAAGAAATCATGGAATTCGTGAACGAACTGAAAGGGCGAAGACCGAAATTTGCGAATCGGAGAGAATCCATTGATCATTCCGTTCGGATGTATCGGGCGTTTATTGTTGCTGGTGACAAGATCCTGGATCAGGAAACCAGCGCGAAGGTTGCGGCCGATGCAGCTCAATTGAAGTTGAATGCCCTGACGATCCTCGCTGCCAATAACATCGGCGATGCCGCGACCGAAGCGATGGATGCCGCTAAAAAACTGAAGGGCGACGAACGAAAAGCCGTTTCAAAGGTCGTTGATCAATTCTGGACCCCGATCCGAATATTCAATTTACCAAAGTTGTCGGATGCCGAACGAAAAGGATTGACGGACGAAGTTCTCGCATCGGTTACGGATTCTCATTTTTCAAGGGAAACCGTTGGTTCAGCTTCCCAGATTGGTGATGCACTCGCGAACCGAGGATATACCGACGAAGCAGGTACACTTTTTGAACGTCTGGCCAAAGTTGCCAGCGAATCGGATGACGAAAATATCCAATCCAACGCAAAGCGTTTTGAAGGATTGGGACGACGTGCCCGTCTCCCCGGTCAATTCATGTCTCTCAGTGGAAAGAGTTTGAACCGAGAAGAATTCGATTGGGCGTCGTATCGAGGTAAGGTTGTTTTGGTGGACTTCTGGGCGACGTGGTGTGGTCCGTGCATCGCAGAACTGCCGAATGTGAAGGCAAACTACGACAAATATCACAGCAAAGGTTTTGAGGTTGTTGGAATCAGTCTCGACCGATCTAGAGAACCGCTCGACAAATTTATCGAGAAAGAAGAGATTCCCTGGGCTCAGTTGTACGACGAAGAGATTCAAAACGGCAAAGGGTGGAATCACCCGATGGCCGAATACTTCGGTATCAATGCCATTCCAGCGGCGATTCTTGTGGACAAAGACGGCAAAGTCATCTCCATGCGAGCTCGTGGCCCCGAACTGCCAAAGTTGTTAGAGGAATTACTGGGAAAAGCCGAGTAGTGCTTTGTTGGTCTCTCGATTGAGGTGATGTGCCACTGCTTGACCGTCTTCGGTCAAGCAGTGCTCTTTGGCCAGCAGAAAGAGATGTCACTGTTTCTCAGATCACTCCAAAGCAGAGGCACAGAAGCTGACCATCGAGGTTTGACAAAACCGCCGTTATTTTTGTCGCCGTCATTCAACCGAAATGACTTCCAATTTCATTTTGCCGATCACATTCATTAACGGAGCAAATCCGCTGAGCGCTGCGGGGCCGTCGTCGCTAAGCGCCGAATCGGCCAGCTTGATATGGGCGGCTCCGATTCCCCCATTACCGAGTGTTGCATCGAGCGGAATCCATTTGTCGTTGAGATTGGCTTCTGTCCACATGTGCCCGCCGAAAGCAAACAAGCGATCGGCGTAGACCAGGCCGACGGCAATTCGTGAAGGGATTCCTTTTACTCGCAACATCGCGGCGAGCAGGACGGCATGTTCCGTGCAATCTCCTTCAAGATTCTTGGCGACTTCTGCGGCTGACGCCATTGCCGTCGAAAAATTCTTTTTCGTTAGTTTCTCGCGAACGTACATTTCCATTCGTCTGGCGATCTCACCAGGGTCTGTCGCATCACCTGCGGCCCGATTAGCGTGCTTTTGGATCAGTTCGTCATCTCGCTGCAGATATTGTGATGATTCGAGGTATTCATCACCCACTTTGCCGACTTTGGCGGGGCGTGGAATTGGAATTGAAACGACAGTTAACTCGGTCGATTCTGTGTCGATCTTCTTGAGTGTCTGCGTATCTCCGACGGGAATCACTTCGCTCGGGTCTTGATCAACAAGAGAGACACGATAGACGACCCGCTTGGATTCATGCCCTTTCACCATCGGTTTGACTTTGATCAGCGTTCCAATTGCCAGATCGAGTTCCGCACCTTCAATTGCTTTCAACGCTTCCGCTTGAGAAACGACATAAATTTCCATCGACGAGCCGAGCAACGTTGATGAGACTTTAACTGCTTCGCCATGTTCATCCAGAAACGTCTCCATGCTGAAGCCGGGCAGCAGTGAACTCGACGCACTCACTTTAAACAGTTTTTCGGTCTTGCCATTCAGAAGTTTTGTTTCTTCGCGGTCGAACGCTTTCAACGTTGTTTTTCCAACTTTGGCATACTCGGGCGAAAACGTTTCAAACGTCCGAACTTCCCCGGGCTTAAGCGGTTTCTCTTTCAGCATCCGATCTTGAAAGACGGGAGACATCACCCCTTCCTTCCAAGGTTGTTTCGTTGTTTTGGGTTTTCCGTTGACCTCTTGTGTCAGTGACAACTCCTGGCCATCGACCATTCCACTCGTCACAGATGACATGGCAGGAGGATTCGCCATTTCAAATCGGAACCGCCTCAATTCACCTGCTGGTGTTTCTTCGGTCGTCAATGCCTGCTTCATAACCAGGGTCTGGCCGAACCGTTTGATGGTCATGAAGGTATCTGAGGCCGTTTTTACGATGGCCGATTCGTCTGATCCGACCGTTTCCACTGTTGATCGAGAATAGCCGATCCGCTGACCCGCCAGATAAATGACCTGCCAGGTTTCTTCTTTTGGCGGTGCTTTTGTTGGGGAATCCTGGGCGAATGCAGGTGACACTGAAAAGAAGCTGAATGCGAGCGAAATTCCGAACAGTGTTCGCAGGAGCCATTGATTCAAAGACGTTTGCATGAACAGATTCCTACGAAAGCCAAGAATGTTGCGCGGGCCGTCTGTTCCCTCTTCAAGACCGCCCGAATTCGGTTGAAGTATACGACGATGCCGATCTCCGGACAAAGGGCGACTCTCGGTAAACGCCAGAAACCCTTTGGAATTGGCAGGATTTCAAAAAATCACGGATTACGGATTCACGCTGCCATCAGCCAACCCGTCGCAACATAAGCAATCCAGGCACCGATGTAAGCCAAGGCTGTCATGTAAACAAACGTAAAAACAGCCCAACCCCAATGATTGGTTTCCCGGTGAATGACCATCAATGTCGATGCACATTGGGCACAGAGCGCGAAGAATACCATGATCGACATCGCCACGGGGATCGAGTACACCGGCCGTCCATCCGGCCAGGTGGCGGATTGCAAGGCGGACTGAAGTCCCTGGCTGTTTTCATCGACATCTCCGCCAAGGCTGTAGATTGTGCCCAAAGTGGCAACGATGACTTCGCGAGCAGGGAATGAGGCGAGCACGCCAACGCCGATACGCCAGTCCCAGCCAAGCGGCTTCACAACAGGTTCGATCACTTTGCCAAATCGACCAAGAAAGCTTTGGGCGAGCAGTTGTTCCGAGATCTTGTTTCGTCTGTCAAACAGATCGTGTAGCGGCTTTAGCCGTTCATCAAGTTCGGAAATTTTTCCGTCGATCTGAGCGATTGGCTGGTCATCACCGGACGGACCATTGCCAAACTTTTCACGTTCGCGGCTTAGTTGTTCCTTTTGGTCTAATTCTGTGGCGAAGGTTGATTCGGCCTGTCGAATTTCTGCAAGGACTTTTTGCTCTTCAGTGTGATCTGATGGAAAATAGCTTGCAGACCAGATCACGATCGATGTCGCCAGAATCAACGTTCCCGCTCGCATGACAAATGCGGTTGCTCGGTCGAATACCCGATGCAGCACAATTCGCGGCGAAGGAATTTTGTATGACGGTAGTTCCATGACGAATGGTGGTGTTTCTCCTTTGAAGAGTGTCTTCTTAAACAGCCATGCGATCGGCACAGCAACTGCCGCACCAAAAAATGTCATGACAAACAGCATGATGCCATGCAGTGTGATCCAACCACCGGCCCAAGAGATCGATGGGAAGAATGCCGCGACCATCAGCCAGTAAACAGGGGCACGAGCGGAACAGCTCATGAGTGGTGCGATCAGAATCGTCACCATTCGGTCGCGTCGGTTTTCGATTGTTCGCGTCGCCATGATTCCCGGGATCGCACAGGCGAACGAGGACATCAGTGGCACAAAAGATTTGCCACTGAGACCAACCTTGGTCATCAGTTTATCCATCAAAAACGCGGCCCGGGCCATATACCCGCAGTCTTCCAGCAAGGCGATGAACAGGAAAAGAAAGCAGATTTGCGGCAGAAATACGAGAATTCCACCGACCCCTGCGATCACTCCATCAACCAACAGACTGCGAAACGGACCAAACGGAAGCAGTGAACCGACCATTTCGCCAACCTGCTTCTGGCCGAATTCACAGAACTTCATCAGCGGTTGAGCAGCCCACGAGATCGATTGAAAGACGATGAACATCGCCAGGCAAAAAACCAGTAAACCCCAGAATTTGTGAGTCAGCCATCGATCCAGGGTATCCGTTACGGTTGTCTGGCGTTTTTCGGGAACCGTCATCACGCCATTTAAGATCTGCCTGGACCAGCCGTACCGTAATTTCGCTTCAATATTGGGGACTCGGAACTGCACCGCTTTCAGCCGTTCGCGAGCATCTTTCAGGCGAGTGATGAGTTGTTCGGGAGCCGGTTTTGTTAATTCGGTTTCCAGTTGGCCGCCGACGTCTAAAATCAGTCGCTCGACCAGATAAGTTGGCAGTGTCTGATTGCTGAATTGCAGGAATTCGGCCTGAAGCTTCCGACCTTCTTCGTGGAATGCTTCCGGGAAAAGATCTGGAGGCGTTGTCTTAGGGGAATGGCACGCGCGAACAATGGCCGATCGAACGTCGTCGATCTGTTTTCTGCGATGGGCTTCGCACGGAACGACGGGTACGCCTAGTCGAGATCCCAGTTTCACTGGATCAATCTGGATGCCCCGATCCAGTGCGACATCCCACATATTCAGGACCAGTACGGTCGGCAGTCCAAGATCAAGAACCTGACTGACGACGTAGAGATTTCGTTCAAGGTTGGATGCATCGACAATACAAACGACCGCATCAACCTGGCCGACATCCGGCTGACGACCAAGCAGCACATCGACCGAAACCATTTCGTCGATTGTTCGGGGCGAAAGACTGTAAGTCCCTGGTAAGTCGACAAGCCTGATGGATTGGCCTTCGTGTTCGAACCAGCCAAACTTCTTCTCGACCGTGACGCCGGGGTAATTGCCAATCCGCGAATGCACACCCGTTAGCGCGGTAAATAGCGTGCTTTTTCCCGTATTAGGGTTCCCGATGACCGCGACAGTCCGTTCCAGATTCTTTGAGGGAACTTTTTCGGTCATAGGTGAAGAAAGCAGCTTTCAGTGATTTGAAGACCGGCGACAGTCCGTTTTCAAGTTTCGGCAGAGTACATAGAGTCCATGGAGAAAAAACGTTAGATCTTCGACTCCGCCAAAGCGGTCACGGCGACTCGTTCCGCTTCGGTTTTCCGCAGAGAGAGCCGATAGCCCCGAATCAGAAACTCGATCGGGTCACCAAGCGGGGCAAACCCAATCAGCGTAATCTCTTCGCCGTCGGTCAGTCCCATTTCCATGAGCCGAATGGCAATTCCATCGTCTCCGCCGACATCAAGGATCAGGGCGCGTTGTCCAATATGCAACTCGTTTAACGTCATTGCGAAACATCCACGAGTACTGTCACAGAATCATCAAAACGCATCGAATATCGTTGGTGATTGATTTCTAGAATACAGGGGGAGCCGGTCTGAACCATATAGACCTGCACTCCGGAGTGCAGTCCCATTTCTTCGAGCCTGACAACCAACTCAGGGGAGCCATCGATTTCAACGACGATCCCGTGTTCTCCTGCCGCGAGCAATTCGAGAGGCAATGTTTGTGAAACCACGCTCGACATTGGTGCCGCCTTCCGTAGAAAACGCGAATTCTAGGCGTGGATTGAGACTCAGTCTCAATCCACGCCTTGAATTCTATCGACTCTTTGGGGTTTGAGCCAGTGAAATCCTGTCGAGTTTTTCCAAAGAGACGGATCAAATCCGTGGGGCTTACCCTCAAATCACCAATCCAGCTAAAGCGTATTTTGTTCAAAGAATGTCAATGCCCCTGTATGACCATTTTCGGTCAAACAGAGGCATTGATATTCATAACACATTATCTGGTAATTGCTTGTGTTATCGAGTCTGGCTGGATCGAAGTCGGGAAACAGGTTTGACAATCAGATTGCGTAACAGAATTGACTGGGCAAGATATCAATCGCGAGCGTTCCGATTCCCGTGTGCTTCAAACGAAGTCTCGATCGGTTGTCGAATTCTTTTCACTGGCGATCCCAATTCTGCTGATTTTGGGGGACCCTTTCTCGCCACCGAGATCTGCCGATTTTCGATATCCCGTTCAATGGCATTTGATGGCTTGGAATCAGCGGACGTTGAAGCATAACTGCGAGCAGGAGCAGCAGATTCGTGCAGCAGATCGTCGACAAAGCGCGGACTGGCTTGATTGATAATCACCACCCGACTCGCTGCACCAGGACCTTTCGGTCGAACGATGCAAACAATCTCTGCACCGGCGAAATTCTGCAATCCCGACGATGACGACGAACCAGTGAGGCCCGAATTCAGAATTGCTTCCGCCGTCATCAATTCCGCCATTTCATTGGAAATTGAAGGTGAGCCTGGTTTTACTCCGACCGGATCTCCAAGTTTGATGTCGTTTTGCTCTGGAATCGCATCCGCAACCGACTCGTTCCTGTCTGATGATGACGGTGCAAGATGTCCCAGTCTGGCCTTTCTTAGTAGTTGCGCAACGGGTTTCATCCCCGTATAAATTCCCCGCTTATAATTCGGATCAGCGAGAATGCAGACACCAACTTGTGCCGAACCAAGAAACAGGCCACCCCCGGAACGGCCTTGTTGAGGAATTCCTGTGCATTCAAGATTATCAGGTCCGACGCAACCGTTGATCGCTGTCACAACATGATCTTCAACCGACGGCAGTTTGCCTCCTCCGCAACCAATGCTAAAGACCCTGTCATTCACTTCTGGCAGGTCACGACCAGATGCAAGGCTGACAACTTCTAAGTGCTGCTGACCGGGAATCGATAGCAGCCCCACATCGGCTTCCAGATCAAATTGAATGATCTGTGCGACCACTGTCAGTGGCTTGGAATTCTCTTCGGAAAACAGATCGACTTCGATCATTGCACTCTTTCCCAAATCGCGAAGGATGTGGCCGCATGTCAGGATCACTGCCCGGCCAGGTTGACTTTCAATCACGGTTCCAGAACCGAAATGAACGTGCGAGCCGTCTTTGACGCGGATTCGAGTACTGGCCGCAAGCGCCTTGCGAGAATTTTCGTCGGCTCTGGTGCGACGATCCGGGTCCTGGCCACGGAATGTCTCGGATTCGTCTTCAGGTGATTGTTTGGGTCCTTTGTTCTTTGAAGCAAACAGCGATGGAATCTTTGGGAACAGTTTTTTGTCGTCCGACGACTTATTGCTGGCGGGTTTGAACTCGGGATTTTTCTGACCCCCTTTTCGCGGCGATTTTCCGACTAACGAATCATCGATATTCTGCTTGGGAAGCGTCATCATCAGACTTTTCAATTGCGATTCAGTTGTCTTGCCGGTGATGCGATTGATTTCCCGACCGTTGGCAATCAAGACAAAACAAGGGATTGATTCGACCCCGTATTTTTGTGCCAGACCTTGCTCCTGGTCGATATCAACCTGTCGAATCGGATACCCCTGACGTTCGAGCTCCGAAACAATGGGACTCATTTGCTGACAGGGGCCACACCATTTGGCGGAAAAGTCGAGCAGAATATTGTTCTGATCTTTGGCCTGAGCAGAAATACTGGTGATCGTTACCCAACTGCACGCAGTTGTGACGAAAACCAAACCGAGAAGCATGGTCCAAAGCGAAGCGGTCGTTCGACCACCGAGTGAAACTCGATCCTGCATGAAATCGGCCTCCGTGCCTTTTGTAAATCTGCCAATCGTACCGCCTGCCGACGGCCATTCTTACAACGAGACCCATTCGAGCCATCCATGGCTTGAAAAA
>CAILLA010000089.1 GCA_903834925.1 uncultured Schlesneria sp.
CTCAAGAACTCGCTCAAATGCCTCAAAATCATCGGGGGACGAAAAGATCGGCGTCCGCGCGTTAGCACGGTTCAGAACGTGGTAAATCCAACCACCCGCTGCGGCTCGTTTTGGTCGTCCCATGCCATGAGTTTACCGATCCTCCGGCCCGTCGTCAACAATAATGGTTCCTGGCACCTTTTCTTATCTTTAGTGGTTTAGAAATGAACGTCAGTTTCGTAATTCCGGCGGTCCTTTCGTACAGAGCGCAACGACGAAAAACAAACATCTCGTGTAACTAACCTAATTTGTGAGGATTATGAGTTCACCCGCCCTCCACCATTTGGCGTTTGTGATTCCATTCCTCAAGCGTCAAGATTTTCGGTCGACCTTCGGAGTCAAGCGTCATCCCCGAGTCGATTTCATATCTTAAGTATCGTTCATCAAGGGACATCGACTCATCGATAAATATATCCAATAATCGAGCTCGACCACGCATCTCCCAAGTGAGAATACTACTTTCATCATTTGTAAATGCAGCGCTAACGGGATTGGGACCAAGGTTCCATTGACGAATGACGTCGTCAGAACCAATGTCGTGAAGGGTTACGTTTCCGTCCCTGTCCCAAATCAAGACCCGCGATTCGTCCCGGCTAAACATTGCTCCAAGAACGATTGCTTTGCTCTTCCAAACTCTGACTCTTTCGTTCCTGGTCACGTCCCACAATAGGGCTTCATTGAACGACGTCGTCACGATTCGTGTGGCATCTCCGTTGATCGATATGTGATCCGATGGTTCAGAAGATTTCCATAATAACTGTGGATTATCATCTAGCACCCCCCACACCTCAGCACCAGAGTCCCCCCATGCTACAAATTTTGAGCCGTTGAGATTAAAGAAAGCACCGTTTTGATTCTGGCGACTCTCCCACAACAAGGTGGGTGGATTCGAAACAACGTTCCAAAGACGTGATTTGTGATCCGTCGCCCAAGTCAACACTCGCGAGACACCTTTGTTAAACGTAGCACCGTGATTGATACCATCTAACTCTTGATCATATTGCCAATTTCGAATTGCTTTCTGCGACTTAACATCAAAAATCCTCGCGGTCCCATCCCAGCTCCATGTTAGTACCATCTCGCCGTCGTTACCGAATGTGGCACCATAGATATCGCATTCGCTTGACCAAACTCGACGCGGTTTTTCTAAGGTAATTTCCCATATTTGAGCGTTCCCGTCATTGCTCCATGTCAGCACTCTTGATGCGTCCGAATTCAACTCTGATCCGCTGTAAGTCAGGTTGCTGTTCCAGTAACTGAGACTTTGAAACGGACGGCTCCAAATTGCCGTTGTTGGCTTTCGACCCTTTTGAAGCTCTCCGTTGATGTACCAGAAATCTTCAAGCCTGCCACATTGCGGATCACCTCCGTGATTCCATATTTGCCTCTTTTGTCTGGACCCCAAATCCCATAATTGAGCATTCCCCGTATCTCCCCAACCAAGAACGTGATGACCATTCTTGTTCAACACCGCGTAAGACAATCCGGACTGGGCGTTCCACAATTCGTTATCCGGTCTTTCCGACAAAATATTCCAAACGCGAGCAGAACCATCGACGCTCCATGTCAAGACCCCCGACTCATCTGCATTAAAGGCCGTACCGCTTAACTCACCTTCATGGACCCAAGTTCTAATTGGCTTTTCCGATTCGACGTCCCAGAGTCGTGCCATCCGGCTGTTTCCCCAGACAAGTACGCGGGATGAATTTCGATTGAAAACGGCATCACTTACGGCTCCGTCATATTTAAATTGACGAATTAGCCGGTCGGACTCGATATCCCATAATCTAATCGTCCCGTCATAACTCCAAGTCAGAACACGCGTTTCTCCCGAGTTGAACTTTGCTCCAACGATTGGCTTGTCGTGAGTCCAGCGACGCGTCCGGCTACCCGAGGAAATGTCCCAGATTCCTGCGGTACCATCATTGCTCCAGGTCAAGACTTTTGATTCGTTCCGGTCGAAGCTCGCGCCGTTTACAGATGCCTCATGATTCCATTCGCGTAGGGCGACATCGGAATCGGTTCTCCAGAGTCGTACTTTCGCGTCTTTGCTCCAGGTGAGAACATGACTCTCATTCTTGTCGAATGTGGCACCTGAGACACTACCTTGATGTTGCCATCGACGTAGCGGCTGCTCTCGCGAGACGTTCCAAAACCATGCTACTGAGTCTGCGTCCCACGTCACGACGTGGGACCCGTTCCGACTAAGAAGCGGAGCACTGAAGTTCGAATCGTGATCCCACTCCCTGAGCAGCGCCGTCCCCGTAGAGTTCTGGGCTGTTGACAAATCCCACAAACGTGCCCTTCCATCGCTTGTGTTTCTAGGAGGGTCGTTTGTTCCTTCTTGCCAAGTTGTCGACGTGTGGTGCGACGAATTCCACGTGAGAATGCAAGATTCATCCTCGTTGAACGCCGCACTTGATACGTTCTTATGTTTGAAAACAGAAATCTCTGTGTTTGAATCCGTTTTCCATAATCTCACAGTCCCGTCGGCGCACGAAGTCAAAATGCGAGTCTCGTCGCGATTGAAGATCGCATCCTCTACAGACCCCTCGTGTCTCCATTGTCGTACGGGATCTTTAGACGAAGTATCCCAAAGACGGACGTAACCGTCACTCCCCCACGTCAGTACTTGAGAATTGTTTCGACCATTTTTTGCACCGTTGATCCTGATGTCAGGAATCACAAAGCCAATTGAATCTTGAAGCGATATTGCCGCGTGAATCGAACTTCGCAATCGCCCCAACTCGCCGGCATCCTCTAGATAGCGGGCGGCTTTCAGGAAATGCAACCCTGCAACCATTGAACGATCGGTCTTGCGTTCGTCGAATCCTTGAACCCAATTGACATGTGCCAGTTCAACTAGAGCTTTCTTCTTTTCTGAAATTGCCACATCTCGCGCAGTTTCTGCGGAGCGCCTTTCGGCCATTTCCCCGGCAAGCGCGCCCTTGGCTTCGATTTGTGCTGAAACGGCTTGTCCTTTAGAAATGATCGCCCATGTGGCAAACGCAAGCACATCCAAGGCTGGAATTAGGACAAGTAATGCTCGGACGTTGCGACGGCGCATCACTTTATGGCTCCGGATCAATTGTTCAACTGTTGAGTCGCTCGGCCCCTTGTTGAGGTTTGGGAGATTGTCCTCGATGAAAAGTTGTGAGTCCCTGATCTGCCTGAGGACTGCAAATTCCTCCCGTATTAAATCACTAAACCGATCTTCAAACACAATTGGGATTACGTGACGGTCGCGCTTAGTAAAGCGGGTTACTTCCCGTTCAACGGGTTGAGAAATCGTCACTGCTTCACGTGTCGCAATCAGTATGAGGCGACTCGTGTTGTCGATGGCCCGTTCGCCAACGGTTTTCCAATCATCTCCCATTGCATATTCAGCTCGGTCAAGGAAGACTTCGTAGCGCCTTTCACGAAGTCGTTGAGCAAGATTTACGGCATATTGGCCACCACTCAACCAATGATAAGAAACGAAGAAATCATAGCCCCAAAGCCAACTCTTGCACCCGAGCCAGAACAACTGAATTTTGGTCCAAATTGAACCATGCGCTTTGTCGGATGCGCTCGACAAGAGTTTCGAGTGTCGACCTGTATCAAAACGGCCCGTCGGATCTCCGCTTTTGTTACGATTTTCCGGCTCCATGTGCAAAACTTTCCGTTTAAAAGCGCTCGACGTGGACGTTAAATTCTTAACGTTTCGAATGTTCGAAAACAAGTAGAAGGGAACGGAAAAAGGGACAGGTCCATTTACGAATTGGACCTGTCCCTTTTTCTTATGCCTTTTTCTTATGTAAACGTTTGAAACCGCACATTCCTCGTCAGAAAGCCGGACAATATACTTCTTGTTCATGAAACACCTCCTTGTGACAGGAAGTCTTCACAAAAAACAACAATTACCGACCCCAGTTTTTAGTGTGGTGCAAGCACTCGTTTTCACAAAAACCGCTCACCGCCTATTGAAAACAATTGTGGTAACTTGAGATGTTCTTGACGATTCTCTATTCTCACGAAAAATACAATTCTTGATGTTGGTACGCCTCAACAAAAGTTGCACTATGACCGATTTGGAAAATCGCGATTTGAAATCGGCCGGCACGAACGGGCAGTGGACATTCGATGCTTTTATCAGTTACTCAACGGCGGCTGATTATCGGACAGCAAATCAACTAGAATCGTATTTCGAAAGGTTCCATCGTGAACCTGGCATTGAAGACCACCGCTTTTCGCCCCTGAGAATCTGCCTTGATGGCAGCGACTTCACGTTGCCGCGGCACGGTCTGAGTCGCTCCAAAGAAGCCCACGGGGGAAATAAAAGAATTGAAGAATTGATTGCAGACTATCTTCAGCAATCAGCAGCATTGCTGGTACTTTGGCCCGGACTTGATGGCGCAAGTAACTTTATGGATTGGGAACTGCGCGAGTTTTTGGCGCAGAATGAGCGAAACAACTGGGATAGGCCCGTGCTGATTGCTGTTACCCGCGGAAAAGAACCCGCCGCCAACCCAGAAAGTTTTTTCTCACTTTCCCAAATCGAAAAAGGTCTACATCAAAACATATTCTATGATTTTCGCGGTCTTCATCCCGAACATGGTACCTGGGCAAAAGTACGCGATTTCGAGAAAGAACGATTTCGTCTTGCGATCGATCTGTTGAATACTAGGGAGCAGCTCCATCTCAGTTCCGACGACATTTTCCCTGCTTGGAAACGAGAACAACTCCAATTATTCAGAAACGCCCAAATCAATCTCAGTTTTCGTGGTGCATTCGGATTCGCTGCCGCGATGGCGATATTGGTTGTGATTTTCTTCTTCCGGCTCGCACCACGCGAATGGCTCGTCGCAGGCGGGATTCCGAGTGCTGGCGCGCTCGGTGGCTTGCTCTGCTCGTTTCGTCCACGGAGTGCTCCGGCCTTTTTCCTGGGATTCTGTGCACTCGTTCCATTCTACATACTTGGGAGTTTGCGACCTTTTGATAATGCTCTTTTGGAAGCGTTGTTATTTTCCTGCGCGACCGTATTTGGCTTTTCGATTGCGGGAGGCATTGGAAGTACTCTTTCAAGGCAGATGCCTTGGTCGGCAGGATCGCGCGCGCTTTTTTTACTGGTGGCATCGTTACAGCCATTTCGTGGTTCATTTTTATCGACCAGCGTCCAGCGCATGCGTTTCAATTTCCGGCTCGACCGATCTTACCAAAGTGTCATGCGGTTCTGACGACGCTTCCCGAGGCACTGAATGCTCAACCTGGCTATCTGTTGCCTCTCCTCATTGGACTTGTCGTAGCTGGGTGGCGATATGGTTACCTGCTTTCTTGCACATATTTTCAGCCGCAAACACAGTTTGTCGACGCTAAAAGAAGGCAATCATGGATGGTGGGTGCCCTCGAGACAAGTAGAAGATGGGTGGGATTAGCAATGATCATGCTGATCCTCCTCTCGACTCTGCCGTTTCCATCAGCCTATTATCGGTTCGTTGCGCAAATGAGGCTAACACCGGCTTCGCTTGGAAATTCAGATGATGATGTTTATGAGTTGGAACGCGTAAAAACAATTCTGCGCGGGAAACACGTTCTTTCCGCCGTCGGGAATTCCGCAAGATCAAAGCAGCTTGACGAAGTCCTTACAAAGAGGATCGCGAAATATGCAAGCCGCGGATATTACGACAATCCAAATGGACGGCTCACTGAGATGGCGAAAGTTTTGTGGGAGGGGGGGGCCGTGCCTCATGCGCACAACCTACTCTCGGCAGCCGGATCTTTCGCAGAGACCACAAAGAATATTGGATTTATGGCCAGGGTTTCAGCCGCATGGCGTGAGATGGGTGAATCAAAGCATGCACAGGAAGCCCTTGAAAGTGCGATGCGCATTTACGGTTCGCCCGAAGAGCCGCCCCCAGTGGGGTACGACCGGAAAGCCGATGCTTCGAGGCTGGCAATGGTACTATTTGACGCCGAACGAAAGGAAGATGCGAGGTTGATATTCAAAGAGTTGTTCTCGAGAATTAGATCATTTAATGAAAAGCATCCTCCGCAGGGGGAAGTAATACCTAGCTGGTTTGACAAGGATTCTGGGAGAGCAGTGTGGGGCACTGGCGTTTGGGATTCATTGCCGCTCGAGTGGAGTTGCGAACTCGGAATTTCGCGGTCAGTGGCCACATCGATGCTTCGCGACGACAAAGCAAATGCTGCCTTAGAAGTGGTTTTCCATCCCAAAAGCCACCAGCGAGAACATGAAGTTCACCTAGATTTTGTTACTTCTGCTGCTGAGCAAGGAAAATATAGTGTGGCGTTCGAAGTGCTTAACCGCATCAAACCGGAAAGCAGCCGCGAATGGAGCGGTCATGAGATTGCGTGTCTTGATGCGATTGCCAAAGTGGCATATGAGAAGGATGACGTCAATCAGTTCAAGCACATTGGATCGGAATGTAGAAACATTATCAGAGCCGTCGAATTACGCCAGCTTCCTCCATACGACACTTATCAGCTTTACTTCTCGCTGGCAAAGATTCTTGCAATTTCCGGCGAACTTGATCAGGCACAACTACTCTCCGAAAGAGCGGGGCCAAATTGCGGCGAACTTCTTACAGCTTGTGCAGAAGTATATATTCGACGAGGCGAGTTCAAGAAAGCGCGGGAACTTCTCGGCCGAGGATGGAAGTCCGCATCTGGTCAACTGTGGGTTCGTGCTCAAGACCTTGACGTCGCGAAGCACATTGCTGAAGAGCACGAATCGGGTGTTCCAAACGAGAATAGCCGGTTGAGTGCTTTTAAGATTTATGCTGCTATTCTGGAAACGGGTCTCGGACAAGTCCAGACAAGTAAATGATCCGAACGCTTGCAATCGAGCAATTGATTCTTAAATGTCGAAGAAGGCGACCGAATCCGCGTACGAGTTTGTACCAGTCCGTCGGTTCGAGCGACAACCTGGCAAAGATCGGCGGCGCGTCGTGCGGCGTTGAACCTGGTTTGTCATCGGCCAACCGCCTCGCTGTCCAATCCATTTGCGGATCATTGCGAACCAGATTCAGTTCGGACTATTTCGTTCCTTCAAGGTCAGGTTGAAAGCCGACTCTCCAAAACTGTTGTATTTGGCCACGTCCGCCTCGTAATCGTTGCCGAGAAGACTTTGTGGTGACTTTCTCGAAAGGGTCCTCTATGATTGCTGATCGAGGCCAATAGAGGGGAACGCGATGCAACAAATTCAACTTCAATTGTCAGATCAAATCTACGATCTGGCCCAGCGACGGGCAACCGAGGCAGGGTTCGCCAACTTGGACGAATATATCGTCGATGTCGTTATGGAGGACCTCATTGCTGAGCCCGAGAACCTTGACCATCGTTTTTCGCCCATCGTGCTTGCTCACCTCAAGTCGATCCACGCTGATATTCAAACGGGAACAAAAACTTACACAGAAATGGAAGTTGACGAGTTCCTGCGGGAAAAGGCAAACAAATGGCGCGAGTCCCATCCCGGTTGACCGTTAACTATTCCACACAAAGTCTCCGCGATCTCGGCGAGATTTGGGATTGGAACGCTGACGAATACGGCGTTCAGCGCGCCGACAACTACGTTTCATTCCTGCGGCGTGAAACCCTGAAACTTGCGAATTCGACAAATCCCGGTCGTGAAGTCGACTCCGCCGATCACTTTCGTTACCACGTCATCACACGCCGTTCACGAGGTTACGGTCATGTTGTGGTCTTCGTTATCGAGGCTGAAAACTTGTTCGTTTTGCGATATTTCCACACGTCACAAGATTGGGAAACGAAATTCGATCAGCGATGAGGCGGCGCCGACCGCGCGGTCGGGTCGTGATTTCCAGCCCAAGAGCCCTTGCGGTTTCGGCGAATCAGGAATCGTCTCCGAACGAGCAACCGAGGTCGATGCTACGTTGGATGGCGGAATGCTCTTTGGTCGTCCCATGCTGGCCGTTTGACAATTTGATTGAGCACAATCCTCATTGCGTTCACCAATAGATCGGCAAGCAGTGCAACAAGGTGTTGAGCCGATTTCTGGCCAAAGAAATCGCGATAGGCTCAGGCTGGTCCATGTCGTCGCGCTCATGTACCAGGCAATTCCGATACTCGCGGACTTCATGCACCTCGTCCCGGGTCGTCGCAGCGATCGCACGACCCTGTCTGACACCCGCAGTCCAATTCACAAGGTCAATCGCGCTGATACGATCGATGAAGGCTTGACGCTCAGCCATTGGCGGCCATTTCCTCAAGAGTCGCGATGATTGCCTCATTCGAGTAAGGTCGTGACTTCATCTCGATTACGCTCTGCGTGGCGAACGGATTCGGACGTTCTGCGTAATGCAACATCCATTGTCCGCCCTCGAAGTAGAGGCTGGCGATGTCGTCGTAAGCCGGCGCCAAATACATGTCGACTGCTCCTTCAGCACCTGGAACGAAGCGCGCCACCGGGTTGAGGACAACCTCGACGGTGTCCTTCTCCATCAGCAAGACCGGCACTTTATAACTACCGAGTTCCCGTTCGGTGATCGTTTTGTCGATCCTTCGAGTCCGCCATCCAGTCCCTTCGGCCGAATTCTTGATCGCGTCGATCAGGTTTGACAGACGACTTATCCATTCCTTCTTTACCGCTTCGATTTCGTTCGTTGACATTGTTTTTGCCGTCGCCATGGCACGAGCCCTTTTCAAGTTCGACTAAAAGACTCTTTCGAGATCGAGTGAATGATTCGGTTCAAATTGGATCCGAACGACTCAACATGTCGAAGAAAAGGGGATAAGTCCAATTATTCGTTTACAGGGGGCGTTTTCTTGGGATATACTCGGGGCCAAACGAAAGGAACAGGTCCAATACTCTTTTATTCATTTCGTCGATAAAGCCTGTCCCGGTATTGGTTAATGGGCTGATGGTAGTCATGTGGTAGCGTGCTGTATCTTCCACTTTCCCTGATGTGTCGGATGTCGCTGTCACGGAGTTGCCACGAGACGCAACAAAAAAGGACTCACAGAGCCAGACCTGATTGCCGACTTCTGACAATTCACTTTCCTCCGCCTCCAAGAAACCGCGAGCAGGTAATTTCAAACCTTTTGCGACTCGGCGAAAATCCGACGCCAGGCGATTGACGGAGGGGGTCGGGCGTTCAAATTTCAAAATTGGCCGGCAAAGCGCGAGGACATTTGTGATTTGCTCGCGACGGCCAATTTTGAAATTTGAACACCCGACCCCAGATCATAAAGCCGTGACTCCACAGCAGCTCTCAATACGACAAAAAAATATTTTCTTATTTGACGCTACAACAAACCATGACCCCTTTCCCCTTTTTGTTAATGTTGAATCCTTTTCACTTTCGGAATTTCCAATGAAACTTAATTCAACACCTCCCAGTGACCGGCCTTGGTTGGGCCGACATGCCGAATAACCCCGCTCGATTTCAATTTATCTAAATGATACTTGATCCCGTTTTCAGAAATGCCGATGATCTCGGCCATCTGTCGACGGGTCATGGTGGGGGTTTTCCGCAACAAAGCCACGATTTTTTCTTGGGTAGTTTCTTGGGTAGTTTCTTGGGTAGCGATAACCGGGAATGAAAATACAATCCAGAGACCTGACGGATCGTATCGCAGCTCAGGTTCGGGAACATTGGCAGATCGACATGCATCCAGAATGCGTTCGATACCCCTCCCCCACGCCTCGATCATACCGGCGCGGAAGAAGGTGTTCGCGAGATCAGGGTTGAATGGGCGAGAAGGGTGTTTGAGCTTTAACTTTTCCACAGTCCAGCCGCCGGGGAGCTCCCCTGGATTCCAGAGCATGAGTTTGTCGGAGTAAACGCTGATCTGAATCGGTGTCCCCGACGAATAATCCTTGTGTGTCAGGGCATTGAGGATTGCCTCTCGTAACGCAGGCTCCGGCACGGGAAAGGATTCGACACGCTGAATACCCTTGTAGCCAACGCCAGCTTTGAGGTATTTGGTAAGCAGCAGGTCCATCGTCTTTTCTACTTGCGTGAACAAGTCACCATGGATTTCGTCATGGTAGAGCAGATCGGCATTCGTACGGAAAAAACCAACTTTGACGAAGGCGCCCGTGGTGAACCTTTCGGGATCGGGATGAAAGAGCAACACTGCCGCACGCTTGAGATGGCTGCCATCAACCAAATGCAACTTCTCCAGAAGTCCTGGTAATGATTCTCCAAGAATGGCGGAATCCAATCGCTGGCTTTGCCGGGCCATCTTTCGAAATGTCTCAACAGCCGTCTTGGACAGATCCTTCACTGCGACATTCGGCACTGGAACTCCATCCCAGTGACGGCCTTGCTTTCGCAAAAGGAACTTGTCTAACGCCGCACCTTTCAGTTCCTGTTTGGTGCCGCCACTCCGGTAGTGATATTCGCCCTTGTAGCTCACCGGATATGGATATGGTTCGACCCGGATTTCCAAATACTCGTGGCCGTCATCTTCGATCAAGTTCACTTCGGCCATGATTCCGAGAATGTCCCGAATCTTGTTGGGGATGTCCTCCAGAAGTTTTTTCGCGTTGGTGATACCAACTACAACGCCCTTGTCATTCCGACCGATTTCCAGCACGCCCCCCTCGGCGTTGGCGAAACCGCAAATCCATTTGAGGTATTCGTCACGCCAGGACTCCTTCCATTCGATGTGCTGGTTCTCCCTCATACCAGACGAATCCTTTCGATCAGCGGTACCTCCGCCATGTCCTGCTGAATTAGCACATTTTCAATGTAGGCATGAATCGTTTATTTCCAGTGACTTCACGGTCTATCGGGCATGAGAAGTCATGTCAAGGAACGGTTTGCACTGAAAGAATTTGCCGATTGGCGATTGCGGATTGGCTGCTGTCGCGAATTTATGGATTTTGGCAAAACAAGGGGACATTCTACTTTACTGCGTATTCTGACGGCTATAATTGAAGACGAGGGACAGGTCCATTTATGAATTGGACCTGTCCCTTTTTCTTACGCCGATTGTAATTTGACGCGTATTTCGTGATCATCAACGCGAAAGCGACAAGCCCATTACGAACCCATCATCCGACGCGCATGAAAAATGCCCCCGGCTGGAGTCGAACCAGCAGCCTCGGGCTTCGGAGTCCATCGGTTGATCCAAGCAATTAAGCTGGATGTGGGGACCTGAATCAGGTAGATTCAAGACATGTTACCCGAAACCATAGAAACTCGAGCGCACACGACGCAGGATGGAATGTTGAACCTGAGCGTCAATGTCGGCGTCGCCGATGCTGACGTGGCGGTCACCGTCCGCGTACGGTCTGTCGGTCCTTCGGGCGAGGTTGACGCGAACGGCTGGCCCAAGGGTTTTTTCGAAATGGTCGCGGGTTCGATGCCCGAGTTGGAGCGCGCCCCTCAAGGTCAATTCGAACAACGGCTGCCGCTCGAATGACGTTTCTCCCCGATACCAACGTGTGCATTACGTTGCTGCGTCGCCGCAACTTAAGGTTGGCCGAGCGTTGGCAGGCAACCAAGGCAAGCGATGTCGTGCTCTGTTCCATCGTGGTGTATGAGCTTCGTCACGGTGCCGAACGCAGTTCCAATCCGGTTCGCGAGCACGGCAAATTGGATATGTTTCTCAAGCCGTTCATTTCGCTGCCGTTCGATGATGATTGCGCGCGGAAATGCGCGGTGATCCGACATGAACTCGAAGAAATCGGCGCGGTGATCGGCCCGCATGATTTGCAAATCGCCGCGATCGCCCTTCAGTACGAGTTGATCCTGGTAACGCACAATACACGAGAGTTCGGTCGAATTCCAAAGCTCAAATTGGAAGATTGGGAGCTGTAGTGTTGTCCGAGACGGCAAGGCCGAATCATTCATTGTGGGTTTTGTGCGTGCGGTGGCTTGACACCGCTTTTGTCCTTTCGGGCGCAGCTCTTTGTTTTACAAAACTGCCAAGGACGTTACGCGATAATTGCCACACAATGCAAAGAAAAGTCACTCCGCGACAATACCAAAGCTCCGTCAAGCCGGAGCACTCCCAAAGTTTTTTCGGCGATGCCACGGGCCGAAGACGAAAAGGGGACAGGCACCGCGGACGGAGCCAGTCCCCTTTTCGAAGAGTCGTGAGTTCCTCCTCTATCGACTGGCGATCATCTCTTTGATCTGCTTAGTCGCGATGCCGATGGGCCGATCAAGCGGGATGCCCGCGCAGGCGAGAATCGTGGTGAGCAGGTCGCCTTGATTGCCTTTGGTTTCTGGCAGGAAGCGTCCCGTGTTGATCGTGCCGCCCCCTTTGCCGGCGATAATAAAGGGGAGGTTTTCGCGGGAGTGTTTGTTGCCGTCTTCGAGGCCTGAACCCCACATCATGATGCAGTTGTCAAGCAGGGTGCCATCACCTTCGCGGAGGCTGGCCATCTTCTTCACCATGTGGGCGAACTGGACGATGTTGAACGCGGTGATCGCGGCGACTTTCGCGACCTGCTCAGGCCTGTTTTCGTGATGGGTCTGGGAGTGATGCTCGTCATTGAACCCGAGTTCGGGATAGGAAACACCGTTCGGCGTGGAACCGATGTAGGTGCTGACGCGAGTTGTGTCGGTCTGGAAGGCGAGCACGGTGAGGTCGCACATCACCTGCATGTATTCGCTGCGTTTGTCGCCCTCGGGAATCTTGATTTCGATGGGCGGGGAATCGGAAGCTTTGCGTTTGCTGGAAGCGATTCCGGCCTTCTCCCGCGCGGCTTCTTTCTGGCGATATTCAATGGAGGCAATGCGACGCTCGACGGAACGGACGCTGTCGAGGTATTCATCCAGTTTGTGCTGGTCATCCCGTGGGAGTTTTCGGCGCAGGTCCTTAGCGCCACCGAGCACCAGGTCAAGCATCTGACGATCGAGCGGGTCGGCTTTTGCGAGTTGTCCGCTTCGGTCGGTTTTTCCGAAAAGCCGGTTGAGCACGCTACGGGGATTCGTCTCTGCGGGGACAGGCTGCGTCGGTGAACTGAAGCTGCAGTGCGTATAATATCCCTCGTTCAGCCCCTCCTGATTCTCCTTGTGCGTCTGCGGCATCGTCGCCAGTTCCAGCGAGGGGAGTGAGGTGAAGCCTCCCACAAAGTTGGCCGCGACCTGGTCCGCAGAAATCGAAATGTTGATCTGGCTTCGCTTGTCCGCATCCGGCAGTTGCGCAGTGAGCCAGGTCGAAAGCTCCAGCGCGTGTGGCGCACCATTGAAAGGGGCGATCGGCACGCCTGAGATCCCCTTCATGAG